>JAEWSC010000094.1 GCA_023398575.1 Bacillota bacterium | reverse complement strand
GTACCTTGCTGAATATCCATGTCATCCATTACGAAAAACACGTTTTCCGGCGAAAGGCCCTGATATGCCCCTAACGGATGATATACGCGCATGGCGTCCATCCTTTCCATTGTTGGGGTGTCGCGGCGAAAAGCGCACAGCACGGTTTATTGTACCTTAGCTTGGGGAATTCTGCAAGTAAAAATCACATTTTGCGTAATGTTTTGTCATATCCTATTCATGATTATTCCCGGTTTCTGTACGCCTCATGCGATGAATGCAATAAGTAAGGTTTACTCGTCAATAAAAAAACAGCGAAATTTTTGCACCAAATCAGCCATAAATAATCAAAAAAAGTTGCTTGACAATTCATTGACATGTGGTTATGCTATAAAAAAGCAGCTTCTTCTGGGCGTAACTGCATAAACGAAAATAAGCATGACTGCAACGATTTCGAGAATTAGTTCGAGTAAAACGGTCTGTGTGCGATTGGTTGAATCAACCACAAGGGAGATTGATCCTTGTTGAGCAATAAGGTTGACAGCCATTTAATTGCATAGGTCAAAATCGATTACGCAGCTGCCAGAACAAGCTTAAAAAACAGGAGGGTTGAAAATGAAACTGAAGAAGGTCATTTCCCTGGCGCTCAGTATGTTTCTGGTACTCTCTTTACTGTCTGTTGCGTCTGCGCAGGGCAGCACCACCGGTCTGACACTCACTGACAAACCCATCACCATCACGCTGTGGGACATTTCCACCGAAGAACCGCAAAAATCCATCCACGAAGCTGCAGTTGCGCGCTTTATGGCCGCATACCCCAATGTTACGGTTGAAGTTACTCATGCGCAAAACGACTCCTATAAAGAAAAATTGATTATCGCCATGAGCTCTGGCCAGTGCCCTGATATGTATATCCATTGGGGCGGCGGTCCGATGATCGAGTACATTAAGTCGGGTTTTGGAGCAGACATTACTGAATTGTTTGACAAATACAATACAGTACAGTTCCTGCCCTCCGCTGTGGAACAATGCAAGTACGATGGCAAGGTGTACGCGATCCCCTACGGCGGCATTGGTGGCTGCGGCATCTACTACAACAAGAAAATCTTTGAAAAGGTAGGCATCACTGTGCCCACCACCATCAGCGAGTTGGAAGCGGCATGTGACAAGCTGGTTGAAGCCGGCTACGTTCCCTTCTCCCTGGCCAATGGCTCCAAATGGACCGGCTCTATGTATTTCATGTATCTGGCAACCCGTTTCGGCGGCACTGATGCTTTTGCCAAAGCGGTTGACGGCACAGGCGCATTTACGGACGAAGCTTTCATGTACGCTGCACAAACCATTCAAGACTGGGTGAAAAAGGGATACTTCCCCGAAGGCGTGAATTCCTTGAGCACCGATGACGGACAAGACCGTCAGCTTATGTATCAGGAAAAAGCGGCGATGATGCTGCATGGCTCCTGGCAATCCCGCTCTATGAAGCGTGATCAGGAATCCTGGTATACAGAGAATATCGGCTATTTCGCCTTCCCGGCCTTGGAGGGCAGCACCTATCCGCAGAACATCGTTGTTGGAACCTCCATCGGCAACGGATTCTCTTTTAACATTCATAACGATGATGAAAAGCTGAAGGCTGCTTTCATACTCGCCACACAATTCTACAACGACGATACCTACAACCAGGGCCAGTTGGCTTCTAACACCATTCCTTCCATCGTTGGCATGGGCGATACGATTGAAGATCAGTGCATGAAGCAGATTTGGGTTGATTTCTCCGGTGCTCCTCAAGTACAGCTTTGGTATGACCAGTATTTGCCCCCAGAGGTTGGCGAGCGGCATAAGGATTTGTGCCAGGATATCTTTGGCCTGACAAAAACGCCGCTGGAAGCAAACCAGGCTCTGCAGGATGCAATGGCAGCATACCTCAAAAAGTAAGGCAAGAAGTCTTGGGGTTTTTCTCACCGGCACCGCATTATTCATAAGCAATGATGCGGCCGGTGTGTAAGCCCTGAGCAATGCAATAGTGAAATAGCTGCGGCCTTCAGAAAAATGTCTGCAGGCCGCAGTTTATCAATCGGGTTATGGAAATTGTATTTGGGGGGATTATGCTTGCACCATGAGCATGGACTATCATTACAAAGGAAAAGGCATCACAGCACCGTTGTTGCAGCAGCCGTATTTATCACACCAGCGCTGCTGTTGATGGCAGTTTTCATTGTTTACCCCATTTTTGATACTTTCCGCATAAGCTTATTTGAGTGGAATGGCATAGCTGCGAAGCGAACCTTTGTGGGTTTTGAAAATTGGCGGGTGCTATTATCAGACAATCGGTTTTGGTTTTCCTTCAGAAACAATGTAATGATCATGATTCTGTCTATTTTTATCCAAATACCTATTGGATTTCTTTTGGCGACCTTTCTGGATGCTGGCGGCAGAAAATTCAACCTTTTCAAGATTGTATGGTTTTTGCCTTTGCTGATGTCATCAGTTGCTATTGGTTTTTTGTTTCAGTATGCTTTGGCTACCAATGGAGGCTTGATTTCAACCATATCCAATTTTTTTGGCGGAAAAAACATTGACTTGCTGGGCGATCCTCAAAAGGCGCTCTATACAGTAATCGGTGTTATCGCATGGCAGTTTACGCCGTTTTACATGGTCTACTTCATTGCCGGATACAGCAGTTTTGATACAGACATTTTTGAAGCCGCATTGATCGATGGAGCTACACGTACGAGATATGTTTGGCATGTAGCCATACCTATGCTGCTGCCCACCATCAAGTCTGCATGCATTCTATCGCTCATCGGATCACTGAAATATTTTGATCTTGTATATGTTATGACAGGCGGCGGGCCTGGCAACGCTACTGACCTTATGGGTACATACATGTACAGCACATCTTTTAAATACTTCAAAATGGGGTATGGATCAGCGGTTGCGTTTGGCATGTTCGTACTTATTACTACCATTGCAGTCGTTATTCGCAAGATACTGTCAGGAAGGGAGGAAGCGTAGAATGAGCGTAAAAGTGAACGAAATGGCGCGCATTAAGCATGGAGTGGACATAAAGAAAGCCGTTGCCTGGTCTATGGGCATGGTATTGGCCGTTTTCTGGCTGCTAGTTACATTTACACCCTTTGTATTTATGGTGCTAAACTCGTTTAAAGGTCAATTTGAAATGCTTGTGTCTGGTGTATTTGCACTGCCGGAAAGCTTGAACTTTGACAACTATAAAATTGTTCTAAATGGCGATTTTATGGGCTATTTCCTGCGCAGCGTCGTTGTTACTTCAGTATCATTGCTGCTGATGGTAGTGCTATCCACCTTCGCCTCATATCCGCTTTCCAGAATGAAGTTCAAAATGCGCGGCGCTCTTTATGGATTTATCATCGCGTGCATGTCAATTCCAATGCATGTAACGCTGATTCCTGTTTTTAAAATGACCATCGACTTCAAACTGTATGATACCATTTGGGCTCTGCCCGGTCCGTATGTTGCCTTTTCACTACCTATGTCGGTATTCATACTGACGAACTTTATGCGCAGCATACCCCAGGAAATTGAACAAGCCGCAGAGATTGATGGATGCGGAAAGTTCCGCAATTTTTTCAGCATAATTCTACCCTTGTCAAAACCGGGGATATCTACACTCTGCATTTATAATGGTATTAATTACTGGAATGAGTTCGCCTTTGTCAAGACGCTGACCCAGTCGGCAAAGGTGCAAACGCTCCCCATGGCGATGAACAATTACAAAGGCGAAAATTCCATGAACATTCCTGTCATACTTACCGTTCTTGTACTTGCGGTTCTACCTATGATCATATTGTTTTGCATACTGCAAGATAAATTGGTAAAGGGCATGACTGCCGGCTCAGTGAAAGGATAACGATACTAAAGAGGAGCGTATGCCATTGCGCTCCTTTTGTTTTTGGCATGCAGGTCTACCAAATTTCTATATCATCCAGCAAAACTTCTCCCGCAATGCAAGTTACCGAAAGCTCTACGCTGCCGGTGCTGTCATCGCCATAGATCAGCGAATGTTTTTTCCACTCAGATAAAATTACAACGGTTTCCTGCCAATTGCCCGCCTGCAAACAGATTCGGCCGGGCCCTTTTGCGGTTAGCGTGATATTGATATCCTTACCGCCTGAAAGGCGATATGTTGCGCTATCGCCTGTAAATAGCCGCAGAATCAGGTTCTCCTCCTCCGGCTGGTCCTCTCCGCCATAGCGCTGGTAGTTGGGCTCGCCGGTTTTGCCGTTAAGAAACTGGATTGTCATACTGTCTGTCACCCTGTAATCTGCGCCGGGAAGCCTGTTTGAAACAGCTTTGCAGTTATCGTAATGCTCTGCGGGGATGGTCAGGGGAGGTTGACGCCTCAGGGCACGAAATACATCATGATTCATTTGTGGGGTGGCAATGGCATGTAAAAAGCCGTCAAAAATTTGCTCCGCATGGTCTGAACTTAGCTCTAGTTCACCATCCAGGTGGCGGATCAAATCGTCCCAGCCATGGGGCATAGGGAAGGTGATGGGGGAATTTTTGCAGTCCATTTTCTTGTAACTCCAAAATGACCAGGAGATATTTTCGCGCTCATACAGCGGGAATACAGCCGCATACCAGGGCAGGTTGTTTTCTCCGCCCTCTCCCATAAAAAGCGGCATGTTCAGCTGTTCCCGGAAATTCAGGTACGGCGTGATGCTTTCCCTGTCGGGGTTGGACCAGTATTTGTGAAATTGAAGCATGCAATTGTCATCCAAAGGTTCGTTTTCCAAAGCCTCAAAGATGGAAAAATCCGTAGCCCAATGCACGCCCTCTACAATGATCATGTGATTGTTGTCCTCTTCCCGGATAGCTTGAGTAAGTCTACGATACAGCGGCAGCACCGATGCATTGTGGCTGCTAAACCATTGTGGAAGCGGCTCGTTGAGGAGATCATATCCAGCCACCGCCGTTTCGTCCTTATAGCGGCGGGCCAGCATGCGCCACAGGTCGATCAATTCCTGCTGATGCGCATCCTTTTCAAACAGCTCCGGCCGGTCGTTTTCGCAGTCGTCGATGTTCGTGCCTGTCTGGCCGCCCGGTGCGCCATGCATATCCAGAATGGCAAATAGACCAAGCTTCCTGCACCACGCAATTAGGTTGTCTATGCGGGCAAGGGTCTCTTCTTCCCCCAAATGGCGTGCGTTTAGCGGCAAGCGGACGGAATTGAAGCCCTGATTTTTGATTAGCTCCATATCCCGGGCCGTAATATACCAGTCAAAATACTTTTGCCAGAAGCGCTTTGCGTAAGCTTCACCGCAGAGCCCCTCGATCAACGCTTCCATTCGGCGGGGACGATCGCATTTGCCGTACAGCTTCCACATATACCCTTCAGGAAGCAGCCATCCACCCAGGCCAAAACCGCGGAGAAGGAAGGGCTTGCCATCCAGCATAATATCTTGCCCTGCTGCTTTTATATAACCCATCGTATCACCCTTTCACCGCGCCATCGGCAATGCCCTGTAAAATTCGTTTTTGAAAAAGGCCATAGAATAAAATCATTGGTACGGCGGCCAAGATCAGCGCGCTTAAAATGGCTGTCCAATCGCTTTGGTACTGCCCAAACAGTGTGTTGGTGGAAAGGAGAAGCGTGTACTTCTCATTCCGGCTGACCACAATCAGCGGCAGCAAAAAATCATTCCATACCCATAGCACGTTGGTAATGACCACCGTAGCGGTAATGGGAGTTAACAGCGGCATCAGCACACGAAAGAAGGTGGTAAGTAACCCGCAGCCATCGATGGCGGCAGCCTCTTCCAACTCATAAGGAATACCCTTTACAAAGCCATGATACAAAAAGATGGCCATGCTCACCCCAAGACCGGCATATACAAACGAAAGGCCAAGCAGCGAATTTTTGATGCCAAGTGTCAGTACCACTCTATACAGGGGAATCATGATAGAGCTGAAGGGGATTAGCATGGAGAACACAAACAGAGAAAACAAAAAGGCGGACAGCTTTGTTTTGACACGGCACAGCCGCCAGCCGGCCAGGGACGAAAAGAGCACGATCATTCCCACGCCGCACACTGCCAGTGTTACGGTGTTCAAAAGCGAGCGGAAGTAGTGCATCTTGTCCAGTGTCCGTAGATAGTTATCCAGTTTTAAGCTTTTGGGCAATGACATCACGTTTACCAATAGCTCACCATTGGTTTTGAACGAGTTCATCAGTGCCATCAACAGCGGAAACAGGCAAAAAAATGCGGCCAGGGATAAAAAGGCATAGGCAGCAGTATCAAAAATGCGCTTTTTCGTTTTCATAATTCCTGCTCCCTGCCTTTCATCAGCCGAAGCTGTACCATGGTGATGATTAGCACACACAGAAACAACACGGTGGATTTGGCGGTGGCATAGCCATAACGTACGTTGCCGCGGAAGGCTTCTTCATATATGTTCACTGCTACGGCTTGGGTGGCCCGTCCAGGCCCGCCGCCAGTCAGTGTGTAAATGACGTCGAACACCTGAAAAGAGGCGTTCAATGTCCAGAAAACGCAAATCGTCAAAGCGGGTGTGATCATGGGGAACACCACACGCCAGAACACCTGCCAGGCGTTGGCACCATCCAGCTTGGCAGCTTCGGTCAGTTGGGGGGATACCCCCTGCAGCGCGGCCATGTAAATAATCATCAAGTATCCGGCAATACCCCAAATGGACACAGTGATAATGGCGATAAAGGCGTAATTGGGATCGCCGATCCAGGAATGGTCAAGGAATGCAAAACCCCAATGGTCAGCCATGTAGTACAGCACCTTGGTAAAAATAAACATCCACATATACCCGCCAATGACCATGCTGATCATGTTGGGCATGTAAAATACGGTTCGGAAAAATCCCTTCATCCGCCTGCGGGATTCGATGACCACTGCCAGCGTCATGGCACACACATTGGCCAGAAGGACCATGACAACCACGTACTTCGCTGTAAAGGTCATGGCATTCCAGAAATAAGTATCTGAAAGAATTTCTTCAAAATTGCTAAGGCCAACGAATTGAAAGGTTTTGCTGATGCCGTTCCAGTCGGTCATAGCATAGTAAAGGCCGGATGCGGCGGGAAACAGCTTGAAGGCAATGTAAACCAGAAGAGCGGGGAATACAAACAGTAATAGCTGCAAATTCTGCCGTGCCTTTGTTTTCAACAGAACCCCTCCCTTCCTTTGCGAATATGGAAGAATAAACTGCGGGCAGCAGGCGGTGCCTGCTGCCCGCAGCGTTGTTTGTGGGGTGATATACTAATTCAGTTTGTTGGCATTCTGGAAGGCTTTGTCCATCCGCTCGATAAACTGGTCCTGGGTCACAGTGCCTACATAGTATTCCTGCAGCAGCTTGCCCTGCTCGTCAGTGACGGCGTTGGGCAGCACCAGGTCCTGATAAGCGCGGCCCTGAGCCACGTAGCTGGCAGCATCGGCCACCCAGGACTGGGATTCAAAGGTGTGTACCGTAGCCAGGGGATTAAACACGCAGCTCTGGAACAAGGCGCTGGAATCCTTGTCGTCCAGCACATAGTTGGCGAACTTGAGGGCCAGATCCATTTCCTTGCTGCCAGGGTACACAGCCATGGTGGTGGAGGTGGACAGATTCACGCGGGTGCATTCGGGATTGTCGTTCACCGGCAGCGGGAATACGCCCAGCTTCATCTCAGGGTTGGTTTCCATAATGGTGCCGGCGGCCCAGGTGCCCTGAACAAACATGGCGGCTTTGCCCACTGCGAAATCCGCAGCGCCAGCCTGAGAGCCTTCTTCCATGGCGCGCTCGGTGCCGTTTTGCATAATCACGTCGATGGGTCCAAAGATGTCGCGGACTTCGGCATAAGAGCCTTCATCTTTGTACATCCGGTCTACCCAATCAGGTATTTCGCCGGAAACCTTGCCGCCCAAGGTCAGGGCAGTCATCAATTGGGGAACCCACTGCTCCTGATAAGCCAGCATGAAGGGGGTATAGCCCTTGGCTTTCAATGCTTCACAAACGGCCTTCAATTCGGTCAGTGTATTTGGCGGGGTCAGGCCGCAATCTTCGAAGATGGTTTTGTTGTACAACACGCCCCAGGCCTGGCTCTCAATCGGCACGGCCAACAGTTTGCCATCCAAAGAAACGGTTGCCTTCACATTTTCGTAAATCTTGGCGGCCAGAGCTTCGCCGCTCAGATCCGTCAAATGACCGGCCTTGTTATACAGGCTGATGTTGTTGCTGTGCAGGGTATAAAGGTCGGGGGCGTCATCCCCCGCCAGGCGGGCCTGCAGCACGCTTTCGTACTGGTCGGAGCTGGGCATTTCCAGTGTAACTTTCACCTTTACGTTCTCTTCGGTCAGCATTTTGGCTTCAAACTGTTCTACATAGGTTTGCCACTGGTCCATGTACTGGGGAAAGCTCATCATGATGTTGAGCTCTGCCTCACGGGGGGCGGTTGCTGCCATCGCCGGCGCGCATAGGGATAGCGCCAGGATGAGGGCAAGGGTTAAAACGGCCATTTTCTTCATGGTGTTCCTCCTTAAAATTTTTGCCCGGTCACATTCGGTAGTTTGATTATAGGTGTTGGCTATGTAATTTGCATTGTCAAATCATGGCCTCATATATTGTCAATTTGTAAAGGACGGCCATTATCCACCTGATTTTGCCATTTCTCCAGGGGTTATCCCATAAAAGCGCTTAAATGCTTTATAAAAGTGTGCCGGGTCTGAAAAGCCGGTCATTTCACCGGCATCCTTGGGGGACACGCATAGACTGCACAAAAGCTCCTTTGCCTTTGCCATGCGCAAGCGCATAACATAGTCTGAAAAATTGTCGCCGGTATGGCTTTTGAAGGCCTTGCTCAAATACTCCCGGGTCACATAAAACCGGACTGCCGTTTCTTCCAAGGTGATGCCTCTTTGTGCATTGTCGCAAATATACTTGACAACACTGTTCATATCCAGGCGGTTTCGTGTGCGTATCAGCTTTTCCATGCCCTCCATCGCCTGAAGGTAGACCTTGCATATATGGCTCAGAACAATCTGATATGTGGTTTCGCGGCTGAACACAAAGGCGGAATCTGAATTATCCAGCACTTCCGACACTGTAAAGCCATCTCCCGCAATATGCCGCTGCAGCGCCCCCATCAAATCGTAATATAGCGCGACAAGCAGGCCTTTGGGCAGGTCCTCCTCGCCTTTTTTCTCGGGCAGCAAAAGCAGCCGTTCAAAGCAGGCTGCAAGCACCTCCGGCTGATTTGTGCGCATGCACGCCATCAAAGCAGTACGCTGTGCCAGATAATCACCAATCCAACTGATTTTCAGGAAACCGTCCATCCCTTCGGGCTGTTCGGGCTGAATACTTTGAAACATATCCAATTCTGCAACGCAGCGGGCAAGCTGGGTATTTAGTTCTTCCGGTTTGACTGGTTTGAGTAGATAATCCGTCACGCCAAGGCGCATGGCGCTGCGTGCAAAATCGAAATTGTCATAGCCGCTGATCACAATCATTCTTGCGCGCTGATCTGTTTCACGTACTTTTTTCAAAAGCGTAATGCCATCCATGTGCGGCATTTTGATATCGGTCAAAATAATATCCGGCTTAATACGCCTAATCAATTCCAGCCCATACTCGCCGTCGGAAGCTTCGCCTGCGACAAATAATCCCAGTTCTCCCCATTTTCCAAGGCTTTTAATGACCTCCCGGGTCCAGGGTTCATCATCAATCAGGACAACGCTGTAGGCCATACTTCCCCCTCCTTGGTAGCACGAATCAAGAGTGTAACAGTAGTGCCCCCGCCAGGGCTGCTTTCAATGCCTACACCATAGGGCGATCCGAATTTCAGGCGGATTCTGGAATTTACGTTATTCAGCCCGATATGCGCACCGGCAGCAATGGCGTTTTCGGCGCCTTTACTCAACTCCTCGTGTATATACGAAAGCCGTTCCTGGGACATGCCCAAGCCGTTGTCTGTAATGGACAAAAGCATATCGCCATCATTCACCATCCGTGCGCAAAGGCCTAACTCCCAGGTGCCGGGCTTTTCCGCTAGGCCGTGCTCCAGGCTGTTTTCTACCATGGGCTGCAGAATCAGCTTGGGAATCAGCACCTGCTGGCATTCTTCTTCGATATCCCGGCTGACCTTGATACGGCCTAAAAACCGCTGGTTCTGTATAGAAAGATAACTGTCAAGATACTTGATTTCCTCCTTCAAGGGCACCATTTCCTTGGAGAAGCTTAAGGAATAGCGCAGTATATCGCTCAAGTCAAGAGTCACCCCATAGATTTCCGGCGCATTCTTTTTTAGGGCCATACCACCAATGCTCTGGAGTGTGTTGTACAGAAAGTGTGGGTTGATCTGGGCTTGCAAGGCACGAAGCTGTGCCGACCGCTTTTCTATTTTGGTTTGGAACTTCTGGGCAATAAGCTCCTGATTTCTGACGATCATCAAATGAAAGCTGTCCTCCAGCAGGCCAATTTCATCCGTGCGTGGACCGGCAGCTTCCTTTGCGTTGTAGTCCCGGATGGTTACATTGCGCATCTTCTCTGCCAATTGAATAATAGGGCGGCTAACGATACGTGTGAATAGAAGTGCTAAACCCAGCGCGCCAAATAAGCCGAACACGGCGGCCAGCAAACCAACCAGTAATGTTTGCCGAAGCGGTGAGGCGATGACGGTGCCAGGCACCATTTGTAGTACGCGCAGCTTGCCGCGGCTGACCGGCCTTGTGAAAAGATAATTGCTGTTGTAGGCGATTTCTTTGACACCCGCTTTTTGAACAGCGGAGGTCAGTTGTGCGATTTCGAGTTCACTCCATTGTTTTGTGCCGTCAAAGGCTGCCGCCACAAGCTGCCCGGCATCGTTTATCATCAGCAGCGATTCATCGGCGCTGGATCGGATAGTATTCATCACATCCACAAAAGCCGCCGGTTTTAGGCGGATGACCGCCAATGCCAGAGGTGTATTGGTTTCAAACCGGTTAATTTGATGCATAACCAGAATTTCATTGCCCTCCTGCATAAGCACCATATTGGTTTGCAGTAAAGGATCACGGCTTTTCCAATAGGCCAAACGGCTCCCTGTATCAGAAAGGCCGGCGCCGGAACGCCTGGCGGTCAATACCGTATCGTTTTGAAGGTTATACAGCTCCATGGAGTTGATGTTGGCATCCATGCTAATGATGGCGTTGATCGCTGTGATCAATCTCCACCTGGCCGCGTAGTCCAGCTCGCCATCTGGTGTACACCATTGCTGGATATCTGCCTTGGTCTGCTTATCCACCTCCAGGGCGTAAAATTGGTCGGCATACTCTTTGAGGCTCAATTCCAGCCTCTCCTCCAGCCAGCCGATACTCATATCTCGTAAGCTGATAACTTGGTTATACAAAGAATCATAGGTGGTTCTCATAGCAAAAAAGGTAACCAGCAGCACTAAACCGATAGATATGCCGGCCGAACCCCAGAATATTTTTTGTTTTAAGGTGAGACCTTTTCGTTTGGTAAACACCCTTGCTTTCATACTGTGTCACCCCGGCGTATGTTTGGCCTGATTGTACACCATGCGCGCCGGAAACACAACGCGAGGGGGAATATTGTCATTATGTTGCCGTAGATGGGTTGCTCGCAAAGCACATGTGTATTGCGCACCCCAAATAAAAAGGCAGGGCTTTCGCACCTGCCAGAATATCTGTATTGCTTACTTGCCCAGGTAGTTTGTGATTCGATAGGCTTCGGTGACCAGTACTTTTAGTATGATAATTGCGGATAGCAGATAGTAGCTAACCTGCCAGAAAACCTGCTTGCGGATGATCAGCGCTGCCAGGCCAGACAGGAACCCCAGGCCGCCAAGCACACATAATACAGTCATCACCCAATGTTGTGTTGGGATGACAGAGGCGGTCGTGCCCATTCCGTCTTTCATACCGCTCATCATAGACATACCTAAGCCCAGGAAGAACATGCACAGCGTAAGTATGCCCCAATGGCTGATTTCGGCGCGGCGGGAAGATACGATGGTGAAGAAAACGACAAAGGCGGCAAACAGCAGTGTGGAAATGGTGGCATGAATACTTCCAAAATACAGCTTCAGCATACAATACTCTCCTTATTAGCCGCGGCAAGGCGGTGCTTATACTTGAGAAACAGAACCATGGTGGCAATGGCAAACAGGCTGCAGGAAACAACACTTTCCAATACGGTAAATCTGGGGGAGGCATCTGTTACGAACAGCGCGCCTAGTATGATTGCGCTGGCTGTAATCGTGTAGTGGTACAGCACCATCAGTTTCAGGCTGCCCCTGTTTAGAACATAAATGATGGACATGATCAGTGCGTTGACTGTCAGGTTGATAAAGCCAATGGTCAGAAATGCCGGAATCATATAAGCACCATACGTCCGATAGGCCATGTAGTGCATGGGCAGGTGCCATACCTCCCAGAGGATACCAAGCAGCATGCCGGCTTTCATAACCCCAAAGCGCTTAATGAGCTGGGGAAGCATGTATCCGCGCCAGCCAAATTCTTCGCCCAGGCTGGAAAACAGCGGCCATACCAACCCCATCATAATCATAGGCACAGTAAGAGAAAATCTATATTCCCGAAAGAAAAAATGAGAGATCAGCGTCGTGAGGGCAGTCATCGCAGGGACAATAACCATTGTGGTGATGGTCCACCCCCGCTGACCCTTTATTTTGAACTGGCCGGTCAATTTCCTCAAGGCGTCTTTGCCGCCGCTGATGCGGGTGACGATCAATGAGGCGATGGAAGGGGAGACACCGCTCAAGATGCCGCAGAGGATAAAAAGAAGCGAGGGATTTTCCACGTCATCAGCAAGGCCTGTAAACAGCATGGTGAAGGCGATCAGCCAGGTCCAGCCAAAGGCAATCAGGAGATAGGCAGCAGTGGGATGTTTTGCAATGGCGCTTTTCATTTCGAATCCTCCCTAGTGTGGGGCTGTTGTGTCACGGAAACAAGTTGCAGGTTCATATCGCGGATACGGTTGAGTATGGAAAAGAGGGCTGCCTGGTCAGGAAGGATGCCTGTTAATACTGTTTTTCCGTCTGCAAGGGGTAGGGCAGATAAGCCTTCAAAGTCTTTCAGCCTGTTTTGGTGCAGGTGGCCTTCCACGGTAATTTCATACTGGATCATGGTTTTTTTCCTCCGGGATGTTGTCGACGATGTTATGATATCAAAGGCGTTTTCATAAAGCACCACTAAATCCTGTGGTTTTGGAGTAGTTCAAAAATGAAAAGGACCCCACAGTTTTTTGTGGAGTCCAAGTTCTCATTTCAACAGTTTTAGCTCCCTGGCTCGGGCGACAGCTTGGGTGCGGCTTTTGACGCCAAGCTTTCCATATAAATGGGAAATATGCCATTGTGTGGTGTTGGTGGAAATGAACAGCTTCTTCGCTATATCCCCGTTGCTCAACCCATCATTCAGAAGATGCAGAATTTCGGCTTCCCGGTCGCTGAGCTTTTCAAGTAGTAGGGCAGGTGTGATTGTTTTCTTTTGCGGTAAAGGGATAGGGGCTTCATACATCTTCAGTGACGCGTCTACATCATAAGAGATGCTTTTGCATAGCGCCTCACCTTTTGATTTTAATGCATCCGCTTTACTTTGCTCACCCAGGGCTATGTAAAAGCCTGCCATTACAACATATAGGATGCCGACATATGGCGGCAGCGTGCCGTGCTTTTCTGCCATGCCCTCGATAAAGCCTTCGCACTTTGCGATGGCCTGCGCATAATTGCCCATTACACCAAGGCAGGCGCTGTAATTCATCATCACAAGGGTGGTAACAAATTGGTAGCCCATCGGCAGTGATGCCTTCAATGCGTCTTCAAACGTCTGCGCCGCGGCCTGCACATCCCCCTTTTTGAACTGGGCGCGACCCAGGGTATTGAATGTGGAGATTTTGGCAATGGGGTCCCATGGTTCCAGCAGCTTCAGCGCATTCTCGGCCAGGGGCTGGGCATCTTGACCGGTTGCACTTGCAACCATGGCGCGTATGCATAAAAGAAGGCCTCTGTTATGCCTGGATGCGGAAACTTCAAATTCTGGACCAAGGGCTGATACATGGGCAAGAGCTTCCTCCATGCGGCCAGTGATAAAGCAGGCAATTGGCCGCCGTACACATAAAGCCTCGCTGTTTTTAACCAGATTTTCGGGCAGGGCTTTCATCCAGTTTAGCAGCGTTTCCAGCTGGGCAGTGCGAAAGGCTTCCTCCGTGCTGTCTTCCACTATTTTCAAAGCTAATTGTATATCACCGGATTTAAAGGCATAAGCAACCGCCTCGTGATCAAACCCACGTTCTTTCATGTGATTGGATGCTGCGGTATACCATTGCCTTTCCTCTGCTTTGGTCAGGCCTGCACGAATGGCATCAGCAAAAAGCGGATGATAGCGATACCATTTCCGTTGGTCGTCCATAGCAGTGATAAATAGGTTTCTGCGGCTTACTTCCCAAAGCATTTCTTCGCCATTGTCCTGGTCCATAAGCGCATCACACAGCATACGATCCATACGCGTCAGAATCGATGTTTTACGTAAAAATGTACGAACGTTCTCCGGTTGATTACTTAGCACTTCTTCGACCAAGTAGTCAATGATGTATGCGTGGGTTCCGGAAAATTTGTCGATATAATCGGATGCTTCTCCTTCACTGCGATTTTTAAGTGCCAATGCGTACAGCTTGATGCCGGCGGCCCAGCCGACGGCGAGGCTTGTTATTTTGACCGAGGATGCTTCCAAGTGGGCTGTTTCAGGCGATAGATGAAGCAAATGCACCGTATCATCGTCAGTAAACTGTAGTTCATCAGCGCGCAGTTCTATCAGCATATCGTTCATTCTCAGCCGCGTAAGGGGAAGCGGCGGATCCTCACGTGAGAGCAGGGCGATATGCAGGTTCGGTGGCTGATGAGTGAGCATGAACTGTAGAAGGGTGTGTATCTTTGAATTCCGTATGGCATGATAATCATCCAACACCAGCAATATGCGCTTGCTGTATTCCGCAATGCTGCCAATCAGCATGGTTATCAGAACATCGGGGGATTGAAAGCCCGCATCCTGCAAAAGAGTGTAAAGATCATTACTTAAGGGAACATCAGCCTTTTGAAAAGCGGCACACAGATAGCTCAAAAAGCGATTTGTGTCGTTGTCATCCTCGTCCAGTGAAAGCCAAGCAACCGCGGCGTTTGACGCGGATAACAGGCCAAGCATGAGGGTGGTTTTGCCGTATCCGGCAGGGGCACAAAGCAGCGTTATTTTTCTTCCGGATTCAAAGGCACTCATCCATCGGTCAACAAGCGCTTGCCTTGCAATAGTGCGGGTGGAACTGCGGGGAATGGCGAGTTTGGTCGTTAAGAACGGCTGCGGCATACGACTTCCCCCATATGCGGTTGATTATACTATTATAGAGTGTAACCTGTATGTGGACAAGCATTTTGTGCGCACTTTTCTAAATGGGGCTTTGAACTGTTGACAGAATAGGGTAGTGCAAGTATGATGCACTCAGATGCTATAAATTGGCAAGGCGGCGGATAATATGACGGACTATATTCGGGAGACACTGCAGGGTTTTGTGGATCAAAAAATTGCGGCAGGGGTATCGGCGCTTATTACTGCAGAAGGTAAAGGCGAGCTTTTTTACAGCACCGGGGCAGCCGACCGTGCATTGCGGCGTCCTTTTTCTAGAGACGCGATACTGCGTATGTATTCCACCACGAAGCCGGCAACGGCCGTCGCGGTAATGACGCTGGTGGAAGCCGGTATATTCACACTGGATATGCCCATCTCCCGCTACCTTCCCGAGTGGAAGGATGTCAAGGTTTGCGTGTTGCGTGAGGGCAAGCCCCATCTGGAGACAGCCAAAAGGGAGATAACCGTATTCGACCTTTTAACCATGACATCCGGCATCCCATATCCTGCGGACCACCCTGGTGACGATGTCGTCCTAAAGGAAGTCACCCGTTACTATAAAAAGGCATTCCGCCATGTCGCCGCACAGGAGGCGCTGGGGAGGGTTGTTAGCACCCGCGAAATGGTCCGGCAGATGGCACAGTGCCCGCTGTGCTTCCATCCAGGTGAAAAGTGGAAGTATGGATTCAGCGCTGATGTGCTGGGTGCGCTTGTTGTGGCTGCCACAGGCAAAGAGCTTGGCGCATATATGAAGGAGATAATTTTTGACCCGCTGGGCATGGTGGATACAGGCTTCCGTGTGCCCAAGGAAAAGCACTACCGAATGACGCCTGTCTATGCACCGGGGAAAAAGGGACTTGTGCGCCTGCCTAAAAAGCGCGAGCTTTCCATGATGGAGGAAGGCGGCTTTGAATCGGGCGGCGGCGGCCTGTTTTCCACGGTGGATGATTACACCCGCTTTGCCAGAATGCTATTGAACCAAGGCGAGCTGGATGGCGTAAGAATCCTTTCCCCCAAGTCGGTTGAACTGATGACAACGAACCAGCTAACACCGCAGCAGCGGCAGGGCTGCACCTGGGCGGATGAAAACGGGTATGGATATGGCTTTCAGATGCGGGTGTTGACCGATAGGTCAAAGACGGATTATCATGAAAGTGTAGGGTCCTTTGGCTGGAACGGGCTGGCCGGGGTATCCATGCGCATCGACCCTGTGAGACGGACCACGCTTTTGTTTGGCATTCAGCGGATACCGCCGAACCACGAGCTATTCTTGCCGCAACTGACCGAGGCGGTGGAAAAGGAATTGGGTTTTGAATAACTCGTGTTATTGGCGTGTTTTATTAAGAAAGCATGCACATGTTGCTATCTGTCCTTTGATGCGGTTTTAGAAATGCTCCGTTACGGGGGTGAAGAGCCGTCACAAAGGGTTGATTTGGAAGCTGCACTGCGACTGCGGCTTTATATTACTGAAATACACCCATATTCGTTTAAGTCTGACAATATGCTTTTGTGAAATGCATGTAAGCAAAAGCTGCAGTGCAGATGCGCTGAGGGTGACGGAAAGGGAATGCCTCCCTTCCAGGGTATTGGCTTGTATGCGGCCCTCCGGCTTTCCCCAAAGGGTTAGCCGGGGATTTCATTTTCGCGGCTTTTGTTGATGGTGCTTTTGCCGCAGCGCACATACTCAATCATGTGTACAGTGTAAAAGAAACATTGGATTCTTCATTAAGAAGCACTTCTTACACAAAAAAAGGTAGGCATTCAGGTGCTCATGCAAACCTGAGCATGCCGGGCATAGGGCAACACATATGCGGTTCATTGATGTAAGCTTATTTTTTGTAAAGCCGTTCAATGGGCTTATTGGGGGTACTTTCAAACGAAAAAACTAAGAAAATCAACATGTATGGGGAAAGGTTTGCGAAAAGGGCACAAACCCTCCCAACCCTCCCAACTATTATGCGATAGGTCTATACAAAACACGCTAAACAGACGCTACCTGCTGTGTCTGTTTTTTTGATGCATGCATCTGTATCTTTGAAGCAATGATTGTGTGTTTCTGTATGGGTCGAATTGACATTTTTAAGATAAATGGATACCATATTTTTGTATGGAGGTATGTTATGGATATTTACGAAGCAATTGCTTCCCGCAGGACTGTACGGGACTTTGAGGACCGGCCTATTGCGCCGGAGGTGCTCAAAAGAATCATCGAGGCCGGGCTGAAGGCACCAACCAACAATCACATGCGCGAATGGGAATTCATCGTCATCCCCGAGAAAACCAGGCGTCTTGATGTTGCCATGGTAAGCCGAGATCGGGAAACCAATGAGGCTGTGGACATTGTGGATCAGTGGGGGCTTACAGAAAACAGCCAGCGGGAGATGTATATCGACGCCATCCCAAAACAGAAAAGAATGCTGGTGGAAACCGGCTGCCTTGTTATCCCGCTGTTTCGCCAACAATGGCCGCTGCTAAAACCGGCCGGCCTTTCCTCTCTCAATGCATTTGCCTCCATATGGTGCTGTATTGAGAATATGCTTCTGGCTGCAGCGGCGGAGGGGATACAGGGTGTTACTCGTATCCCCTTTGATAATGAGATCGGTTACTTGAAAGAGACGCTGAATGTGCCGGAGGGATATGAAATTCCCTGCTATTTGTCGTTGGGATATCCCGCAAAGGACCAGCCGGCATTCAGCCAGCATCCGGTATGCGCTGACGCAAAAATTCATTTCAACCGCTGGTAATGCATAGGGAGGGTGGGCTGTATGAAACTTGAATTGATTGATGTTAGAAAGAATTTCGGGGAAAAGGAAGTATTAAAGGGCATTGGATTTTCCGTTGAAAGCGGCAATGCCTTGGGCCTGCTTGGCCGCAATGGAGCGGGCAAGACGACAACGCTGCGCATCGTGATGGATGTATTTGGTGCCGATGGGGGCAAGGTGCTGTTGGATGGGAAACCCTTTCAGAGAGAAGACTTTCGTATCGGATACTTACCAGAGGAAAGAGGCCTATACCCCAAACGGCTCATTTTGGACCAGCTGACCTATCTTGGCATGCTGCGGGGGCTTCACGCCAAAACAGCCAAGGAGCAAGCAAAAAAGTGGCTGGAGCGCATGGGACTATCAGACTATGCCAGTAAAAAGGTCGATACACTATCCAAAGGCAATCAGCAAAAAATACAGTTGGCTGTGGCTATGCTGGGCAACCCGCAGATTGTGATATTGGATGAGCCTTTTTCGGGCTTGGACCCTGTGAACGCCATGCTACTCAAGGATATTGTCCGCGAATGCATTTCTGATGGAAAGATCGTGCTGTTTTCCAGCCATCAGATGGGTTATGTGGAGGAGTTTTGCCAGGATATCGTGATTTTGAATCAAGGGCGAATCGTGCTGGATACCGCCATCGCCGCACATAAGCGGACATATGACCGCCGCCACATTCTGGTGGATACCGCTCCTGACAGCTTTGATAAAGCGCTTGCTTTCCTTCAAGGGAAAGGTCTTCGTGCGGAAAACAAGCAAGGGGTGTTACATCTGTTTGTTGGCGATACCCTAGATACGCTGCCGCTTTTGAGCGCTATGGCGCAAAGCGGAATCGCAGTGGAAGGGTATCGGGTATTCGAGCCTACGCTCAATGACATTTTTGTCGAATACACGGCCGAAGCTATTTGAGGAGGAAAGCATGAAGCAGTTTTTTTCTGTGCTCCGCTTTGAACTGGCGGGCTATTTAAAGAATAAGGTATACATGGGCATGACCTTGGCGCTGGTCATCATTATGGCGGTTGTATTGTCGTTTCCCACCATCAAAGGGTTGTTCACCGGCGAGGAAAATGTCCCTGACACAGCACAAGGCCCAGCGGTGTCTACCCCTGCGCAAGGGACTATGGGCATAAACGTGGCAGTCGTCAATGAGAATTCCGCCCTAAGTGGGGATGCGCTGAACTTATTCGTTTCCTCTCTGCCTGGCGTATCCGTGCATGTAGTGGATGCTGATGCGGCAGCCATCCGGGATCAGGTATCAAACGGTGCGTATGAAGGTGCTGCGATTATTAATAACGCTCAAAGCTTGACGTATATCGCCAGAAATCTGGGCATGTACGACAATACCAGCAGTACCCTGATTTCCGCGCTGCAGGCGGCTTACCGGCTGGAAAAACTAAAAGCCCTTGGCGCCAGTGCTGATGACGTATCGCAAGTGCTGATGCCGCCGGTTAATGTCTCTGTAGAAAACCTGGGCGTCAGCCAAATGGATACTTTCTTTTACACCTATGCCCTGATCATGGCGCTGTACATGGCAATCTTGATCTATGGGCAGTTGGTAGCCACCTCCGTGGCGACAGAAAAGAGCTCCCGCTCCATGGAACTGCTGATTACCTCCGCCCGGCCCAACAGCCTGCTCTTTGGCAAGATCATCGGTTCCGGCTTGGCAGGCCTTGTACAGATGGCGGCCATCTTTGGTTCGGCCATCGTATTCTATAATGTGAATGAAGCATCCTGGCAGGGCAATCAAATCATTGCCTCCATATTCAACATGCCGCCCGCCATTGTCGGTTTTGCGCTGCTATTCTTTGTGCTGGGCTATTTCCTGTATGCCTTTATGTTTGGTGCCATTGGCTCTTTGGCAAGCCGCACGGAGGATGTCAATACCACTGTGCTGCCTGTGATGTTTGGGTTCATTATCGCCTTTATGGTGGTTATGATGTCCATGGCTTCCGGCAATATCGATAATGCCATCATGAAGTTCTGTTCCTACCTGCCATTTACGTCACCTATGGCCATGTTTGTGCGCATCGCCATGTCCAGCCCGGCCTGGCATGAGATTGTGATATCGGTGATTATACTGATTGCCTCCTCCTGGCTGATTGGCGTGGCAGCTGCCCGTGTTTACCGCCTTGGTGTGCTTATGTACGGCAAGCCTCCAAAGCTTGGCGAACTGATACATGTTTTAAAGGCGGCGCGCAAGGTGAAAGCGTAATGCAGTTGGGTATTTGAGTGCAAAAAGGTAAAAAGTAACATATTACTTATTGTTGGCCTCCGCAGCTTTTATGCTGCGGAGGTTTCATTTTTCATCTATTTGTCCATTTTATGAAGTAAGCAAGCTGGTGAATCATAGCGGTCTTGGATGCCAGTTTGAGGGAGGCCACATTAGATTTTTTGTAGGAAGCATTTGGGTTAGTATGTGAACTGATGTCTTCCAAAGATATGGATAACCGAAAGGAGTATATTCTATGAAGAAAAGAAACCTGCTTCTAGGCGTACTGATGGTTTTGACACTTGCTGTTTTGGTGGGATGCACTGCTCAGGCACCTAGTAATACTGCTGCGCCGCTGCCCACCGCGACAGTTACCGCTGAATCAACAGCCACACCTGATGCTGCAGTTAGTGCTTCAACGGCTTCCAGTCCGGCGGCGGAAGGTGTAAAGACCTTTACATTGGAAGAGCTGGCAGCCTACAACGGCAAGGATGGAAACCCTGCCTATGTGGCTGTGGATGGAATTGTGTATGATGTAACGAACAGCAACTTCTGGAGAAACGGCGGACATAACGGGTTTTCAGCCGGCAATGATTTGACTACGGAGATCAAAGAGAAATCTCCTCATGGCGTTGATAACCTGAAGCGAGTTCCGGTGGTCGGTGAACTCAAAAAATAGCGGGTAGATAGAAAAAAGGCTGCCGGGAGAAGAGATTCTGGCGGCCCTTTTTCTATGAAGAAGGATGTAAACATGATATACTTTGTGCAAGTATTTTTCTTATGTTATATATAGTCGAACGAAAGGAATAAGCAAGCTGGCAGTGAAAACGTCAGGCTGCGCAAAAGACGATGATAAAGCTTGAGACACTTACCGATTACTGTTTGGGCAAAGGCTTTGCTTATGCGGATTATCCCTTTGGTCCCAATCCCATGTGCATAAAGGTCAAGGGAAAAATCTTTGCGGAGATATTTACACGCCCAAGTGATTACAAGATAACGCTAAAGTGCGATCCCATCCTGGCAGATGTATACCGCAGACAATTTCCAAATGTGGTGGTTCGGGGCTATCATTGTCCGCCTAGCCAGCAGCCTCACCGCAATACGGTTTGGGTGGAAAAAATGGAGGACAGCCTTTTGTACCACATGATCGATCTTTCCTATGATCTGGTGGTAAAAAGCCTGCCCAAATCCATTCGCAATACAATGAACGTTTAATCTGTCAGTCGCCCGGTTTGTACTTATCCTCCAGCTTTGACATGAAAAGAGCCAGCGCTGCGCCGGCCGCGCAAACAACAAGGCAGATCAGCCCGCCAATGCTGAAGTAGTTAAAATCAAAGGGGACAATGATTAGCGTGGAGGCGATCACAAACCCCAGTATCGCGTGGTAGAGTGCGGCATAGGCCTTGTTGAAGATATAGTTCATTAGCTTGGAGAAAATCAGTACACAGGCGGCTACGCCAATCACCATAGGAATAACCACACCAAAGGCCCGGGCCTTGATGGCATTGGTCATGCCAGTGTACAGTGATCCGCCATTGTCAAGCTGCAAATACAGCAAAAGGTTGGAAGGGCTCAGGCCCGGAACCACAACACCCAAGCCGATGAGCACGCCGGCCAGTATCCAAGTAAAAAAGCCCGTAGGTAGCGTTGCCGCCCCGCCTTTTTCAAACAGTTGCAATAGCCAATAGGCAAAGGCACAGACAATGACCATCAGGCCAAGATGCCAGTATTTCCAACCCTTTTTACCGGCTTGGCGGAATAGCGCCGGCAGTGTACCCAGTATGCAGCCGATAAAGAACCACATGACATAGGTCTGCGAGCTTTCCAGCAGCATGGAAATGGGGAACGAGAGCAAAAATACACCAGCTATCATGCCCAAACCCACCGGGATGAAGAAGAACACGTTCTCTTTAAAGTCTTTTTTCAGGTTCGCCAAAAAGCCAATCATACGTTCATAGATACCAAAGACCGCTGCCAGCGCGCCGCCGCTGACGCCGGGCAAAATAAACCCGCTGCCAATGAACATGCCTTTGATCAACCGAAACATCCAATCCGCAAGTTTTGAGTTTTTCATTCATCCATCTCCATTATCATATCGTTTTCTAAACGGAGGGTCTATATTCAGCGGGAGCATGTTGCGGCGAAAAACCTGCAAACACTGCCCATATCATTTACACACCGGCAGCCTTCATTCCTCCCAGACGCTTCATATATCCGCCAAATAGCCAAGTCACCGGCAAAAAGTATAGGCACCAGAACTCCAAAACAAGTATGCCAAACAAATCTCCGCCGGCGCCGGATGCCTGTGTGAACACGCCTAGCACAGGCATGATCAGACACATAATGAAAAAGATTCCGTGAATCATCAGCAGCCTGCGCAGCCAAAGGTCTTGCTTTCCCTGGGGCTTGATGACCAGCCCGGCAAAAAAGGTGGAAAGTCCAAGCATGGCATAGCCCAGCATGTCAATGTTGAACATCCAGGTGCCCGGCTGATAAACAAGTGCCTGAAGCATTTGCTCCGGGGCAGCCTTTTGCCAAACCGTTGTGATCTGCGTGAAATATACAAAGCAGATGAGTGTCGCATAAATGGCGGCAATGGCAAGGGCGGCTAAAGCGCTGCCTTTTGACTCGTTATCAGCAAGAGAAGCAAGGGCGCAAGTCATGACCAGATATCCCAATGAAATAAACAGACTTGCTGCAGAGGAAAGGGAGACGGAAATCACTTTATCCGGCAGAAGCATGAAAAGGGCAAATAGAAAAATGGATGTGAAGGCCACGTTGGCCCCAAGGCGGCCTAACTGATGATTGCGCATGAATAAATCTCCTCCATACGTATTTCATAGCCATCTTAAGGGGTATCCCGCCACCTGTCAAGCGCTTCCTGCTTTTCCTTGCTTCCCCTTTATGAATTACTGTATAATGACATGGGTGATAACATGCAGATTAGTAGGCTGTTTGAAATTGTATTCTTATTACTAGACAAGAAAAACGTGACCGCGGCAGAGTTGGCCCGGCATTTTGGCGTATCCACCCGTACCATTTATCGTGATATTGAAGCTCTTTGCCAGGCCGGCATACCAGCGTATGCCACCCAAGGGAAAAACGGCGGAATCGCGTTGATGGAAAGCTTTGTGATACAGAAATCCTTATTGAATAAGGAGGAGCAGTATCAAATACTGACTGCACTGCAGGGTTTGAACGCAGTTGGATTGACTCAGGTGCAAGGGCTGCTTGCCAAATGGCGGGCGCTTTTCGGGCCAGGGGACGGCGACTGGGTAGCGGTGGATTTTTCTGATTGGAGCCAGACAAAGCAGCGGGAGCTGGCGCTGCTCAAGGATGCGATTTTAACAAAAAAGGTATTGCGATTTACGTATTATGGTGCATCTGCGGAGAAGAGCGAGCGGGAAGCAGAGCCTATCCAATTGTGGTTTAAGAGCAGGGCATGGTATTTAAAGGCGTACTGCCGCCTTCGCGGCGGGATCAGGCTGTTTAAGTTAAACCGCATGAAAGACCTTCGCTTGACAGGCGGGGTGTATGAAGCATCATCCAATCGAGAAGAGCCGCTCGTTTACGAACATCATCCATTAAAGCCTATCGTTGCATTGAAGTTGTGGATTGATGGGTCCCAGGCTTACCGTGTTTATGATGAGTTTGAGGAAACGCAAATTCAAAAGCAGCCAGACGGTCATTTTCAGGTGTGCGTGTCGTACCCCCTGGATGAGTGGGTTTACGGCTTTTTAATGTCCTTCGGGCCATATGTTAAAATTGAGTCTCCAGCGTATATCAAAGACGAGATAAGACGCCGCGTGCAAAAAGTTGCCGCCATGTATTCTGAATATGACAGCTAGATGTCCAATTTCAGATGGTACAATGGTCCCATCAAATGAAGGGGGATCAACTATGGAACAAGTGTTTTGCCAAAGCTGTGCGATGCCTATGACGCAGGACAAGCAATTTGGTTTCAATGCGGATGGCAGCAAAAACAAAGACTATTGCTGCTATTGTTTTACGGAAGGCCACTTTGCCAAAGAGGAAACCATGGAAGAAATGATCGAAAGCTGTATTCCTTTTGTGCTGGAGGCAGGTGTGTATCCTGATAAGGAGGCTGCTTATGCGGCGATGAGCGCGTTTTTTCCCACCTTAAAACGGTGGCAGAAGGGATGACCTATAATGAACGGTAAGATTGATTATAAAAAGCTGAATAAGGAACTGTATCAGCCGGGCATCACGCCCGGCATTGTCGATGTGCCGAAAATGCTATTTCTATGCCATGATGGGCATGGTAATCCCAATGAGGAGGGTGGCTTGTATCAAAAGGCGTTGGAAGCCCTATATGCCATCACTTACACCATAAAAACGAGCAAAATGGGCGGTAAAGCACCCCAGGGGTACTTTGAGTATACGGTCCCCCCGCTGGAAGGGCTATGGTGGCTGAAGGATGATGCCGATACCGATTTCTTTTCTGGCAAGGAGCGCTACCAATGGACATCGCTGATCCGACAGCCGGAGTTTGTGACGGAAGAAGTGCTGTTGTGGGCCAAGGAGGAGGTAAAGCGAAAAAAGCCGGAGGTGGATGCTTCTGGTGTTAGGCTGCTCACCTTCACGGAAGGACTATGCGCGCAGGTGTTGCATCTTGGTCCCTTTGACAATGAGCCAGAAACTCTGGCGAAGCTGGAAGCGTTTATTCATGAAAACAACTTCATCACTGACATTGGCACTATGCTTCCCGGCGGCATTCGACGCAGGCATCATGAAATCTATATGGGCGATCCACGCAAAGCAAAGCCGGAGAGCATGAAGACAGTGCTGCGTCACCCGGTAAGGCGCGCATAAAGTCATCTTTCCTTGGAGGCGAGAAAAAGACATGCATTGGTACGAATGGTTTGGCCCCGATAAAGCCCCCACTTTGGAGGAGACGGCTGCTTTTGTAAAAAGCGATTTGTGGGGTAAAGCCCGCACAGCAATCGAAACTGATTTCCGGGTGACGCCCAGATTGGAATACAGCGGCTGTTCCGGCCAAAAGGGATGGAACATCAAATACAAAAAGGGAGGCAGATCCCTCTGCACGCTGTATCCTATGGATGGCTTTTTTATCTCACTTGTGGTGATTGGCCGCAGGGAGGAAGAACAAATGCCTTCTGTTTTGCCCGCATTAAGCGATGAAGCACAGGCACAGTATGAGCGGACCCCTTTTTCCTTGGGCGGCCGGTGGCTGATGATGACGGTGAATGAGGAAAAAGGACTTAATGATCTGCTTTCACTGGTAAAAGTGCGGGCAGAGGCATAAGCTACTATACTTGTTGAGTTAACTTAGAAACATACGTCATCCGCCTGTCTATGAAGGGGACAAGCGGATGACGTATGTTCTATCAAACACTATTCTCTCGTGTTGAATACGTATTAGCGGAACTGGTATACTTGAGCTGTTTTTACCAATGAGTCAACGGCTATAAACACATCCATATAGCATACGCCTTCCTGATGATATACTCTTTCAAAGCATACAATCCCATTGGAGGCGGTTTTCTTGATTCCATTCATGTCAAGATACTTCATGATCTGCTTGTAGGCATTGGGTATGAGCTCAAAAGGTGCTTTAAATGGCTCGGTAATGGTAATTACTGCATATTCCCTGCTTTCTTGCCAGGCAATTTCCGCTCCGCCGCATTTTGGTGAGAAATGATCTGGTAAAACAGCGGCGGCAGCATATCCGCGCAGGCCGTAAACATTTTGCTGTTCGGAGGATACGAAGGGAAAGTCCCAGCCTATGATATTCAATAGACCGCCGGTGGCTTCCGTGAGGCCGCTTTTCTCTGCCCATCTGTTGATGTAATCCAGTACATCATTTTCAGGCTGGGGGCTGATGATCACGTACCTGGCCATACGGAACCGCTCAACAGTTTTGATCTGGACAGGTGAATAGGCATCAGTATTTGTTTTCATGTCCTTGCGCAACAAATCATCCATTGTACAAGAAAACAACTCACATAACCGTATCAGCTTTTCCATTTCCGGATATGCTTCATCGGCTTCCCACTTGGAGATGGTTTGTCGGGATACACTCATTTTTTCCGCAAGCTGGTCTTGTGTCATGGTATTGTTCATTTTGCGAAGATACTGCAAATTAGTGCCAAAGCTCATTTGTATGCTCCTTTTCAATAACAATGACTGTATTATATCGAATCAGAGGATTATTTGAAACCAACCGCAAGAAGCGATTTTGATGGAAGCATGTAAACTTCAGGTTGCGCGGCATTGCAGACAGTTTATATAGACAGCAGTACGAGCACTTGAGTAAAATGGACCGCCTGCTTTCAGGTGCTGCATAACTTATCGGATAAAAACATAAAAGAAGAAGCGATTTTTCATATAATCGACAAAAAATTGGATAGCCTGAAGGGAGAATTTATTGTATACTGGGACATAAGATACTGCACGCCATTAGCGTATCCGCCATTAGCGTATCCGCCATTGGCGGCATGATTAATTAAGGAGTCCTGACCTATGAGCCTGTTCAAGCAAAAAGAATGCACCGATGAGGAAATCTCGGCGTTCTGGACATGGTTTGCGGCCAATGAGGAAAAGCTTTCAGAGAAGGATGGGATAAAGCGTGCGCATGCCTTACAGGCTGCGCAAGCAAAGCTTCATGTCCTGTTTCCAGCCTGCCCCCAAAGCGTTGGTTTTAGTGTGATTCCCAGCGGTGACCGCTGGGAGATCAGTTTCTCTTACGGTACAAAGGCAGTGGCCAAGCGCACCGCTAAGCGTATGCGGGTGCTGATGCCTTCTTCATTGCAGGGCAAATGGCGCATGGAGGTATCGGAGTAGGAAATTATACAAGCCAATAGGCACTTAAAGGGATATTTTGCTTGACAATAAACGGTCGCTGTGCTATCGTAGACAGGCAAGCCGCTCGGGAGAGGTCTGTCCAAATGCGTTTGTACGCAACCTCAATGCCCGGCGAGTAATAGTAGGAGGTGCTGCACCATGTATGCAATCATTGCGACAGGTGGCAAGCAATACCGCGTATCCCAAGGTGATGTAATCTATATCGAAAAGCTCAGCCAGGAAGCAGGCGCCACAGTGAATTTTGACGTTTTGCTGGTTGGCAGCGATTCTGGCGTCAAGGCGGGCACCCCGCTGGTAGCTGGCGCAAAGGTGGAAGGCAAAGTTATTTCTCATCTCAAGGGCGAAAAGATTACCATTCGCACTTATAGGAGCAAGAAAGATTCTGCTCGCAAGATGGGCCACCGTCAGACCTATACCAAGGTTGAGATTACCGCCATTCAAGCATAATGACTAGAGTAACACTGTATACGGCGGGGGACATGCTTTGCGGCTTTGTCTGTGAAGGTCATGCCGAGTATGCATTGTCAGATGAAGATGATATCGTTTGTGCCGCTATATCCGCCCTTACAGCTACATGTATCAACGCGCTGGAAAGCGTGGCGAATATTGTGCCAAAGCTGAAGAGAAGACCCAATGATGCATATTTGCAGGCGTTGCTTCCAGGAAACCTAACATTGGAGCAGCAGCATGACAGTCAGGTGCTTATCAAGTTTCTTCAGCAGGGTATCAGTGATTTGGCCGAGGAGTATCCCCAAAATGTTCACCTCTCGATACAAGAATGGAGGAAATAGAAATGATTA
Organism: Bacillota bacterium; assembly: GCA_023398575.1. Taxonomy (GTDB): domain Bacteria; phylum Bacillota; class Clostridia; order Christensenellales; family Aristaeellaceae; genus JAEWAH01. The sequence goes on along the minus strand of JAEWSC010000094.1, from coordinate 99,027 downwards.
AGCTCAATCTTCAATATTTCGCTCATAAAAAGGGCGTAGGTTCTACCCGCAATGGCCGTGACAGCGAAAGCAAACGCCTTGGACCCAAGCGGGCAGACGGCCAGTTTTCCTTGGCCGGCAACATCTTGGTTCGTCAGCGCGGCACACATATCCATCCCGGCCTGAACGTAGGCATCGGCAAGGATGACACCTTGTACGCAAAGGTGGATGGTGTTGTTCGCTTTGAGCGGCTCGGCAAGGATAAGAAAAAGGTCAGCGTTTATCCCGCCGATCAGGCCGCAGCTCAATAATCCTTGTTTTTTATGTAAAACAGCCTGCCCAGAGGCATTCTCCGGGCAGGTTTTTTCCAATCATCCGTATATACTGAAGAAGGAATGATGTTTATGGTCGGCACGCTGATCAATACGGCTGCGATACTATTAGGCTCCCTTGTGGGTGTTTTATTGCGCAAGGGTCTGCCGCAACGGCTACGCGAAACAGTTATGCAGGGCCTTGGGCTTTGTGTTATGATTATAGGTGTTATGGGAGCCATCAAAACCCAGGATATGATGGCGGTCATCATATCTGTTGTTGTAGGCGGCTTGATCGGTGCGATCGTGAACATTGAAAAGCGGCTGGACCAATTGGGGTTGCGCATGCAAAAGCTGCTGGCGGGGAAGCGGGACGACGGTGACAACAGCTTTGCCAAGGGTTTTGTGACAGCCAGCCTGGTTTATTGCGTAGGCGCTATGGCCATTGTAGGATCATTAGAAAGCGGTTTAAAAGGCGATCACAGCACGCTGATTGCAAAATCTGCCCTAGACGGCATTTCCGCCATCGTGTTTACCAGCACCATGGGGCCGGGCGTGGCGATGTCGGCGCTGGCGGTGCTTGTGTATCAGGGCAGTATCGCTTTGCTGGCCCAGTGGGCAGCCCCCATTTTCACTACACAGCTGATTGCAGAAATGAGTGCGGTGGGTGGACTTCTGATTATTGGTATAGGTCTGAATCTTTTATATGATAAGCGTATCGCGGTTGGCAATCTGCTCCCGGCAGTTTTCGTGCCTATGGCTTACCTTCCCTTGGCGGATCTGGTAACCCGCCTGATTCACTGACGGCTTGAATGGATAAGATGTTTATATCCACTGACAAACCATGGCAAGGAGGAGTCTGCATGGCTTGGGATCAAGGTGTCTTCACGCGTATGGATACCATTTTGCAAGGCGCGCACGACCAGGGAAGAAACACCCTGCATGAGCATGAGGTATACCAGCTATTGAAGCTGGCCGGGCTGGATGTGCCTCAGCACGTGTTTGTACAGGATTCCAGGGAGGTAACGGAGCAGATGCTTTCCCGTTTTCCGGGCAAGGATCTGATGATCAAAATCGTCTCTCGGGACCTGGCCCACAACCAGCGCTACGGCGGTGTCAAAAAAGTATCCATCCGTGATCCGCTATATGTGCGCTTTTTGCTGGAACAGATGCGTGAAGAGGTCCTTTCTCATTTTGCGCAAGGCGAAAAACCGCACGTGGATGGCTTTTTGATCGTTGAGTTCATACGCTTCACCCAGGCTTTGGGCAATGAGATTATGATTGGCCTGAAGGAAGACGCATCCTTTGGTCCAGTGGTGACACTCTCCAAGGGTGGAGATGATGCTGAGTTTTTTGCCAAGTATTATGATCCGGCCAATCTCTTTCTGGCGCCGGTTACATTTGAAGATGCCAACAGTTATACCCATAGCCTGAACATTCGCCATAAGTTTGAGGAGATGGGGCATCCCGAATACCTGAACATGATCGCATCGGGCGTGGCAAAGATATCGGAGTTGGGTGTAGCCTTCTCCTTTTTATCTGCCCGCAGCGCACCCTTTTACTTGAAGGCGTTGGACCTGAATCCCATCGTGTTTTCCAAGGACGGTCGCTTTGTAGCGGTGGATGGCTACGCCGAGTTTGTGAAGGCGGAAGAGAGTGTACATGGGGGCCCTGCGGCCAGCGCGTCCAGCCTCAAGGGCTTCTTCCATCCTAAGGGGATTGTGGTGGCAGGCGTTTCCACCAAGCCGGAAAAGTTCAGCATGGCAAAAAATATCGTAACCCTGTTCGCGGAGCTTGGCCGGGGGGATGTGTACTGTGTCAATCCCAAGGGTGGTGAAGCCATTGTCCAGGGCCGCAGTTATCCGCTATACAAGAGTATTGCGGATGTGCCCCACCCATACGACCTGGTGGTGTATGCAGCACCTGGCCAATACTCGCTGGATTTTATCAAGAATGTTCCTGCCGGTAAGGCGGTGATACTCATTTCCGGCATACCAGCAGATATGAAGTATGAGGACTTCGTTCAGGGCATGGGGGAAAGCAGAAAGGCAGATGTCCGCGTTATCGGCCCCAACTGCATGGGTGTTTTCCGTGCACCAAGGGACCAGGAAAAGGGCGTCAATACCTTGTTTATTGAAGGCAAGCGCATGCGCATTCCGTTAAGCCCTGCCAGCAATGTGGCGCTTTTGACCCAGAGTGGCGCGATGGGTATCACCAGCATAGAACGAAATCCTTTTGCGCCAATCCTCAATACCATTGTTAGCTTTGGCAACAAGGTAGATGTAAACCTGCCGGACTTGATGGAGTATTTTGAGACAGACAGCTCGATTGACGTACTCTCTTTGTACCTGGAGGGCGTAGGCGCTGGAGAAGGGCGCAGGTTTTATGAGTTGGCCAGCCGGTCAAAAAAGCCTGTGATCGTATACAAGTCGGGCCGCACAGAAGCCGGTGCAAAAGCGGCAGCTTCGCACACGGCATCCATCTCTGGCAGTTATGATGTGTTTCGGGCAGCATGCCTGCAGGCTAATTGCGTTCTGACTGAGGAGTTGGATGACTTTTATCACTTTACCAAGGCATTTGCCATGCTTGCAAGCCGCAAACCAAAGGGCTACCACGTTGCCGGTGTGGTGAATGCCGGCTTGGACGCCACCATGGGCGCAGACCTTTTACGTTATTTGAAGCCGGCGGAGTTTTTGCCTGAAACAAACAGCCGTATTCGGGATCTTAACACCCACGGCTTGGTTAGTATGGGCACCGCCTTTCTGGATTTGACGCCCATGACGGACGATGTGGGCTATGCGGCCTATATGGATGCTGTGCTTTCTGACCCTGGTGTAGACTGCCTGTTCTTGGCTGTTGTGCCTCATATTGAAAACCTCAAGACCCTGCCGGAAAGCTATCTGGAGGAGGACGCTATCGGGCCGCTGCTTGTAAAGGTCGCCAAGCGGCATCAAAAGCCGATTGTCGTATCGGTCAATGCTGGCAAACATTTTACGCCATTTGTTCAATACTTGGAGGAGAACGGGCTGCCGGTGTACGGCGACATACGCTCCGCCGTGCGCAGTTTGGATGCCTTTGTTTCTTACTGGACGCATAATAAAGATACATGATAAGGGCTTGCTGCAAGAGATGTACCCTATATGCCACAAAATCTGTTACAGAAAAAGGTGAATAAATACCGTTTGTCAAACGTTGAATAGAGAGTAAGGGTAAATGTCAGGGGGAGATGCCGGCTTGGCGTATGCATATTTCAAAAGAAGAATAAAGGGTTTTGCGTTTGCTGCCCTTATGTTTCTTTCTGTTCTTTTACCACTCTATCAGGCTGGCGAAAGGTTTTTAGCCCACGCGGAAAGCCCAGATGGGCTTGTCCGCGTTTTGTTGACCCGTCTTGCGCTGACCGACCGGCTGGATGCAGCCTTGGATGGCAGTTATACGGTAGAGCCGGGCAATATCTCTTTCCAGCGCGGATCGAAATTGACTATATCCAGTGCCACTGGACGATTGATGCTCTTTTACGAGGGAATGGCCTTGGATGCCGGCGAAAAACTTACCCTGCGCCGGCACGCTGTGCCCTCCGCCGGTGAAAACGGCCTCCGTTTAAATGGTGATTACAGTCTGTACGCCGGTGACCTGGTAGTCACCATCAAGGATGGCATGCTGCGGGCAGTTTTGCATAGTCCTATGGAGGAATATCTGTTGGGCGTTGTGCCCTATGAAATGAGTGACTCGTTTCCCCTGGAGGCTTTAAAAGCCCAAGCTGTTACGGCCAGGACTTATGCCTTGAAAAGAACGGGCAGCAGCCAGGATTATGATGTGGTGGACAACACCAATGACCAGGTATTTAAGGGTATGATTGCCGACAATATGCGGGCTGCCCAAGCTGTGAAGGAAACAGAAGGCGTGGTGGGCATGTTTGGCGGAGCCCTGGCGGATTGTTACTATACCGCCAGTAACGGCGGTCAGACTGAACTTATCAAAAATGTTTGGAGCGGCGAAGATCCGGGCATCAGCGTGATGAAAGACGACCCCTATGATCTTCAAAATCCAATGAGCGTGACACTGAACTTTGCTGTACCCAAAGCCCCGGAGAAAGGCGACGCTGAACTGGAACCCTTGATGGCGTTAATTAAAAATGGGCTAACCAATACGCTTTCTGCCCTTGGCTATGACAGTAATCCTAGCAATATCCGCATCATTCAGGTAACAGGTGTTACAGCCAATACCCCAAGGTTTGCTGAGCCTTCCCGCGTGATGACAAAGATTCAATTTGCTGTGCGTGTGGAGGCAAGGCGGCCGGTCACCGGCACCCTGAATGAAGAGGAATCTTTTTTGTTTGCACAGACCCAAACGCCACAACCCAGCGCAACACCTTCGGCAACAAAATGGTCGCCTATTGCGCCTGTTGCTCAGGTCTTTTATGTGGATTTGGATGTATTTCCCGATGTGGAAACCGCAACAAACCTGAGCATCAACGGTGGCGGTAATGAGATTATTACCATCAGGGAAACAGAAACCAGCTTTGTACTGGAAGCCAGGCGCTTCGGTCACGGTGTGGGCATGAGCCAGAGGGGCGCGGAGTGGATGGCTCAGACAGAAAACGCCACCTTTGATAAGATACTGCAATTTTACTATCCTCAAATGAAGCTGGTTAAAATGCCCCGCCAGGCATCACCGCTGCCGCCCGTGGACGCAGCCTTCCTGGCGACACCCGGTCCGCCGGCGACACCTACGCCAAGGCCTACGGTGATGCCGGTTACACAAACGCCGGCCCCAGGCCAGTGGCAGGCTAAGGTTACGAGGATAGGCGAAAACTCCACCTTGAACATGCGCGGAGAGCCAAGCTTGGTCGGCCCCGTGATCCGGCAGTTATACTATGGTCAGATTCTTTTGGTGATGGAAGAATTACCGGATGGCTGGCTGAAGGTAAAAACGGATGTACTGGAAGGGTATGTTATGGCCAGCTTTGTAGAGAAAGTAGAATAGGGATTTTGGGATAATCAAAGGCTCCGGCAGTCGTGTAGATTGCTGGAGCTTTGGTCATATTACGGATTTTTGCAGATTTGCTTCTGTTTTCATGAGGCTGCGTTCGAGGTCTATCAATCTGCCAATCAGTCTGTGTATTATGCTGGCCTTCATTTTGACGATCTTCCATCTGTTTACATTCGACATTACCGGATGCTATACTAAGATGAACAAAAGCCATATGGGACAGAGTAATGCAAAATGAAAGGAGATACCTATGAATATTTCATTCGTTGCTTTTATTGCGGTGGCCTTTACGATGTTTGCATATCTCTGGATTCAATGATTTTGAATCGATGGAGCTGCTGAACGTAATCAATCGAAAAACCCGCTTTTCTGTTATGGAAAGTGGGTTTTTGCATAGACTGCGGTATTTCTTTCTAGTAAACCAAAGGTTTATTGACTATACAAAACGCTTGCTTTATACTCGATCTGAATTATGTTGAAAGGATGTGGCAAAATGAGCATTGTTTGCATCGAGCACATAGAACAGTATGTAAGTATGAAGGTGGTGGGCAGCAGTAGGCTGAACCCAACCAAAGGGAGATAAAAATGGAGAGTAATGTTAGAAAAATAAAATTTGATAAGGTTGTGCTCGATTGCCGCGATCCTCAAAAGCTTGCTGATTTCTATAGACAGCTCCTTGGCTGGCAAAAAGGGTATGACAAGGATGGCTTTGTTATCATCGGTTCACCAACCAGCAATGTTGATATAGGATTTCAACAAAACATTGACTATGTTCAGCCAACATGGCCAGAAAGGGATGGCTTGCAGCAGCAAATGCTGCATCTGGATTTTGCAGTTGAAGCTGCTGATCAAAAGTATTGGGTGGAGCAAGCCATATCCCTGGGCGCAAAAGTAGCTGATGAGCAATATTCACAGCATTGGACTGTGATGCTCGATCCGGAAGGGCATCCATTCTGCATCGATGCAATGTAAACCTTTATCCAGTTTCTCGTGAGCGGCGGAAACGCCGCTTTTTTTTTTAAACAGGTTGCTGGCTAAATGGAAAAATTACGGACAGAAGACAATCGGTAATACAATCAGGATGCTTGTTTTTGCATTTACTGTATGGTAGTATAACTTCATTAGCGCGTGAAAGGGGAATCTGCTTGAGCCTCCTCCTCCTTTGATATCAACAATCAACGAAATATGCAGTGATGTGTTGTATAGAAAAAGATTAGCTCCAAATCGGAGCTTGTTTGCGTTGGAGGATGCTGTGAATAGACTGAGGCTTTGGATATTGAAGGCCATGCATAATACAATATCATGGCTTGTTTTTGCTGAGGGCATATCGCTTATAGGCAGCAGGTGTACTTCGTTTGTACTTGGGATATGGGTATTCCAATCCACCGGTAAAACATCAGAAATATTGCTTATTTCCTTCTTCTATGAAGTACCTGCACTGGTATTAAACCCACTTCTGGGAATAATGGTTGACAGATACCCCCGGAAAAGAATAATGATTCTTGCTGATACGATTCAGGCACTGGGTTCTGTTCTTCTTGTTGCTTCCATTATGCTGGATGTTTTCAGCATTACCGTGTTGTTTGTTGTCGCTATGATGCAGGGTGTTTTTGCTTCGCTGCAAGGTTTGGCCGCTGATGCAACGGTGGCACCATTGGTTCAAAAAGAACAACGGCACAAAGTCAATGCTTTCAAGGAAATGCTTTTCCCCTTGGCGGGAATCATTGCACCGGTTGTGGCAGGCGCATTCTACTTTAAATGGGGGCTTTTTAGTGTCATCGCATTTGATTTTGCCACATACCTCCTATCAGTTTTGATATTGTGCTTTACTCGAATTCCTTCAACAAGTGCAATATCGTGGGCAGATGCCAGGCGTGAATGCAGACGCATAGACCTTGAGGGATTCCGGTACTTGAAAAGGCATGGCAGCCTTCTGCTGTTTTCTGCAACTGTAGGTTTGACGAATTTTTTATGGAATGGCCCGTTGGAATTGGTCACGCCGTACCTCATGGCTAATGGCATGAGCCAGGCCGCCTTATCCCTGAGTATGAGCTTTATGAGTATCGGCATATTGATCGGAGCATCAATGCTTGCCCTTAACAGAATGAAGAACAAAAACATCATGCTATATATCATTGCATTGATGTGGAATGGTGTATGGATGATTTTCTTTGGTATTGTCAGACGGCCGGTGCTGTTGGCAATCGCCTTATTCTTCATGATGCTGCCGCTGCCAGTTGCGGGTGCGCTGTTCAAAACCGAGCTTCAAAACAGGGTGCCGCCACATTTGCAGGGCAGAGTGTTTTCAATAGTATATCAGATATCAGGCGGAACAGCTCCGCTGTCTTTCCTGATCATAGGTCCTTTGACAGACCATGTGCTTACGCCGTTGATGACTTCGCATACTCCCGAGCTGCTCCGCCAGGTGTTTGGCAGTGGAGCGTATGCTGGCATGGGGGTAATGCTATCGCTGGCTGGTCTTTTGGTTTTTGCAATTTCCCTTCTTCTAATGGCACAGAAAGCGCGAAGGCAAGGGAGCAGTTAATACAGCCTCGATTGACCGAAGCATTTCGACGATAGCTTTATTACAGAAACTTCATTGAGATTATTCTCTTCATCTGGAAAGAGGCATAAACGCCACTTTTCTACTTGTACAACAAAAACCCCTGCAATTATTGCAATTACAGGGGGTTTGTGGTATGCCCGGCAGGATTCGAACCTGTGACCTTTGGAGTCGGAGTTGTTTAAAACGGGTTTTGGGAGGCGTCTGGAGGAGATGGAAGGCTTGATTTTATTAGGTTTCTGGTGATGGGAGGTTTTGGGAGAATATGGCCCGTTGGGGGTGAGTAGTCACCAAAATAGGCCACTCAAAAAGATTATAAAATATAATAAGTTATGACATTGAATGCAACCGGGATTTTCAGGGTGTATTATGTATGCCAATTGTTTTCATTTGTTTATTCTGGCACAATACGGACATCCTACGCCTGAATTTCTACTTGCAATGGCAGCTTCCCATTCTCCTAAACATTGTGAACATAGCCACCATACTTTTTTTCCACTACTTTTTGTCACCCGTGAAGGAAGCAACTGATTATTTTTTGTAGGATGCCATTCTTTGGCTAACCATGGGTTATTTTCTGCTAATGAGCCTCTCCTTTGAATAAGTGATTCATTATGCCTATGGCTGAGGCTAAGAAGGGAACAAGCCGGGCATCCACATCCTGCCGTTCTTGATGCTATAGTTGTGAACCACTCGTTCCCACATATGCTGCATTTCCACCAAACTTTTCGTCCATTTGATACCGTGAAATTTTCAGGTTTCAGCTTGCCATTTTTTATGGGATGCCATTCAGCTGCTATCTTTGGAAACCGCATTGATAAGCTGTTTTCAATTTCTTGCTGCTTGGTACATTCAAGGACAGCTATTGAATCACGTACAAAACCAATATCTGGAACTAATTCAAGTTTATATCGCTGGTTAATAAAGGAAAATATATCATAAAGGGTATTTTGTAAACCATCCTGCCCATTGAAATAATACTCATTTGAATCTGGACCAAGTGTTTTGCATCCATATTCTCGTATACGTAACAGAATTATGTCATGATTTTGACAAGCTAGATTTTTTCTGATATCTCTACTTATTGAGGTTTCTGATTTATGCCAATGTGCACTATCGTATTCTATGGCTAACCGAAGAGAAGGAATATATACATCTATTTCTGTTATTCCTTTCATATGACATCTGTTCTTAGCCTCTGGAAAGAATTTCTTTATGTAATAATAGATATATTGTTCTGGTAATGAAGTGCCACTACAAATACAATAAGGACAACTTGTCTTTATGGTAGTCCGACTTCTTACCGACGCTTTCCAGCTATGACCACGTACGCATATCCACCATACTAATGTATCTGCTCCGATAGTTACATCAGATGGCGAAATATCATTCTTATCATAGTCCCATTCTTTTAGTATTTCAGGGCAATTATCAGATAATGAACCAGCTTTTGAGAGACTTATTTCATGAGAACGCTTACCTATTGTCTTTTCATAACATCGCCTACATCCTGATCCGCGACTTCTGAGGTATATCTTTGTTTGCCATTCATTTCCACACTCTGAACACTTCCACCAGACCTTTTTTCCACTATAGGCATTAACATTTTGTGGAGTTAAACCTTCATTTTTCTCATATAGCCACTCAGCAGCTGCTAATGGATTTACAGTGGCTAAATCATTTATACCAGCATTAACTCTATGACCAATACAATATGGACAAGCCGGATGACTAACTCGGTCTGCGACTCTCGTTTTCCACTCGTTGTTACAAGAATGGCAAAGCCACCATACTTCTTTTCCACTCTTTACTGAAACATCAGTGGGCATTAATGGAATATTTTTCCTTGGGTGCCACTCTGCCGCAAGTTCTGGTATTTTATCTGCTAGTGAGCCATGTGTTTGAACATAATTATGTACTCTTCTATCCAAACTTTCCTTCGGAGCGCATTTTGGGCATCCACTCCCTAAATGAGCTCTGCTACCAATGGCTGTTTGCCACGAATAGCCGCATTTCGAACATAACCACCATACTTTTACCCCGCTACCTTCAGTCAATACATGAGGATCATGTTTAAGCTGATTATTCTTGTTAAAATCCCATTCAGCCATGAGTTGTGCGTTACTGCTTACGTATTTCTTTTGTTTTAGATCTGCCATGGAACCCACCTCTAGCTGGATTGTAAGACTACAACTCTAGCACCGAATTTTCTAAGAAACACTTAAAACTTATGACTATCTCTCATCAACTTCGATATTACAAATATGGCATTTGACGACATAAGAATTGTCTTAGTTCTCATTATAGGATCGATCGATCAATAGCTTGGCCTGTTCAAAATCTTCCACGCTTTTGATAGTAATCTGTAGGTCACCTGTTCCGAAATGGCCGATGTTTCGCATGTCCCTTGTAAAGCCATTTTCAAGTATAACTGCATCAGGATTAATACGCAAATAAAGAATAATCTTACTTTGATATATTTCTACACAAATGATGTTTTTTACTTTTCTGAATGCTACATAAAGCTTAAGCTGGTTTTCTGTTATGTCGTCTCCAAGTGACAAAATGTATCCCTTGATCGATTCATATAAGTTCTGTAATTTAGTTGGCGCACCGGCATACTGCTGTAAAAAAGTTTTGTCTACTCCAGGCTTGGTGGTGGTTTGTTGAATCAACGTATCAATGATTGGTTTTGCTATAGGAGCGTTCAGATGCTCAAATAAAACCAATCCATTTCCGAAGAATCGATACTTCACCAACTTGATGTTTCTTTGCATCTGGTTTACCGCATGTTCGTCATATCTGGTAAAGTCATTGGCAATACATATCACGCATGGAAGACTCCAGTCGATGTTGTTTGCTTTTTCTATCCCTAGCACCTCCATCACCAATAACTTAAAATCAGCCTTGTGGTCAAGTAGCCAATCCAAATAAAAGAGACCCTGATTGATCACATTTTCATTCACACTGCGTTTATACTCAAAAATGACCGGGCAATTGTTTTCATCTAAGCCCAGGCTATCGATTCGTCCATTTGTGATTGAAAATTCGCTTCTCAAAAAGGTGACACCAAAAAAGGTAGGCATGTTTGCCTCAATCAAAAGTTGCAGTTCTCGTTCCAGTGTTACGGAATGAGATGTTATCTCAGTAACGCTGTTATCCAGCGAAAACAAGTGAATGTCTGGCATAGTCACATTCCTCCACATAACTTATGATTGTTACCCCTGCCTATATGTTATCACATTATATAAGGATTCTTCTACCAAAATAGCGTGCGAATATTAAAAAAATGTATTATAATGGTGAAAATACGCCAATGATGGGAATGTAAGTATGAGCGGTATCATTGATTCCACTAATAACCTGATTAGAAGCTTGGCAAGCCTCCTTGAAAACCGTAGCGAAAGCAACATCAGCATTATTAATGATAAGCTGACGCTGTCTGTTTTTTCGCAGTTGCGGTCGAATATACATAATATCAAGCAGATTAATCTTGTTCTACGTGATCCAGCTTACTTGCCCAGGGGCAAAGAAGTATCCAGGGAATTTGAGATACAGAACACTGCAAACAATGTCCTTTTCGGCGAATATGATTTGGTGGAAAAAAACAAGTTAGGTCATTTTGATACCGCTCGGGCGATGCATGACTTTATAGATAAGCACGTGAATGTCCGCCGAGTAGTGCGTGATAATATTATACGCAGTAACCTACTGATGTGCGACGATGATTTTGCCATATTCGGTGATTCGTCACTTGAGATAGATGGCAAGGCTCGCAGAAACTCCTTTTCAGGCATTTCGATGAATGTTGAATTGACTGATAGAAACCAGATTGACCGGTTCCGGAAAAACTTTGAGTTACTCTGGAACAATCCCACATATACAAGTAACTTCAAAGCCGAGCTGCTTCAGGGGTTAAGCTATATATACAAGGAGTATGCTCCTGAATTCTTATATTATTTTACGCTTAACGCACTCTTTGGCAGTTTGCTGACTGAAGAAGGTGTCAAAAGATTTGAAAATGAAAAAACCGGTTTTTACGGGACAGCCATTTGGAATTCTCTTTTTGATTTTCAAAGGGATGGCGTCGTATCAGCCGTTCGTAAGCTCGAAAAATACAACGGTTGCGTTATTGCTGATAGCGTCGGTTTAGGCAAAACGTTCGAGGCCCTTGCCGTCATCAAGTATTATGAACTACGCAATGCGCGTGTACTGGTATTAACACCCGTAAAATTGTTCGATAACTGGGATTCGTTCCGGGGAAATTATCACGACAACCGTTTTTCTTCAGACCGTTTTGCTTATGATATCGTATGCCACACAGACCTTTCCCGTAATGAAGGTATTACACGGAGCGGGCTAAACCTATCTCGAATCAATTGGGGCAACTATGATCTGGTGGTTATCGATGAGTCACATAATTTCCGTAACAGGATCATGTTGGATGATCATCAGACCCGTTATGCCAAACTGTTGATGGACATAATCCAGCGTGGCATAAAAACCAAGGTACTCATGCTGTCTGCAACACCTGTGAATAACTCTCTTACCGATTTGCGCAACCAAATATCCATCATCACTCAAGATAACGACGCTGCCTTTGCCGAGGAAGGTATACCGGGAGTCGCCGCGCTGCTGCGCAATGCTCAAGCTGCCATAAATGCCTGGATGGAAATGCCCGGTCGCAGTAAGCATGTGCTGCTGGACGGATTACCCTCTGAATTTTTCAAGCTTCTTGACATGGTGACTATAGCACGCAGTCGCAAGCATATTACGCAGTACTACAATACCAAGGCTATTGGCAGATTCCCAGATAAATTGAAGCCTGAAACTTATTCGCCTCAAATTGATACAAACGGCGAATTGCTGAGTTTTGAGGATACCAATGAGTTGATCGAGCGGTTGAAACTTGCCATTTACTCACCCATGAGCTATTTGAAGCCTGAGTATAAGGAGTATTATACACATAAGTATGGAACATATCGTGGCGAAAGGATGCTGTTCTTCCATGAACAGCGCGAACAATCTGTCGCTACGCTGCACCGTTTCAACCTCTTTAAAAGACTCGAAAGCTCAGTTTTTGCCTTTGGAGAAACATTGCGACGAATGATCTTGCGAATCGAAAGTACAATTAGTTCGCTTGAAAAGGACGAATCCTCTCCGGTAACGTTTGATGAGTCTGAGGATGACGAGGATTTTCTCCCCGAATACAAATATGAAATTGACATCCGCCATCTTATGCGGAGTGACTTCCTGCGCGATTTATGTTATGACCTTAACATCCTGCAAAGTGTGCTGGCGGATGTAGATGAACTTCTCAGCAGCAGACGAGATAAAAAAATCGATACTCTGCAGGAATTGCTTGCAAGAAAGATCGATATTACTCCATACAACCCAGGCAATTGTAAGGTATTAATATTCACCGCTTTTGCCGATACCGCCAACTATCTTTATGATAAGTTGACTGTCATTTTTGGCAAATCCTCCGTTCAGCTTGCTGTAGTGACCGGATCAAGCCATCCTAAAACGACGCTGCCTAGCCTCAAATGTGAATTCAATACTATCTTGCGGGCCTTTTCGCCACTTTCCAAGATCGGTTCTGCCTTGCCCAAGGAACAGCAGATAGATATCCTTATCGCCACAGATTGCCTTTCCGAAGGCCAGAACTTGCAAGATTGCGATTGCGTGGTGAATTATGATATTCAGTGGAACCCGGTTGCCCTAGTGCAACGCTTTGGCCGTATCGACAGAATCGGCAGTAAAAACGAACGTATTGCCATGGTCAATTTCTTCCCAGCAATGGAACTGAATGACTACCTGCAATTGGAGAAGCGTGTGCGCCGAAAGATGGTCGGCGTTAACTTGGCTGGTACCGGGCACGACGATTTTCTTAATAGTGATATGAATGACTTTGGGTTCAGACAGGCGCAATTGGAACGTCTGAAGGAGGAAGTAATCGATATTGACGAGTTGGATAACAATCTATCCTTGACGGACCTGAATATGAACGATTACCTTTCAGACCTCTCCCAATATATTAAAAACAACCCGGAAATCAACAAAGTACCTACGGGTATCTATTCCGTAACGGGCAACGGGCAAAAAGGCGCGCTATTCTGCTTCCGTCACTCTGGAATTGAGGGTAAGGCGAAAAGCGATAGCTCCCTTTATCCGTACTATTTAGTATTCATCAATGAAGAGGGTAAGGTTCAAGAGAATCTTGCTGGGGCTCGAGATACTTTGAAACTTTTCCGTGCTTTAGCCTGTGGCAAGAATAGCGCAGAAGCCCAACAGGTTTCTGAATTCAATCGACGCACCAAAAATGCGTCTGATATGTCATTCTATTCCGGATTGTTGAACCAGACCATCAATAGTATTCAGGGCAGTGAAAATAAAAATGCTCAGTCTAGCATCTTCGACTTTGGCGGCTATAGCAATGCCTTTGCAGGCTCTTCATCAGACGATTTTGAACTTATATCGCTACTGGTGGTGAATTGATATGGCAGACTTCTTTGTATTACCAGATGAATATTCCGTCCGCGCCGACATCGCACCATCCGCGTTTAGTAAAAAAGCAGAACTGACACGCACAGAAAAAAAACGCTTTGTACAAGCGGTAAAGACTATCACTATAACCTCACAGATTGCCGGGGAACGTATTCCCTCACGGATGGATGAGGAATACAATGTTCAGGTTATACAGTGCTTTGATATCCAGCTGGACAACCTGAAGAACGCTCCGTTTGCGGCAGGTGTCATCCAACGCCTTATCAAGCCACCGGCAGTACTTTTGTTCACCGAAGGTACCAATGATGCCAGATTGAACATGGCAATAAAACGGCTAAACCGCAACAACCCGGATGAGATCGTGATCGATAAGCAATTCACAACATCGTCCTTTAACATCCTGCCGGGGGATGATACTTACCGTCTGTTGAAGCGCCATGTCGCCTTTGGCAGTCTTAAAAATCTTCAGGATAAGGCAGCAATGTATATTGAATGGTATGTTAAAACCATGATTATCGATCAAAGGAAGATAATACCTCAGGCGGAGGAATTGCTATCAAGCTCGGTGTTTTATGACATGCACAAGACTCTCGCTTTACTGTCGTTGCTTTGTGAATATCATCAAACACTAGATGATCAGGCACAGGAAAACACATTGGCCAACAAGGCGGCTTGCAATACAAAGTTGAAAAAGATCACTTCACAATTGACTGAACATGCTTGACCACTGCTCTGCACAAAGATAGAATGGAACCTATGATTACAACACTCAGGAGGCTCTTTATGGAAAGCAAACTTCCCCGTACGTACTTTTTGCCTGTGTCGGAAAACCTGCAAAAGCTTGCCGATCTATTCCCTGAAGCCGTTAAGGACGGGCAGCTAGATGTGGCCGCCCTCAAAGAAGAGATGGGGCAATTTGAGGAAGTGTCCGGGGAAAAATATGAGCTTACCTGGCCGGGCAAGAAGGAAGCAAAGCGCCTTGCACTCACTGATGAGGATGTTGCCGATATGACACTGAAATACCTTCCTGGAGAAGGTTTAGATGAAGAAAAGACTGAGAATTTATATATCGAAGGTGATAACCTAGAAGTTTTAAAACTTTTAAGGAATAGTTATTATGGAAAAATCAAAATGATTTATATCGACCCGCCTTATAACACGGGGAATGATTTTGTTTATAGAGATAAATTCACCACTGGAGTAGAGGAGACTGCAAAGGCAGAAGGGGAGTTGGATGAGTATGGACAGCGGATGGTAATCAATCAAAAGAGTAACGCGCGGTATCACAGTAATTGGATGAATATGATATATCCGAGATTGAGGGTGGCCAAAGACTTGCTTAGGGATGATGGCCTGATTTTCATAAGCATTGATGATAATGAAGTAAGAAATTTGCGAGCTATAACTGACGAGATATTTGGGGATAACAATTTTGTTGCCTGCATCGTTTGGAAAAAGAAAACAAATGGAAATAATGTCGGACTCATTCCTCCTGTTCATGATTTTATTGTCGTTTATGCTAAGAATATCAATAACATTTCTGACATTGGTTATGAAATAAATACTGACTACCTAAATTGTAAATATTCAAACCCTGATAATGATCCACGAGGGCCTTGGGATACTATGGATTTGTCGGCAAATCATAAGGGACCATATTTTAAAATAACAAACCCAAAAACCGGCGAAGGGTTTTGGCCACCCGAAGGAAGATATTGGGTGTTTAATGAGGATGATGTTACAAAGCGTATAAATGAAGGCAGAATCATTTTTGGAAAAACAGGTACTGCTCGTCCGGTGCAAAAGGTGTTTGCATCCGAGAGAAATCAGAAAAGGATAAAGGCAGAAACTTGGTGGGATGCTCATGGCATGAACGAAGACGCTACTAATGAGGCAAAAGTGCTTTTTGATAACCCAAAGATTTTTAGCCATCCCAAACCAACTGAGCTCTTAAAGCACATTGTGTCAATAGCGTCTAGCAATGACGATATAGTCCTTGATTTTTTCTCAGGATCAGGAACAGCTGCTAATGCGGTTATGGCAGTTAACGCTGAAAAAAAGCATTCTCATAGGAAATTCATTCTTGCCCAATTACCAGAAGATTTGGTGGAAAGCTTAAAATGGGCAGATAATAATGCCAAAGCATCAATACAGGCTGCTATAGATTTTCTTGACGAACAACGGAAACCTTTATATCTTACTGAGATCGGTAAGGAGCGCATCCGGCGTGCATCGGCTCAAATTCGCGAAGAGATTACAGAAAAACGAACTGGGCAAACCAGTCTGACTGAAGAGGAGCCGGTCGATCCCGATACACTAGACCTTGGTTTCAAGGTATTCAAAGTCAGCCCTACCAACATCCGATGGAATACTAGGGATTTTGAGGCATTGCTTGCCGGGCAAACTGAAATGAAACAGGCAGCGGACCAGGTGCATATGGGTGACATTGTGGACAATAAGGATCTTTTGGACTTCCAACTCGGCACAAAAGATATCGATGTGGTTTATGAAGTAATGCTGCGGCATAGGGATTTCCCGCTCTCCACACCCGTTATGAGGCTGGATACCATTGGCAATCGTACCTTTATCTTTGCCGATGCAGTGGTTGTATGCCTGGAGAGTGAAATTACCAACAAAATGGTTGATGATATCGCTGCCTTACAGCCCAAACCGTTGAAGGTAGTATTTCGAGATAGTGCCTTTGGTGACGATGTATCTATGAAGCTGAATGCTATGAACCGGCTTACAGCCCAATTGCAGCACTACCATGGCGGTGAGGACAAGGCCTTTCGCGTAGAATTTATATAGGGCGGTGGGCAATATGGCAAAAAGGATTGCGTTCCAGTTTGATGATGCCTTGCCGCATCAAAGGGCTGCTATCAATGCAGCTATAGGGATCTTCCAGGGCCAGCCCAGGGAACTGGGTGATACCATTTATCGTGGTAAGGTGCGACATATTAAGGCGCTTGTCGAAGGAGAATATAATAAGAATCGTCTGGATTTGACGGAAACAGTGCTTCTGAAAAACCTTAACAAGGTGCAAGCTGAATCTGGGAATATTTTACTTGACCAGGAACTGAAAAAGCTAGGAGGCGTTTGCAACTTCACCGTGGAAATGGAGACCGGTACAGGCAAGACCTATGTGTACCTGCGTACCATACTCGAGCTTTACCAGAACTATAACTTCATGAAGTTCTTGATCATTGTGCCCACGCTGCCTATCCGTAAAGGCGTAGAAAAGTCCATGGCCCAACTGCGGGAGCATTTTCGCTCTCTCTATGGCGGTCTGGATATCCTGAAGCATTCCTTTGTTTATGATCCCAACAACAAAGGACGGCTGGATGACTTTGCTGAATCCAGGGATCTTCAAATTATGATTATTAACACGCAGGCTTTCAATAGGGATACAAACATTATCCGGAAAGCCGATGAGCGGGGCAAGGTCTATTGGGACATTTTGCGGTATGTCCAGCCTATCGTTTTCATCGATGAGCCGCAGAAGATGGAAGGCGATGGAAGAAAGATTAGCTCAACCATGCAGTCGCTGCTGGAGCTTGACCCGTTATTCATCCTACGGTATAGCGCAACCCATAAAAATTTATATAACCTCATCAACCGACTGGACAGTTACCATGCGTTCAGCCAGGGTTTGGTCAAGGGAATACAGGTTGCGACAGTTGCATCAGAGATACCAAGGAATTACCCATATATCGCCTATACAAAGATGACGCCAGACTTATATGCTCGAATCGAACTGTTCCGAAATGTACAGGGAAAAGGCGTACAGCGTGTTTACGAGAATGTCCGGAAAAACGCTGACTTATATGAGCTTTCCGGAAACCTTCCTCAGTATGCGGGCATGCGAGTATTGGAAGACCCACATAAGAAAAATGGTTTGCTCTTTGGTTCTCCGGAGCACCCATTTGTTCTACTGGAGGGCAAAAGCAATTATGAGATAACCGATGAGGAAATTGTACGAATACAAATACGCCTTACCATCCAACAGCATTTGAAGCGACAGCTAAAGGTGTTGGAAGAAGGCCTGGAAATCAAGGTGCTGACTCTGTTTTTTGTCGATGCGGTCAACAAATTCCGTAATGGTGGGATTTATGCTCGCCTGTTTGATGAAGAGTATGCCAAAGCAATACAGGACACACGTTACAACATAGTCTTTAAAAAATATCACGACTTATTCCCACGTTGCACCGAAGTTCAAAATGTAAGGGAAGGCTATTTCGCGCAAGACAAAAAAGGAAAAGAGATCGATGTCGACGGTGACAAGGATTGGGTAAACACAAAAACTCCGGAAGAGGTAGAACTGGGCATCAAGCTTATACTGGAACGCAAGGATGAACTCATCTCTTTTGAGGAACCACTGGCGTTTCTATTTTCTCATTCCGCATTACGGGAAGGATGGGACAATCCTAACGTGTTCCAGATATGCACACTTAAGCATGGCGCAAGTGAAATCGCAAAAAAGCAGGAAATTGGACGTGGATTGCGTTTGCCGGTGGACATAAGCGGTATCCGGCGCAAACCGGAGGATAGCAATGTGCTGACCGTTATTGCTAACGAAACGTATGAACGTTTTGCTGAAGCCCTACAGAAAGACTTCAATGATGAAGCCGGAGTAGACGTTGAAAAGGTAGAGCTTTCAGATGTGCAGGAAATTTTGCGGGAGGCCGGTGTTCTGGCATCTGAGATCACAGCGGAACTGGCACAGGCATTCCTTAACGAACTGAAAGCTGCAAAAATCATCCATCCAAAGACAGAGCAACTGGATGCAAACAAAAAAGAAGATATTCTGTATATTACCTTTGGCAATGATATACTGAAAGAGCATAGTGTCAAAATCATTGAGGCTTTCCGGAGTGTGATGGGCGAAAAAGGAAGTAGGCGGTTGCCAGTTGGAGATGCGGAACATGAGCCGCCCCAAAATGAGTTTTACAGTTACATGAATGAGACTACGTTTCTTGAACTTTATCATGAACTGCGGGAACGAGTGCTTCAACGAACCTATTATCAGGTGCATATTGATAACAAAGCACTGATAAGGGATTGCATTGATACGCTTAATAACAACATCACGATGGATGAAGGCCGTCGAACTATTACAGTTATGCAGGGTGGCGTTACGGTCAATGCTTTTGGACAACTGGTTGCAGGTGAACCGGAGCAGGTATATATGCCACCTGTACAAGAAGATAGTATTAATGAGCGATCAGTATTTGAGCTGGTCAATTACATAATGCAGCATACTTTTATGCCCCGCATCGCTGTATTTTATATCCTCCAGGGCACAAAGCACCTAAAGGCGCTACAATATCAGGACGTATTGGATGGAGCTATCAGGCTTATCCAGGAAAAGCTGATAGAGCACAAGAAAAAGGATATCGCTTACGAGCTTTTGGATGGCTTTGTGCTGGAAGAAAAGAGCGTGTTTGATGTGGAGGCAATCAAGGATTGTCAATATTATCAAACTAAAGAAATTAACAGACGTGCTATGACGAAATACATTCGTTGCGATAGCGAAGGCGAAGAGAAATTTGCCAGGTCGCTTGACGATGATGAAAACGTTATGCTGTTTACCAAATTTAAGCGCGGAGGCTTGGTCATTAACACTCCATATGGTGACTATACACCGGATTGGGCAGTCATATATCGCCATGATAAAAAGACTGCTCGATTGTATTTCATCATCGAGACAAAGTGGAAAAAAACAGAAGAAACGTTGCAGGGTGTTGAGAAAGCAAAAATCGATTGTGCCAGAAAGCACTTTGCTCGTATCGGTAAAGGCATAGTATTCGATTGGGTGGGCAGTCTGGAACGGTTCTGGGCAGTTATTAATAAAGCAAAAGAGGAATATGAACAGAGGACATTATTATAGACCCCAATATAATATGGTCCAAATAGTCATATCACTACTCACAAGAGGTCCGTGTCAACTAAATGTGATATGATTTTTTGACTGAGCGACTATATGACTATTCGGTTGCTCTATACTTTTCAAGTGCAAAGTATTAAAGCCGACACGGTGAAATATTGTTAGATTCATTCATTTATGATATGATTTGGAAGTGATTCCAAAATATAAAGGGGGAAGCTTTGTGTCGGATATTGTAATGGAAGTTCAAATGACAGAAGAACATATAGATCGAAACGCAAAAGTATCTCCTAAGGAAGCTATAAAAGAGTTGATATGGAATGCATGTGATGCAGATGCAACCAATATAGACATTTCGTTTGTTATGAACTATTTTGGTCAAGAAGGCGGAAAGATTGAGCAAATAACAATTACCGATAATGGTCATGGAATAGCTCATGATGAAATGCGCGATCTATTTGGATTATTCGGAAGATCATGTAAAACATACAAAGGGAAAAGTCCAAAGGGACGGCTTTTTCACGGTAAACAAGGGCAAGGAAGATACAAGAGCTTTTCACTAGGCTCGAGAATTGAATGGATAAGCATATATCGTGCGGTTGATGGTTTAGTCTACAAATTTTCTGCTTCTTTTGATGGTACTAACAAGATGAAAGTTTCATATAGTCAAAAAGAACGTGTTCCGGAAAGCACAGAAACAGGTGTCACTGTAGTTATTGATGGATTGGCAGATAACATCGATATTCTTCTCGATAAAGACAAAATGGAAGACGACATTGTTTCAACGTTTGCACCTTATTTACTTTCATATGGTGATATCCAAATAATCTACAATGATAGAAAAATTGATCCATTAGTGCATATATTGTCAACTACAGAGACGCCCATTGATTATGAACATGAGGAGGAGAAACGTTCGGCTAATGTACGCATTATTCTGTGGAAGACGGATACGGGAAAGGGCCTCTATATATGTGGAGAAAATGGTGTCGCATATGAAACAAGACCAGTATCAACAAAGGGTCATCCTTTGTCCGTATACATTTTAAGCAGTGTTTTCGATGAAATGAGTAAGGATAACATATTTGCTTGCGGTATTGCTAATCCGTTTTATGACGCGTTTATAGCTTTATCTAAACGACTTCTTGGTGAATACATAAACAAACTATTTTACAGTGATTCTGTTGAAGAAGTTAGGAAGCTTAAGGAAACCGATGCATATCCCTACAAGGGAGATGTAAAAAGCAAAATCGATGATACTGAAAGACAATATTTTGACCTGGTCGCTGTGGAACTTAATAATGTGCTTCCCTCTTTGCGGTCATCGTCAAATGAAACAAAGAAATTAACATATCGGCTAATTAAAGAAGCTGTAAAAACAAATCCGGACAATCTTACTACCATACTAACAGAGGTATTTAATTTAAGTAAAGAACAACAGAACGAATTTGCTAGATTGCTCGACAATACAACTCTTCCTTCAATTATTAGCATGACAAGAACAGTATCTGAGCGTTTGCTATTTGTACAAGCACTTGAGCAAATGGTATATGATAAAGCTACAGGCACATCCATTAGAGAGCGAACACAATTTCATAGAATTTTGCTCGAAGAACTATGGGTTTTTGGAGAAGAATATAAACTCGGAGCTTCAGACGTATCGCTAAAGACTGTTCTCAAAAAGCATCAGGAATTATTGGGTCGTACGGAATTGACACCTGAAATACCTCAAGAGGCTGCTGCGAATTTAGATTTAATTCCAGACTTATGTCTTTATAAGCAATATATCTTGCAAAACGAAAAGTATGAAAATCTGGTAATCGAACTAAAAAGACCTACGAAAATACTGACAAAAAAAGAGCTAGACCAGATCGAAGGATATGCATTTGCTGTAAGCCAAGATGCTCGGTTTCCTAAAGAAAGTACGAAATGGAATTTCATTCTTTTGGGCTGTGATTTTGATGCTTATGTTCAAATGAAACTACAAGATCAAAAGTCCGGAAAGGGTAATTTTTACAATAGTGGTAATGTCTCTATATCTGTACAAAGATGGAATACAATTATACAGCAGAATAAAATTAAGTTCTCTTGGCTAAATGATAGGCTAAAATACACTATGGAGGATAATGAGCAGGCACTCGATTATCTTCACAAAAAGTATACATCCTTATTCAGTCAAAAGGAAAATTGATATTGTGAAGTCTGGCGGTGTAGGTAAGAATTCGATAAATTCGCATAAGCAAGATACTGGAGATGAGGGATTAATAAATGGGCGAAAGCAAATATGCGTTGTGGCTTAGGACACTAAATATCGATGTAGATAAGTGCATCCGTACAAATCTGATGGGATCAACAATTGATTTGATGGACAAGTTTTTGTTCCATAAGTATCCCTTTATGTTGATTGATGAAGATGATGTTAGAATATGGAAGGTGAAGCCAGCACGTCATTGGAAATATAAATGGCCGAGTGTACACAGTTTTATTTTAACAGCCATTTTGACCTCCATTAAGGTAGATTATCCACTAATTATGGGAACTACAATGACTGGATTGGTTAATGGAGAATGTGATGATTTGATTTGCATGTATGCAGAGGAAATATTATCAAAGGCATCATATATAAAAGATAAAGGTATCATTTATTTTAAGCAGCCTATACTTGTAAAAGCACAATCCAGTAGGAATCGCGATTATGGTAATATATATATTCATGGTGAACTATTCCATCAAGGTGATTTGTATGGAGAAACTGATCCATATTTCATAATAGGGTGTTACATACGCTGTAAACTACTGGATTAATGTGTACAAAATAAAAGCTAATTTAAATTTCAGGTTTGCTTTTTATTTTTTGGGGTACTGAAGGACCTTACCAACTGCCTGCCTTTCTTTCATATCCCCCCACCGGGTAGGGGAACAATTGTTCATGGCATGTTTCCTTCCTGGATGCTACGAATGTGTTACAATTTATGGCTAAATCATGAAGGTGAGACCACGGGGGGGGAGTGCTTTTCACTTTCAGGTGTATAGGGGATATATTGCATAAAAAATGGCGTGATGTTTGTGCAAACAAGCCTCTAACTATTCGCGAATGCCCTCTTTCGCGAATAGTTATAATCGACAGAATCGTTCCATCCTTCGCAATCAGGTAGGGAATCGTAGCGAGAGAATGGGTGAGATGAACGTCAAAAGGTATACCATTGATCTCATAATATTTTTGAATGATTATGTCATATATTATTGACATAGTGAAACAATTTGAATGTGGTTGTTGTGCGTAAAACAATGGCCTTTTTTATGTGATGTCTGCATAAGAATATGGAATATCGTCAGTTTCTACACATTTTATCCCATTGATAGCCAAAGTTTCTTACAGTCTATGCATGTAAATCATAATGATCCTGCTTTTTGCCCTTCGAGATGCAACCGGGTAGATCAAGGAAGCTGATACCACACTTTTTACTCGAAAGATGCAAAATCGAAGATTATAAGGCATGTTCCCTTATCCATCTAGCTCACTCCATAGAGAATATTATAGAATGAAAATATATCCAACCCATAGTTGTTTTACTTAATAGACAAAATGATTTGCAAACCTTTCAGGGCATTACGCTAAATCCTTCTTAGATATATATTTTTTTATTTGCTACTATTTACTATTTATATAATAACCCTGCAAACCTTGCAAGAATACAAAAAATATAGGATTTACAAGGGGCAGAGGCTTCAGGGTTCATAACCAAAGGTATGCATGAACTCTGAAACCTCTGTCACAATATATTACCTTATTCCGTTTGTCCAAACCACAGCATAAGCTTTGACTTGCCGTTTATTTTCGGCCTAGATTCCTTGATTATTTTTTCTCCCATAATCTCCCTGAACTTTCGATAAAAAGACTCTCGAGAGCTTGCTTTATGGCCCGTGTCGCGACACCAGGTAGTATACTTTATGTAGATTTCGTCCTTGGTCATGCCTCCTACAAAATCATGATCTTCACAAAATACCATCATTGGATTACTTATCTCCTTAAATTGTTTCATATACTCCTCTTGTTCCCTGGTTTCCGTGAAGCGGCCTATCTTGGACAGCGATTTATAGCCCTCATAGGCCCAATTAAAGATGCCGGACATTTCTTCCAATAGCTCGGGGATGATGTTCAGATTCCGCTTCTTTTGCAGCGGATTCTTGGGGTCGGGGCGTTCCACGAACTGGCAGGGGAACTTGATGAATACAAGCCGCCTGTCCAAGCCTTTGATGACGGCAGCGCGTGGCATTTCGTTGCAGGCATACAGAAGCTTGCAGCGGGGGTAGAACTTGACGAAATCCATACCCTTGTAACAGGCCGTCACTTCCTCCCCGGCAGCAACCTTTTTCAAAACCTTCTCGGCCTTGGTAAAGTCGCTGTCAATCTCGCTACCGACGTTCAGCAGGCTATCCTTGATGTAGATGCATTGGAACGGCTCGGTCATGCCCTGGGGGTCAACGTTGGAGCAGTTTTCATCCCCAAAGAGCTTTTGCAGGATTTCCAGATACACCGATTTGCCGTTGCCGCCGTTACCGATCAGCGCGAACATTTTCTGGTGCCTGCAATCCGGGAACAGGATATACCCGGAAATGTCCTGGAGCGTGCTTTCCCGCATGGGGTCATCATCCGCGATGTCGGAAATGAATTGCTCCCATTTCGGGGCCTTGGCGTCCTTGTCGTAGGGGTAGCTCATGCAGATAGAGCAGTAGTCACCGGGCCTTGGCTCCCTGAATACGCCCGTTTCAAGCTCCAGGGTGCCATTGGTGAACGTCAGGACGGGCTTACGGTCAAACACCGTATCCACCAGCACCCGGCTTTTGAGCAGGTTCAGAACGGCATTGCACCGCTGATTCGTAGAGAAGATCTTGCCGCATATTTCGTCGATCACGCCCTTGACGTAGTTATCCGAACGCTTTTTCCAGATCGTGCCATTCCACATGTAGTATCCAACGTTTTCCCTAAAGATGATCTGGTTGTTATCGGCTACCTCGTCTGCGATCTCCGATTCCCTGGGCGGGCTAGTGGCGATCTTTTCGATCTGTTTCCGTTCCTTCTCTGTGTACTGTCTCGCACTATCAATCAGATCTGATAGATAGAGGGGATCACAATGTCGAGCGGCAGTACGAACGAATCGCCGGAAATCATTAAGTTCCTGGAAGCCGGACACGATGGCCTGCAAACCGTCGCGCAGGGGGATGTCCCGTATCTCCACTCCTCTTGCATAATGGTCTGAGAGGTCTTTGCTGTTGAACTCCGCCACCTGAAAGGGGATGCGGGCGGAATACAGCATGAGGGCCACCTTGCGGGTGTACTTTAGTCCGGCCTCGTCGTTATCGTAGGCAAGGATGACGCTAGGGAAGGCCCGCAGCACGTCGATCTCGGGCTTTGTGGTCTGGAGTACAGCCCGGCCCTCTTGGTCAAGGGCGATGGCGTCAAAGGTGCCCTCTACGAGCCATACAGGGCCTTCCCGGTTAAGAGTGTGCTGCCCCCAGGGGGCCTTGTCCAAACCCATGCCAGAGCGTTTGTAGCGCGGCTCTCCCTCATATTTGCGGGCGGTATAGTCGTACACATAACCGTTCTTCCAGTAGGGAATAATTATTCGTCCTTCTACATAACCAATCAGCAGGCGCTTGATCGTTTCGTCGGTCAGGCGTCTTTTGTGCAAGTATACCAAATCCTCCGGGCGTAACTGGGCATGAAAATATGCCGCTTTGGTACAAAAGTCCTGGGTTTTCTTGCGCCATTCTTCATCGACGGGAGCCTGTACGCCCACCATGCGGGCCAGGGTCTTGATGGCTTTTCCCCTATCGCCCTTTTCAAACAGCGCGGCCCATAGGTCGATTTGATCGCCGCCCCGGTCATCCGAAAAGGATTTCCAGTAGGCGTTAAACGCCACAAACGAAGTGTTGCTATGGCCCTCATGGAAGGGGGATTTACACCTATCCCCCTCCCGGTTGATGGGAAGCCCGGCCTTTTGTGCGATCTGCACGCAGGTTATTCGCTTTTTAATCTCTTGAGTGTCAACCATCATTGTTGCATCCCTCCTGTATTACTGTTGCCATTTTTGTAATGGCCGGCTCTGCTGTAGGCAGATAACATTCCTGAATCTATTTATACTAACGGCTGAGGTATGACTTCATCTCATTACCTACTGCCCTTGCTTCATTTTGTGAGTTTGTCATTTCAACACGTATGCACTCTTGTAAGGTATCAACATCAACAAAGAGACGCTTACGGTTGCGTGTCCAAAATCCAGGATACCGCCCTTCCTGTATCCCACTTCTAAGTTCATAAATTGACAGACCAAGAAAATTAGCAGCTTCCCTGATTTTAACAAGTCTCAAAAATTCTTCCTCCCATTGTTTCGTTTGCTCCGTTCCAAAGTGATTATCAAAGTTCTGTTTCCAGTTAATCTATCCGTAATTCTTCACCTAAGGCCCCCCCTTTCTTTCTGAGTTCTGAATACCATACAGGAACATGTCTCCCTGAAGCAGTGGAGATTATAGTACAAAAGTATAGTATTGTCAATATGGTAGAGTAAAATACTATAATAATAATTATAGTTGACATGGTATATATTTAGTGGTAAAATGCGGTTCGTAGGAGGTGTGACTAGATGGAACTAGAATTTAGGGATCGCATAAAGGAATTACGAACAAGAGCTAAAATGACTCAAAAGGAATTTGCGGAAAAGGCGAAAATCTCCGTAGCTGCGTATGCAGCATATGAACAGGGTCCAAAGCTTCCTTCACTTGAGATAGCAGTAAAAATTGCTCAAGCTTTCAATGTATCCCTTGATTGGTTATGTGGACTGAAAGGTGAGCATTCTGATGGAGTGCCTAAAAGCGTAGGTGATATTATTAAAATGTTCATAAACATGTCTTTGACAACCATGTACTTCGACATAAAAGAAGAAGTATTGAGGCTTGATCAGGTTCCGAATCTTCCAAAGCAATATGAAAGATTCGCATCAGCAGATGAAAAAGGAGTACATCATATCGATCAGGCCGTTTTTAAGTGTGCTGATCCTGATTTATCATCATTCTTTCAGCAGTGGGTTCCTTTATATAAATTATATAAGGATAGTACAATTGGTGAGAATGTTTACTTGTTATGGGCAAATGATCAAATTAATAAATACTCGCGAGATGCACTTGATCTAATAGAAAGAATAGGAATGTAGGAGCATCATATGGGCTTTACAGTAGAAAAACGCGGTGACGAAGGCTCGTGGCGCATTACTATCTGCGATGGTTATGAAGGTGGTAAAAAGCGCCGACTTTGCCGTACGGTCAGAGTGGACCCTGGTATGACGATTAAGGCTCAGGAGCGCGAGGCCAACCGCCTTGCTGCAGAACTAGAGACGGATTTTAGACGGCATAAGCTCACAGCAGCAAAAAAGATCACGCTTGCAGATTTCAGTAATGAGTGGATGGAGAATTACGCCCATCGGCGCAAACTGTCTCCACGAACGATCTACACATACGAATATCTGCTGAAATCTCGAATCCTTCCTGCTCTTGGGCATATTTATATTCAGGACATCACTCCGGCGACGTTGAATCGCTTCTATAGCCGCTTGGAGAAGGAAAAGCCACTTACCGCTAGAGCTAATGGCAAAAAGCTCTCTGGCACGTATACGCAGAAATATCACGGGCTGCTTTTTAGCATGCTTAAAAATGCGGTTATGTGGCAGTATATCGCAATTAATCCAGCACAGGCAATCCAGCCTCCAATGAAGGATACCAAAGAGTTTAAGCCCTATACGGATGAGCAAGTTATTCTCTTTCTAGATGCACTCGAGAATGAAGAGTTACAATGGAAAACATTCTTCACGCTTGCTATGCAATCACAGATGCGGCGTGGTGAGCTAGTAGGCTTGAATTGGGATGCAGTTGATTTTGAGCGTCAATGTGTGATTGTCCGGCAAAGTGCAGCTTATGTGCCTAAAGAAGGGCAGATGATAAAAGACCCCAAAACGAAGGCAGGCAATAGAACAGTATATCTTCCAGCCTCCATGATGAAGCTGCTGAAAGAGCATAAGCTGGATCAGAATACTCAACGTTTGGCGATGGGGGATATCTGGATTGACGAGGGTGCCGTGTTCACGCAATGGAATGGCAAGCGGATGAATGTTGATTCACCGTCCGGGAAATTCAGAAAGCTGCTGCAGGCTAACGGATTGCCTTTGATCCGGCTGCATGATCTTCGCCATACCGGAGCTACATTGCTCATCAGCGGTGGTGCCGGTATGGACCCAGTTACCGTCAGCAAGCGTATGGGGCATTCTCGGACATCCACAACACTAGATATTTATGCTCATGCTTTTGAACGGCAGGATAAAGCCATACCTGGAGTCCTGGAAGATACCCTCGATGACGCACGGAAACGTCTGAAAAAATCAATAAAATAAGGGGGTTCCGGAGCAGTAGTCACCAAAATGGGCTTTTCGAAATTCAAATTAATTATCTTTCATTATAAGTAAAAACCCTGTAACCGTTGAGATTACAGGGTTTTTCGTTGGTATGCCCGGCAGGATTCGAACCTGTGACCTTTGGAGTCGGAGTCCAACGCTCTATCCAACTGAGCTACGGGCACATATGCCTTGAGACAAGGCTTATTGATTATAGCCGATACATGGCGGTATGTCAATCATTACGTTGTGGTTTTGAAGTGCTGTATAGCAATTTCAAAGTACGCTTCTGGTAGGGCGGCAAATAAGATTAGCCCGGGAAAATAGAAAATTGAACATGTCACATAAAATCAGGGTGCAGTATCAGCGGAAGAGCCGGCGGGGCAAGCATCGTTCCAAAGAATGATATATTGCCTTGGGTTGCTTGTATCCATCAATACCGGAATAGTGTTGCCAATAGTAAGCCTGGTGCTGCTCTTCAGCAGATTTTTGCCTTTTATGGAGATTTCACCGATACCCTGAGGGCTTCGCGCGGTGAGTGCGAAAACATAAAGGCGGCGGCCAAATATGTGAATGTACCGGCATACATGCATCCCGGTAATGACGGCAGGTGTTTGAACTCCATACAATGCAAGTTGCCTGCGCAGGGTGGATTGACGCAGCTGCAAAATAAGCAATGTTAGCCCGGAAGCGGCAAGTAAGCAGCCAGCAATAGCGCAGATCAATTGTGCTGTGCTGCAATCCTGAATTAATGCAGCCTGTAGGTTGGGTGATAATGAATAACGGATTGTGACGGTCTGGCCCTGCTGCATCATGCTGACAGTGTTTCTTGCCTCAAACAGGTAGGGGAGACCGTCTGCTGCTACAAAAGATACAAGTGGTATACGTTCCGTACCGTTTTGCAGAAAACCGGTCACCTGGCCTGTCGTAGTAAAAGAATCGCCCCAGTCAGGGCCATTCAAACGCGGTAAAAATTTGCTGACGGCAAGCAAAACAGCTGCCGTCAGCAAAAGCACGAAGCCTGTATATCCCCAAAGGCGGCGCATGACCGGTTACCGGCCTTCACCAAGGAAGAAGATCGCCATTGTGCCGGGGCCGGAGTGAGACCCAATGACCGGGCCGATATAACCGAGCATGACATCCTTGACGTGCAGTTCTTCCCGAACAATGGAGGCAAGCCATTGGGCTTCTTCCAGACAATCGCCGTGGCTGATGAAGACAATTTGATTCTCGGGGTCTACCGCTTGCTCCTTGACCTTATCACAAAGCGTCCGCAATGAGCGTTTGCGGCCCTGTACCTTTTCACGGGGGATGAGCTTTCCTTCCTCGTTCACGTGGAGGATGGGCTTGATCTTCATGATTCCGCCGATGTAGGCGCTGGTGGCGGATACGCGGCCGCCACGGCGCAGAAATTGCAAATCATCTACCGTGAACCAGTGAATGATCTTTTGATGATTGTCCATCACCCATTTGGCGGTTTCGTCAATGGTGGCGCCGGCATCCCGCTTTTGAATGGCATAGTGCACCAGCAGGCCTAAGCCCAGGGATGCGCATTTAGAATCGATAACAATCAGCTTACGCTGCGGGTATTGTGATGCCAGCTGATCCTTAGCGACAACTGCGGCGTCATGGGTTCCGCTTAAAGCGCTAGAGAAGGCGATGCACAAAACGTCGTGGCCATCTTTAAGAAGCTTTTCAAAGGTTTCCTTCCAGACTTCTGCGGTGACTTGGGAGGTGGTGGCTACAACGCCGCTGCGCAGTTTGGCAAAAAAATCCCTAGTGCTCTCGTCCGAGCCGTCCGGCGTGTGAAACTGACCGTCAATTTGATACATCAAGGGCACGATGGTAAGGTTATTTTGCTTTTGCATATAAGCTTCAGGAAAATCCGTGCAGCTGTCTGAAACAATCCAGAATGACATGGTAACCTCCTTGCGGCAGCAGGTTTCAACTGCCTAACGATGCTATTTGTTTCCAAGCTTAATGATAGCAGACTGCCCGTCCTGCGTCAAGAATTGTTGTTTGGTCACAAAAAAGGCACATAAAAGCATACATCAAGAATCAATCATCAAATGGCTTGCACGTTTTGCCATGCCAGCTGTCTATTGCCATGCATGAGAATGCCAGGCGCTATTTCCTCCAGAAAGTAATGCAGTCTTTCTTATCTTTAATGTTATACTGAATGATTTCCTCAAGCAAGGAAAAGTCAACCGGTTTCTCCCATGGAATGCGTATCAGCTCCTTGGTATGCTCGTAACCTGCTTGTTTGATACGGTCTGAAAAATGCGCAATGACAACGCCTTCTGGGGCAACAGCCAGATGATGCTTAGATATGCTAAAGCCAATGATGAACGTTCCGTGATCGGTAAACATGGGTTGATTCCACGCGATTTTGGGTACAAGATTCGGAAATTGATCAAAGAGCCACGCAAATACCGCCTCTACCCGTGACTTTTGCTGCGGATTTACAATTTCATTCAGAAAGCTTGTAAAGGTTTCCATGCTGATCCTCCTGTGCACTGATTATTGTTATTATAAAATAAAATGATCAATTTGAAACGTGGCAGCGATTTTTGCTTGCCAATTGATATTCTCTCCTGAAATTAGGCAGTCTATTGCAAAACCAATCCATGACCTCATATAGGATCAAATGCATTGCTCTGCCATTTGTTTACTTGTGTTGGGTGGAGTGCTATACTGAGTTTGCCAGTTGTAGTATCGAGGTTAAGAACATATTATTTTCTAACGAAAAAGGTAAGGATAGTGGCAGGTATGAAAAGGTTGATTTTGGTTACATCCCCGCCGGCTTGCGGCAAAACCTTTATATCCCGGCAGCTTGCCAAAAACTTGAAGCATGTGGTGTATTTGGATAAGGATACGCTGATTGTTTTATCCAAGCAGATATTTGTTGTGGCTAATCAGGAGTATAATCGCAGCTCAGACTTCTTTGAAAAGAATATCCGGGATTATGAATATATGGCAGTCATCGAGCTTGCCCTGGAGGCACTGGATTATGACGATATTGTACTGATTAATGCCCCCTTTACAAGAGAAATACGTGATCCCCAATACATGTCTGAGCTAAAGGATAGGCTCTCGCAAAAAGATGCCAGGCTTACAGTAATATGGGTACAGACGGATGTTGATGTTTGCCGCCAGCGCATGATACAGCGCAATAGTGACCGAGATAAATGGAAGATAGAGCATTGGGATGAGTATATCGCTGGTGTCAATTTTAGTATTCCTGGCGAGCTGGATGATCCCACGTGCAATGACGACCTATTGATATTTAGAAATTCATCTGATGAGCAGTTTCAATCTTCCATGCAGGAAGTACTGGAAATTATCGAAAATGGTGGGATGTCTTGCTGAATCTTGTATAGAAGCGAATGATTATCGGGCACTGATAAGATTTGCCGAAAAGTATGCGTGCGGGAAGAATAAATATTATGGCGGAGCACTTTCTGTATGTCGGGAAAAAGCTTTGACGTGCAGTTGATAAAAGCATGTAAGTGAAAGTAAATAATGGAGGAATAACAGCGATGATCATTGGCACTGCACAAGTAACCATTCATATTCCATGGGTGCATTCCCTTAAGGAAAAGCGTATGGAGGTTAAAAGCCTGTGCGCCAAGGTTCGGAATACGTTTAATGTATCCATTGCCGAGGTGGATTTAAATGATGTGCATCAGCAAATCGCGCTGGGATTCGCTTGCGTCGTCAACGATTCAGCAGTGGCCGACAGCATGATTGATAATGTACTGAATTTTTTAGAAAGCAATACTGAGGGCGAGATCATTGATGTCAGCCGAGAAATGCGATAGAAGGCATCGGCATAAGAATAAGGCATGCGCATAAACGAAGCTCCGCTTGTTCATGGCGGAGCTTTTATTATTTAGCAGTAACTGATCTTATGGCGCACTTGACGTAAGAAATTCCAATAGCATATAGCCAGCCTGACCGTTGACCCGAACATAGGCCCATTTGCCGGATGTACTGACCAGCGTCACTTGAGTACCGTTTTCGTACAAGCCTCGCGAAACTGCTGATGTATTTGCCTGTGCGCGCAAGTGTAGCTTGCCACTGTTGCCGGTTTGAACGTACCGTATATCACCGCCGGATGCGTCGGCAGGGGCCTGCGTGTCCTGGGCAGGTGGAGTTTGCATGGCGTTACTGGGCGCAGGCGCGGAAGCGGATGAAGACAGGTATTGCAGCATCATATAGCCTGTTTTTTTTCCAACGCGAACTTGCGCCCATATGCCGGATATCTTGATGATAGACACCTGCGTGCTGCTTGTAAACCTATCAACCGTGGCGGATGATGCGGAGGCTTTTACCCGCAAATTCAGCTTGCCGCTATTGCCTGTCTGTACATAAGCCGTGCTGCCCTCCATAAGAGGACTGGCCGGTATAGGCGTGGCGGTTGGTGCGGGCGATTGGGATGCATCCGGCGGACTTGTTTCAGCACTTGTTGGTACGGGGGTGATAGTGGGTGTAACCTGTGGTGTTGGGGTTTGCACGGGATTGTTTTCGGCTAGAAATGTGCGCATCATATAGCCTGTCTTGCCGGCGATATGAACATGCACCCAGTCGCCTGCAACGTCATACACGGTCACGGCTGTACCGTTGGGATACCTGCTTAGAGCTTTGGAGGAGGTTGATGGTTTCTCCCTGAGGATCAGCTTTCCATCATTCCCGGTACGAATAACCAAGACACCACCAGGCGCAAAGCCGGCAGGCGTTGGGGTTAAAGAGGGCATAGGGGTAACCGGTGCACCGGCTGGAGTTGAGGCTGTGATGAATTTGCTCATCATATAGCCCACGCGACCGCTCTCCATGGTTACATATGCCCAAGTGGAGTTGACCTGTTTTTGTATCATCAGTTTTGTTCCGCTGGCAAACAGCCCGTACGAGGCGGAGGAGGTGGAGGCCTTTGCACGCAGATGCACCTTTTGATCATTTCCGGAATTCACGTACCGTACAATGGTGGGATTATTATCCCAGATACTGCCCGATCCAATTTGCGTGTTAGAAAGATGGGCAGTCAGCATGTAGCCATTTTTTCCATCTACGGTTACATAAGACCATTCCCCAATTTTCATTTCCGAAAAAGTCAACAGACCATTGCTGTATTCGCCAAGAATTTGGGATGAAGTTGAGTTTTCAGCATACAGAACTGTTTTTTGCCCGTCGGCCCGATAGGTATACATCCGTACACGATAAATGTTGCCATCCAACAAGCCATCTACTGGCCCTGACAGCGCGCCATCCCCGGTATCGGGCGCCGGGGTCGGCGTAGGCAGCAAATTAGGTGG
The DNA here is from genome assembly GCA_023398575.1 of Bacillota bacterium. Classification (GTDB taxonomy): domain Bacteria; phylum Bacillota; class Clostridia; order Christensenellales; family Aristaeellaceae; genus JAEWAH01. Next base: position 65,041 of record JAEWSC010000094.1, on the reverse strand, counting down.
ATTAAGGGTATCAAGATCGAACAGATATCGGGATTGTACATAACCCGTATAGTCGTTATATTTCACTTTACACCAAGTATTGCCTTGAGAAAGCAGCTTAACAACCATCAGATCAGGAATGCGTGCGATGACTTGAGAAGACAGGTCACCGCTTTTAAACAGGTTCAGCGAATTTCCGCCGGTGTGAACTTCCATATCCATGATTGCATCTGGCGTCTCTTCATAGACATACAGGCGCAAACAGACCGATTTGTTTGGCGCGTACACTGCTATGATGTAAACGAGCCCCGGATATCGGGTGGTAACTGCGCCAGTTTGATCTATGGTGGCCACATCTGTATTGCTGGTGGTAAAAGTACAGGGTTGTTGTTCTCCCGTATCCATATCTACATATTCTACATGGATCACGGTACCAATTGGTACCGTCACATGCTCGCCCGGCTTAATGTATTTCTGTACATCAGGGCTGTTCTTGCCGTACCTGATGATGGTTCGCCTGCCCAGTGGCTCATTCGGAACGACAGTCACATGGACCGGGGTATAGTACATCATATCGGTTGCGGTGTCATATTCCAACATCATGACCGTTGTGGCACCAGCTTTATTGCCGCTGATACACTCGGATGGCGCAGAGGTCAGGATACCGCTGATGGTGATGATATCCATATCGCCGCCATGGTAGCTTTGCACAACAGTGCCAGGCTTGCGTTTGGGTGCCATGCTTCCGCCAACCACCAGTGTCAGCTTTTGATCTGGTAAAAAAACTGCTGTCGTGGCTTGTGCCGGCAATGCGGCACATAGCAGCGGCAATAACAGTAAAACGCACAGCAGTCTTTTCAACATTATCCAACCATCCTCTCTATAAGCAACGGTCTTTGAAAGGCATCATAAACGTTATTGTGTTGACGTATAACTGTAAAAATCGATTACTATTTCGTGATAATTTGTACCATAATATGATAATATAGTCAATACTTTTCCAGTAAATGAACGGTTTGTATAATGGACATACTTTGAAATTTCCAGTTCATTGATACGACTTCTTCATCATGTTATAATCAGCAAATGAGATCAGACGATATGATTACTAAGGAGGCCTGGCAGTGAGTCTGATAAAAGTATCAAACCGTGTCTACTATCTACCGCAGGAAGACGAAACGGACCGCCCCAATCTTTACTATATCATGGGTGACACCCATTCACTGGCCATCGATGCCGGCAATTCCAAAGCCCATGTGGAAAAGTTTTATCATGCTATACAAGAGCTTGGTTTTCGCCTTCCGAACTTTACGGTAATCACCCATTGGCATTGGGATCATTCCTTTGGTATGCACGCCGTGAACGGAGCTGCCATCACTGGTCACAACACCCACGAAAAACTGCAGTCTGTAATGACATGGTCATGGACGGATGAAGCCATGCTTCATCGGCTCCAAAGCGGCGAAGAGATTGCCATGTGCGACAGGGATATCCGCGTGGAATATCCCGATAGAACGCGCATTGTGGTATCGACAGCTGATATTGTATTTCAGGGCAAATTGATGCTTGATCTTGGAAATATACATTGCGAGATTCAAGAGATTTCCGCGCCTCATTCCAGAGATTCGGTGATCGTATACATCCCTAAGGAAAAAATACTGGTGGTTGGCGATGCCGACTGCAGCGATCACTATGAAAATGGCGGAAACTATGATTTGGCTTTGCTCAAGGGCTACATTGAACTGATAAAGCCAATCCCCTTTGAAACCTATCTGCTGGGCCATGACAAGCCCCAAAGCCGTGCGGAGGTGCTGGAATATTTGCAGGGTGAGATGGGGCATTGCGAATAGCCTTTTGTTTGAATAGAGATAAGAAGAACACTGGCCGCCAACCCCGTTTAGGAAGTTGGCGGCCAGTGCTTTTAAATGTTCAAGCGTCAACTGCAAAGTAAATCATATCTGTCTGATTGAACCCTGCGGCTTTAAAGCTCGCAGATATCATCCGTTGCCGCCGGTGGTAGCACCTATTTGCAAAAGCTCACCAGTGTGGGCATCGATGACTACACCCCAACCCTGTTCAATGCCATCGGCTACAAAGTACAGATGGATATCCCAAATGGGGTCTCCATCAACACGTTTATAGAAGGTCATCATTACATCCGCGGTATTGAGTGTCTGCTTTACGTGCGGCGCCTCTTCCACGATGGCTAGCCGGGCCAAATCCAGGGCTTGACTTTCGGCAATATCCTCAGGCCCAGGAAGAGCAGCATGAACAATTTCGCCCAGGAGGCGGGCCTCATCTTCTTTGAGCGGAACCGGAGTTTGCAAAACAGAAGGATGTACGGATACCTTCGACCAATCCAACTTGGCTTGAATAGCTGCGGCCGCTTCCTTATCCTTTAGGGCTTTCAGCATTTGCTTTTGTCCCCATACAGGGGCATCCAAGCTGCCGTTTTCCCAGAGATCCTGGTCAACACCATCATGAGTCCAGCGGGCATCAGGTGTTTTGCCGGGCTCAAGTGCAACAGTGTAATCACCCAGCAGCGGCGGATAGAAACCAGTGGCATTGAATACGACCATCCATGTATCGCCTTTCTGCTCTGTTTGAATATCGAACAAACCGATCGTTTCTGGTGTCAGCCCATACTTTTCCGCTAGGGCGCTACGGGCATTGATAATGGCATCGGCCTGTTTTGACCGGGTTAGGGTGATGGCTGCCAGTGCTGTGGCCGTCAAAAGAACCAACAGCAATGCGGCAACCAATATGACTGTCAAGGGCTTGCGCTTCATGATTTTTTCCTCCTCCTTGGCGTGTAAGGCGCGGAGCAGCGCTATGGTATCCGCGGCAAATGCCTTGGAGGGAGGCGGCATGATGCTTTCCAATGCTTCGGTGTTTACCAGCTTATGCTTCATTCAAAGGTCACCTCCCATTCACTAAGGGCTGCTCTCAGGGTCTTCCGGGCTTTTGACAGCCGGTTCTTGATGGTGGAAACCGGCAGGTGCATCGCCCGGGCTACCTCCTGTTCGGTAAACTGTGCAATGTATTTGAGGGAAAAGGGAAGGCGAAGATTCTCCGGCAGGGATTCCACTGCGTTCCAGAGATCTGGATCGGGTGCAGAAAAAGGCACGGCCGTTTCTTCCACTGTTTCGGCTGGCACCACCCGCTTGCGGTAGCGCTGAATATTGCGGCATTCGTTGACCACAATACGCATGAGCCAAGGGCTAAAGGTCTCCTGCTGTGCACGATGGCGGACGGCCCATGCCTTCATAAGACCTTGCTGCACGGCAACCTCGGCATCCTGGCGTTTGCGCAGAATGCTGTAGGCTACTTGATATAGCCTGGTGAGTTTTGCCTCCGTTTCACTCTGGAACAATGCTCCGTCTACCATGGGGTCCTCCCGGTATCTCGTATTGAAAGGCCTTTCACTTGTATATACGTATAAGACATAGAGAAAGTATGCGGCATCAGGAAAAAAATTCATATGGTGATAGGGTGCTATGGATCGTAAGCATTTCTACATTTGAGACTGCTGTGAAATCGCGAGAAAAAGAAATAGAGAAGCGGTTACGCTTCCCTGTTATTGTCCGTCTTAGCAAGCTGTGACTTTACACGCTGAACGTGGCAGCTGGCAGCATGTTTTGTATCTGATATGCAATCGCTTATTTCTTTTGCTGTAAGGATGACCGCCTTATAGAAAATGTTTGAGCTGCTGAACGTTTTCTTCCTCGAATTTTAGCAGGCGCTTCATTAGATTGCGGATGTCCTCTTCTGCATCTTCATACTGCTTTAAATTCTTGATGGCGTCTATGATGCCCATGTTGCTGCCAAGTATCAGCATTTCGGCTATGTGAGAAGGCGACTGGTCCTTGGCTGTCTGAAGCCTGATGGAGATATATGTCTTTATTTTGGAGCAGGTGCTGATGCCCTTTTCGTCACAACCGTTATTGTTTAAAAGCTCCTTTGCTTCGCTCAGAATACTGCGGTATTCCTCCAACTGGGCAGAAAGATGCTCTTTGAATTCTTCGTTGTTCACGATATGAACCAGTTGATCAATGGTGCCAACGCCCATCTGTGCGTTTTGATAAACAAAGTCAAGCAATTCCGCGTTACCGTTCATGGCCATTTGCTCCTTTCGCAATGGCAGTATGCGCAGGGAAGCAGAACAGTATTCTGTAGCATGAGCGTTAATCATCGTTTGCTAAAAAAAGATGATGCACTCATTGGGCATTATCGGCATGTTTGATGCGGCCTTGACTAAACAATTACGGCTGGCACTTCCATAGCCCCAATCCCGGCGCATCCACATAATAAATTTCTTCGCCATCGGGCAGCGTATTCCATCCGTTTTTCAAAACCGAGGGGTTGTATCGCAGCATGGCTTGATGAATATCCATATGCTGAAAACCAACTCCCTCAACTTCTTCGCGGTTCAGCAGTGCCGGATCGGTGGCATAGGTGATCTTGAACCGGCCTTCGGAGGAACCGTGAATCAGGTGTGCGGGCACCATTAACAGGTTTTCAAAAACACCTTGCCGATACAGATCAAGCATGTGCGGCGTTCCTGTATATCCATAGGCACGAATCGCCTGATCCACCTCCGGGTTTTCGCCAAAGGTGTTGACGCCGGGGGCCAATACTACAAGCTCGCCTCCGTCGGCTACGATCATTCGGGTGCGGTAAATGGCCTTGTTGCCAACCCAGGTGGAATGGTATTCCTCCGGTTCAAGATAGGCTACCACCTTTTTGGCAGGCCGGTCAATATAGTTGATGTTCAGTTCTTGAGACAGGGCTACCGCCTGCTCAAAAGCATCCCGCTGATCGCCGATATACAGACCGTTCAATGCAACATTGGACTGCGTTTTGTTGACTACGGTGAGAATGTACACCAGCGGAAGGTTTTTCAAAAACCGTTCCTGTGCGTAATCAAACACCTGTCGCACCGGCGCATTGTCACATCCCAGAGCAACCTCTGCGCCGCAGACGGCACCCAGCATATGGGTCTTATTAATCATCTGCCGGCCACCTACGCCGACGAATATATTTTTGCTGTAATTGGCCATGCCAGCTACCTCATGGGGGACGACTTGGCCAATGGATAAGATCAGGTCATAACCGCCCTGTATCAGCCTTCTGTTAACCTCCACATCAATGTCTGTTTCAAACAGACCACCGGAAACGCTGCTGACAAAGGAAGTGGGGACAACGCCGATGGACATTGTGTCTGTACGCCAGTTGTGAGGTATGAATAGGCTGGGCGGCACATCAGAGAACATACGGGCGATTTCTTCCTCGTTCATGGCAGCATGAGTGCCTGTGGCAGGCAGGATATCAACCTGAATGTCTTTGGGCAGCATATGGTACAGAAGGTTTGTAATCAGCCCTGCCATAGAATAAAAGCGTGTAATATCCGGCGGGATGATTAAAAGTCTTTTCATCTTTGGATACTTTAGAAGCAGCGCTTCCAAGCGCTCCTTGATCTCATTTTCTGTAATGCATTGATCTTTTGAGGTAAGTGAAGTCGTGTTCACATTCTGCTCCTTTTGCTTTCATTGGTCTTCATAGCCCCATTATACAACAAAAGAGATTGACAAGCATGGCGTATGCTGATATTTTGATGGGTATAAAGGCGAAGGAGGGAATTGCTTTGCTGGATATTGCCATTGTAGGCGGCGGACCCGCCGGTTGGTCTGCTGCCATCACAGCCAGAATGCGCAACCAGGAGGTTTGCGTGTTTTCCCCTGCGGAGGAAAGCACTTGGCTATATAAGGCAGAAAAGGTGGATAACTATCCCGGTATGCCGGGAATCAGCGGAAAAGGGATGCTGAGCACGTTTGAGCAGCAGGCCCTGGAGATGGGCGCCTCAACACAGCGTGCGGTGGTCCGCCAGATCATGGAAAACGGCGGCAGCTTTATGCTGCTGGCGGAAAATGAGGTCGTTGAGGCCAGAACGGTAATCTTGGCCATGGGTGCTGCCCGGCCCAAGCCGCTGCCCGGCGAGGCGGAGTATTTGGGCCGCGGCGTCAGCTATTGCGGTACTTGCGATGGTATGTTTTACAAAGGGAAAAAGGTGGCGGTCCTATCCAGCGGGGAAATGGGATTGCATGAAGCCAATTTTCTTTCTGACTTGGCGGCTGAACTGATTTACCTGCCGCTGAAAAAGCATGATGCCAAAGCGTTGGACAGCCGCGCACAGCTTGTGCAGGAAAAGCCCTTGCGGATTGAAGAAGAATCGGGTGGGCTCGCAGTGGTAACGGACAAGGGGCGGCATAGCGCTGCCGGCGTGTTTGTCTTCCGGCCTGCGGTGGCTATCGATCAGTTGCTGCCAGGGCTTGCAACAGAGGGTGCTTTCATCCCCGTCAATCGCTTTATGGAAACCAATATTCCCGGTGTGTATGCAGCCGGAGATTGCACCGGCCAGCCGCTACAGATTGCTAAGGCGGTAGGAGAAGGGAACATAGCTGCCATCCGTGCCGCCGAGTACCGGCATCAGCCGTAACGGGGATACTGGGATGTTTTTAGACCTTTCAAGCGTTTGTTGATCGGAACCCTTATTCCAAGCATGTAATCGAAGGGCATTTGCCCGGAAAGGAAGACTATGAAAAAAGGAACCGGTTTGATGCTGGCTATTATGTTATTGCTCGCAAGCTTTATGACCACGGCATCCGCAAAGACACTGGAGGTAATAAGCCCGCTGGCAGGGGAGACGGCATTTCCGGAAGGGAGCGCGGTGGATGACGCAAAGTTTTTGCTCACCTATGTGTATCCGCAGGTAACACCGGAAACGGATACTGATACGAGCATTAACCTATTTTATCAGGAGCTTTTGGATGATTTGATACAGCTGACCGCACCGATGATGTATGATGAGGCCAGTGCAAGCCTTGATGACGGCGTATCTGCTTACATGCATATCAATTATCAGGTAACGGCCAACACGGATGATTTCTTTTGCGTACTGCTTTCCCAGGAACAGTTTATGGGCGTGGCTGAATCGCAAACGTTGCTGGCCAATGTGTTTGCCAGAACAGGCGACAGCGCTGGCGGGCTTGTAACGCTGCCCTATGTATTGGGCATTGCGGAGGAGGATGAAGCTTCCGCCACAAAGCTTGTAGACACGGTGTACCAGTTGGTGTGGGACATTATTGTTGAGCAAATGCAAACTGGCACCGTGGAATATTTTGAAGAACTGACAGAGGAAAACCTGTTCGCTGAATTCTATCCGGAAAGTGATTTTTATCTGGATGAGCAGGGAAATATCGTATTCTTTGTGCAGCCGGCCACCATTGCCAATGCCGCATCAGGTGCGCTGACCTTCCCGTTCTCGCTGGATGAATTGCGGAATGAAATGAACAAGAATTAACTGTTCGGCATGATCTTAAAAGGCCGCGGTCCAAAAGGAAGGCGGCCTTTTACATGCAGCAAATAGATTGTAATCAGTACACAACGTTTCGTTTTCTCTTAAGGAATGCAACAAATGACAAAAGCGTGAGCATTGCTGACAAACTGTGCAGACTGATTCGGCCGTGCAGGAAATAGAATGAGCCAGATGGAACTACAATGCGCATGCGGTCTTAAAGGATAAAAACATATCGCACACAAAATTATGCTTTTGTGAGGGGTAGTATGAAGCTTGAATTAGTCAGCACGGTTTACGCAAAAGGAGCAGCGAAAAAAATTGTAAAGCACTTAACGTTTAAGGCCGACCCAGGTGTAGAGAATAAGGTGGTCAACCTGTACCCGGAGATCCGGTATCAGGAGATCATGGGCTTTGGCGGTGCCATCACGGAGGCATCAGGGTATGCCTTCTCCAAGATGAGCGCCGAAAAGCAGCAGGAAATACTGGACGCTTACTTTGGGCCGGAGGGCAACAGCTATACCATGGCCAGAGTCGCACTGGACAGCTGTGACTTTTCGCTTGGCAACTATTCGGCGGTTACCGACAAAAACGACGAATCACTATCCACCTTTACACTGGCGCGAGATCATCAGTATATTCTGCCGCTGCTTGAGCATGCGCAGAAAAGGGCCGGCACGGAGCTTGTGCTGATGCTTTCACCCTGGAGCCCGCCGGCCTTTATGAAAAGCAACGGCCAAAAGAATGGCGGCGGCAGTCTTTTGCATGAGTATTACGCGCTTTGGGCGGAGTATATTTGCCGTTACATAAAGGAATACAAGGCACTAGGCTTTGACATCACTATGATCACAGTGCAGAACGAGCCCAAGGCCGTGCAAAAGTGGGATTCCTGCATCTATACCGCTCAGGAGGAAAAGGCGTTTCTCAGGGATTATTTACATCCGGCCCTCAAAAAGCACGGGCTTGACAATGTTGGCATCTATATTTGGGATCACAACAAGGAACGGGTGTATGACAGGGCCAAGGAAATCATTGATGAAAAGACCGATAGCATGGTCGCAGGCGTTGCTTTCCACTGGTACAGCGGCGAGCATTTTGAGGCGGTGCAGCTGGTGGCCCAGCAGTACCCGGACAAAAAGCTGGTATTCTCTGAGGGGTGTGTGGAATACAGCCGCTTTGGTGCGGGAAATCAATTGCAGCATGCCAGAATGTATGCCCATGACATCATCGGCAACCTGAAGGCGGGCATGCACGGATATCTGGATTGGAACATTTTACTGGATGAAAAGGGCGGCCCCAACCATGTGGGCAACTTCTGTGATGCGCCTATCATGTGCAACCTTCAAACAGGCGAAGTTGAAAAGAAGCTGAGCTTTGAGTACATCGGCCATTTCAGCCGCTATATCAAGTCCGGTGCGCGGCGAATCGCTTCTACTGTCTATACAGAGATGATTGATACTGTTTCCTTTATCAATCCGGATCGAAAGCTGGTTTCCGTTTTCTTGAACAAGACGAACAAAGCGCTGCCGGTTGTTATTCGGGTATGCGGTCAGGCTGCGGAGTTTAAGCTGCCGGCCAACGCCATTGCTACCGGAGTGATAGAGGGCATCTAAAAGAAAAATAACTGCAAATAAAACACCTCCATGAAATCGATGTTCATAGAGGTGTTTTATACTTTTGTACTTTTATTTCAGCCTTCCGAATGAATCGCAATCAATACCTTCCCGCCCTGCCGCAAGGCTGGCTCTTCAAACACGCGGCACATGTCTTTGAGCGGCAGCGTTACGCTGATAATATCCTCAACGTTGATTTTCTTTTCCGCCAGCAGGGATATAGCCCTGGTAAAGGTGTAAGGGTTGATAAAGGAGGCGGTGAGGTGGAGCTCCTTTGCGAACACCTCGTAGGGCTTGATGGCGATCTCGGTTTCGGGCGGCGTAAGGCCAAAAAACATCACGGTTGCGCCTCGGCCGGCCAAGGCAACGGCTTGAGACATGGTTCGCGCAGAGCCGACGCATTCAATCACGCAATCTATATTTGAATAAGCAGCAAGTGCGTTTGACAGGTCTTCCTGAGTGGGGTCAACGGCCTTGTCTGCCCCCAGTTTTAAAGCCAGCTCCCGCTTTTGCGCCGTCGGCTCGGATACGATGATCTGCGCCGCGCCGCGCAGCTTGGCTAATTGCAGCATGATTAGCCCAATGGGTCCCGCACCGATGACCAGTACCGTCTGTCCGGCGTTTATGCGGCATAAATCGATGCCATGCACGCAGCAGGATACTGTCTCAGTCAAGGCGGCATGCGTAAGGGGCATAGAGTCGGGGATTTGATAGACCTGCTTTTCGGGCACGGTGAGAAATTCGGCAAAGCCGCCCCTGGCGGTGGTGCCATAACCGATCATATGGGTGCAGAAGTGGCCCATGGCATTGCGGCAATAAAAGCACTGCCCACACATTTCATTGGGGTCAACCGCCACCCTGTCGCCCGGCTTCACCTGCGTAACCTTATCGCCTGTCGCGACCACAACACCAGACATTTCGTGGCCCAATACGTTGGGCGGTGTAACCGGGGCCGCGCCTGGATCACCCTCATATATATGTATGTCTGTTCCGCACACACCGCAATAGGCAATGGCGATGCGGACATCATGGGAGGTCAAGGGCAGTTCTTGAACTTCTTCAACGCGAACAGTATGCTTGCCATGAAATACGGCAGCCTTCATATTGCATCCTCCGGTCATAACGTATGGGATATAAAAGATAGTTACAGCAAGAAGTCACAGGCGATAACGGATTCCCGCACCTCACCAATACGATTAGCGACAGCAACATGTAGGGGATGAACTTGATAGGCATCCAGCGCGGCACGGTCAGGGAATGTGGCAATCAATGCGAAATCATAGGAGCGGCTGCCGCCGACGATATCGGTGCCCGCCTCCATTTCCAGCAGGCCTTCGACCGGGCCTTTCAAAGCTTTCAGATCTCTGATGAGCTCGGGAATACAATCCATATGTTCTGGCTTCATTTTAAACAACACTACATGTCTTAGCATACATTACACCTTCCCTTCTGGCCGAAACTGGCTTTCGCCAAGCAGCTTCGTCAATTCTTCCATAAAGCTGGAGATGTCGGTAAACTGTCGGTAGACGGAAGCAAAGCGAACGTAAGAGACTTCATCCAGTTTTTTTAGTTCTTCCATCACCATTTCACCAATTTGGCGGGTGGTAACCTCGGCTTCCATCGTGTTGTATACGTTTTGCTCAATGCGGGCAACGATGGCGTCGATCTGCGCCAGGGATACCGGCCTTTTTTCGCAGGCGTGAATGATGCCGTTGCGGATTTTTTCGCTGTCAAAGGGCTCCCTGCGCTTATCTTTTTTCACAACAAGCAGGGGAACCAATTCGATTTTTTCATACGTTGTAAAACGCCGCCCGCATTGTATGCATTCACGGCGGCGCCTGATGCTGTTGCCTTCCTCGGTAGGCCTGGAGTCGATAACCTTACTATCGGGGCAAGAGCAGTATTGGCATCTCATGCTATCTCTTCTTTCGGGACGGACATGCCGTCTATGACATTTTTTTTATTATATCGCAATCCAAGCTTAACGTAAAGGAAAAACATAAGCAAGGACTGCAAAATGTATCGGAATATCGCATATTACAGGTCTTCTATGTTGACCAGGATGACATCATCGCCGATTTTGCAAATTCTGTTCCAGGGGATAACAATGCCGCACTTTTCGCCGCGAAGCATCTGCAGCATGTTAAACTCTCCCGGAACCACAAGAGCCGTGACCGTACCGTCTTTTTCACAAAACTCAATATCCATGACCTTACCCAAACGGCGGCCGTCGCAGGTATTTACTACGTCCTTGGTGCGCAATTCCGACAAACTCACGGGCATGCACCTCCCTCCTTACTTGTATGCGGCAGGAGGGGAAATGTTGCGGAAGATTAATGTGTGTTCAGCCAGCAGTTTTGTTGCGTGAAATGTGGTGTTTGAGCATCATCTGTTGTAGGTTGAGGGGAAAACAGTAAAATGTACTTTGGAGTGTAGCAGTACGCCTTCGGTATGGAGGAGAAAGATATGAAAATCTGTCCGGTATGCCAGATGGGAAACAGCAATGAAACAGTTATGTGCAGGGAGTGCGGTACGTCGCTTGGAGCAGTATCCATACAGGATGCGGCAACGATACTCAAAGCAGAAATGGACCGCTATGAGCGAAGGCAAAAGTGGCTGAAAAATTTGGCGATGACTGGGGTTATTTTATCGGCTGTTTTAAATGTCAGCTTTTTTATCATTTCGATTATCCGGCATACATTCTTTTTTCCTGTGCTTATAGTACTGTTCATGCCGGCTGTGGGCTATTTAATGATCTTTAAGGCAGAAGTGTTGTTTCGGTTTGAAATAGAAGTATCCGGAAATTATGATATCAAGGGGGAAATCAGTCCAACAGAATGGTATTTTTTTAAGAGCGCTATTCTGGGGGCACTGGCAATGCTGCTTTCCACCGTCTTCATCGGTATAATCACTTTTAGCTGATTATCCAGCCGTAAGAATAGTACATCTGCTGGATTTGCCGGAACGAATTTGGTTGGATAAGATGGGCATACAAAAAGAGCGCCGTAAGACGCTCTTTTTTGCATTACATCTGCTGCACCTGCACATGCTTTCGCATGTGCAGCAGCGCGTTTTTCTCAAGCCGTGACACCTGGGCCTGGCTGATGCCGATTTCGTTGGCGACCTCCATTTGCGTGCGGCCTTCGAAAAAACGAAGGCGCAAGATTCGCTTCTCCCGGTCATTCAGGCGGCGCATAGCTTCCTTGATAGTGATTTCCTCCAGCCAGGCTTCGTCTATATGCTTATCGTCCTTCACCTGGTCCATGATGTATATGGCGTCACCGCCGTCGTTATATACAGGCTCAAACAGCGATACCGGGTCCTGAATGGCCTCCAGAGCGAATACAACATCTTCTCTGGGAATGTGCAGTTCTTCTGCAAGCTCCGTGACTGTGGGTTCCCGGTTGAGCGCGCTGGCCAGGCGGTCGCGGGCCTGCAATGCCTTGTAGGCGATGTCGCGCAAAGACCGGCTGACACGGATAGCATTGTTGTCCCTTAAATAGCGCCTGATTTCGCCAATAATCATAGGTACCGCATACGTGGAGAACCTTACGTTTTGGCTTACGTCAAAGTTGTCCAGAGCCTTGATGAGCCCGATGCATCCTACCTGAAACAGGTCGTCCACGTTTTCGCCGCGGTTTGTAAAGCGCTGGATAACGCTTAAAACAAGCCGCAGGTTGCCGCGAATAAATTCCTCCCGCGCTGTCTGGTCGCCGCTGTGAACCAGCGGGAAAAGCTGGCGCATGCGTTCATTGTTTAAAACGGGCAAAGAGGATGTGTCTACGCCGCAGATTTCTACCTTTCCTGTTGCCATACCGCATTCCTCCACGATTCCGGATGAATGCAGTATGACCCCGTATGAAGGGTTTTATGCTGTGCGACAAACTAACTGCTGATGCGTGTCAGTTCGACATGAAGTCTGGAAAGAATCCTTTTTTCCAGTCTGGAGATGTAGGACTGGGAGATTCCCAGTATGTCAGCCACCTCTTTTTGGGTCTTTTCCTGGCCGCCGGTCAGGCCAAAACGAAGCTGCATAATGCGCTGCTCCCTGGGGCTTAAATGATCCAGGGCATAGGTAAGCAATTGTTTCTCCACACTGTCCTCTATACATTTATACACCATATCACCCTCTGTGCCCAATACATCGGAAAGCAAAAGCTCATTGCCATCCCAGTCCGTTTTCAGCGGCTCATCCAGAGAAACCTCCAGCTTTGTTCGGCTGTTGCGGCGCAGAAACATTAATACCTCGTTTTCGATGCAGCGGGAGGCATAGGTGGCCAGCTTGATCTTTTTGTCGGGGTCAAAGGTGTTCACCGCTTTGATTAAGCCAATGGTACCGATAGAGATTAAATCTTCCAGGGCGATGCCTGTGTTTTCAAACTTGCGTGCGATAAAAACAACCAGGCGAAGGTTGCGCTCAATCAAAATGGAACGCACGGAGCCATCGTCGTCCTTGAGCTGATCTACCAACAGTTTTTCTTCATGCGGAGAAAGTGGAACGGGCAGCGGGTCTGGCCCGCCTATATAGTGAACCTGGCCAGGGTGCAAAAGTGCCAGCCAAAAAAGAACCTTCCTGCGCAGGGCAGCATACCACCTTATGGGAAAGAAAGGACGAATAGAGCGCATGAAGAGTTCCTCCTTTTATAAAGCCTCCACCACGGCGGATGGCACCAGTGCCTGGGCACCGTCATAACCGGTGGGAGCTATGGCAATCAACGCCTGGCCTTCGCGCCAAGCGCCTTCCATTTGTACACGGAAGCAGCTGGGGCGAAAGCACATCATCATCTTATGGCCGGCAGTCGTCTGTACCCGCAAAAGGCGAAAACCATAGGGAAGTGTAAGCGGGTCTTCCGGCATAACAGCGGCCGGAAGTATTGGTCTTAGGGAGGTGGATGACGCTACAACGACCGGCAGGCCGGTGATAGGGTCTGTCAGTTGGTTGCCGGTGTCCAGCATGGCCGGCAGACGGATGGGAATCTTGCCCATATCCCCACCGTCCAAAGCGATTTCCACCATGGTTATCTGGGAGTGCGATTTTCTGTGTACGCCGCAAAATAATGCGGCACCCAGGGTCGACAAAAACAGCGTGCCAAATGCCGTCCATAAGGTGATTCTCTGCGTATTGAGCCAGGATAAAAATCCGCCTAGAAAAAGCCCGCAAAGTAGAATGAAAACGGACGTTTTCACAATAGAAAGCGGTTTTTGATGCGGAAGCATGATCTTTGCCATTACGAAAGGGACAACCAGCAAAAAGGGAAGGGTACGCAAAAAAGAAAGACCAGGCAGATAGGCCAAAACGCTATAGGTAGAGCCGCACAGCGCAGCTATAAGGATACGCTTAATGGATGGAAGATGCATACCCATCAGCCGGGCGGCCAGCCACAGGGATAGGCTGTTGGCCAGTGTATTGGTCAGCAAAAACAGCTCGCCGCTTATTCTCATACTGGCGCCTCCCCGCATAGCGTTGTTCACAGTATATGATGAGTGCATCCCTGAATATGTTGATTCAATGCGCGAAACCACGCGCATTGAATTCAGGTTGTGACACGCATTGAGATATTTTGCGGTACTTTTTTTATAAAATAGGGGTTGACAAAAAATGCGGATTTCTATACAATCCAAACAAACGTTCGCATATGGAGGAAATACGTATGATGCGGCAGGAACAGAGGATGTGGCATGAAAAAGAGAAGAAAGCCCTGGCATATAGGGGCTGGCTGGTAGAAGCAAGGCTTTCTGCCCGCATGACGCAAACAGAAGTGGCCGATGCCTGCGGCATCTCCCGCAGCGCGTATCAAAAGTACGAGTATGGCCAGCGGACGCCACGCAAAGACAAGCGCGAAGAGCTTTTAAAGCTGTTGTCACTGCGGCAGCCCGCTTTTGATGAAAGAGGAGGACAATAATATGTTAAGCTGGCTCTTATATTGGCATGAACAGAAAAAGACGCTCCGTCACCAAATGCAGCATTTGCAGTACAGCCGGTGGCAGCGGCGTAATTCGCCCTCCTTTCAGCGCAGAAACCGATGGTCTATGATAAAGACGCTGTAGTACATGGTGGGAATGCTTTACGTCGATTCGAAACGTATACCGTATACGGTAGTCTTGCTGTTTCATGCCGCCTGGTGTGGGGTATACCTTGTCCGAGGAGGTAGTAGTATGGAATGTAAAGTGAATGTGACCAATGGTCAGTTGGATAATCAGGAGATTGAGGCTTATATTTCCAGGGCAGAAAAGCAATTTGGCAAAAGGCCCGCAGGCATTGATATCCGCGTGGATGGCGATTATGTGGAGCTTCAATATGATTTTGGTCAGATGCCGTTTCAGCGCATCCGCCGCATTACCGGCTACCTGGTAGGCACGCTGGACAGGTTTAATAATGGTAAAGCATCGGAGGAACGGGATAGGGTAAAGCATACCTTATAAGCGGCATTGCGGTATGAACTGAATTCAGGTATAATGCAGGGGAGGATGAGTCTGAATCGTTGTATGGTCATCCGGGCGAAAGGAGCCGCTTTCGTGAAGTATCTTCGTAGATTTGTCTGGTATCTGGCTACGCGGCTGATGCTGCTATGCGCATTGCTGGCGCTGATGACGGTCGCTTTCTATTATTCCATGAATGCGACCAACATTTATATCGTGCTCAAGGATGGCATGGCCAAGCGGGCCCAGGTGATCATGCTGGAGGAAGACCGGCAGGAGCTTTCCAAGTATTTTCAGAACAGCTTTGTGGATAGGGATGAGCCCCTTTTGTTGGCCAAGCAGGGCAATTCGCCCTATACCAACTACACCATTCGCGGTATAGACCACCGCCTTGACATGGAATGGATGTGGTGCTGGCCATGGGAGGATACGGCCAGGGCTGATATCACAGAAAAAATTCCCCGTATTGACGGCCGTGTGAAAAGCGGCAGCAGGGAAACGGTGTTAAGCGCCGGCGGGGAGGAGAGCCTATCACCGCCCAAGTGGCAAAGCGCCAAGTACCGCGCGGTGTTGACCAAGGAAAACGGACAGTGGCGAATAAAAAGCCTGACCCTGCTGGAAACGATTAAGACCCCATAAAATGAAAAATGCTGCTTCAAAGCGGGAGAAACGCTAAGAAGCAGTCTTTTTATTTGGATGCGCGGCGACGCTGGTCAATGGCTTGACTATTCCAAATGCATGGAATAGCGCTTTGACAAAAAAGTGCGGCTGCCATCGGCTTTGGTAAACGAACCCAAGCCGCAGGGTTTTAGCCCGCATTTTTCCAGCACCTTGCCGGATGCTTCGTTTTCCACCGCATGCTCCGACATAAAATCCTTTGCACCAAACTCCTGATGGGCAAATGCAATGATCCGCCGCATAGCCTCCGTCGCATAGCCCTTGTTCCATGCGTCCGCCCGGAGATTGTAGCCAATGTGCCAATCGGCGGTGTCTATATGATAGTAAACGCCGCCGGAACCAATTAAGCGCATATCCTCCTTGCGCATAAAGCCAAAGGTATATGCGGTATCGGAATCATGGTCGAGTTTGGATAACCATTCCCGTGTGAATGCCGGATCCTTGTGCTGGAGATAGATCATATACACATTGACATTAGGGTCGCCAGTCCACGAAAAAACATCATCCGCATCATCAGTGGCAAGTGGGCGCAGAATCAGCCGGTCAGTTTCCAAGGTTGGTGTTTTCAATATGCTGCTCTCCTTGATCATTCATTGCAAGTGGATGCTCAGCCTTTGAGCCTGCTTTTCTGATTCAAAATCATTTCACGATACCAATAGCCGCTGTCGCGGACGGTGCGCTTTTGCGTGTCGTGATCTACACGGATGATGCCCATCGGGCAAGAGAGACCGGAACTCCATTCAAAATTGTCAATCAATGACCAATGGAAGTATCCACGGATGTCTGATCCTGCATTGATGGCTTCTTTTAACGCTGTCAAGTAATATTCAAGATATTGAATGCGGTCTTCATCATGAATGCGCCTGCGCTCCTCCAGCGTGCCGCTGCCGGACATGCCGTTCTCTGTAATAATAACGGGCGGATTACCGTATTCCTCGCGATATCGCTGAGCCAGTTCTAAAAATCCCTCAGGGAAGGCACCAGGGCCGAGCACGGGATGATCATACCGCCTGTCACTGGGCATGCGGTCAATCCAGGTTTTTAGAAAGGGGATGTACCATTTTCTGGCCGCAAAAATCCGGCTGTAGTAATTGACACCCAAAAAGTCTACCGGTTGCCGGATGATGTCCATATCCCCAGGCTGAACTTTAGGGATAATGGGCCACAGCCGCCTGAATAGTCTTTGAGGGTATACACCTTTGAAAATACCATCCAAATAAAAGCGGTTGATGAACATATCCGCCATATCTACCGAATCAAATTCCTTTTGGTTAGGCGTATAGCTTGCCGGATATACCGGGAATTGGCTTAGTGTGATGCCGATATTCAAATCACTGCGCACGCTACGCATGGCCTGAACTGCCAGACCATGGCCCAGCAGTTCGTGATGTGCTACTTTAAAATATGTTCTTGGGTTTTTGATGCCCGGTGCATGCTCGCCTAAAAAGTGTCCAAACATGGCATGTTCCCAGGGCTCGTTTAAGGTAATCCAATCCTTTACCTTATCGCCATAGGTTGCAATCATCTGCCTGGCGTAATCCGCAAAATGCTTTGCCGTATCCCTGCCCGCAAAGCCGCCGTACTCTTTATATAAAGCATACGGCGTATCCCAGTGAAAGAGCGTGATAAAGGGTCGTATGCCTTTTTGAAGCAGTGCGTCGATCAGGCGGTGATAGTATTCCAATCCTCTTTCGTTTACTGCGCCGCGGCCCTCCGGAAGCACCCTGGACCAGCTGATGGAGAAGCGGTATGCATCCATATGCAAACTGCTCATCAAATCGATATCGGTTTGAAAGTCATGGTAGGTATTGCAGGCAACATCGCCGGTGCTGCCGTCGCGAATCTTTCCCTTGGTGTGAGAAAACACATCCCAGGTGGACAGACCCTTGCCATCCTCATTCCACCCGCCTTCGATCTGATAGGCGGCCGTGGCGGTGCCGAACAAAAAGTCCTTATCAAACTGCGGATACATCCGTTACCTCCGCGCCATTTCATTTTACCCATTATAAACCAGTCAATTGAAATGTAGCAACTGTACATACAAATATATTGTAAAAGCGGCATATATGCTTGTATAATGAAAATAAAAAAGGCCGGATGAAGTATATGGTAAACAGCGGCAGAACAAGAAAGCTGACAGGCTGGCAGAAGTTTTTTCTTTCTTTTCCCGTCATGCCCGGAAACTTGAGCACGGTGCTTATTCATAACGCCTTTATCAAATACTACACGGACATCATTGGGCTAGATCCCAAGTTTGTAGGCTTGATTTATGCCATCTTTGGCATTTGGAACGCAATTAATGATCCGGCCATCGGCGTTTGGTTGGACAGGCGTAAGTATAACGAGCGAAAGGGCAAGTATGTACATATCATGAAGCTGACCGCGCCAGTTACGCTGCTTGCTTCCTTCGCCATGATATTTGCCCAGCCAGAATGGCAGGAATGGATGATATTCGCCTTCCTGCTTGTATTGCTGTTCATCTATGATACCTCGATGACTGCATTCAACATCGCATATGCCAACTATAAGTTGATTGCGGCGCCAACCAATGAAGACAGGGTGGATATCTCAGTATACATTACCTATATTGCCAATATTGGCGGCTTCTTCGGAACGTTGATCCCAACGCTTTTGCTAGTTGGCAATAACGACAAGACGATGACAACGCTTCTTTTCAGCGGAGTGCTTGTTTTAAATTCCATCCTTTACCTTATCGCATTAAAGCCCTTGAAGGATACAAAGGAAATGTACCTTCAGGAGAATGCACAAATATCCAGCCGTAAAGGTGTCTTTGGCGATGTTTTCGATAATGTAAGGGATGCGGTTAAATCAAAATCGTTTGTTACTTACACGCTGTCTCAGCTTTTGTTTAATGGGCCCCGCGCCTTTTACTTTACACCCTTTTTGTATATGTCGGATTATGTGCTAAAGCTGCAAGGCGATCAGGCAACCTTTTTGGATATAGGGATGGGTATTGCTTTGTTTCTGGCCATGCCCTTCCTGGGCAAGCTCACAAAACGTCTGGGAATGAAAAGCACCATGATTTGGGCTTCCATCCCTTGCGCAATTGGTTATCTTCTTTTGACCTTCGTAAACAGCTATTTGACAGCCATACTGGCTTATATCGTTATGTATATCTTCTCCAGCACCGTTATGATCCCCCAAGGGCCAATGCTTGGCGCCATCATTGATGAAGATGAGCAGCGTACCGGTCATAGAAAAGCCGGCATGTACAACGGCTTAAACGCGCTGTTGACCATTCCAATGGCAGGGCTGCAGGCGTCCTTGTTTATGGGCATCATCAGCGCCTTTGGTTTTCAGGCGGGAACCAAGGTACAAAGCGCCCAGGCACTGCTTGGCATACGCTTAGGTACCGGCGTGCTGCCTTTCATTTGCATGGTACTGAGCATTATTCCGCTGCTATTTTTACCTATCAATAAAAAGCGGGAGATGGAGATATCAGAGTTTGCCAAGGCCAGGCAAGCGGAGCAAGAAAACTAGGCGACTATTAGCGCTTTGCTCATAGAGAATGCTCCCCCAGCTTTGCTGGGGGAGCATTCAGACTATCAAAAAACCTATGGGAGGGCTGGGAGGGCCGAAACCCTCCCAGTTTGGATCGCAAATTGGCGACATGTGCGGCAATTTGCGTAGGAATTTCGAAGAATTCCTTCCTTGCCCGAGCAAACGACCGCACAGAGGCGCAGCCGAAGTGCAGTGCCGCGAGGGAAAAACTCAACAAAGTGGCATCGCCACTTTGTTGACGGGCTGAACGCTCCCCCAGCCGTGCCGGGGGAGCGTTGCTTAGTTGGCTTTATGTCCCGCATTCAGTGCTTCGATTTCGGCAATCCGCTTGGGTGGATTGCAGTAGGGGCATGGCGTCAACTTATCAAAGGGGCTGGTTTCCAGTTCGCCGTAGGTGAAGCCGGTCAAGGGAAGATACCTGGACTTCACACTGTTGCAGTTCGCGTCGCTATGATAGTATTTTCCGCCATCGGGGTTATAAAACAGCTCGGTCGTATCCTCTGGAACGGGAATGTTACGGCCCACATCATCCCATATGAACACTCTGGTATTCATTTTTAAATTGTCCCACAACCAGCGCATGTTAATGCCTTCTGCGCTTTTTTCTTGCTGCACGCGTATGCAGCCATGGCTTGCCTTTTGGCCCAGAACACGCTCAAAGGGGCCATAATCGCGGTCTTTGGTTTCTTCGTTTAAGAAGCAGGGGACTTCGTGAATCAATATGCCGCCGTTTACTCTAAGCGCCAAGTCGCACCACATATTGCCCGACCAAAACCCGCCTGTCCAGCTAACGACCATAAATTCGCCCGCGGGCGTTTCGTTATAGGGCTGCTTGCTGTTGACAAGACCGGTGGAGATCAAAAGCTCGGTAATGATTTTCCCTTCTTGGAACACGTACATCCGCTGGCTCAGCTTGTCCAGCAAAAGACCAAACTTTTGGTTCGGCTGCTTCGTTTCCAGCTTGCTTGTCTCAATGTATCCTGTAAAGAACCCCGCCCAGTTCTTGACCTTGCTGCTGTGGATGGAGCTGGAATATGCTTCTACCCGGGCCCAACCATTATCCAAGGTTTCCAACACATGCAGCCCTTGGGAATCGCAGGTCACTTCGCCGACGGCTTGCGAATCTTTGCTTGGTTCGGTGTACACCTTGACCACTTGACGCTGCTCGCCCTTGACCACAGTCATGGGCTGCATCATGGCCGCCCAAATGGCGGCCTCATCCATAACGCCCATGGGCAACTTGAAAAAGCAGGATTCGTGCTCACAGGGATAACTGCTGAAATCGGACGGGGAGCGGGCCGCTTCGCTGTCAATTTCGGTGACCGCGTTATCATCCGGCTGCGGTGTTGTCTCCAACGACGAGGGGTTGGCTGATGCTTCTGCGATATCAATGGTATGCAGATTGGCGTTGGAGGAGAAGCCTTTGCTGTCTGTTAGATTCAAGCTTAGGTTATAACTGCCGGGAGCAAGAGGTTCGCCGTTTGCTGCGCCATCCCAGGGGATTAAATGGGTGCCTGCAGGCAATAGATCTTCATATAAAATAACATCACCATCAGCTGAGGTAAGCTTCAGTGTTAGTGTGGCCTCCAGGCTTGTTTCTACCTGAAAGCTCCAATCCTGCCCTAAAATCAGCGTGGGGCTACTTGGTACTGCCGACAGGATGACGGGGCTCACATCGCCCAGCGCAAAATCCGCACTCGCGGTACTTGTGCCCTGCGTTACCACCAGGGTATAGCTGCCCTGCGCAAGCGGACTGCCGTTATTTGTGCCATCCCATGCGATATTATTGCGGCCGGCTTTGGCAGGATATATGTCCGCTAATGTGGCGGCTGTCGCGCCGGATTTGTCCTTTACAACGATGGCCGCATCCCCGGCCAGGGAGACGGAAAAGCTGAGCCGAATGGATTTTCCTGGCCGCACTACTTCCGGTGGATCAATCCACTCCAATGTCCCTTCACCAAGAACGGGCAATAGGGCACAAATAATCATCAAAAATGACAGCATGCCCACGGCACGACGGAATGATAACATGAAAGACCTCCTTTGGTTATGGACATATCAAAAATATCATACAAAAAATGCGTACAGATTGCAACTCTATGTACGTCATAGCATCGCCTTTGAAGGAAATTGTTACAGGATAACGCGTGTTTTCGGGAATTGCGCCGTATCATTGGTCATGATACAATACGCCTATATGCCAAGGAGGGGAAACATGGAGACTCGCCTGATGGATGTTGTGGCGGCCTTGTCACGCTTGCGCGCTCCCTTTTGTCCGGGGGAGTATGATTTGCATGCGCTGGCGGCACAAACGCTTCATACGGCAGGGATTCCCTTTCGGCATGAGGTGCGGCTTGCTCCACGCTGCCGTATTGACCTGATGGCCGGTAGCATCGGCATTGAAATTAAGCGAGGAAAGCCGGATATTCGCCGGCTTGTCAGTCAACTTGAAAGATACGCGGCCAGTGACGAAATTGCCGCATTGGTTTTGCTGGTAGAACGCAAAGCGGACTTGCCGGAAGAGATAGGTGGTAAGCCGTGCGTATCGCTGTCTGTTAACAAGCTGTGGGGGATTGCGTTGTGAACAATATGGACGGGCAGGAGTCAAGCGAAAACAAAAAAAACCTGCTGCCAGCCTATTTGCGGCCAGCAGAGCAGCAGGGGCATGTGTATGGCACGCTTTCTTACAACAAGCGGGCGAAGTGCTGGGTTATCAAAGGGGAGCCCTGCGTGACAGAACTGGCCAAGCGGTTGTTTCCTGGCAGCGCAGGCCATGGCCGGGGTGAAGCCAGGTTCACAGCGCACCGGCGGGTGGTGGGGGATTTACATTGGCTGATGCTGCGTTACCCCCTTGCGGTAAAGCCTCAGGATGAAAAGCGTTGGGAAGAAGCTTTGCAAGGCGCCCGAGCTTATGCTTTAAGGCGTGAAGAAGCGAGGCTGATGCCGGAATATCAAAAACCGCCCGAAGGCGGCTTTGTGGGCGAACTGATCCCGTTTCAACAGCAGGGCCTGGCATACCTTATGCAAAATGATAGAGCGCTGCTGGCAGATGAGATGGGGCTTGGAAAAACGGTGCAGGCTCTTTCCTGGCTGGCAACCACAAACGCCTATCCCGTGCTCATTATCCCGCCTGCCCATTTAATACGTAACTGGGAGGCGGAGGCCAGCCGCTTTTTGCTCATTGAAGGGCGAAGGCCAAGCGTGCATGTAATTAAAGGACTTAAGCCTTACGCGCTGCCCCCGGCAGATATTTATCTGATGCATTACCTTTTGCTCAGGGGCTGGAAAAAGGAACTGCCGGAAATGGGTTTTGCGGCGGTGATTTTTGATGAGATTCAGGAGCTTCGGCATAGCGGTACGGAAAAGTATTCGGCGGCCAGCCTGCTCTCATCTTCCCTGGAAAAGGTGATTGGCCTCAGCGGCACGCCCATATACAATAAAGGCGGCGAGATCTGGAATGTGGTGAACATACTGGATTTTCATTTTCTTGGGGATTGGGAAAGCTTTTCACGTGAGTGGTGCTATGGCTACGGCAATGCGATCGTGGTAAAGCCGGAGCTGCTGGGGGAGCATTTGCGCCGGGAAGGGCTGATGCTGCGCCGCACAAAAAAGGAAGTGCTGCCGGAGCTTCCGCCCAAGCGCCGCCTGGTTCAGGAGATCGATGCCGACGATGCGCTGTACCGGCTGCTTTTGCAACCGGTGCTGGAAAAGCTTTTGCATTGGAAAAAGGATGAGGGCCTAACGGCTTCCCAGCGGGCAATACTGGAAGAGCAGATTTCCCAAGAGGAGCGCCAGGCCACCGGCCTTGCCAAAGCGCCATATGTATGCCAGTTTGTCAGGGCACTGCTGGAGGCTGGTGAAAAAGTGCTGCTCTTTGGCCACCATCATAAGGTAATGGATGTTTATAAAAAGGAGCTTAAGGCATTTTCGCCGGTGTTCATTACCGGCCGTGAATCAGGTGCGCAAAAGGAGGATGCGGTCAAGCGGTTTATGGAGGGGAAAACGGATATTTGCTGTATTTCCCTTCGTGCTGCGTCAGGCCTGAATCTGCAAAGGGCCGGCTGCGTGGTATTCGGCGAGCTGGACTGGTCGCCGGCAGTGCACAGCCAGGCGGAGGATAGGGCCCACCGCATCGGTCAGCAGGATTCGCTGCTTTGCTATTACCTGGTCAGCCCAGGGGGTAGCGATATGGATATGCAGGAGGCGCTTGGCCTGAAAGTCAGTCAGTTTTTAGGCCTGATGGGAGATGCGCCTGCCACGCCCGAGGAGGCCGCCCAGGGAGCCACGGTGGCGCGAAGGCTGGTAGAGAGGCTATCAAACCTATATGAAGTAAAAGAGCCGCAATCATAAACTAAAGATGGAAAGGATATTTTTATGGCAGTCTTTTTTCTTTGCATGATCTATCTTGCTTTTATCAGCCTGGGTCTTCCTGATTCGATGCTTGGTGCTGCTTGGCCGGCCATGCGCATAGGTTGGAACGCGCCGCTGGGCCAGGCAGGAAGCATCAGCTTGGTGATTGCCGCCGGTACGGTGGTTTCCAGCCTGTTCAGCAGCCGTGCGATACGCAGATTTGGCACAGGCAAGGTTACCTTTGTCAGCGTACTGATGACAGCCTGCGCACTTCTGGGGATGTCGATGGCTCCCGGGGCGTGGTTCCTGTATATCATGGCTGTCCCTCTGGGCCTTGGCGCGGGGGCGGTGGATTCTGGTTTGAATGCTTATGTGGCCAAGAACTATAAGGCGCGGCACATGAGCTGGCTGCACTGCTTCTGGGGAGTGGGCGCGACGCTTGGTCCTGTGATCATGGCATCGTTTGTTACAAAAACTGGCCTCTGGCAGGGCGGTTACCGTACAGTGTCTATCATCCAGTTTATGCTGGCACTACTCCTGCTTCTTTCGCTTCCATTGTGGCACAGGGAAGAAACGGTGCATGGTGCAGAGCATGGGCATGCAAAGCGTCAAAATGTATTAAAGCTACCCGGTGTAAAACTCACTCTGCTTACCTTCTTTTTATATTGCAGCCTGGAAATTGCATCAGGCCTCTGGTGCGCCACCTTTCTGGTAGAAACAAAGGGGCTGTTGCCAGCCCAGGGCGCCTGGTGGGCTAGCCTTTTCTATGCGGGCATCACAGTGGGACGCTTTTTGAGCGGTTTTTTAACTTTTAAGTTTACAAGTAAACAACTGATACGATCAGGGCTTGTGTTGATTCTGGCGGGAGCCGGTATTCTGCTTCTGCCGGGAGAAGCATCAGCGGCCGGCATGGCATTGATGGGCCTTGGCTGTGCACCCATCTTTCCGTCGCTTTTGCACGAGACGCCCGCTCGCTTTGGCGAAAGTCACGCGCAAGAATTAATGGGCATTCAAATGGCCTCGGCCTATGTGGGCAGCACGCTGATGCCGGCGGTGCTGGGCCAGGCGGCCAATATAACGGGTATAGGCATTTACCCCATTTATCTGCTGGTGCTGGGCGGCTTAATGCTGCTGACGACTGAGCGTATTAATGCGCTGATTCATAAAAAGCAGGCAGCTTGAAAGAACTGAAAAAGGAATGTGAATAGCGCCGGATAAACAGGATTTTGTTTCTCCGGCGCTTGCATATGTTCATCATGTACTTATGGGGCTTAAACTGCTTCCAAACATTATAGCGTCATTTCCATGGGTCTTTTTACGTACTACTGCGTCGTCTGCCGCACCGCGTAGCGCGGCGTTGCCTCGCTTCGTCTCCTTGTATTGCGCAAAAATCCCTTATGGCTATGGACGCAATAATGTTTTCCATTAGTATTACGTATTACCTTGGCAGGCTGATGCACACACAGGGCAGGAAATCAGAAGGGGCCAGGCAGGGGTTCGCCCTGAGCAGGGATGCAACGGATACGTTAAATTTGGCGGCCACTGTTTCCAATGTATCGTTTTCTTTGAGGATGTAAGTAGCGGGCAGTGGGCAGGGTTGATTGATATCAGGTACGCAGATCACTTGCCCGGGGACCAAATTCTCAAGGTCAACGTTGGGGTTTGCCACCTCCATGGTATGGCGGTTAAGGCCGGAGTTTAGTTGGAAGTCACTGACGGTCTGGCCTGGCTGTACGGTGCGGCGCTGCTCCAGCGGACAGGCGAACAGCGGCGGCTCTTCAATGGGAGCTGTTTCACCGGTTTCGCCCCCTACAATGCCAGTTTCGCCAGTCATACCTGTTTCGCCTTCCACCTCTTTACCCTCAGAGGAAAGCACCTGCGGGATTGTTGTGCTGCCTCCTGCGCCGGGGATGCACAGAACGTCACCCACCATTAGTCTCGCTGGGTTGATGTTGGGGTTGGCGGCGATCAAATCGCGCAGTGCCACGCCCAAACGCTTGCTGATCAGGTAATAGCTGTCGCCGCGCTTTACGGTATATTGATAGGCGCAGGCTGTAGTGCTGGGCGCTGTGGTGCCATTGCTTAAATTCATACACTTGCTCCTTTCCAGAATTCTGCTTTATCATATGCTTCCTGAAAAAAAGAGTGTTGGCTGCGCAGCTCTTTTCCGCCTTCAAATTGTGAGCAAATCCAATCTTTGCACAAAAAAAGGTGCAATCTGCTACAGGCAGGGTTGCGTGTAAGGCCTTCCTGTGCTAAACTACTCATGCCCTCCCTCATGAGGGCGCGGGCCCGCTGTGCCCATGAGATAGGCAGGAGGATGTTTTCATGAACCATACCGTCGAAAAAGTATCGAGCAACAAAGTCAAAATTTCTTTTCAAATTCCCGCTGAGGCGTTTGATGAAGCAATGCAGAAGTCTTACCTAAAAAACCGCGGCCGCATCAACGTGCCGGGCTTCCGAAAGGGCAAAGCGCCGCGTAAGCTGATAGAGAGCATGTACGGTGAAGCCGTTTTCTACGATGACGCTTTCGACAGCCTTTTTCCGGATGCATATCAGGCAGCCGTGAAAGAAAATGATTTGTTTCCTGTGGATCAGCCCCAGGTGGATATCACGGAGATCGGCGCGGGCAAAGCGCTGGAGTTCAACTGTGAAGTGTATATCCGCCCTGAAGTGACATTAGGCGAATACAAAAACTTGACGGTTCCCACCCATGAGCATCCCGTATCGGAGGAAGCTGTCAAGGAGCGCGTAGAACGCGATCGTGAACGCGTATCCCGTATGGTGGATGTTACGGACCGGGCTGTGGAAAACGGCGATACCGTGAACCTTGACTATCTTGGCACGGTGGATGGCGTTGCCTTTGCCGGTGGCACCGCGCAGGATCAGACACTGGTTATCGGTTCCGGGCATTTCATTCCCGGCTTTGAAGAGCAGATGGTCGGTTTGGCCATCGGCGAGGAAAAGGATATCCCTGTTACTTTCCCAGAAAAGTATCACTCCGAGGAGCTGGCCGGTAAAGCCGCCGTGTTCCATGTGAAGGTGAATGGTATCCAGAAGAAGGAACTGCCGGAGCTGGATGACGAGTTCGCCATGGATGTCAGCGATTTCAATACTTATGCTGAATATGAAGCTGACGTCCGCAAAAAGTTGGAGGAAGAGGCACAAAAGTCCTTGGAGGCCGAAAGGGAGAATGCCGTCATTGACAAGGCGGTCGCCAATACTTCCGTAGACGTTCCCCCGCCCATGGTAGAAGAGCAGCTGGATCAGATCGTTCGCGAAATGCAGCTGCGCATGGCCTATCAAGGCCTGAAAATGGAAGATTACTTAAAGTATACAGGTCAGTCTGCCCAGCAGCTGCGGGATATGTACCGCGGTGAGGCTGAAAGCAGGGCAAAGGTAGAGCTGACGCTGGAAGCCATCCGCAAGGCGGAGGGGATTGAACCCACCGAAGAAGAAGTAGAAAAGCAAATCGAAGAGCAGGCCAAACGCTCCGGTCAGGAGAAGGAAGCCTATGCTGCCAAGCTGACTGAACGGCAAAAGAGCTATTTGCGCGACACCGCCGCAATTATCAAGGTTGTTGATTTGCTGAAATCCACCGCAACCTTTGTTGTGGAAGAAGGCCATCACCACGATCATGACGGCCATGATCACGAAGGCCACAGCCACGAATAAGTACCAATTTGTAAAAACGCCTGATATCCCCAGGCATAATTCCGACCGGACGGTCATATGATACTGAAGCGCCGCATACCGTCCGAAGCCTTTTGGCCGAAGGAATGGATGCGGCGCAAATGCAAAAGGAAAAAAGGCGATGTGCAGCAGTTTGCTGCCAAAAGGAGGCAAGCACCATGAGTTTGATCCCAATGGTTATTGAGCAATCCAACCGCGGAGAACGGGCGTTTGACATCTATTCCCGGCTCTTGAAAGACCGAATTGTGTTTCTGGGCGGCCCCATCAACGATGACGTGGCAAACGTCGTGGTGGCCCAGCTCCTGTTCCTGGAGATGGAAAACCCCGACGCCGATATTTCCTTGTACATCAACAGCCCCGGCGGTTCTATCACGGCTGGCATGGCCATTTACGACACCATGAACTATATCAAGCCCCACGTGCGTACAGTGTGCATTGGCATGGCGGCATCCATGGGCGCCTTTTTGCTCATGGCGGGCCAGAAGGGCAAGCGCCTGGCGCTGCCCAACAGCGAGGTCATGATTCATCAGCCCTTGGGCGGCGCGGAAGGCCAGACCACTGACGTTGTAATCAGGGCTGAATGGCTGCTTGCCACCAAGAAAAAGATGAACCGCCTCATGGCGGAAATGACCGGACAGCCGATAGAAAAGGTGGCGCAGGATGTAGAGCGCGACCATTTCATGAACGCCGAGGAAGCGTTAAGCTACGGTATCATTGACGAGATCTACCAACCGCGGAATATCCGCGTCTAGAGGTAAAGAATGGCCAAAGACGATTTTACCCCCCGCGTGCAACAAAAGGTGCATAAGTGCAGCTTTTGCAATAAAACCCAGGAGCAAGTTCGCCGTCTGGTTGCAGGTCCTAATGTGTATATTTGCAATGAATGTATCCTGCTCTGCCAGGAAATCATTGCAGATGATCTGGCTGTGATCGGCGATCCGGCTTCCACCTCTATTCCCAGGCCTACCGAAATGAAGCAGGTGCTGGATGAATATGTGGTGGGGCAGGAGAAAGCCAAGCGCTCTTTAGCTGTAGCGGTGTACAACCACTACAAGCGCATCAATGCGCCGCAAAAGCGCGGCGATGTGGAACTGCAAAAATCAAACATCCTGATGCTTGGTCCTACCGGCTGCGGCAAGACATTCCTAGCCCAGTCTCTGGCCCGCATACTGAACGTGCCTTTCGCCATCGCTGATGCCACAAGCCTGACTGAGGCCGGCTATGTAGGCGAGGATGTGGAGAATATTCTGCTTCGGCTGATCCAGAATGCCGATTATGACATTCAGGCCGCCCAGCGGGGCATCATCTACATTGATGAAATTGACAAGATTGCCCGCAAGAGCGAAAATCCCTCCATTACCAGGGATGTCAGCGGAGAAGGCGTGCAGCAGGCACTGCTCAAGATTTTGGAAGGAACTGTGGCCAGTGTGCCGCCCCAGGGCGGGCGCAAGCACCCGCACCAGGAGTTTATCCAGATCGATACGACAAATATCCTCTTTATTTGCGGCGGTGCGTTTGATGGGATCGCACCTATTATCGAAAGCCGCATCGGCAAAAAGACGCTGGGCTTTGGTGCTGAACTGCATCAAAAGGACAACACCGAATCCAGCAAAATATTGGGCCAGATTCGTCCGGAGGATTTGATCAAGTATGGCCTGATCCCGGAGTTCGTTGGCCGTCTGCCCATTGTGGTAACGCTTGATCCCTTGGATGAGGAAGCCCTCGTCAAGATCCTCACCGAGCCCAGGAACGCCCTTGTCAAGCAGTATGCCAAGCTGTTGGAACTGGATGGCATCATGCTGGAATTTGAAGACGAGGCGCTGAAAGAAATTGCCAGGCAGGCAATCACACGGAAAAGCGGCGCCCGCGGTCTGCGCTCTATTATTGAAGGGGTTATGCTCGATACCATGTTTGAGCTGCCCGTACGCAATGATGTCAGCAAATGTGTCATCACCGCTGATGCTGTTAAAAACGAGGATAAACCAAAGCTGGTGGAGGGTGAACCACGCAAGCGCAAGCCGCGTGCCCAGCGCACGCTGGCAGAAGCGGAGCCCAGCACGCAGCCTGAACCTAGTGTATCATGATTCGACAAAAGCCGGCCTATGGCCGGCTTTTGTCGAATCAACAGACATTGCTTTTCCTGGTGGATAACTACCAATTCTGCTCAGATATGGGCAAGCCGCCAACCACTCCCACACATGGAGACCCTTCCTTTATCGCATGCTAACGGCGAGAAACACGGCAAAGGGAGGGCTTTTTGTTGGTGAATTTTTTACTCCTGGGCATCCAGGTTGTGGTTTCTGTGGTGGTAGGTATTTTCTTTTTCACGCAGCTGAGGCAGCAGAAAAAGGCTCAGCCTGCCGTGCGCAGGGAAAGCAACCGTGAAATGGAAAACCTGCAGCGCATGCGGGGGATACGTCTTTCTGAACCATTGGCGGAAAAGGTGCGCCCTGCCAAGTTTTCCGATATCATCGGCCAGAACGAAGGCATCAAATCTTTAAAGGCAATACTATGTGGCGCCAATCCCCAGCATGTAATCATATATGGACCTCCCGGCATCGGAAAGACCTGCGCAGCGCGCCTTGTTCTGGAAGCAGCCAAACGCACTAAAGGCACGCCTTTTGCGCTGAACGCCCCATTTATAGAGATGGATGCTACTTGTGTGCGCTTTGATGAGCGGGCCATCGCGGACCCCTTGATCGGCTCTGTACACGACCCCATTTATCAAGGGGCAGGTCCTTTGGGCGTACAAGGCATCCCTCAGCCAAAGTCTGGCGCGGTATCCAAGGCTCATGGCGGTGTGCTTTTTCTGGACGAGATTGGTGAACTGCATCCTATCCAAATGAACAAGCTGTTAAAGGTGTTGGAAGACCGCAAGGTCATGTTCGAGTCAGCGTATTACAACCCTGATGATACAAGCATCCCCAGGCATATTCACGAAATATTCAAGCGTGGCATGCCGGCGGATTTTCGTCTGGTGGGGGCGACCACCCGCAGCCCATCCGACATATCGCCGGCACTTCGCTCACGCTGTATGGAAATCTTTTTCCGTGCGCTGGAGCCCCAGGAGATCGCGGATATTGCCGCAAATGCGGCCAAGCGGGCAGGATACGATTTAGATAAGCGGGATGCTGTTCTTATTGGCCGCTATGCGGCCTGCGGTCGGGATGCGGTGAATATCGTTCAAATGTGCGCCGGTCTTGCACAACTGGAGGAGAGAACGGAGATTGCGCGCCAGGATGTAGAGTGGGTAATACACTCCGGCCATTATGCTGCGCGCCCTGATCCTATCGCCAACCGGGAAAGCCGTGTGGGCTGTGTGCACGGGCTGGCAGTGTTTGACAGTCACCAGGGCGCACTGATGGAAATTGAGGCGGCGGCCCAAAAAGGCACCGGTAAGGTAACGGTAACAGGCATTGTGGAGGAAGAGGAACTGGGCCAGGAAGGGCACCGTATGCGCCGCAAATCTACTGCACGCGGCTCTGCTGAAAACGTGATGACGCTGCTGCGCTCCATGGGTTACCCGGTAGACAGCATGGACATTCATATCAATTTCCCGGGTGGTGCGCCGGTAGACGGCCCTTCTGCCGGTGTAGCCATGGCAGTTGTGGCAGCCAGTGCTATAACGGGCCGGCCAGTGGATGGCTCGCTGGCAGTTACTGGTGAGGTTTCTGTCCGCGGGAAGGTTATGCCGGTGGGCGGCGTGCCACAAAAGGTGGAAGCCGCGCGGCGGGCGGGCCTGTCAAGGGTGCTGGTCCCTAGAGAAAACAGGTTGGAGCGCTTTGAAGATATGGATGTGGAAATCACCCCGCTGGATACCTTGGCAGAAGCGCTTGAAATCATGCTGCTGCCCGGAGAATGGATTGCCACAAAGCCTGCCAGGGAATGGCCGGCTGCCGTGTTGCAAGAAAAGGCCGCTGCCAGCGGCAGGGCGGATAAGGGCGAGAAAATGGTGATTGGACACGCGGCAGGCATAGAGGAAAAAGCATAAGCTTCCGGGCTGTTGCTTTTCGGATGGACCAAGAACGCCAAAACCTGGCAATCTTATACCGCGCACAGGTTTTGGCGCTTTCTGGATGGCGGAAATTATAGCAGATTGGTTATGTTTTTACAAAGGCGTACATACTCCGGTTGCTTTTCCTGCCATGAATTGCTATAATAGGGAGCTCGAATGAGCATGTTTCAAAGAATAAATGCACTGCCTCCCGCGGCTTATGCAAATGTATGGGATAACAGACATCTTTCAGATTCCTATACAAAGATTTCGGGTATATATAGTACAAGGAAACATGCCCTTCAGGCCTTTCCCAAATAAGGAGGAACCAATATGCCTAAAGCAAAAAAGAATCCGCTTGTCCGCCTGCCGGTTTTGCCGCTGCGCGGCTTGATGGTTTTCCCACATATGGTATTGCATTTTGACGTGGGCCGTGCTCGCAGCGTGGCTGCCTTGGAGCAGGCTATGCTGGAGGATCAGCAGATTTTTCTGGTAGCCCAATTGGACGCTGATGTGGACGAGCCTACCCTGGCCGATCTGTGCCGCGTGGGCACCATTGCCCATGTGAAGCAGGTACTTAATCTGCCTGGAGACAGCATACGCGTCTTGGTGGAAGGCCAGCAGCGCGCTGTATTGGAAGCGGTTGTGGAAGAGGAACCCTACATGGCGGCTGATGTGCGGCCTGTAATGGAACCGGACAAGGATGAAAGCCTTGAGCTCAAGGCGCTGGTGCGTACGACGCACGAGTTCTTTGAAGAGTATGCCAAGGCCAGCATGCGTGTTTCTCCGGAAACATTGCGCTCTGTCAATGAAGTAGAAAAACCCGACCAACTGGCTGATATTATCGCGGCGAACGTGCTAACCCATTTGGAAGACCGCCAGCAAATTCTGGAAGAGGTCAATGTGGCAAGGCGTTTGGAAACACTGTGCGGTATCTTAGCCAGGGAAACAGAGCTTGCCGCTGTGGAAAAACAGGTGCAGGCCCGTATCAAAAAGCAAATTGAGAAAAATCAAAAGGACTACTATCTGCGTGAGCAGATTAAGGCCATTCAAACAGAGCTGGGTGATAAAGAAGCCACTGATGTGGAAGATCTTCGTGATCGCGCCGCTAAGGCTGATTTAGATCAGGAGGCTCGAGATAAGGTCAACCGGGAGTTGGAGCGCCTCAGCCGCATGTCTCCCGGCACGCCGGAAGTCGGTGTCAGCCGTACCTATGTGGAATGGATTCTCGATTTACCCTGGGGAAAAACCACGCCGGATAACCTGGACTTGAAGCGTGCACGCCGTATCCTGGCCGAGGATCACTACGGTCTGGAAAAGGTGAAGGAGCGCGTGATTGAATATCTTGCCGTGCGCCGCATGAAAAACGATATGCGCGGCCCCATCCTTTGCTTTGTAGGTCCGCCAGGCGTTGGTAAAACCTCTATCGTGCGCTCCATTGCAAGGGCCGTTGGCCGCAAATTTGTGCAGATGTCCCTGGGCGGGGTGCGCGATGAGGCTGAGATTCGCGGGCATCGGCGTACGTATATCGGCGCGATCCCCGGCCGTATTATTTCCAGCATGAAGCAGGCCGGTACGTTAAATCCTGTATTTTTGTTTGACGAAATCGACAAAATGTCTTCTGATTTCCGCGGCGATCCAGCTTCCGCCCTGCTGGAAGTGCTCGATGCCGAACAGAACAACGCCTTCCGTGACCATTATCTTGAATTGCCCTTTGATCTGAGCAAGATTATGTTCATCACCACCGCCAATTCGGTGGATACCATTCCTGCCCCCCTGCTGGACCGCATGGAACTGATTGAGGTGCCAAGCTATACCGAAGAGGAAAAGCTGCAAATCGCAAAGCGCCACCTCTTACCCAAGCAAATCAAGGAGCATGGCCTGGAGCCAAAGTCCGTTAGAATCGGTGACGCGCCTATGCGCCTGGCTATTGAAGGCTATACCCGTGAAGCTGGAGTACGGCGTTTGGAGCGTGTATTGGCCCGCATTGTCCGTAAGGCCGCCGTTCAAATGCTGGACACCAATACTCAGGAAGTGCACGTAACACCTTCTTTGGTGAAGGAATACTTGGGTGCGCAACGGTATTTGCGTGATCTGCCGGAGAAAGAGCCGCGGGTAGGCGTTGTCAATGGCCTGGCCTATACCTCGGTAGGCGGCGAACTGCTGGCGGTGGAATGCACCATCATGCAAGGCTCCGGCGGTGTGCAATTGACGGGCCAACTGGGCGATGTCATGAAGGAAAGCGGCAAGGCAGCCCTTTCATGGGTACGTGCCCATACGCAAAGCCTTGGTTTGGCACCTGACTTTTATAAGCTGGATGATATTCACATCCATGTACCGGAAGGCGCAGTGCCCAAGGATGGACCTTCTGCCGGCGTTACCATGGCCACCGCGCTTGTATCGGCGCTCACCGGCATTCCTGTCAGGCAGGATATCGCCATGACCGGCGAAATCACGCTCCGGGGCCGGGTACTGCCTATAGGCGGACTAAAGGAAAAAACGCTGGCCGCCTACCGCGCTGGTATCCGCACCTTGGTGATTCCCAAAGAAAATGACAAGGACCTGGAGGATATTCCTCCTCATGTGCTCAAACTGTTCAAGGTGGTCAAGGTTACAAGCCTGGAAGAGGTGCTGGCGGTGGCGCTTACCCAAAAGCCGGTTCCATACAAGCCTTCGCAAGAAGCGCAAAAAACCGAAATTCCAGCGGAACTTAGCATGGGCAGCGCATCAGGCTCTGTAATTCGCCCAGAAGTGCGGGCAGGGTCCAGCGATGGAAATTAATAAAGCGGAATTTGTTACAAGCCTTGCAGGCTATTCCCCATTTCAGGGGGAAGGGCTTGACCAGATAGCCGTAGCCGGCCGCAGCAATGTTGGCAAGAGTTCGCTGATAAATTGCCTGTGCCGCCGAAATGGCTTGGCAAAGACAAGCAGCACCCCAGGTAAAACGCGGTTGATAAATGTTTTTTTGCTCAATGGAAATTTTCACCTGATCGACCTGCCCGGATATGGCTTTGCCAAGGTCGACAAGGGTGAAAAGATGCGCTGGGGCCAAATGATGGAAGGATACTTTACAGCTACGCCGGCGCTCAAGCATGTGTTGCAGCTGGTGGATATCCGTCATGAACCTACCCAAGACGACAAGGATATGAACGCTTATCTGCGTGCGATGAACATTCCCTTTACTGTTGTTGCTACAAAAGCTGACAAAATCAGCCGTGGCGCCCGCATGAAGCACATCGCACCCATCTGCCGCTCTCTTCTTGTTCAGCCCTGGGAAATCATCCCCTTCTCCAGCGAGACAAAGGTCGGCCGTGATGAATTACTGGCTGAGCTGGAAAAGGTGCTGGTGCCGCAAGATGTTTCCATCGCAGATGACATATCGCTGACTGAATAAAATATAGAATCCCTGGATATCATTTCCGGGGGAGCAACGAGGGGACTACGGCCCCCTCGTTTGTTATCGTATCGACCGGCTTTGCTGGCGCTTCCATCTTGCATCCGCTGGCGGCCGGACTGGGCGGGTTCTTGTGGAACAAGCTTTTCTTGCGCTTTGCCAGTCGATGGACCTAGGGAGAGAAGATTTACTCAGAACCTGGAGTATTCAAAGAGTGAAGCATTTTGAATACGGAACACGTACCAAATAGAATGCAGGTCGGTACGTTAGCCCATCAGGCAAAAAGCGTGACCCTACCGAAGCACCATGGATGGAAATGGGGGAGATGGCAGCAAGCGTGCACGCGCTGACCGCCATAGGCATAGCATGGAGTAGCCTCAGAAAAGGCTTTTATGACAGGAGGAGAATTCCATGCGGCTTGCACAGGCTATCAGGCAGCCTGCGCTTTTGCGCAGTGAAGCGGTTTTGCTGCCCGCACTGCCTACGGAAAACGTCCGGGCGGCGCTTTCCCAGGTCAGATCAAAAGAAAAGAATCTTCGGATTGATGACACTTCCTTCCGTCCGGTTGAACCGGTGATGGCAGTCAGTGTGCGTACCGGCCGCCAGGTACCAACCCCCAGCAATGCAACCGGGTCCATGGTTGGACGGGGTATTTTGCAGCAGGTTGGCGCTCCATACGGCAATAATGTTCCCAACATCCACCAGAATGTATTTTACAGGGGTTCCAATTCAGCGTTAGCTGGCCCTGTGCAAAAGCATTCCGTAATGATGGGAACAAGCGGCGCAAACAGCACGGATGCGGAAGGCGTATAAAAAGGAGCATCCGCTGCCGGAAAAGTTTTACCTTCTCCGGCAGCGGACACTCGCTGCGTGTAGTGGTTATCGTACAAAGATCTGGGTGACGTATACAAAGCCGTTGCTGTCATAGCATACGCCGATGCCCATCTTTGTCCACTGGCTGCCCAGAATGTTTCTGCGATGACCGTCGCTGGACATAAAGGCTGCCTGTGATTTGGTTACGTTGGCATGATGGGCGATATTCTCGCCCCAGCCGGAGAATTTGTAGCCGTTGCTGCGCAGGAGGTCGCCAGCGTTACCCAGTGTGGGAGACTCATGGGCGAAGTAGTTGTTTTGATACATATCCGTCGATTTAATTCTGGCGATGCGGCAAAGCTCGGGATCAAGCGTCAAGGCGGACAAGCCGTTATTGGCCCGATCTTGATTTAATAAATTTGCTGCCAGCTGCTCTTGCGCTGAGACGGAATCCGGGGTATAATTGTCGGGCGTCTTAGGCGTAGACGTGGGCTTCGCCGTCGGAACAGCCGTGGGTTTCACGGTTGGGACTGAGGTGGGTGCTGAGGTAGGCACTGATGTGGGTGCTGACGTAGGCGTGGCAGTCGAGGCTGCTGTCGGAACAGCCGTTGGAACAGCCGTTGGTACAGTAGTGGGAACGTTTGTTGGTACCGCCGTTGGTTTTGCGGTAGGCACAGGTGTTTTTGCCAAGGGGCACGGCGCCGCACTGCTGGAAGGATTGTCAATGATCTGCATATAGGTTTTGCCGTTATTGGAAACGGATGCCGGGGTGTTTGACTTTGGAGCGGTGCTGCCGCTTTGGGCGGGTGTACTGGTGGGAACGGGAGTCGCGCTTGTCCTGCAAGGTGGGGTGTTCACAATGTACCAACCGGAATAGCTGAATTGTGAGGTTAGTCCGCTGGATGCCAGGGCAGTTCCTGCCGCCATGAAAACGAGTACCAGGCATAAAATGACGGCGATTTGCTTACGGTTCATAAGACACCTCCTGAATATTACGAATGTGTTTCGCTCAAGCAACGATAGCGTAATATAATTTTTAAATATGTTCAACAAAATTGGTAACCGATTGGCAAGGAAATATCAGCCAACCCGTCAAATACGAAGTACACGCACGCAATATGAGGAGGATGTCATGATGAACTTGGTTAAATGCCCGCGCTGCGATCTGAACTATATACAGGAAACAGAGAAGTACTGTAAGGTCTGCTTAAGGGAGATGAAGGGTGAGCAGCCCCGTGATGAGCTGGAGCTTTGCTCTGTCTGCAATGAGGCCCCTGCCCTTCCTGGCAAGGATGTATGTCTTTTCTGCCTGAAGGAGCTTAACGGGAACAGTCATGATGACGATTCTGATTCACCTGAAATTGTGGATGAAAGCAGTCTCGCTATTGATCCTGTGAGCACGATGGATGAAATCATTCCCGATATCGATGAAGACATCCCAGAACGGGAGTTCGGCGAGATCGAAAGTGAATTGTCTTTGGAAAGCGTTCGCGAAGACGAGGAAGAGGACCTGGAGGACGAGGAAGAAGAAGGGGAAGAATAAATTCGCAAAGTTAACATTTACTCATTTTTGCGAATTAAGCACGATATCCTTGTGCGTTCTAAGGCCGGCCTCGCTATGTGCTTGGCCGGCCTTAGAACACACGGTCAGGAAATCGCGTAAGGAATGTTTGCTATGCAAACCATATCGGCCGGCAGAACCGTCCGATACGATTTCAAATGAGGGCGCTGCACAACCCCCGGCTGGCTCGATCGGCGCATTAAATCGCTGCCGTTCCTAACGCTTGTTTCGCCAACTTCCTGCACTCCTCCCATTTTCTCCATCTAGCTCAATCGATGCACAGCTCACTACCGTTCGCATTGCTTATTTCGCCAGCCTCCTCCGTCACGCTTTATCCGCCGCTGGCGGCGCTTCGACTGCGGAGCCACAGGCTGGTGCGGAGTTGCGGAACCTGTATCTCCCTGTAAATTAGTCAGCATCCCATCTTTAACACGCCTTCGAGAGGTTTTATGACCATCTTTGCCATTGGAGATCTGCACCTGCCCGGCGGCGACACAAAGCCCATGGATGTCTTTGGCAGCCATTGGGAAAATCACTTTGAAAAAATCTCCGCCGACTGGCGGCAGAAGGTCACAACCGACGATCTTGTTCTATTGCCTGGCGATATTAGCTGGGCTATGCGCATGGAGGATGCGTTGCCTGACCTTCAATCCATAGGTGCGCTGCCAGGAAAAAAAATATTGCTGCGAGGCAATCATGATTATTGGTGGGGTGCCATTACAAGACTGCGCTCCTGCCTGCCTGAAAACATGTACGCCCTGCAAAATGATGCGCTTGTAATAGGTGAAAGGGTAATATGCGGCACCAGGGGATGGCTGCTGCCGGGAGAAGCTGGGCTTGATGTTGAAGATATGCGTATTTATCAGCGTGAGCTCATGCGCCTGGAGATGTCACTTTCGCAAGCACAGAGGATTGGAAAGGGTATGCCGATCATAGCAATGCTGCACTATCCGCCCTTCAACGAACGGCAGGAGCCATCCGGATTTACAGAATTGCTGGAGAAGTACAGTGTGGCGGATGTGGTGTATGGCCATCTGCATGGGCCGGGTCTGAAAAGCGGCTTTACCGGCGTGGTACGGGGAAAACGGTATTACCTTACTTCCTGTGATGCGTTGGGCTTTTCTTTGCTAAATATTACGGATTCTGGCAGCAAGGTACCATCGGCGGAGTAGCGAGAAAATTAATCTTTTTGCTGCCTTCTTAAAAGAATTTACAACGAATTTTCATTCATTCTTCATAAATCAACAGGGTTTTTGTGGAAATTCCTGATCGATCAGACGTCCAAGCAATGCTTGGACGTTTTTTATGCCATTTTTCATATGAAATGCGAACGTAATTTCTCAAAAATTATTTATATGTTACAAAAATGTGAAGTATATGAGTGAAAGAATATTCACAGTGGGAATTGACGGGATGAAAAAAGTGGTGCATAATGGTTGCACATCCCTAAAAGTGGTGTGAAGTGGTGGAACAGGAGGTGGCGTTGTGGCGGACGAGGAAAAAGGCAAGCTGCAAGGCGAAGCGGACGCAGTGAAGCCTGAAGCAGCCGGAAATCAGGAAACGGCCGCAAGCACATCGCCAGAAGCCTCCTTTGACGCTTTTTACGGCGCATATGACCATGCTATTGATAGCAAGGGCCGCATTATCATACCCGCTGATTATAGGGATAGCCTGGGCAAGCAGTTCACCATAGGACCTACCAAAGATCAAAAGGCTATTGCACTGTATCCCCAGCGCACATGGCTGTCACTCATCCGTGAAATGTCGGAGATCCGCCGTCTGCATGGCAACAAACCCAAGGTGCAGGTATACCTGAACCGCTTTTTCAAGTTTTGCTATCCAAATTTGGAGAGCGATAATCAAGGCCGCATCCTTCTGCCGGGCAAGCTCAGGCAGGAGATGCTTGGTGATGCCCGTGATGTAGAAATCAGCGGTGCTGATGACCATATCCGCATTGTCACCAGCGAAAATGCGGCAGATGAAGAACGCTTCTACAAGGAGAATGAGGACGATATCCTGGAGTTCATGGGTAATCTACAGCTCTAGCATGTTCTAAACCGGCGGTAAGGGGGATAGGATACGTATGACAAGCGCCGTTGGCATGAATCGTGCCGTAAAGGGCCGGTATGCAAAGGTGGGTGTTTCAAGCGGCAGCGCTACTAGGATCAGTGTGCGCCCTAACGTATTGCTTCCTTACGGCGATGTGGATGAAAACGACATTCCTGTTCCCGGCAGGATTCCAGTGCGCCGTGCGCCCCGTACCCGCGCAGCAGCGGCTGCCCCCCGGCATGAGCGCCCCATTCGTGGCGGTATGGCTTATATAACAGCCCTGTGTGTTGTAGGTTTCGTCGTTTTTACGCTGGGAATTATTACACTGGTAAATATGAGCCGGCTGACAGAAGCATCCAAAGCGCTTTTCACCCTGCGCACACAAATCGAGGTAAATCAAAAAGCCAACAATGATCTTGCCGTGCAATTGGATGCGGCTTCAGATGGCGCAAAAATCTGCTATGCAGCCGCCAGGAATTTAGGTATGGTCGCTGCTGAAGGCGCAGACGTGGTATATCTTACAGCACCAAGTACCAGGCATGAGGTTCAGGAAGTTCAGGCCGCCGTCCCCCCGGCGCGTTCTGGAATATATGCCATATTGATCGGCTTTTTGGATTAAGCGGCAAAGACGCTTTTTTCATAGCCGCCCGGGGGGATGAGCCTTGTATCCCGAGCTATTGATCCGCAAAAGACTGCTGCTGCTCACCTGCATATTTGTACTGCTCTTTGGAGCGGTCGGCGTGCGCATTGGCAGTCTGGCCATTTTCCAGGCAGAATCGCTGACAGCCAGGGGCGTTAGTCAATGGACCCGTTCGGGTGCTGTATCCGCCAAGCGGGGCAGCATTGTAGACCGTCTTGGCCAGACGATCACACTGAGCACAACTGCGTACATTGTTTGTGCCAACCCGCAGCAGGTGAAAGAGCCGGAAGCCATGCTGGATATCTTGTGTCCGCTTTTGAACATCAACAGGGAAAGCGCCAAGACCAAAATAACGGACAAGACCAAGGCTTCGGTGATTTTAAAGCGGCAGGTAAGCCGGGAAACGGTGGATACAATCCGCAGCTTGATGGCGCAGCAGGATGTCGCGCAGAAAAAGTCACTTCAGGGAATCAGCTTCGATGAGGATACCATGCGTTGGTACCCCAAAGGCGAGTTTCTCAGCCAGGTTCTGGGGCTGACCAATGTTGACAGTGTGGGGCAATCTGGGCTGGAGCAGCAGTATGATACGCTGCTGAAGGGCAGGCCAGGCGCGTTTGTACACGAGGTGGACGCAAAAGCCCGTACATTGCCTGGCGGGCAGACTGCATATATCCAGCCGCAAGCCGGCAATACCTTAAAGCTGACCATCGATAGCACCATACAGGGTTTTTGTGAAAAGGCCATGCGTGAAGCTATTGAGGTGAACAACGCCAAAGCTGTGCATGCCATTGTGATGGATGTGAAAACTGGCGCCATTCTGGGCATGGTCAGCAAGCCGGACTATGACCCCAACAATCCACCGCGGGATGCCATTGACACACTGACCCAGCTGATGCGCATCAGCATTATCAGCGATGTGTATGAGCCTGGCTCTACTTTCAAGATTGTTACCACATCTGCCGCCATTGACAGCGGTGTCACCAACCCAGATGACAGATTTTACTGTTCGGGGAAGGTTACGGTGGATGGCGACACCATCCGCTGCTGGGGCGCACCTCACGGGGCGGAAAGCATGCGTGAAGCACTGCAAAACAGCTGCAATCCTGTTTTTGTGGAGTTGGCGGTGCGTATGGGCCGGGATACCTTTTACAAGTATCTGAAAGCGTTTGGATTGGGAACGCCCACAGGCATTGATTTACCTGGGGAAGCAACGGGCATACTGATTAACAGCCGTTACGTGAAAACCGTTGATATCGCGCGTATCGGCTTTGGCCAGAGCATTGCCGTAACGCCGCTGCAATTGATTACGGCAGCTTGTGCGGCCGTGAACGGGGGAAAGCTGCTAAAGCCCTATCTGGTAGAGGAAATATTGTCGCCCGAAGGGGAAGTTCTCCAACGAAATGGCGCTCAGGTGATATCCAACCCCATCAGTCCCGAAACATCCGCCACCGTGCGGGAAATGCTGGAGAGCGTGGTAGAAGAGGGCGGCGGCCGTAATGCGGCCATTGCCGGCTACCGTATCGGCGGCAAGACAGGTACCGCACAGGTATACAAGGACGGCAAAATCGTCAGGAATGTGCACATTGGGTCTTTCCTGGGTTTTGCGCCGGCGGATAATCCTCGGTTTGCTATCCTGGTGGTGGTCGATGAAGCGTTGGTGCCGGTAGATTATGGCGGCACAACAGCGGCACCTTTTGCCAAGCAAGTGATGGCAGATACCCTCAAGTACCTTGGCGTAGCTCCCTCCAACCCCAATGCTACGGCACAACCCGAAGTATCTGTACCCAATGTTGTTGGCCTCTCTCTGAAGGACGCAAAAAGGCGGTTGGGAGAAATAAAGCTGTTAACTGTGGATGATGGACAGTCAGACATGGTGACAGATCAAATGCCGGCGGCAGGCACTACTCTTTCTGTTGGCAACCAGGTCATGCTTTATACTCAGCAGGGTGAAGTGATGACGCCTACCGAATTGGTTCAGGTGCCCGATGTGGCGGGGCTTTCTATGGTAGAGGCTGGAAGATTACTTAGGATGAGAACGCTGGAGATGGAGATTGCAGGCAGCGGACTTGCGGTTTCTCAATCGCCTGCGGCAGGAGAATTTGTATCTCCCGGTGAAAAGATAACAGTTGAATTCCAAATGCCGGGCGGATGATTGCCTAGTTTGCATAGCGGAGGGACATAAGATGACCTTACAATCATTGCTTGCTGATTTGCCCTACTTACTGGACACCCGGGGCGATTTGACGGTGGACATTAACCATGTTACCGCTAATAGCCGGGAAAAAGTGGAGAAGGGCCTGTTCTTTTGCATATCCGGCATGCATTTTGATGCTCATCAGTTTGTACCACAGGCGGTATCCAATGGCTGCGTGGCTTTGGTGGTGGAGAGGTTCTTGCCTGACATCGCTGTTCCACAGGTGCTGGTGTCTGATGGCAGGGCTTCCATGGCCCGGGTTGCAGCCGCCTTTTAC
This sequence comes from Bacillota bacterium, assembly GCA_023398575.1. Classification (GTDB taxonomy): domain Bacteria; phylum Bacillota; class Clostridia; order Christensenellales; family Aristaeellaceae; genus JAEWAH01. Next base: position 22,510 of record JAEWSC010000094.1, on the reverse strand, counting down.
GGACATCCGGCAAGGCAATTAAAGCTGGTAGGTGTTACGGGTACCAAAGGAAAAACGACCACCAGTTATCTGGTAAAGGCCATTTTGGAGCAGGCTGGCTATACATGCGGCCTGATCGGCACGACGGGCAATCTGATAGGGAATAAAAAGCTCAAAAGTGAATTGACCACACCCGATCCTATTGAGCTGCAGGCAACACTTCGGCAAATGGCGGATGCGGGGGTTCAGGTTGTGAGCATGGAGGTCTCCGCCCATGCCTTGGATCTGCGCAAGTTGGACGGGCTTACCTTTGAAGCTGCAAGCTATACAAACCTTTCCCAGGATCATTTGGACTATTTCCATACCATGGAACGGTATTTTGAAGCCAAGAAGCAGTTGTTCACCTCCGGCATGGTCCGCAACGCTTCGTTTAACGCCGATGAGGATACGACCCCCGCGATGTTGAAGGAATTGAATATTCCTTATCTGACCTATGGCATTTGCAGCAATGCCGACCTGTACGCCCGGGATATCGAAATCAGCGAAAATGGTGTACGCTTTGACCTAAAGCTTCAGGATATGCACAATGTTACCGTTCATTTGAAGATGACGGGCATGTTTAACGTGTATAATGCCATTGCCGCGGCCTCCCTGGCCATGATCCTGGGTGTGTCTGGTGAGGACATCAAATTGGGGTTGGAAAGTGTAACTGGCGTTCCGGGACGTATCGAGATGCTGCCCATCAATACGCCCTATAAGGTTATTTTGGATTATTCCCATACACCCGACGCGCTGGAAAATATACTGACTACTGTAAAGGAATTTGCCAGAAAGCGCATTATTGTCGTCTTTGGCTGCGGCGGTGACCGTGATCAGGGAAAGCGGCCAATCATGGGCAAAATCGCGGGCCGGCTGGCCGATTATTCCATCCTCACCAGCGATAATCCCAGGACCGAAGACCCTTATCTTATCTTGAAGGCAGTGGAAGATGGTATCAAGCTTACCGGAGCAAAATATACCATGATTGAGAACAGGCGGGATGCCATACGCCATGCCCTGCAGATTGGACAGGAAGGGGATATTATCATCCTGGCTGGCAAGGGACATGAAACATATCAAGAAGTGATGGGCGTGAAGCGGCCCTTTGATGAAAAAGTCGTCGTGACCGAGCTTTTGGAAGAAATACAAAGGTAAGCGCCGTAAGGCTTCATGTACAAGGAGGAATCACATGCAAAGGATGATTCTGGCGCTGCTTTTGGCTTTTGCGCTGCTGCTGATTATTGGCCCTAGGATTTTGCCTCTACTTCGCCGATTGAAGTTTGGACAAACGATTTATGAGCTTGGCCCGCAAACGCACAAGGTAAAGCAGGGGACACCTACGATGGGCGGCTTAATGATCGCCCTGGGTACAATTGTGGCCGCCCTTGTTTTTCACCAAGGTCCTTGGAATGGAATATGGGATTTTACGCTGGCATCCTGTCTAGTAAGCATATTAAGCATGCTGATTGGATTTGCTGATGACTATATCAAGGTCGTAAAAAAACGTAGCCTAGGCTTGACCGGCTGGCAGAAGATCGCAGGTCAAGTAATCGTATCTATTGGCTTTTCTGTGTATTGCTTCTTTCATCCCCAGGTAGGCAGCAGCATTATCGTTCCATTCTTTAATGTGGAATGGGAGCTGGGAGTTTTTTATATACCGTTAATGACGGTGGTGGTTATTTTTATGATCAATAGCGCCAACCTTCAAGATGGTATTGACGGACTGTTGTCCACTGTGACTGTTATCGGCAGCGCGGCCTGGGGGTTGGTGGCGGTATTCTTGCTTCCTGCCGCCGCATTGATGGGAATAGCAACATTGAACGACGGATTATATAACATCGGCATTTTCGCATTAGCATTGACAGGCGCGTGCATGGGCTTTTTGAGGTTTAACCGCTATCCGGCCATGGTATTTATGGGGGATACGGGATCCATGTTTATTGGCGGCGCCACGGTGGCTATGGCTATGCTTATGCGTCAGCCCCTTTTGATGGTATTGATTTCCTTTACAATGGTTATGTCATCGGTGTCGGTGATCATACAGCGGGTTTATTTTAAGCTTACTCATGGCAAGCGCATCTTCAAGATGTCGCCAGTCCATCATCATTTTGAGTTAAGCGGATATTCAGAGACTCAAGTTGTGGCCCTATATGCAATCGTCACCGGCATTTTATCGCTGGTGGCGCTCCTATCCATGAATGTTGTTGGCATATACTAAATAAGATACGGCGCATGATCCGCCTGAATAGAGGGGGTATTTGTTTGAACTGGGAGCGCAAAAATGTGATGGTGGTGGGTATGGCCCGTAGCGGCGTGGCCGCGGCACAGCTATTGGTCAAACATGGCGCGACGCCCTTTTTGGTGGACCAAAAGAAACGGGAGGATCTTCGCATTTCCTTGGATGAACTGGACACGCTGCCTGTGAGATGGCATCTTGGTCAGGAACCGGAGACGCTTTTTGCGCAGGTGGATGCCATTGTAATCAGCCCAGGCGTGCCTATTCAATCATCCTTTATTCAAAAGGCGCAAGAAATGGGCATACCGGTTATCGCTGAGCTGGAACTTGGTTTTCAGTTGGCGGAAGGGACTGTCGTTGCGGTTTCTGGAACCAACGGCAAAACGACTACCGTGTCGCTGCTGGGAGAAATTTTCAAAAACGCCGGCAAGCTGTCTTATGTAGCAGGGAATATTGGTTATCCCATGAGTGCCGCCGCCATGGCAAGCCGCCGGGAGGATGTGATTGTGGCAGAGGTTTCCAGCTTTCAACTGGAGAGCATTGACACCTTCCATCCCAAGGTTGCTGCGCTTTTGAATATTACAGAGGATCATTTGAACCGCCATGGCACCATGCAGGAATATATCCGCATGAAGGCCAGGTTGTTTGAAAACCAAAACAGCCAAGATGTGGCTGTGCTGAACTTTGATGATCCCATCCTGCAGGAGATGGCAGGTCAGCTGAAAAGCAGAGTGGCTTGGTTCTCCAGATCTCAAGCAGTTCCGCTGGGTGCGTTCGTGGAAAATGGGAAAATTGTATGCGCCTGGGGCGGAGAAACGCGTGCCGTTTGCGATGTGGATTCGATTTACATTCCAGGCCCGCATAATCTGGAAAATGCGCTGGCCGCAACAGCTGTGGCTGTGGCCATGGGGGTACCTGCGCCGGTCATCCGCCATTCCCTGCGCACCTTTCAGGGGGTGGAGCACCGCATTGAGCGCACCAGGGAGTTAAACGGAGTCACCTACTATAACGACAGTAAGGGCACCAACGTGGATTCTACCATCAAAGCGGTACAGACCATGAAAGTCCCTACGGTTATTATGTTGGGCGGATATGACAAGCATACAGACTTTGCTCCTCTGGCCAAAGAGATTGCGAATTCACCTTTTATGTCCCATGCGGTTTTGTTGGGCCAGACGGCTGGACAGATTGAAAAGGCGCTTCTTGATGCTGGTTTTGATCGCATTACGAATGCAACGACCTTGAAGGACGCTATTGACAAGGCACGGTCCTTCGCTGTCTCGGGCGGTAATGTGCTCTTTTCTCCGGCATGTGCAAGCTTTGATATGTTTACGGATTATGAGCAGCGGGGCCGCATCTTTAAAGAGATGGTGAATGCGCTGGTGTAAGATACAAGGGTTTCGTGCCTGCGGGCACGACCAAAGGGCTTTCCGATCGCCCTTTGGAAACCTTCGGGCGCAAGCTCCATGAATCGATGTATTGATTTGTGATAGTGCAACCTCCTTTATTGTGCTCTCCTGGTATCAATTACTTCCCAGGGGTGCAACGAGGGGACCGAAGGCCCCTCGTTTGAAATCGTTTCGCCCGGCTTTGCCGGGCGGGCGGGGCGTTTGCGAAGCAAACATTCCTTACACTTTTCGCCGGCCGCAAGCGTAGCTTGCAGGCTAAAAGTGCGAATTCGCCAAATTGAGGAACCCAGTTTGGCGATTACAGCCCCTCCCTCCCCCGAGGGTGCCTGACGGGCGGTTTTCCGCCGGAAAGGGTAGGGCAGCATGACGGATACCCATGCCGCTGTGAGGGCGGATGCTGGAATTGCTCCATTAGCAAAGCCACGAGGTGTGGACAGCGCCATGGTGGCTGTTCTTATTCTGTTGCTGATGGCTGGTCTGCTGGTGCTTTTTAGTGCCACTTACTATACTGCACAAGATAAGGGCGATCCACTGGCGGTGGTTAAGGAGCAATTGGTTGGCATTGCGCTGGGATGTGTAGCATTGATTGTTACCTCCAAAGTGCCATATGCATTCTTCAAAAAGCCTTGGGTGGTACTTTTGGGCCTGGGATTAAGTACTGTATTGCTGGTACTTGTCTTGATCCCCGGAATTGGCGTTTACTTGAATGGTTCCAGGCGTTGGTTGAATCTTGGTGTCAGTTTTCAACCTTCCGAGCTGTGCAAGTTTGCGGTCGTTCTTTTTCTGGCGACGGCGCTTTCCAACAGCGGAGACAGCGTGCAATCCCTGTTCAAGGGCATTGTGCCGCTAATGGTGATACCTGGCTTCTTTTTTCTACTGATACTGGAGCAGCCAAATCTATCAACCGCCATGTCGATTCTTATGGTTAGCGGCGTAATGGTGCTGATAGCAGGTGCCAAGTGGAAACACTTGGGGCTGATGGGCATTCTGGGCGTGGCTGCCGGTCTTTTTTATGCATGGAGTGAGCCTTACCGAAGGGAACGGCTTTTGTCTTTCCGTGATCCATTCGCCAAAATGAGTGATGAAGGTTATCAGCTGGCTCAGTCATTAATTGCCTTTGGCTCTGGCGGTTTGTTCGGTATGGGCCTTGGTCAGGGCCGGCAAAAGTACGCATATCTTCCTTATCCGGAAAGCGATTTTATCTTTGCAATTGTAGGGGAGGATTTTGGCCTGTTCGGGTGCCTTGTGGTCATTGCTCTTTTTCTTGCTTTTGCGTTCATCGGTATGCGCATCGCTGTCACTTGCAGGGATAAGTTTGGCTGCCTGTTGGCGGCCGGAATTACCGCAATGATTGTGATTCAGGCATTTCTGAACATGGGAGTAGTCGTGGGAATATTACCTACAACGGGACTGCCCCTGCCGTTTTTCAGCAAAGGCGGCACATCCATCTCCATTATGATGGCTGCGGTGGGCATCTTGCTGAATATTAGCCGAAGCTGCGAAAGGAATCTGCGCTAATACTGCTTCCAAACATGATTGTGTCTTTTGCCGCGGTTACTTCCGCGCACTACTGGGTTGTCTGCTGCATAGCGAAGCAATGCTACGCCTCGCTTCGTCTCCATGTATTGCGCAAAGAGTTCTCGCAGCTATGGAAGCTAGATGTTCTCCATTCGCATGACGTATGTCCTGATCTTTTTTTACTTCTCACCAATTTTTCCCGCCAACATAGGATGAAGCACGGGAAATAACGGTGGAGGTGAAACACATGGGATTTTTCCGTGTGGAGGGTGGGACGCCCTTGGCGGGTTCCGTTCGCGTGAACAGCGCCAAGAATGCAGTGCTGCCCATTTTGGCTGCCAGCATACTGACACAGGAGGAAGTCACGCTGCTGGACTGCCCCATGATCAGCGATGCCCATCATATGGCTGATATATTGGAAATTTTGGGCTGCAGGATCACCCGTTCGGAAGGAACAATGCATATCCTTTCCAGTGAACTACATAATTGGGAAATGCCAGACAGCCTTTCCAAGCAGATTCGTTCCTCCATTTTTCTTCTTGGCCCCATCCTTGGCCGGTTTCGCAAGGCAACGGTAACTTATCCGGGCGGCTGTGAGATCGGCATGCGGCCTATTGACCTGCATCTGCAGGGGCTTCGCCGGCTAGGTGTCACAATCAAGGAAGAGGGCGGGCTCATACACTGCGACGGCCGCGAAATGCACGCAGCTGATGTGCACTTTGATTATCCCAGCGTAGGCGCGACGGAAAACGTGATGATGGCGGCGGTTCTAATCCCGGGAACGACCACCATTCACAACGCTGCCAGAGAACCTGAGATCGAGGATTTACAGCGCTTTATCAACGCTATGGGAGGCAGCATTCGCGGTGCGGGAACCCATACCATCCAGGTTAGAGGTGTCAAGGAGCTTCACGGCGCGGTATATCGCCCTATTCCGGACAGGATTGTGGCAGGTACGCTGCTGGCTGCGGCGGCCATCACCGGCGGGGAAGTGCATTTGGATAATGCTCCTGTCAGGGATATGGTGGCAGTGCTGGCAAAGCTGCGTGAAATGGGTTGTGAAATACGTGAGAAAATTGGCGCCTTGGATTTAAAAGCGCCTAAGCGATTGACCGCCTTCCAGCAGTTGCAAACTCAGCCCCATCCAGGATTTCCTACCGATATGCAGGTGCAGATGCTGGCTTTGGCATCTTTGGCGAAGGGAACTTCCATTGTCGTGGAGAATGTATTTGAGAACCGGTTTACCCACGCCGGCGATTTGAACCGTATGGGTGCCAATATCATGGTCAACGGACGCATGGCGATTGTGCAGGGAGTGGACGCACTATATGGAGCAAGGGTCAATGCCCGGGATCTTCGCGGTGGAGCGGCCCTGGTTATTGCGGGGTTAGCGGCACAGGGTGTGACTGAGGTAGATAACGTGCACCTGATTGACCGGGGGTATGAAGACCTGGAAGGCATGCTAAGAAGTCTTGGCGCAAAGATCGAACGGGTAGAGTAATGTAATACCAATGCGGGGAGGTGCTCCCTATGACACAGCAATCAGGCCCAGGCCGGGTGTGGGATGAGAGAAAGCCCACGCCTCCGCCTGTGCCGGTGCAAAATACGAATAAAAGGCCCCACCCCAAAGGTAGGGGTCTTTGGGCTGTATTTTGCATTCTGTTTGTGTTGGTTGGTGTGGGTGTAATTTTGTACAGTACGATTTTTCGGTTGAAACGTGTTCAGGTGGTGGGGACAAGCTATCGTACTCCGCAGGAAGTTGTTACGCAGGCAGGTATAGCGGAAGGCGACAATATTCTGCTGCTGGATGAAAAGCTGATACGCGAAAAGATCAATGCAGACAGGTATCTTGTTTTTCAGGATATGCAGCGGGACTATCCGGATGGGCTGATTCTGAAGGTGCAGGAGCGGGTCCCACGGGTTAACATCCAATCCATGGGGGTTCAGTATACATTGGATGTGGAAGGCATGGTGCTGGAACAAACGCAATCCCTGCAATTGAGCGATGGTATGATTGCCGTAACGGGTCTTGATATTGCCAGCATTGCAACCGGACGTTATATGGCACTGAGAAAAGAAGTTCAACTGTCGGCGTATAAAAAAGTAATGGCAGAGCTTGTTTTGCAGGAAACAATTTCCCATATTTCGGAATTAAATCTATCGAATGTGGACAATCTGTATTTGATATCTGTTGACGGATTCACCGTGCGGTTGGGTGATGTATCCGACATACAGGCAAAGATAGGTTCAATGCGTGCCGTGCTAAGTTATCTGCATGCAAATAACCTGTCCAAGGGGAGCATAGATGTTTCTGATCCGGTCCAACCGACGTATATACCAGCCGAATGAACTCCATATGCGAAAACTGGAGAATAATGGATGAAAAAGATGAAAAAACATTGGTTTTGCAACGGTTTTCCCTTGCGGTTTTTACCTAAAACAGGTACAATATAGGCTGGTGAACTGGATGATTGAAACATCATCCCCAAGATATGTGTCGATGATTGAAAGAAATGAAAAAATATGCACACTTGCATTTTTCTTCTTCTCAACAGGGATGCTTCTATGCTATAATGTTTTTTGACCTATGGCAGAAGTTCCCTATGAACGGGGGTATGAGGAACTTATGAAAACCACTGTGGCGGCGATGGATTTTGGTACCAGCAAGATCGTCACGCTTGTGGCGGAGAACGGCGGAAACCAGCGCTGCGATATCAGCGGAGCGGGGATTGCGGCGTATGATGGATATTCCGGTGACCAGTGGAACTCGCCCCAACAGCTGAACGAAGCGATCCGCGCATCCATTACAGAAGCGGAGAATCAATCTCGTTTCCGTATCAAGGAGATTAGCGTGGGTGTGCCGGGGGAGTTCTCCCGTGTGTATGCCATACCGGCCAAAGTGGAACTTCAGGGGGCTGATCCCCGGGTTACCATGAAGCATATCGAAGCCATTTTTGAATCGGCTCAAAAGGAGCTTGCGCCGCTGCGCGGCGTTGTGGTGCATAGAAGTCCCGCATGGTTTATGGTGGACGACGGCAAAAAAACGCTGGAGCCCATGGATATGAAGGGGCGTGAACTTCGTGCCCTGGTTTCTTTTGTTGTGGCTGACCAGTTTTTCTTGGATGAGATCTCGGGCCGCCTCAGGGAAATGGGAGTTTCTATCAGCGGCTTTTTCTCCACGCCTACGGGTGAAGCAATGCTGTACCTGCCGGAAGAAGACCGTGACCGTACAGCCATCCTTATTGATATGGGATATTTAAACACCGAGGTCATGGCAGTGGAAGGTGATGCTGTCATATTCCACAGGACGATTCCTATGGGCGGCGGCCATATAGCCATGGACGTTGCCGAAGGGCTGAAGGTCCCGATGGAGGCGTCGGAGCAAATCAAGCGTGCCTATGTATATGGTATGTCAACGCCCTTGCAGTCGTATGACGTGTCTACCGGCAAGGATGGCAAGTCTGCATCCTTTTCTCAGCAGGAAGTAGCCAGGGTACTGGAACCGCGGGTGGACGAGATTGCGGAAGCAATTAAGGGGTGCATTGACCAGAGCGGGGTGCGTTTGGGCAATTGGAGCACCATTTATTTGACAGGCGGCGGGCTTGCATTAAACCGTGGTGGGCGCGATTATCTTGCCGGCAAGCTGGACAGGCCTGTTCGTGAAACGCCCAAGCGTACTATGAAGCTCAACAGTCCGGCCTACGCAAGTGCGCTGGGGCTGATGGATTTGGTGATTGATACTGTGGAGCATCAGCACCTGCCATCGCCAGGGCTAATGGGCGGTGTGAAGGATTTTTTCAGGAGCCTGTTCGCAGGCTGACCGCAGCATTAGCGGTACCATTTATTTTGAAATTAGACTTTGATACAGAGTAGGGGGATGGAACGTGCTGGAATTTCAGATGGACGATCAGGCGAATTTTGCGTCCATAAAAGTGGTGGGCTGCGGCGGCGGCGGCAATAATGCTGTCAATCGCATGGTGGATGCCGGGCTGAAAGGCGTGGAGTTTATCTCCATCAACACGGACCGTCAAGCACTGAGTTTGTCCAACGCAACAACAAAAATTCAGGTTGGTGAAAAGCTTACAAAGGGTCTTGGGGCAGGTGCCATCCCTGATATTGGCCGCCGGGCAGCCGAAGAAAGCCGAGAGGAAATTGCCCAAGCTCTAAAGGGTGCCGACTTGGTGTTTGTTACGGCAGGTATGGGCGGTGGAACCGGTACAGGTTCTGCTCCTATTGTTGCAGAAATCGCCAGGGATTTGGGTTGCCTGACCATTGCAGTTGTTACCAAGCCCTTTCAGTTTGAGGGCAAGCAGCGAATGAAAAATGCCGAAATGGGCATTGCTGATCTGAAGCAGCGGGTGGACACCCTGGTCGTGATTCCAAACGACAGATTGCTGCAGGTGGTAAGCAAGGGAACAACCATGCTGGAAGCCTTCCGTATTGCAGATGATGTACTGCGCCAGGGCATTCAAGGCATCAGCGATTTGATTGCTGTGCCTGCGCTGATTAACCTGGACTTTGCGGATGTAAAGACCGTTATGGAATCTGGCGGCATGGCGCACATGGGTATCGGCGTTGGCAAGGGTGAAAACCGCATGGTGGATGCCGCCAAAAACGCCATACAGAGCCCTCTTCTTGAAACCAATATCGATGGTGCCCGCGCCGTGTTGATCAACATCACCGGCGGTGAGGATATTTCCATCGTTGATATCAACGAGGCCGCCAACTTGGTGATGCAGTCTGCCGATAGCGAGGCCAATATTATCTTTGGCGCAGGCATCGACGAGCGCATGGGTGATGAAGTACGCATTACTGTTATCGCAACCGGTTTTGAAAAGACACCCTTCCCGCCCAAAGAGCCGGCCAAAAAACCCTTTGAAAGAATTCGCTCCCAGGGCACATATGAAACACGGCCTACCTACAGCCCCTATACCAGCCGTGCCTCCGCTGCACCAGCAGCATCAGCCCATGAATATCAGGACAGTGAGCCCGCCCCCAAGGCAGAACAGCCCTTTGAGCCGGAGATTCCCGGATTCGTAAATAGTGGCCGTCCTTCCGCACCCGCCAATCAGCAGCCCCAGGCACCGGTGCAGCAAGCGCCATATCAGCCTAGCTATGGGCAGCCTTATGCTGGAGGTCAGCAGCAAGCGTATGCGCCTTATCAACCGCAGCAGCAACAGCCCTATTATCCGCCGGCACAGAATCCTTATGGCATGAATCCCTATCCGCCTCAGCAGCAGCAGCCCGCGGCACCTGAAAAGGATGAGCTGGGCGTGCCGGCTTTCTTAAGAAGGGCACCAAAAAAGTAAATAGAGTATGCAAGGCAGGCCGCTTTCCAATTGGAAGGCGGCCTGTTTTCTGATGTTATGTGCCCCTAAGAAGGGTAGAGGCGACTATGAGGCTAGTTTGCCTAAGGATGGAAGCGTATGAGGTTACCGCCGAACAGCTCGAAGTTCTACAGTGCCCTTAATGTGGAGTGCGATCATGGGTATGTATCCATCAGTGGACTATGGTTACTGGAGTCGATATAGCTGTATTATTTCTATTGCTGTCATTTCGCATTAAATCGGATCAAAAACTGTATGAAGAAAGGAATCAAGATAAAAGGATGCGGATCGTAAAGGAACACCCTGGCTTTTACGTTGGACTGCCTTACTATGTGTGTCGTCACAAAAGGTACCTTTCCAATCCAATTGCAAAATGGGAATAAACGTGCAGCATCAATAGCGTTCAGTTCATAAACTCCGCATCAATCTTGTACATTGTATAAGGGGGGTGGCGTCATGGACCGCCGGGAACGGGATGCGGTGTTCCAGTGTACAGGGGCTATTGTGGGGGCGGGGTTCGCCTCCGGCCGGGAGATTATGCGGTTTTTCAGCCGGTATGGCTCCTTTTCCTGGATCGGGATTAGTCTTGCGGCGGCAGTGATGGGCATATTTGCTTATGCATTGATGAAAAAGGCAAGAGAGGCCAATGTCATATCCTTAAGTCAGTTATGCCGCGCTTACCTTGGTTCGGCGGGGATTGCTGGGACTATATCTTTCACCATTTTGCTTGGCGCTACCGGCGGAAGCATGTCAGCCGCAGCCGGGGAACTTGGAGCCTTATCCTTACCCATTCATGGCGCTTATTGGATTGTTTTATTCGCAGCGCTTACGACAGGAATCCTGCTATCCTCGCGAGGGCTTTCTCCGCTGGCTTTTGTAGGCCGGTTTCTTATACCATCACTTATATTGATATTTCTCTTATGCCTGATACCGCCAGAGGGAAAGGCTGTAACGAGTCAAACAGCTTTGCCTGTGTGGCAGAGGATAACTGAGGTGGTACTCTTTGGTATTAGTTACGGAGCAATGAATATCACGCTTGCCGCCGGGGTGCTATGTGAAATAGGGCGGGGAGTATCAAGAGAAAAGGCATTGCACATCTCCATCTATTTGGCAATCTGTGTAGTGGGACTTTTATCACTTGGAAATATTGTGCTGCTGCGGCAGCCTCAGCTGATAAACGCTGCGCTGCCGATGGTAATGCTATTGAACTCGTTTGGCAAGGTTGGTTTCTGGCTGGCCATTATTGGATTGTTTTTGGCCGTGTATACGACATTGATGGCGGCTGCGCGAGGTATGATTAATATCATTGGCCCATGCAAGCCGGGTTGGCTTTGCTTTGTGTTAACAGGTATTCTCTTTTTCGTTTTTGCGGCTATAGGTTTTGATAAGCTTGTCGGTATCATATATCCGGTGCTGGGAATCATGTGCTTGCTGCTCCTCGTATGGATTAGCGCTGCTGGAAAATGTACGGGAAAATGAAGAAGCATAACAGCTTCCTTCTTGCATTGGCGTCACTTGAAAACGGAATTAGTATTTGCTGTGCCAATTTCAACTGTTACGCTAAGGACACAACCCTTGGATAATATTTCATTCCATGTCCATACTATCTATGTAAATCTTTTCCTGTAAAAAGGGGCGCAGTTTTATGCTAAAGCCACAAACGTCATCCCCATCATTTCGCCGGCAGCGGGCTTACGTCAGCATTCTTGGCATTACCCAGCTGCATTTGCGCAACCCGATGATTATTGCGCTTTGGTCAGCCATTTTTCCGGGGTTTGGACATATGCTCCTTTCAAAATTTTTCTGCGGCATGATTTTTTTTATATGGGAGGTTTTTATCAATCTCAAGTCTCACATGAATGTGTCCATCTACTATACATTCATTGGGAATTTTGAATTGGCGAAAATTGTTTTAGATAAGGAATGGCTCATGCTGTACATTCCAACTTATTTGTTTGCCATTTGGGACAGTTACCGTACGGCAGAGGATATCAATCAACAGTTTGTACTGGCAGCTCGTGAGGATGCTCCGGTTCCTCCGCTTGTCATGCACACATTGGGTCTCAATCATCTGGACAAGGGCTCTCCGTGGGTGGGGGCTGTATGGTCTTTGCTATCACCGGGCGTTGGCCAGTTGATCACACGGCGGATTCTGATAGCCTTCTTTTTGATAGGTTGGTGGATTGTCGTTGTTTACCAATCAAAACTGCTGCCCGGTATTCACCTGACTGCCCTGGGGCAATTCGAACAGGCAAAGGAAATATTGGACAAGCAGTGGGTGATGAATGTACCTTCCATTTTTCTTTTTGGTGTGTATGATGCCTTTGTACATACGGTCGAAGGAAATAAACTGTTTGAATGGGAGCAAGCCCGATTTCTGCGGAAGGAATTTCAAGTAAGCTCATTTCTCATGCCATTTCAAAATAGACAGAAGGAGGGAGACGGCTTGTACGTGGTCGCAAGCTTTGAACATAGTATCCATCTGGAAGTAGCGATGGCGACACTTGAAAAACAAGGCATACTCAAAAATGAAATTCTAGCTGTGCCCATGGATAAACGGGATGAATCCATGATGGTTTTCGACCGCCTTCGCGCATCGGACAGGCATAGTATGATGGACTATCCCATCATTATTTCGGCAATATGCGCACTCTTTGGCTTAATATATGGCTTTTTGCTGCCATGGGGCCCTGTTTTATGGGCGCTTATTGGTACGGGGGTAGGCTTTGGGGTTGGAATTCTAATAAAGCTGTTGGCACTCCGCCTTCGAAAGGAAAAAATGCGGCTGCAGACCACTGAAGTGGTACTTTTAATCAACTGCAAGAATAGCAGGCCGGAGATGGTACAGGATATACTCTGGAACCATGGCGCTTTGGGTGTGAGCAAGCTTACTCTTTCACCAGAAATAAATGATCAGGGGGACAGGAATGAGCGGTCCGGATCAACTGCACGAGGAGATAATAAGGCTTAAAGAAAAACTTAACGATATGTTTGTTCAGCACTACTGGGAAAGCGAGATATTTACACCGGTTTGGTGGATTTCTATCGCTTTGGCCATTATACCAATCATCATTTGGTGGAAAATCGTAGACAAGAAGCGGTTGCTGGAAATGAGCGTTTTCGGATTGCTTGTAAATGTTGTAGCCACCTTTTTGGATATTGGCTTGTCAGATCACATGATGTGGGAGTATCCAGTGCGGATTTTACCGCAAATGGCCCTTTTGCTACCGGTGGATTATGTAATCGTCCCGGTTGCAGGGACAATTCTGTATCAAAAATTTCCTAAGTGGTGGCATTTTCTGGTGGCTTGCACTGTAACAAGCGCATTTATGTCATTTGTCTGCGAACCGATCGCCGTGTATATAGGCATGTATAGATTGCTTACTTGGCGTTATATCTACTCTTTTCCGATCTACATTGCTATTTATGTTATTATAAAGCTTATCACCGAGAAGGCAGTAGCCATAACGGATTTTGAAAGAAAGCGCGCAAGGGATTAAATTCTTTCGCTTCAGCGGCCGCATGTGTACGTATATACTGCTTAAATAGGGGCTTCGCTGTATAGAAGCCTATTTTTGCTTTCCTGCAATTCCCATCGGCTTGACATGCAACGTATCATCCTGTATGATGACGGCACGCTTATATATTCAATATGCGTGCTAATGACGGCATGTGAAAAAAAGGCTGGGGAACGGATCATGCAAGTGATGGAAAACCGGGTAGAAAAATACGCCGATGCTAAAAATCAGCCGGTGCAGATTGACATACAGCAGTTACGAAAAGTGTATACCACGCAAAGCGGTGAAGTGGTGGCGCTAAGCGATATCAGCCTTTCTATTCGCAAAGGCGATATCTATGGCATCATTGGCTTAAGCGGCGCAGGGAAGAGCACCCTTATCCGCTGTGTCAACAGGCTGGATGAGCCAACAAAGGGAAGCGTTTTGTTTGAAGGAAAAAACATCCTGACGATGGATAAAAAAGAACTGCTCACCCTGCGCCGCAGCGTTAGCATGATCTTTCAGCAGTTCAATCTGCTGATGCAAAAAACTGTGGCGAAGAATATTCTGTACCCCATGGAAATCGCCGGGGTACCTCGTGCTCAGGCAATGATACGGGTGAAGGAACTCCTGAAAATTGTCGGCCTGGAGGACAAGATCAACGCGTATCCCTCCCAGCTTTCCGGCGGTCAAAAGCAGCGGGTGGCTATCGCCAGGGCGCTGGCCATGAATCCCAAAGTATTGCTGTGTGACGAGGCTACCTCCGCACTGGATCCCATGACGACGCAGTCCATTCTCAAACTGTTGCAGGATATTAACCGTCAAATGGGCATCACTATTGTAATTATCACCCATGAAATGGCGGTCATCCGACAGATTTGCACCCATGTGGCCATTTTGGATGGCGGCGTCATTGCAGAGGAAGGCAGTGTAGACGAGGTATTTACCCACACAAAAAGCCAAGCGGGCAAACGCTTGTTTGGCATTGTGCCGACGGAGGATGAGCCGTTTCCGCTTGATGGTCCGGCACTGCGGGTGGTTTTTGATGGGGGCAAGGTGGCTGATCCCATTATTGCAAGGCTGATACTGCACCTGGGCATTCCGATAAGTATATTATCGGCTGACGTTCGAAATCTCAATGGGGTTCAATATGGGCAGATGATGATTGCCGCCCCGGAGGATACTGCGTTAAAACAGCAGGCAATAGATTTTCTGAAATCGCAAGGCTTGACAGTAGAGGAGGTGATGCCGGCATGACGACAGAGAAATTGCTGGCACTCTTGGGGCAAGGTCTATTGGATACGTTGTACATGACGCTGCCCTCCACCTTTTTTGCGTACCTGATCGGCCTTCCTTTGGGTGTGCTGCTGGTCATTACAAGAAGAGGTAGCATACTGCCGGCACCCTCCTTCAACGCGGTGCTGGGGGCAAGCATTAACTTTCTTCGTTCCATTCCTTTTCTCATTTTGCTTGTGATGCTTTTTCCGATAACGCGTATTGTGATGGGTACTGCCATCGGTACCAGGTCGGTCATTTTTCCATTGATCATAGGGGCTTTCCCTTATGTGGCGCGGATGGTGGAAAACTCCCTTCAGGAGGTCGACGGAGGCGTAATTGAGGCCGCTATTTCCATGGGATCAACCACCTGGCAGATTATATATAAAGTATTATTGGCAGAGGCGCTTCCATCCCTGGTGAACGGCGCTACCATCTGCTTAACTACCATATTGGCCTATACGGCCATGGCCGGTGCCGCAGGCGGGGATGGGCTGGGCAAAATCGCCATCAACTATGGCTTGAACCGCATGCAGTATGATATCATGTACACCGCCAGTATCGCCTTGGTGCTGCTGGTGCAAATTTTTCAAGTTAGTGGTTCAGTGGCAACAAGAAGATTGGACCATAAAAAAAGATGAAATGATTCAAAAACAGCGTCGCTTGCCATTATTGCAAGAGACGCTGTTTTTTGTTATAACTTCGGATTTATAGATACGGAATCATATCGCACAGCTTGTCAAACACAAGGTGCGGTTTGATCGGTGAGGCCTGCATATCTTCCTTTGTTGCTTCGCCGGACAAAACAAGGATGCTGGTCATCCCAAAGTTCACGCCCGTTGCGATATCAGTATAGAGCCTGTCTCCCACCATAGCCAATTCGTCTGTCCGCAAGCCGGTTAAGCGCAGCGCTTCCTCAACTATACCCTGATAGGGCTTACCCAAAATGATATCCGGCCGCCGGCCTGTGCTGGCTTCAATAAAGGCAATAATTGCACCGATGTCTGGAGCAAAACCGGTTTCGGTTGGGCAGTTGAAATCCGGATGGGTGGCGAAATAAGGCAAACCCGCGCGTACAAAATCACAAACCCAAGTCATTTTTTCATAATCCAGCGTCGTATCGTAGGCGATAAGCACATAATCGGGATGCTCATTATCGATTTCCAGCCCCAGCTCCATCAGTTCCTTTTTTAAGGTGTCGTTTCCAAGCAAAAAGGCCTTTTTCCCGGGAAATGTACGCAGCGCGTAGGTGGCAGCAGCATGGCCGGAGGTAAGTACCTGCAAAAAGCGCTCCCGCACACCCATGTTTTTCAGCTTCGTGATATACTGGTCCGCTGATTTGGAGGAGTTGTTGGTCAAAAAAAGTGTGCTCCTGCCTGTTGACTCACAGGCATTTAAAAAGTCCAATGAACCTGGAAGCAGACGATTGCCCAAATAAAAAGTGCCGTCCATATCCAGCAGGAAGCACTTCACTTTTGATAACATACCATTGATTGATACATTGTTCATGCGGTTCCACCCTCTTTTTCTGCGCGTTCTTGCCATCTTTCCATAAAATCCTTGATCCGGAAAGATGGTTGTCTGGATCGTTGCAAACAAACACAGGACAAGCGATTTGCCTGTCCGTATGCCCAAAGGCCATCTATCTTTAGCAAATCATTCTGCTTCCCAAGTAAACCGTTGGCTTCTTATCCCGTCGCGTTCCACGATTTCCAGCCACTGTTCAGCGGGGCGGACCCATATGCCGCCATCACCATACAACGCCTGATAGACAACCACCCATTCCAGTGTTTCGCTATGCCGGGCCATATACAAAAGACGGTAACGGTTCCCCTTGAAATGCCTGTAGATTCCAGGCTGAAGATCAACCATGCTGCACCTCATGTATCCAGTCGTCCGGTATATCCCTTTGCTTTCAGTTACTATATACAATTGTATCATACGCCTTTCAAACAGGCAAGGAATATGCGTGATTCATTTTTTTTCGGGCGGAATGGCGCATGCCGAAAATCCTGGATTCCGCTTTACTTTTCCTATAAAATGAAGTACATTAGTGTATATTTTGAAAGGCTATGAACACATGATCGACGTAATCATTAATCCTATTGCCGGAAATGGCCTGGCTAAGCGAATCGGCGCGAAGATTATGGAAGCGTTAAAAAACCGTGAAATTGACTATGAAGCACACTTTACCACAGCGCCAGGCCATGCTACAGTACTGGCGCAAGAATGTGCGCGCCGTGGTTCGCAAACTGTTTTGGCTGTGGGCGGCGATGGAACTGCATATGAGGTAGCCAGCGGCTTATGCCATACAAGGACATCGCTGGGTTTGATCCCGGCTGGCACAGGCAATGACTTTGTCAAGACCATCGGTGTACCCAAAGATCCTATGCAGGCGCTAGAGCATATTCTTACCCATGCTCCACGGCCTGTGGATATGGGTAAAATGAATGATCAGCTATTTTTAAACGTATGCGGAACAGGATTTGACGTATCTGTTCTGGAATATACCTTAAAGGCAAAAAAGCTGGTACGGGGTATGCTTCCCTACCTGTATGGCGTCATCCGCACCATATTTAGCTTTAAGCCCGTTCAAATGCGTATTGTCATCGATCAAAAAACTACGCTGGAGGGTACATACCTGCAATGCAGTGTGGCCAACGGACGTTATTTTGGCGGGGGAATTGCAATATCACCCACCTCACAGGTGGACGACGGCTTGCTGGATGTTGTCGTATTGCGATCTATTCCCAACTGGAAGATGTTTTTTTATCTGCCTGGCTTGGTCATGGGAAAGGCGGATACCTTCTCCATCACGTCCCATTACCGTTGCACTCAGGTTCAAATTGATGCGACAGACATGCGACTGAATGTGGATGGAGAGATACTTCCTGTTGACACGGTCAGCTTTTCACCGGTAAAAGATGCATTGCTTGTACATTGGTGACCCCTGGGGGATGAAAGGTATGAACATTATCAAGAAGCTTGTTGTGCTGTTTCTACTTCTTCTGGCCTGCACCTTCTTATTCGTCCCTGCCGTGGCAGAAGGTGAGGCGGAAGATGAGGAAGTTTACTATGCAAACTTCCCGGTTCCAGTTTCCATACAGTTGACCAGTCCCGCTCCTGGCGAAAGCTATTCAGCCGGGAATGCATTAAAAGTAACAGCAAGTGGCCGAAATGTAAGCCGCATTGAGGTGACATTGACCTGGGATGGCGACTTCATGACTGAAGTGCAGAATAGCGATAGCTTTGACTTCACCTTCACACTTCCCACGCTTTCCACGGGTCTTGTTATTACCGCACGTGGCTTTGCGCCAGAGAAGGAGGGCGCATCGGCAGTTTATGCAGAGGCAACTTTGATTGTGCCTTCTCCCAAGCAGGAGCTGATTGCGAAAATGATAAAGCTGGCATATGCCAATTCCAAAGATGCCAGGTACAAATTTGCTCCTGCTGAGACGGATTACGATATCGGCGTATGCAAAAACTTCGTTATGCGTTTGTTTGATACGTATGCAAAGGATTACGCCATGCTCGCCTATCCCGACTTGCCTTTGCACATGCCCAAAAACAATAGTAAAGCTGCCTGTGCACCTTATGATTACGGCATTGAGTGGCGGCCGGAAACGGCATCGGATGGAACACCATTTGAAATTGTTGCTCAATTCAAGTACAATAATGACTTGACTAAGGAGGACAATGCGAAAATCGCTTATGATATGCTAAAGCAGGTGCAAAAAGGCGATTTTTTTCAGATGGTAGGGTATTACGGGGGAGGCAACGGCCCTCACTCTTTGTTCTTTATTGCCGATTATGATCCGCTTACAGACATGCTGCACTGGACAGACAGCAACATGAAGGGGAAGCGCATCGACGGCGTCCGCTGGGGATATATGCAATATGACGCGGATGCGACAGCCCAATGGTTCATAGAATGTATCAATACTAAAAAGCGAGGCGCTACGCTGTACAGGCTGCGGGATGACCTCATACGCAAATAACGTTAAAGGAGCATGACAAGGTATGGGCAATATGGTAAAGAGCCTGAAAAAAACATGGCTCAAGGGTATGGAAGTGATTGGAAATACGGCATCCTCCATAGCCGAAAATGCCAAGTACAAGGTCAATGAAATGAACCTGGAAACGCGTCGGCGTGAAATTTTGGCCGACTTTGGCAGCATCGCTTATGAAATGTGGCAAAGGGGAGAGAACTTTCCGCCTGAGTTGGAAGCGCAGCTCAAACAGCTCAATGCCCTGGATGAACAGTTGACTGCCATACGCGCCCAACGTTTTGCAGCAGCCAAGGAAGCCAGCCTTTTAAAAGAGGCGGCCGATGCTGCCGCCCGTGAAGCAGGCACTTATGAATCTGCAGATTCAAAACTCGAAGCAGCCCTGCCTGAAACTGAACGCGTGCAGGTGGCCGATGAAAAAGGCGAAGCAGAAGAGGAGCAGGCTGAAAGCTGATTCTATTGCCATCTTCCACGATTCAAAGTAGACGGCCGTGTTTTCCGATGTATGTCGAATTCCCTAAGGCATAGCCGCAATGCTCTTCGCTCCTTGATCCTATTCAGAATTTTTTTCAACATAGAACAACCCCCTCCGGTTTGAGTATAGCCGGAGGGGGTTGATTTTATGCTGTATTACACCCGAATATACATCCATTTCCCTTTTGTGAACCGTACATACATGAATGTAAGGCGGATCATCATGTCTACCAAACTCGCGGCCCAGGCGCCCAGCAAGCCCAGTTGCAGGGGGAACAGCGCGGTCCAGGCAAGCACAGGGCGAATCAATGTAACGCATAGCATCATCACAACAGCCACGTACCTCGTATCGCCTGCTCCGCGCAGACAACCGCTGATCACAACAGAGCTTGTCTGGAAGGGCTGAAAGATACCGACAATAATCATTACCTGAGCCGCAAGTGCCAGTACCATATTATCAGTGGCGAATGGCATGACCAAGAGATGGCGGAACGGTATAAATATCATCAGCAAGCCCATAGACACAGTCAATGCCATGCGTTGACTGACTTTGCCATATACCATGCTTAGGTCTGGCCTCTGTTTTCCCAGCATCTGTCCAACTAATGAAGTTCCGGCGATGCCAATGCCATCGCCAAAGGTGAAGCTGATGTTTAAAAACTGCATGCCAATCTGATGGCTGGCAAACGCGACTGGGTCATGAAGAGCTTCATAGATTAAGCGGGCATACAGCAGAAAACCGATACGCAGGCAAATTTGCTCCAGCATGGCGCTGCCACCGACCCGGCTGATATCCTTGAGGGTTGTTTTATCCAAACGCCAGTCGTCCTTTAGACGCAGCTGCAAAAAACCGCCGTACTTGGGAAGCGTGATAGAAAGCACCGCGAGCACAAAGCCTACACAAAAACCAATAAACGTGGCAATGGCGGCGCCTTCGACACCCAGCTTTGGAAAGCCCAGGTTACCGCTGATCAATAGAAAATTGCAGATTACATTTACAATGTTGCTGGTCACATTGACCACCATGGTGGCCCGTGTCTTGCCAATGCCTCGCTGAGCGGCATTAATGCACATGGTGATGGCGTTGATAGGCAAAGCATAAGCCATCCATTTAAAGTAGGCAACAGCTTCATTAATAACGCGCACATTTGCCAAATCAGCTGGATCAACATCGCCGGAAGCCAGCAAGATCATATTTCGTGCCTGATTTAGGGATAAAGCCATGATGGCAAGGGATAACAGGAATATGATGACAAGCGCATTGCGCAGCGTTCTGTTGGCATCTGCCTGCCGGCCTTCTCCTTTGCGGCGGGCAACAACAGCCGTCACACCTACATTCAGCGCAAAAAAAACCGCCAGCATGATCATTCTAGGCTGGCCGGGCAAACCAACTGCTGATATTGCTTCTGCTCCCAGTACGCCGACCATGGCCGTATCTATGGCACCAATCATTGCCATCAGCACCATTTCTGCTACGGCCGGTATGGCAATACGTATCACATCCCGGTAGGCTTGGCCTGTGTTTGGCAATTCTCCCTTTTGAAAACTGGGCTTTACCATGTGCCTGATGCCATAAAACCGTTCAATAAGCGATATCAATGATCTTTCTCCAATCTTGCAAAACTCTATAACACATATGCTTATTATAACACGGGTTGGGGCAATGGCAACCCTTGTCGAAAAAGATACGAAAAGCCATTACACTTTTTTCTTGTTTCCGGCATAGGAAGAATTGGACCTTACCCATGAAGGAGGTAATTTTCGTGGCTGCCAAAAAGCCCGCCAGCCAGGTATCCCCTTTTGCCGCCATGACCTTGGGTGATCAAAACACCCGGTGGCTCACCTTGCACAGCCAACTGCTGCCCTACATGACCGCCGTATCAGCAAAAGACCCGCCTGCACCGGGAAACAGGTTTGAACCGAATACATCCTGGCGGACCGGTGCAACTCCCTTTGGCCAGATACCAATATTTAACTCTCCTCCGCAACCGCCCAAACACGATCAATATGATGCAGTGCACAAAAAAATGGACGATGCCCGCAAAAACACCTTGAACTGGCAGGAGATACAGACGAACGGGTGAAGAAGCATGTGAAAAGACGCCGTGATTTGCGCGGCGTCTTTTCGTTTGTATTTTGTATTCTTTCGCAGTATAACAAGGGTAACCGGCGCATGACTTGGCGGTGGAAGTCATCCTTCCTTACTGATTCTCGATGACCCTTTTTAGATAGGCATACCCAGCTTCGACCGCGGGCAATGTTTCTTCCATGCCCTCAAACTCCAGCGATAGATATCCATCATAACCGGCTCTATTGAAAATAGATACACATTGGGGAATCGGTATGGCGCCATGTCCGGCGATGGTGCCCCGCAGATAATTGCCGCCGCGAGACCGAAACCAACCAGTGCCTGGATCAAAATGTGTTCCCGGCTTCACCAGAAAATCCTTGGCATGGACATGGAATGCGTATGGTGCGGCGATGCCTGAGGCAAATGCACTATCCTGATCAGCGCAAGCAAAGTTGCCCATATCCACCAACCAACCAAAGTTCGGGTGGTTGACGGCCAATATCAGTTCCTCCACCCGCTGGGCATCCTGCATCAAAAAACCATGGTTTTCCGTGCAAGTGCGTATGCCCTTTTGGGCTGCGTACTCTGTTACTTCGCGTATGTAAGGGGCCGCAGTGTGTATTACATCCCGGTAACTCTTGCATACGGCACCTAACTGCCTGGCGATATCATGCCGTA
>JAEWSC010000075.1 GCA_023398575.1 Bacillota bacterium | reverse complement strand
AATCTTCTGGGACATGGTTTGCTGTCTCCTTTCGAATGTTGTGTCGCAACCTCATTCTACCAGAGATCTGCATTCCTTGTCCCTTTTTATCCCTTTTTTGAATTTGCGCAATTTATTGTACCTTATCGACATATGGGGTAGAATATCATATAATGGCATCAGGAAGAATATCAATGTCGGAGTTTGAGGACGGAACGGGCAGCCGTCGCCCTCGTTGGAGATGCGGGAAGGTCACCCCGCCAAATTCCGATAAGGCGTAGCGGGTCACTAGAAATAGTGGCCCGTTGCTTTGTTTATCGCGCATAATAAGATCAAAGGGGGTAGCTTTAACTAACACCTTTTGCCCTGCAATGAACGCAGGGTAAATTAGTATTTTTGTTTAACAAATGAACCTAGATTGAATCTAGGACTATGATGAATATAGGGCATGTAAAGGGTATGTATTGAACGCACACCCTTTGAAGGATCTAACGCCGTGTTACACCGTTTGACGGGGGTATCCCCCCTGCCTGCACGCATAAAAATCAAAAAAGGGCCGAACCAACAGGGTAATCCACGCGCATAAAATACCCCTCCATCAACTTTCACAAGGTGATATGCAATCCGAAAGCCCTTGTCAAAGTAATATTGGGAATATATTGTTTTCAAGGATATACCCGTTGGTTCTGTCCCGTTTAGTTTTACCATCCATTACCCACCGAGGGGGTACTCTCCTCTCTAGGTACATGCTGCCTGCATACGGCCCGTAGGTATCACGCAAAAAGCCGCGAATTCAAAGAGGGGTATAGCCCACAATGATAGAAAATCACAGATATCGGACTTTTGAGAGTATTAAGTGTTTTAAGAGTACCCGTATGTATTTCAAGTGTTTTTGGAAAAACCGTAGAAGCATTTTAGAATAATATTTATATTAACATAATTATTTTCTACCCCAATTTGTACCCCATTTACGATTTTACGCTATTGTACATCGTTTATTGAAAAGCACAGAAAACCTAGAAATTAAGCCATTCTTACAGACATGGTTTATCACCGTTTTACATCATTTTACGGCAATCCTCGAATTCGAATCCCGTCGGGGGTGCCACCTATAAAGCTAGGAAAATCAAGCATTTCCTGGCTTTTTTGTTCCTGTAAACAGACGTTTACCCAAACAGATTTTTTTCCACAGGCGCAAAGCATGAAAAGTGATTGTCTTGATAGCATTTTTTCGATTTTTACATGCCCTATCTCTTAACTTACAAGTAAGTTGCCCATAGAATAATCGTCTCTCTCTATACTCCCACACTGTGGTATTTAATGAAGCGCTCTTTTTGTTTACTATTCACTTTCACTTGCCAAACCGTTTATGAATGCCTCCATCCTGGCGTCAGACTCCTTGCGTATTTCCTCCGTGACATGGGCATAGGTGTCCATCGTGAATGCCGCCGTATGGTGTCTCAGAGTATCCTGTACGCTTTTGATACTATACCCGGTTTAAGCGCTGTAAAGGCTTAACTATGGCGCAGATTGTGAAAGCACCGCTCTTAGGATACCAGCCTTCGATAGTAGGGTTTTAATCCTGGTTTTAAGCGACCAATAGGATGCATGCCTTCCCGTTTCGTTTGTAAACACATATTCTAGCCCTTCACCCACAGCAGTCCAACAGCAAGCTTTTGGGCGAACTGGGCTTTCCTATGCTCCTTGAGGGTTTCCATAACGAACGGTGCCGGCATGATCGTGCGAGGCTTGTCATAGTAATGGTGTACCGTGTAGGCATAGCAGACGGAAGGCCGTTGAACAGGACCAGGAGAGGCACTGGAAAGAAGGTGCTTCCATGAACCGGAAAGAGGATATCATTAAGCTATTGGACAGGATTGATAACCAGGTCACGCTTCACCGTATTTTCGAGTTTTTCAGCCGCCTATACATACACAGTTGAACAAGCCAGTGGAGGTGTAACAACCTCCTCTCTTTTATGCGCCTACCGCGGCCGCCACACTGCGGCATAAAGGTGGTCCCGCTACGCTCAGAAGCGCATCGGGACTTTTTTCAGTTCTGCTGTACTGTCACGGTGCAGGTCGCTACTATTCCATTATGCGCCATTGCTGTAATTGTGACCGTACCGGGGTTGATACCCTTAATGCTACCTTTGGGTGAAACCACGGCAATGCTTGGGTCACTGGATGACCAGGTAACGTTTTTGTAGCGCGTGTTCTTTGGCGCTAGAGTAGCTTTAAGGTTGGTCGTTCTTCCTACTTTAAGGAGAATTGGGTTTCTTTTTAGTGATACGGATGAAACTGCCAGTGACCGTACCACCAATGTACTAGACGATGATACACCGTTATGCGCAGTGGCGATAATCTGAACGGTGCCTGGCTGGTGAGCGGTGATCTTTCCCTTTGCAGATACACTGGCAATGGAAGGATCGCTGGATGACCAGGACAAAGTTTTGTTTCTTGCATTCCTGGGCAGTACAGATGCGGATAGGGATGTTTTCTTTCCTTCATCCACAGCCAGATAGCCTTTCCTCATCACTACTTGGGATACTGCCAGAGACCTGATGACTACAGTGCATTGAGCGGCAACACCGCTGGATGCTGTTGCCGTAATCACAACCGTACCCGGGGAATGGCCAATGATCATCCCTTTGCTTACCGATGCAATGTTGGGGTCAGAGGAAGACCAGGTGACCGTTTTGTTTTGAGGCGACCTAGGATTAAGCCTTGCGGAGATAGATGCTTTCTTGCCTTCATCAATTGCTACATGTGCTTTGGATAGGGAGATCCCCACAACACCTTTGCCAGGTTTGACCACCGACACATAGCAGTCTTGATACAATCCGTTGACGGCGGATGCCCTTATGATAGCCATGCCTACGGCATTGCCATATATAAATCCGTTTTCATTGACCGACACAACGCCAGGGTTGGTGCTTGACCAGTATACTGTTGTATTCGATTCAGCGGGATATATAGCTGCCTTTAGTATATCAGAACCTTGGCCTGCCCCTATGGTAAGGCCGCCATGGCTTATCACAACTTGTTGCGGCAGCGGGGTCGCGGTAGGTATTGGCGTTGGGACAAGGGTCACTATAGGTGGGTATGTGATAACGGGCGGCTGCGTATACACAGGTGGTGGGGTGTAAAGCGAAGGCGGGGGTGTTGTAAGAATAGGTGTTATCGTATTCTGCGGTGGCGGTGTAGGCGGTGATATCGTTTCTGGCACATAAACGTTAAATGGATCGCTGATCTTAGTCCAGTTTAATGGTCCAAAGAATACCTGAAGCCTGTATGTGTAGTATTCACCTGGCACAAAGCCGCCCCAGCCTGAATCCACATATGCCCCACTTGCTGGATCAAGGGTCATCACTGTTGAATTGCCTTTAGTGTCATTGATATATAAATAATACCTGGTTGCTCCTGCATAGTTGGGATACACCAGCTTAATGGAGCCAGATAAATAGAGGCCCCAGTCAAACGTAGGGTTAAGCGGATTGAGTTCATAATAAACGCTGAGTGTGGGGTCCCAGGCAATTGTTACTTCTTTTGAAGCTGTGTATCCGCCATCTAACGTTTGAAATGTGATGGTGGTTGTTCCCGGCCCGACAACACTAAATGATCCGCCAACACCTCCGCCATTGCTGTTCCAAACTCCAAAGCCCGTAGATTGGAGAACGCTTGGGTTGCTTGATGTAACCACATATCTCCCATCAGCCACGTTATCTGGATATATTCTGGCCGATGCAGATGCCTCATAGTATCCATAACCTGATGATAGAGAAAAATGAGTTATGCTAATTCCGCTTACATGTATAGGCTCAAACTTGGCGTAAAGGTCCGAAGCCGCGCCGCTTTCGCTAGTAGAAGTGTTTGTAATTTTGTTGTCATAGATCGGATACCTGTACTCACCGAAGTGGTAATCAAATTCTTTATACCAATTTACGAAAGCATACCCTGCAATGGTAGGGGTTGGCAGCGTATATTCCTCACCATATGCCAGTTTTACGTCCGGAAACAGTTGGCTTCTGTTGATGGAGTGTCCGTTATAGCTCTCTAACTTGTAAAACGATACAGTAAGCAGTGGCAGCACCTTTACCTGAATATCCTTCTGTATGCCGCCATCTACAGCCGTTGCGTGTACAACGGTGCTGCCTGCGCCCACTGCTGTAATCAGGCCGTTGCTATCTACTGTTGCAATGCAGCTATTATCACTGCTCCAAGCAATATCCTTGACCAATGCGTTGGCAGGTGCTACAGCAGCGGTTACCTTACTTGTCTGCCCTGCGCGTGTAAACTCAACATTGCTTTTATCAGCACTAATGCTTTCCACCAGTCCATATACGTTTACGTTTGCCTGGGCAGTTGAAAAACCATCAACCGAGCGTATAGTGATGGTGGCATCCCCGTTGCCGCAGGCAGTTAACGTGCCGCTGCCGTTCACCGTGATGATGCTTGTATTGCTGCTTTGAAAGGTGAGGGTCCGATTGGTGGCGTCAAGGGGATATGCGGTTGCGTTGATAGTGACAGCTTGCGTTCTGCTGGTTAGCTGAATGCTTGGATTCGTGACATCAATGCTGCTTGTAGGGCGAATCACATGTACGGTATATTGTGCGCTGTGAATCCCATCGTCAGAGATAACGGTGATAATCGCGTCACCTGTTGCTTTTGAAGTGATGTGCCCGCTTTGATCTACCTCAGCTACTTCTGTATTGCTGCTGCTCCATGTTACACCCAGTATGTCAGCATCAGCTGGCGTAATAGTCACAGCAAGATTTTCACTTTCACCAAGCGGCAAATACCCTTCTGCTTTGGGAAGCGTAAATGCTGTAATGGGCGTGCTTACAGTAACTGTGCAGCTGGAAACAGTTGTGCCGCCGGCACTAACGAAATAAACATCAGCAGAGCCGGTCTTTAGGCCCATAATGTCTACGCCGTATGAAATGTAAGTATCAGAACCAATGGTAATAACCACTGATGATGTCTTTTTGATTTGGAGTATGGATGAGTCGCTAACACTCCACGTTGCGCCGTATTGGTTGTAATTAATTTGCAGCGGGATTGTTTCGTTCCGGTTTACTGTGAAGGTGGATGCAAGGGAGACGCCTCCCATCATGGACATAGACTTTTCAGCCATGGGGGCTGGGGCAGACAGTTCCACGGCGGGGGTTGGCAAAGGCTCCTCCGGTAAGAGCGTAGGCTCAGACACCTCTATTGTAGGTGTAGGGGTTACTTCTACCGCTTCGCTTGTTGGCGTTGGCGCTTCCTCTGTTGCTTGCACGCCATGAAATGGAGTTGTCATCACCAGCAGGCATAGAACCAGAGCCAATAGCCGTTTAGCAGCAGTCATATTGCACGCTCCAATTTAAACCAATATTGGTAATATGATATTGTTTTCATCGTTCTTTGTCAATCTAAAAAAGACCGAGCCTGCAGGATTGGCAATGTATTGCTTATGTATCCACATCCCCCATGTTCACATATCACACCGGTAAGGGTCGTAGACCAAGAGGGATACCACAATAGAACACGCCAGCCACTGCATAGGGGGTGTAGTCATTCAGCATCCCTTTGAGCGGCTACAAAAGGCACAAGCATACCCCTGATGGATAACAGCCTGGAAATTTAAAGGGGCCGAACCAGCAGGGTAACTCTCCAATACGATATATTCCCCCATCAACTTTCACAAGGTGGCCCGTAGGCCGCACATACACCCTAGGGGTGGTCATTATTCTGTATGCTGAAGCTTTTCGAACCTCACTATCGCCCGTTTTATAGAGAAAATTCCTTTTTTGAAATCTTTACAAGGGCAAAATCTAGGTACGGCCAAAAAAACGGGCCTTTTGTGGCATTAGAAGCCGCCTTTTAATGAGCGGCAACGACCCACAGGCACGGGATCAATAACTATTTTGGGATTATGGAGATCAGGACGCAGTGTTACGTTATGACCATTACCTGACATGCTCCGAATAGTGCTAAAGGCGATTACCAAATCCAAAATTGGGTTCAGTGGTCACTTAATGCAAAATTGTGTTGTTCTTCATGAGTAGGGGTAAATACCTGGAGCCTGGGCTGAACGACCGGGCAGAGAACTACATTTTCGCAACTTGGAAACTGGGAGGTGAGGCTCGCGCAATCCGGTGTAACACAGGCGTGACCTTCTGTCGGCCTGTGTCCTTCTCATCTGATTATGTAAGTGGTGGGTACCGACCATTGGCTTGCTTGACAACATTAATGCCGGGATGCACACTCATGGCGAAGAATCGGTATTTCCGCCCGGAGCCCCTGCAAGGATGTGGATGGGTCTTAAACGGAATGCAGGTCCTTCGTTTTTGTTTACCTACGGAAGACAGGGCTCAGGGGCGATTATTTCTCCGTCACCTTACTACCATGTACGGGGTGGATATCACGCAAAAATCCCCGAATTCAAAAAGGGTATATGCCGGCAGTATGATCGTTTTTCCTTCGATGCCTTTTGAGTGTTTCAAGTGTTTTTGGAAAAATTGCAGAAGCCTTTTACGTTTTTATTTATATAATTATATTTATTTCATACTCCGATTTTTACTCCAATTACGATTTTGCACTAGAGGTAAACGATACGCTCTCCTGGTTGCCTAACTCGCCTTTTTGTCTAACTTTTGGAAGCTACTTCAATGATCCGGATATGACTGTACATGTAATTTAAACATCGTATCGCGTCACTGCTCATCAACATATTAAACTACCGCGCTGCTCTTACAATAAACGAATATCCATTCCTGAAATGAACTTCCCGGCCTTACCGGTTTTCCGATACCTCTCCCTCGCCAGAAAGGACCAGTAACTGAGCAATCTGCCCATCCGATCGCTGGACGACAACCATGTGCAGGCTGCTGTCATAATATGCATCGTATATGGCGGGCCCTTTATCTCCGTATGCTTCACAGACCTGGATGAATAAAGCCTTTGTGGCACACACACGCTGAATTAGATAAGATAGCATTGTATCCGAAGGATTGTCAAACCCCTGCATGGCATATAGGCCAAGATCCTTGTCTGGCGCCAGCAGACGCAGATCAAACCGAATGCCGTCGCCACAATCCCAGCGCTGTACCCTGGAAGTTGTTTTCTGCGCATCTGTGAGATAGCAGTAGGGCGGCTCTTTCCCCCAGGGCGAATGTACAAATGCATCACCATGCGGCCTTAAGCGCTGCCCGCGGACATGCAGGATGCAATCAATATCGGTTTCAACGGAAGAAGATACTTCCACGATGTCCACAAAAAAATCGCCATACCAATGGATCCTGCGGCGTATACTTGCCCCTTTATATGCTTTGGCGTCCCACTGTACGATGGTAAAGGAGTCAAGAGGCTTGTAATTGTCATCCCATGTCACGGATACATCCAGAAAAGTGTGATCATTTTTCAACTCGTATGCATGCACCCTGCAGTTGGCCGGAGGCTGGTTCTTTCCATTCAGACAGACAGTATTGTGCGCGCCTGTATTTTTGTAATAAGCATAATGCAGCGGCGCGCCGTAGGGGCAAGTACCCATATCCGGCAGCACATCTTTACCCAACGCGGCAAACAGGATGCCGAGCCGGTCATAGTGATCGTGCTCGCCGCCAAAGGGTGCGTGCTTGACAAGCAGGAAACGGCCTTCCGGCCCATACATGGTCGTCAGTCCGGAGCCATCCTTGCTATGGTATGGTGTTTGCGGCCATTGGTTCAGCCTTTTCAGATTTTCGCAGCCATACAAAAATGCAAACAAGTTGCTGCGTTCCCGCCCTTCATAGCAGCGGCTGAGAATAAAACGGAATTCCTCACAGGGGTGTACGGCCTGCGCTAATTCATAGATACTTTCCTTGCCGTGAAAAAGATTCTGAACACCGCCAATATCGTTGAGCAGCGGTATCCTTCCGCCGGGCATCAGTATATTTACGGGAAACCGCAGTATCTCCAAAAAGCGCGCGTCATTCAAAAAGCTATGGGATGTATTTCGGGCGAAAAGCTCATATGCCATAAATTGCTCCATGGCGTAAAAGTGATAGCTGGTAGTTCCCTCAAACCAAAATCCGTCTGCCAGAACGCCATGCTCCAATTGATACCGGAGGCCATATTGCTCATATATGCCAAATGCTATCAAATCCTCGCGGTCCAGCAAAAATCCCAACATGGCCGCAGTGGCATCGGCAATGCACTCATGATTATGAATTTGATTGGATCTGTACCGCTTAAAAAAATCGCCGGCAATTTCAAATAAATTGGCCGTGATAAACTGCTGTTCATCTTCCTCCAATACATCCTGGATGATATCATATCCCTGCAGTAGCCCGCGAATCCAGACGGCGTCACACAAGGTTTGTGCATTCGCCTTGCCGGGATTATTGTAAGGAATACCGCCATGAATCTCATATTCCGGGTAATAAAGAGCGTATTCCATCAGCACTGCTTTGGCATGTGAAAAATAGGCCCTATCCCCGGTGAGCAGATACACCAACGCAGCTTTGTAACAGGAATCGCTGGCTATTCGGTTGACAATCCGCCACCATGCGCCGTCATATATATCGCCTTCCCACTCCCTTTGACAGACGGGGCACAGATGCCTGTGCGGTTGATCCAGCCGGAAGGTCAGGCGCACCGAATCCTTGGGGCAAGCATAAAATCCTTCCCAGGTAGCGATGCCTGTTTTAGGGATCAGCAAATGCTGCTTCATTGGCTCCACGTCGCGCATAAGCGTATGAACAAACGTTTTATCCGCTTGCGCTTTCATTCGAAGGCGGAAAATCTCTTCCTGGCTGAATTGCAGCATGCTATTATCCTTTCACACCACCAGCAGTGAGGCCGGCAATGAACTGCTTATTGGCAAGCAAATAGACAAGGAGTACAGGCAGCAGCGCTATGGAGGCGCCGGCCAACATAATATGCCATTCCGCAGCAGCATTGCTGGAATATTTCAGCTGCACCACGCCAACAGTCAGCGTACGCAGCGCAGGCTTTCCGATGGACATGACCAAGGGAATCAGATAATTATTCCATGCCAGGCGGAAGGAGAACAGCGCCACTACACCGAGCACCGGCTTGATCAGATGGATGATGATGCGGCAATACACCTGGAAGAAGCTGCAGCCATCAATATACGCGGCCTCATCCAATTCTTTTGGAATGCTTTTCGTAAAGCTCATAATGAGCAGCACATTGCTAGTCTGACCACCGGTAATGGCCAAGGACATGCCCAAAAGACCATTGGTCAGCCCTAGCGCGCGAAGAAGAACATAGATGGGAAACAGTGTTACAGACCCCAATGCGATAAACATAAAAGCCATATACATGCCCATAATCAGTTTTTTCCCTGGAAAATCATGCCTTGCCAGAAGATAGCCTGCCATCGAGGTGGAGACTAACGCCAGCAGGGTCACCGTTATAGCAACAATGATGCTGTTGATGGTATACAGGCCGAAATTTCCTTTGGTAAAGGCATCGGCGTAGTTGGAAAAATGCCACTGCTCAGGAAAGAAGGCTTTGCCGCTTGTCAGTTCAAAGTTCGTTTTTAACGAACCGATCAGTGCATAAATCACCGGATACAGCGTAAACACTACCATTATCGACAAAAAGATCCATTTCATCACCTGTACAGGCGTGTTTCTTTTTTTGTTTCGCATCAGGCACCCTCCTTTCCAGATCAATAGATTTCATCCAATTTTCTGCTGATAATGTTATAGGCGATGGTGATAGCGCCAATGATGCCTGCACAAACGATACTAGCCGCGGCGCCATATCCATACTGTGGCACAAATGTGCCCGCCAGATCGGCCGCCGGATAGTACAGATTGTAAATATACAAAAACATGACATTGGTCCGGTCAAAAGGACCACCGCCGGTCATTACCATAATGCTTTGAAAATCCTGAAATCCTGCCAATAAAGCCAGCATCAGGATCGTCTTGAGCACTGGCCCGAGCATGGGCAGTGTGATGGAAAACATTTTTCGAAGTGGGCCTGCGCCGTCGATGTCCGCCGATTCATACATTTCCATTGGTACCTGCTGCAAACCCGCCAGGAAATACACCATATAGTTGCCCAGTCCACCCCATACAGCCACCACAATGACCGTGAGAATCGCCAGATCCTTCCCCAGCCAGTTCAATGGCGCCCCGATCAACCCAGACTCCAGCAAATATTTGTTGATTTGCCCATTATACAGGTTGAACAGCAGGTAAAACACCAGTGCCATCACTGCCGAGCTCATGATAGTGGGAGAAAATATGGCAGCCTGTATCACACCATATACGCGCTTGCGCTTATTGAGCAAAATCGCTACCGCAAAGGCCAGCGGAACAACCAGAAGGATTTTACCTCCTGCATATATAAAGGTGGTCTTGATTGCCATCCAGAACTTTGGATCCCGGGTAAACAAGCGCACAAAGTTGGCTGCCCCAACAAATTTTTCGACATAGCGGCCATCATACTCATAAAACATGTAGCGCAGCGCCCAGATGACCGGATATACCGACATCATTAGGAAGAGAATTAGATTTGGCGCAAGCATGCCATATATCTGCCCAAGCCCTCTGTGGCGAGACCTCGAAAGCTTTCTTTCCTGAGTCTTCTCCATATGCACACCTCCGGGTATTGGCGAATTACAATAAATCAGGGTGGGGAAGGAAGCGTATGCATCCCTTGCCCCACCCCGGTCATGAGGTACCCTTCATCATTTAATCGCGGTTCCCGCCGGATCGGCCGGATGAAAGCTCGGGTATTGGATACGGACATGCGTTCCATCGGCAATGGCCTTATCATATGCAGCATTGTAACGGGCGTTCAGATCTTGGATCACGGCGTCCACGTCATCCCGCAGGCCGAAGATAATATCGCCGAAATCTTTGCCCCAATCGTTGCCTTCGGGGACAATGCCCTTAGGCTCCGGCGGCCAAATTTTGTCTGTGGGCTGCACGGCGATGTAAGGAACCTTCTCTATGGATTCAGGCGGGGTAACGCCGTCAATGGCAGCCTTCACCACCACTACGCCCAAGCCCTGGGAATAGTACTCGCTAAGCAGTTCCTTGGAATAGAACATCTTCAGAACTTCCCAGGCAGCCTCCTTGTTGGGGCACCGTTCGGAAATAGCAAACCATGTTCCAGCGGACAAATCCTGGCTGCCAACAATGGTTCCGTCGACCGAGGGAAGAGGCGCATACTGCCAATTGACGGCGGTAGGGAATTGCTTGGTATAGACACCCCATTCAGAGTGGTTGTATGTCATGTACATACCGATTTTGCCATCGGCGAACTGGGTTCTAAGGGGATCAATTTCCAGCTGCTCACATCCGGGGAACGCGGCGTTGCTGGTAAAAATCTCACGCATGGCCTCAATCACCGGCTTATAGCAGGAGAAGTCAAATTTGCCCTGTGTGTAATCAAAGCCCAGCTTTACTGGAGCGCCGCTCAGTGAAGGTGCCCACTGAACACCGCGGGTCAGCCCATTGCTGGGGTTCTTCAGAGGAAGCGCGAAGCCATAGACGCCCTCGCCGCTCAGCTTTTCGGAGATCAGCTTGGCATCGGCCACCAGCTCTGCCAGTGTAGATGGAGGATTGGCAATGCCCACACGGTCAAATATATCCTTGTTGTATACAAGACGGGTAGTGGTTCCGGTGGCCGGCAGGGACACAATTTTGCTACCGAATTTGTTCCAGTTCTCTACAAAAGCGCTTTCACCAAAGAAAGCCTTCTCTTCCTCGGTGAGGAAGGGAGAAAGATCGGCCAGCTTGTCCTGATAAATCACATTGATATTATTGGTGGTAGTTACCAGAATGTCCGGCAGCTCGTCGGTGGAAGCCGCCATATCAATGGTCTGCGGGTAGTTGTCGGAATAGATTTGGTAATCGATCCGAATCTTTCCTTCATGCAACTTGTTGAAAGCATCTACCTTGCCGGTCATGAATTCCTGATCATGGCGGTCCTTTGTCCAGACCACAATTTCTACCGCCTTGCCCTCAGCCACGGCTGAAAGTGCGGCAAACATTACCAAAACCATTGATAACACGAGAACCGCCGAGACTAATTTTTTCATGTAGAGACCCTCCTTTTTTATTTTTCCTTTGCGTACAGGAAATGCCCTGCCGCCTTGCTGCATTTATTGTAATAAAGAAATTAGACAGAAAGAATAGAATTTCCTTAGGTTATATGTTCGATTTTGATCGAAGTTCAGGCATGCGATGCAGTCAACGCTTTTGTATGCACAGCGCAAGCAAATCGCCCACATCAGCCGTCGCCAGACATTCAACCGTATCAGATGCACCGTAGTAAATCTTCACTTCGCCGCTGTCCTCCAATATCATGCCGCCTGGGAAGATGACGTCACTGCGGAACCCATTCAGTTCGTAAGGTGCTTGCGGCGCCAGCAACGGTGACTTGCTCATGCCGATTACGCGGGAAGGATCATCCGTATCCAGGAGCATAATGCCGACGGTATATCGCTTTTGCCAAGAGTCCTCCCAGCCGTTTTTCCCGCGTGTTTTATCAATGTCCACAGCGTGAAACAGCGTCAGCCAGCCCTTAGGCGTCTTTACGGGAGGTGCTGCGGGACCGATCTTGTCATTGGCGAAGGGCACATCCTCCACCGCCAGCACCAGGGAGCTATTTCCCCAGTAGATAAGGTCCGGCGAGGCGGACATCCAGGTATCAAAGCGGTCCACATTGCCGCGGCTGTATACTGTAAAGGGCCGTTCCAGGCGAATGTACCTGCCGCCGATTTTTTCAGGGAAAAGCACCATATTGCGGTTATCGGGAATAGACAGGCTGAGAATATCGTAGCGGTAAAAGTCCTCCGTACAGGCAATTCCACCGCGCAGTCCGTGCCTGGTATCCATTGCGAAGCAAATATACATCTTGCCTTCCAGTACCGTCAGGCGCGGATCGTAAACGCGGCTGATTTCCTGATCCTTTATCTTCCAGCAAGGTGTAGGCGCGGCTGTCCACTGTATGCCGTCCGGGCTTGTGGCAAATCCCAGATTTGTACCCTCAAAGCAATTGCCGCCGCTGTAGCCATAGTCGTTGCGGAATACCATTACATATTGGCCTTGATACTTGGCAACGCCCGCATTGAAAATAAGCTCGCTGTCATAGGGAATGTCCTTTTTGCAAAGTATGGGATTCCCGGGAAAGCGGCGTATGACCTGACTTCCGTTCAACAGGGGAAGCATCATAATAAATTCCTCCCATCAGGATGATATGGTGATTTTTAGCACAAAAAAATCACGTGATATACCCGCCATTTGCACTAATCCTTTCTCTTAGCGACCGGACATCCACCTTGCGCGTGATGCCCTCCCCCCAGGCAGCCATCGCGGCGGCAATGCCTGCCGCTTCGCCCATGACAAAACAGGCGGGCATCACACGAATCGCTCCCTGCATCGCCCTGTCCGCGCTGATGGTCTTGCCCGCAACCAATACATTATCCAAGGATGCAGGCAGCAGGCACCTGTAGGGAATGCCGTGAGATTCCCCCTGCGCATACCGGCTATATCTGCCCTCCGGTTCTGCCCTGAAAGCAGAATTCCCCTGGGCAGCCTCATCTCGGGTCAGATGAATATCTATATAATAGCAGGAACGGCCTATTTCATCAGGGAAGGACTGGCGCTGCGCATAATCCTCCTTGGTAAGGCAATAGTCTCCCACAATGCGCCGCGACTCTCGTGTACCCATGAGTGCTCCTGTAGCCACCAGATGGGCGCCGGCAAAACTACCGGGTACTTTTTCCTTCAGTGCCCGGGTAATCTCACTTGCCAGCTTTCGGCCCTTGAGCATAGCCCGGGAAAGGGACACGGCATCGGTGCCATCCACCTCCCATAGGTGCCCTGCATTAAAGCCCACAATCCCCGGACCACCCAGTTGATTGCATATATGCGTATCAGGGATCAGTGGGTATTTGCCGGAAGCCACAATATCATATATGGGGCTGTCCTTGTACATGGGATGGAGCTTTTGGCTGTTCAGATAGGTATAAGTATCCACGTTGGCCAGCGTAAAGCATAGGGTGGCCGGCTGCAAAACTCCGTCATCATCGCCCTTATGGAATTCTGCACCGGCCCATGCCGCCAGATCAGCATCGCCGGTACAATCGACAAAGAGCCTGGCGGTATACAGTGTAAGGCCATCCTTGTTGGCGATTATCACACCTTCCACTTGCCGCTCATTCCGCATGCGCACACCGCAGAAAGTAGAGAAAAAAAGAATTTCCGCTCCGGAATCCATGACCAGGTCATCCATCACAACCTTAAGGTATTCCGGATCGGCAGCTACCCACCGGGTATCCTCCGGGTGAATATGCGGCAGCGCCTTTTTTGTCTCTTCCAAAATACGCTCCGCCAGCCCGGCATACACCAACCGCCGTCCATCCGCATATGGCGCAAACACAGAAACAAGGCCATTGGTAGCCATCCCGCCAAGACAGCCGGTTTGCTCTATCAGCAATGTCCGTGCTCCTTCCCGGGCAGCTGCGGCAGCAGCAGTAACCCCGGCCGGGCCGCCTCCAAGAACAATAACATCATAGCCGGAACGGACCGGCAGCTGCATTGCAACATCAATCATGAATATAGGGCCTCCTTGGCTGATAATGCTGTACTTCCCTGTACGTCCTCGTTATTCCTTACGCGTTGGATACTCGGTATCAAGATCCTTCAAACGTGTTGCACATCCTAATGCATTGATTGTATAGGCTTTTATCGGGAAGCGGAAGCAAAAATACAAAGGGTTTATGTATAAGATTCTTAGGATCGATGTTCATTTCTCTCTACTTGCATTTTCACTTGCGAAACGATAGGATAATAATACCGTTAAGCTGTTTATTCATATGCAAGTAAGAGGTGGATTCCGTCATGAAACTTCGCAACAAGATTGCGTTTGTCAGCATATTGCTGGTACTGTTTGTCGCAGTGTCCACCCAAGCATTTTATTACGCCTATACTTTTCGGCAAACAATGGAATCTACCATCAATGCCAGCAAAGATACATCACGCCTGCTGTCGGAATACATGGACAGCCGTCTGCGCAGTGTAATACGCAGTGTATTCAACACCATGAACGCAGACATTTTCAACTTTGGCCAAAATTCGAATTTTGTGAGGTATATGCTCAGCGGAAATTCAGCTTCCTACGCTGCGGCCGTGACCGAGGTCTCCAATGAACTCAATATCCTGCGCTTGAGCAACGATTTTATTGCATCTGTCTATGTGCACACCGTTCGGGGAGACTTTATTGACAATACGCTGGTGCGTAAGATAGACCTGGACGATAGCAGTAAAAGCGCCAATCCGCCTTTAGGCGCCGATCAGCCGGGACAATATTGGGGCGACCAGAAAATGGAAAGCCTATACCGCTACCAAAGCGACAGCATCCCGCTGGTTCTGGCATTCCAGCCAGGGTACTATAACCAATTGATTCATGTTGTAGTGGCGCTGCATAAAGAGCGCATTCTAAATTATGCCAGAAAACTGGTCACCTTTGACGAAGGCAATGTGTTCATTTACCACCGTGATACAGGTAACATATTGATAAGCATCAATGATCTTGGCGTAGACAACCTTATGCAGGATTCCTTTCTAAAGGACACGCAGGAGCAAAACGGGCCAGGATATCTCAAGGTCCAGGGAGAGAATGATGCTTACTACCTGTTTTTCAATGATTCCGCCTTCAGTCCATGGGTAACGGTGACCGTCCGCAGTCAGAAGGAAATGTTCACAAGCTTGACTGCAGCTACCCGTGTATCTGTTGGTATAGCAGCCATCAGCACATTTATGTGCGTATGGGCGGCCATTGTTCTGGCTCGCTCAGTCACCCGTCCCTTGCAGCGGCTGGAAAAAACAATGCAGAAGGTATCTGGGAAAAATTTTGACATCCATTTTGAGTATGGCAAGCAAGATGAGATAGGCGCGCTGGGCCGCAAATTCAACTTCATGATTGATGAAATCAAAAGCCTGATTGGACAGCTGAATGAAACCATTCATGAGCTGGAAGAAGAGAAGATACAGGTTCAGAAAGAGCAGACGCAAAAGCGCAAGGCTGAGTTGAAAGCGCTGCAAGCTCAAATCAATCCGCACTTTCTGTACAATACGCTCAACTCTATCGTCTGGATGGCCGAACGTGCAGGCGCAAGGGAAATTAGCCAGATGAGCAAAGCCCTTGGTGCGTTTTTTGAGCTATCTCTCAATAGCGGAAAAGAATGTCTGCCGTTGGAAAAGGAATTGCTGCAAGCAGAAAGCTACCTGTCCATCCAGAAGATACGTTACCGGGACAAGCTTTCTTACTCGATTGACTGCGGAACTGACTTGAAACAAGTGATGTGCGTCAAGCTGATTGTGCAGCCCCTGGTCGAAAACGCCATTTATCACGGAATCAAGGAAAAGGAAGGCATCGGGCAAATTTGGATTTCCGCCGTTTTACATGAAAATGGTGAAGATATCCTCATCCTAGTCAGCGATGATGGGCCTGGGATGAGCCGGAAGCAAATAGAACGGCTTAACGAAAAGCTGGCACACGGCGACCGCGCCGGTGAAGATGGTTATGGCATTTTCAACATCAATGAACGTATACGCCTGGCCTTTGGCCCTGAATACGGTTTGCGCTATGCGTTGCGTGAGGGCGGAGGAATCACAGCGTCCATTGTCATGCCCAAAATCACTGCCAATGAGGTGGAGATAGATGTATAAGGTTATCATCGCGGAAGATGAACTTCTGATACGGGAAGGCATCGCGGATTTTATACGCAGCTTGGGGGAAGAATATACAGTATGTGGTACTGCCGGAGACGGAGAATCAGCACTGCGTTTGATAAAGACCCTTGATCCTGACATATTGATTACCGATATATTCATGCCCCATATGGACGGGTTGGAGCTGATCTCACAGTGCTATGAGCGCAACCCTGATATGAAGGTGATCATTGTCAGCGGTCACAGCGAATTTCAATACGCCCAACGCGCAATGCGCATGGGCGTATCCGCATACTTGCTCAAGCCTGTTTTGCC
This sequence comes from Bacillota bacterium, assembly GCA_023398575.1. Classification (GTDB taxonomy): domain Bacteria; phylum Bacillota; class Clostridia; order Christensenellales; family Aristaeellaceae; genus JAEWAH01. Next base: position 1,611 of record JAEWSC010000075.1, on the reverse strand, counting down.
GGAAGAAATTGAAAAAGCAATGCGCCAAATCAAGCGTGAGCTGCAAAAGCGAGAAAATTTTCTGCGCAACCTGGAGGAACTGGCACAAAATATGCAGGAGAATCTGCCGGCGCTTAGAGAGCGGTATCTGGAGCGCTTGGTCAATGGTCTGGTTCGCGGCGGGTCTATCAAAGAACGCGCAGAATTTTTTGGTCTTGATTTTTCCGGAAGCTTATTCTGTACAGTGTTAATCAAGCTAAGCCGCAGCGCCAGCGATCAGTACGAAGCACGCGAACAAGAATTGACGGAAGTGCTGATCCTGCGCATTGCCGATTCCCTCTTTGAGGGAGTGGCTAAAGCCTATCCATTCCTTGTCCGTCAGCAAAGCATTGCCCTGGTGCTGTGCGTTCGTGAAATGGATGCGGCAATGGCATTCTCAGCCGTAAACCGAGCGGTGAAAAAAATGGTGAATAGCTTCCAGCGCCATTTTCAGGTAGCTCTGTCTGTAGCTATCGGGCGCTTATACCCAAAGCCGGATTCACTGCCTGATTCCTACCGCGAAGCTGCGGAAGCGCTGGAGTACACCTTTGGAGAGCGGACGTCCATCGTTGTCAACTATGAGGATATTCGCATGCAAAGCGCACACCCAGTCGATCGCCCGTCTGGTTTGATCACAGAGCTTATGATCTGCATAAAATTTGACGATCTCCCAAAGGTTTTAGAATGGTCGCAAAAAATCTTTGCACACTATGCGGAGCAGAAGGCTGCCAATGCCGGACTTCTAAAGATAGAAATCTTGGAAGTGGCCTTATCCATGATGCGTGCCGAAGGCGAGATGCTGGAAGGCAGGGCAGAATTCTCCCAAATCAGCCGGATGCTTTTATACGAGGATGTGGAAAAAAGCGAAAGCCTTGCGCAGTTAGAACAGGCGTTTGCAGCCTTTGTAAAAAAATGCTGGGAACAATATCAGCAGCGCAAGCTGGGAAGAACAGAAATGACAGCGCAGAAGGTGCAGGAGTATGTGCGAACCTATTATGTCAACGCCGACTTCAGTCTGGACTTCATTGCCTCCCAAATGTTTATGAGCGTCAATTATCTACGTCAAATCTTCAAACAATGCGTTGGAGAAAGCTTTGTGGAATACCTGACCCGTGTACGCATGGAAAAAGCCGCGAGCCTTCTTTCACAGGGGAACCTACGCATACAGGATGTTGCCAGTGCCGTAGGATATGAAAATCAGCGCTACTTTGCAATCTGCTTTAAAAAATACCACCAGGTTACCCCCAGCGAATACCGGGAAGGATTTCGGCAACAGCCATAACATTTACAGATCATTAACAGTGATCAGGGCAGCCATTTCACCAGTCCGGAGTGTCTGAAGCTGCTGGATGATGCCAAAGTGCGCATATCCGGGAGTGTCGCAAAATCCGTGTAAATGGAATACTTTCTGAAAGTTGGGAAAAAACTACTACCGCTTTTACTCCTGCGCAGGGTAGGGCAACGCGGGGGAGCGACCCGAGCGGTACAGGAGGTTTGGCAAGGGAGAAGCGCCAGAGATGGCGCTGCTTTTATGTTGGACCCAAAGAGCGGTCAGATATCTCCCTTGGAAAACCAAAGCGGTAAACCCCGAGG
>JAEWSC010000024.1 GCA_023398575.1 Bacillota bacterium | reverse complement strand
TTTTTTTATTGCGGGCAGACCACAGCATGCCCAGTTCCGTATCATCGTCAAAATCAATGGCTTTGTTCACTTCCGTTGGCAGTCCCTGCTGCCCATCCGCCCGCAGCAGGGACAAGGTGGGATAATTCCTCCATTCGATGCGGCTCAATACTTCCCCATCGGAATAGTTTCTGTCCTTGCGGTTTGCCCAGTAGCCAATTTCCCGCTTGAGGCCAGTAAGCTCCATCTCTGCCCTGTCGGTTGTATTCTGGGCATCCATGAGCCGGGTATAGTAGTAGGCGGCCTTTTCTTCCTTGCTGCTGTCGTCTTTAGGGGGCATCGGCAGACCGGATGTACCTACGCGCACATATTTCTTCAGCCAGGCGTTTTTTTCAAACCAATCCCGGTTGAGATTTGATGTGTCCACGCCCAGCTTTTGCAGCTCCTGCATTGGCACATTATTGGTAGGCCTGGCATAAGGCCGCCAGTAGGGGCTGTCCGGGTCTTTTGCGGATTGCTGCACAAACCCTCGCAGCCGGTCGGCCTCCCTGGGATTTTCATTGGAAATGGAAAGTATCTTCGCCAAGCCCTTTGAAAGGGGCGAAGCGTAATCAAAACGCGCAGGGGGTGTTATCTCCTGCGCTTTTTGCTGCTGCATCCACTCGGGTATGCGCTGCTTGGGGGCTATGCTGGCGGAATTTTGATCTTTGCTTTGCTCGGTCTGTGTCGCAGACTCCCTATCGATGAGATAGGGCATCCTTTGGTTTTGATCAGGTTTGCTGGGATCAAAGGGGAGTCGCACCACTTCCGGCGTTTGTCCATTGTCATTTGGCAGCGGAGCAACTCTCGGTTCATATTTGTCCTGCTTTGGCGGATCGACCCATGCATACTTGACATCGGGTGCTTTCCATTGGGCAATTTTATTCCAGTCTACCTTTGCCGCCTGCCTGCGCCGCTTCTCCAGCTGATCTTGCTCTTCCTGGGTGATTTTATCTGGCATGTACTACGCCTCCTTGATTCGCCGTTTTTACTGTTTGCCTGTGTCTGCTTTTATCCTTGGGCAATGAAAAAGGCCCCTGCCGCAGCATCCGCGCCTCTTTGGCGCTGAATACTACCGGCAGGCAGCCTTGTATGACATGATATTACCACACGCAAAACCGGAAATACAAGGAAACGGCCATATACAGCCTGCTCCGTTTTACCAGCCTGGGCATGTGTTTTGCTGCGCTCTTTCCTTTTTCCCAAGGATGTGTCTGTTTTGCCAAGGGAAGAACAGGGTATGAAATAAGCAATAGGATGGCATAGCCTATTGAAAGGAATGAAACGATGAAGAACATGAAAGTGGAGTTTTTCCACGATGTCATATGTAGCTTTTGTTTTCCCATGTCGTATCGCATGCGGCAATTGCAAGTGATGATGCCGGATATTGAAATAGTGCACCGGTCTTTTGCCCTGGCCAAATCAGAACATGATTTTGACAGGATGTTTGGCTCAAGAGAAGCAGCCAAGAACGAAATACTGGAGCATTGGGAGCATGCCAATGAAAATGACGATCTCCACCGGTTTAATATTACGGGAATGCGGCAGGCAGATTTTCCGTTTCCCAGTTCCATGAACGTACTTGAGGCATGTAAGGCGGCTTATTTTGCCGCAGGCTCCGCTGGATATTGGGACGTATTTGATGCCCTGCAAAGGGCACTTTTTGTACAGGGCCGAAACATTGAGGCGCAGCATGTGATTGAGGATTGCGTCAAGGAAACCGGCATTGACTTTGAAAAGTGGAAGCAGCAGGCTGGCATGAGCAAAACAAAGGAGGCTGTGGAGGAAGATTTGCTTTCTTGCCAAGAGATATGGCATAAATGGCGTTCCATGCCTGATTATCAACGGAAAGCATCGGGTAAGCGGTGCGCAGCCTCTATCCCAAATCATTCATGCCATCCAAATCGTTTTCAAAGAAACAGAGGATGCAGCATCTAATGGAGCATCTTGCCATTTGGAAGGCAGCAAAATGGAATTTGAATAAATGGATTTGGCGGAAATACCGAAACGAGCCTTTATCGTAAGTGGGCAAGAACAACCCTTGATGAAAACACATAGGTTTGAAAGGAGCACTCCCATGGGCATTGCTTTTGAAGCAGCTTTATCAGAGCTTGCATCACGGAAGATCGTGCGCATTCCCCAAAGCGCAAGCGAAAGGCTGCCTTCCCGCGGCATGGTGATGGTGCAAGGCTTCATCAATGGCGCTGCGTTCCAGGCGCCGCTGGAACCGGATGGAAAAGGCGGCCATTGGCTGGAGATGAGCGACGCACTAGGCGAGGAGCAGGAAGGGGGGCTTGGCCAGACCTTGTCCTTTGTTATACACCCAAGTGAGGTATGGCCGGAGCCGATGATTCCCGAGGATATAATGGAAGCTATCCAAAAAGAGAGCCTTACCGGCCAGTGGGACGGCCTTACCACAAAAGCCCGGTGGGAGTGGCTGCGGTGGATACGCGCCACCAAGAACCCGGCGACCCGCAAAAAAAGAATCGAGGTGGCCTGCTCCAAACTGCAAAATGGAGACAAAAGGCCCTGCTGTTTCAACGCAGCCAGCTGTACGGTAACGGATGTATCCAAATCCGGCGTGCTGCTGGATGATCCTCTCTTGTGATTTTGATGGGACGGCATAGGCAAAGGGATATGTCGGCTGACCCTGCCCGGTCCAAATGTATGCTTCACCAAAAAGGAAAAACGCACCCAAACAAACTGTGTGCCAGGGTACGGTATGCTGCTTTGATTTCACTTATTGCTTGTAGATTGCACCCTAATCTTCAAATGGCGCTATGCTGAGTATTGCATCAATTTCCGCACGTGCTCTTTGAGCATATTCAGGGCCAATGTACTCAAAATACTGCAACAGCTTCGCAAACATCGCGCGACGGAAGTCCTGCCTTGGAATCCGGTTATTTGCTTCAAATATTGCGGATGCCCAGGCTGCGAAAGCCAGTGCCCGGAAGGGAACATTCCCTATGCCTGGCAGGGTCATCACAGCGCCGGATGGAAGCCACTTTCCATCTTCCCTTATTATACCGCTTTCCTTGCCCGGAGCAAGGGGAGCGGCACCATTTACGGGGGTATTGCCATCGAGGCTCACATTTTGGGGAGCATCAGCACCGGGTTGTATTGCCTTTTGCGCACTCAGCTACTTTTCGCGCTCAAGGTTCAGCAGATGCTTTGCCTGGTTTTCCAATTGTGCATTGGCCTGCGCCTGTGCTTCCCTCAGCTTCTTATCCGCGTCCGCAAGCAGCGCCTGACTGCCAGACAGGGCTTTGTCCTCCTGTGTCCGCGCAAGGGAAGCCGTAAGAAGATGATCCAGCGCATCCTGTATCGCCTGCGCGGCGCTTGCATCGGCCGGATTCAAAGAAAACGCCGCCTGGGCAGATTCCCTGCAAGGATTTTATTGGATAGGTAAAGGGATGCACGACTGTATAAATCAGACCTAAATGTATGCTTCACCAAAAAAAGAAAACGCACCCTGGCAAACTGGATGCAAGGTGCGATGGGTATATGAATTGCTATTTCATAAGTAAGTAATATTGAGGCAGAAATAGACGACATCACAATGAATGCTGCTGTTACAAGACAATTGTAAATATTCTGTTTGCTTGTAGGGGGGCATGGGCGCAGAAAAAACTGCATCCATCATTATGGGCCGCCATTTTCGCTGCAGGTACCGGAATAGTCTTAGGGTCCACCATCACCTTCCATGTACTGATTTCGGCCAGCTGTTCGGGGGTGAAATCGTTTATATATCCTTCCACATATACAATAGAACCGTCCGATTTGACACCAAAGACATCCTCAATTTCAACGATATCCACCCAGTCTTCCATGAAAGAAAATGCTGAATCACAGTCCACGGTTCCATCCTGCCGAAGGGCCGCAAAATACGGCCCGCAGCCTCCTATCTCACGAATGTTATCATAGTATTCCGCGCTGATTTCGTTTACCGTTTCATAATTGTCATAGAACTCGCTGGTAATCTGCACCCTACCTTCTTTGGTCAGCGCAAAGGTCATATTGGAATCCTCATAGACCTGTACCACGTTATGAAATCCACTGACATCAAATTCAAACGTACCAAAAACATTCCCGTCTTTGTCCACCCCGCAAAAGCTCCAATCCGCCCCAACCCATATGATATCGCGCCAGTTCTCCAGAAGACTTGTATCCTCATAACTAAAGCCGGTGTATACTACCGTACCATCGCTTTTCAAACCGATACTTTTTGATGCACCGGCGGCAATCATTACAATGTCCGTCCAGTCCTGCACGTTACATTGACCATTGCTGTTATCCCCGGTTGCATATACCGTGCCATCGGATTTCAGCCCCAGGGTATGGCTGTGCCCAGCGGCAACCGCTATCACATCCTGCCAGGAAGAAGTATCGCATTGACCATGCGCATTGTTTCCGGCAGCTTTTACCGTGCCATCTGCCTGCACGGCTGCCAGAAAATCTACAAAGCCTGCCAGATGCTTCATTCTGCGACCTTCTGCCGTCGCAAAAGTTGTGAGCAGCACAAGGACAAAGGATAACAGCAGAAGGGGCAGTTTTTTCATTGGTGATACCTCATTTCCATTGCTTTTTGGGGGTCAGCAACCTGTCTGTGCCAGGAATCTTTTGATCGCCATAATCGATATGGTCTGGTGCGCACCAATATATAAATTCCAGATTGTATTTTTCAATAGCCTTATCTATTGATATGACTTCAGCCTTTTTTCCTTCATTTTCATGATCAATATCCTTATTATATGCTATTGCCTCTGTGATCTCATCAGGGGTCATCGTCTTCTCGTCAATCTTTTTATGTTTTTTACCGGCGATATGAACGATCACGTCATAATGCATCTTCTCCCCATCAAAAAATTCTTTGTAATAGGTAACAACATGCGTAAAATCCTTAGTGATCAACTGCATACCATTGAATTTCTCTATATCGGCGGTTAATTCACCCTTATGGGTGGAATTGCGGTACATCCCGCTCACAGTGGTAAACATCCGCGGAAACCTGTCTTCCACATACTTCCCCTCTTTTTTCTTAGCAGGAGGATACCATGATACCCCAGGCAGCCTGGTCATGCCGACACACTCAGACCTTTTCCCGCTACCGGAAATATCCTGGGCGCCGGAGTAGGTGTACTCTTCTCTAATCATCAGCGCCTGTGCCTGCATCAAGTAATCCAGTGGCATCAACGTCGATTCATTGGCCCCAGGATAAGCCTTCTGATTCGTTTTAAAGCCGTAGTTACCCGCAAGATCGAGTGTATACACAGGCGCAGGCGGCTTAGGCGTTGGAGAAGGTGTCGGGGTTGGTGCCGGTGTCGGCGTAAGTTTAGGCGTTACATTTGGGTAACTATCAATCATTTCAATATCCACATCACCATCTGCACCATATTGTATGTTCCCTTGCTCATCTGTCACATCAAATGGGGCACCAGGTTGCGGCCACTGGCTCTTAGCTCCATTTACATACTGCACATCCGTCGCCGCCCCCGCGAAAGCCAGTGCACGGAAGGGTATCATTTCCGTGCCTGGCAGGAGGGTTCCAGTGTCAGATTCCAACGGACGACGATCTTCCTTTATTATACTGTTTCCATCTACAGATGCAAGAGATGAAACATCATTTGGGGCGGTAACGCTATCGATGCTCACATTCAGGGGAATCCCACTCATTTGTATAAGCATATCCCGTGCTTTAGCCAGTCTTTCATCGATCTCCCTCTTGACCTGCGCCGTGATGGTTCCCATGATTTGCTGATTCTCTGCGTGCAGCTTTTGTTGGGCAACTGCAAGCGTATTTTGGCTATCTGCCACTGTCTGCTCTGCCTGTTTGCGTTTCTCCTTCGCCGCTTGCCATTGGTCGAGGACTGACAGCAGGTCGTCTGTTGCGGCAGTATCCGCCAGGTTGCCGAGGAATTTTGCGCTGGCCGCAGTGTGTAGTTTGGTTACGGCCTGTTCCTTTTTCCTGGCCTGGTCCAGTGCAGACAGGTTTTTATCGCTTTGCGCCTTGGCATCGTCCACTTCCTTTTGAAAGACGGACAGTCCAGCTAAGGCTCCCCCGGCAACCTTTTGCCCTATCAAGGCGCTTTCCGCCTGCAGCCGCCCCCGCCGGATGGCGTTTTGCGTGATCTCAGGGCTTAGCAAATCCTGCTTCAGTGCCATCAGCTGGCTGTAGAGCTTGCCGGGAGTCAGCGCCATGGTGCGCATGTTCTGCTCGGCAACGACCACCGATTTTGCATAGCTGGGCAGGGTTTGTAAAATGGCGGCAACATCGCCCCGGCCGGCCGCCGTCAGATTGGCAAAATAGTTGACCCCGGCATTACCCCAGCGCTTTTGTGCCGTTTCCACACTGCTTCCGCTTTGCGCGGCCACGGTGGCTATGCCATCAAAGGCCATATTGCCTGTTTTCACTTGCGCGCCGGACAGGCTGCCAGCTACGGCTCCCGCCAGTGCCTTACCTGTCATTTTCTCCGCATCCGTATCTTCGCCGGTGGCGGCACGGCGAAGCTGCAAAAGCCCGGATAGGGTTTGCAAAAAGGGAAGGGAGTGATCCTCCTCTTCCAGCAGATGTTTGGTGAGGGTGCCAAGAACGTCTGCACCTGTTTCTACTATTAAAGACACAAGCCCAGCCGTGCCTGGCCGGGCGGTTGCGCTCTTTCCCGTCACTGCGCCAAAGAACGAGGCGATTTTGCCTGCGGCTTCTTCCTTGATATTCAGCAGCATATCCGCCATGCGGCTTATGCCTGCCTGGGCCGGCTGATTTTCCGCCTCATCTTCTCCGCTCAGTGCGGTACGCAGGATTCCCCTGGTCGCTGCCGATACCGCCCCCTCCTCTGTCGGCGGGAAACCAGCGCTTTGCATAGAGGGTGAAACCCCCGCCAGCAGCCCATCCTCCCAAAGCAGGTTTTTGCGGGCCGTACGGCTTTTGGGCGCGATGTCCAATTGCAGGGCGCTGCCCTGGGCGGCAATCTCCGCCGCCTTTTCGTTTTGCGCGGCGGCTTGCAGGTCATTGCTGTTTTGGGTGCTGCCCATGCGTTTATTGAGAATATCCGCCTGCTTTTGCACCTGGGCGGCGATGTCCTCCTGCCGGTAAATGACGGGCCGTGTCAGCAGCGGCAGCTTGCCGCTTGAGCGCCCTTCATCCATACGGCGCAGAGCGGGGTAGTTTTCATAAGTATCCCGCAGGATGCCTTCCCCATCTGCCTTTCCCCATGCGAAGGCCTGGTCCAGCTTTGCATTAACGGTACCTGTAAGGTCCTTCAGCTCCGCTTCCGCCTGGCGGGTGAAGCGTTCCGCATCGTACACGGTGTTGTACATGAACTTGGCGGTTTTGTTGCCGCTATCCAGAATGCGCCGGTTCTTTTGCAGCCAGCTTTTGTCAAACGCGTCCACCCCAAAATACTGGGCAGGCTCATCTACGGTGCTGCCCAGGGCATAGGGGTGATAGGCCGGGCTGCCGGGGTCATGCATCGCCCGAACCACATCATCCGGCTGATACTGCGTCCCCTCGCCCAGGGCATACCATGCCGCATCCATGGTATGGCTGCCGCTGGTTTTTTTATTGCGGGCAGACCACAGCATGCCCAGTTCCGTATCATCGTCAAAATCAATGGGTTTGTTCACTTCCGTTGGCAGGCCCTGCTGCCCATCCACCCGCAGCAGGGACAAGGTGGGATAATTCCTCCAGTCGATGCGGCTGAGCACTTCCCCATCGGAATAATTCCTGTCCCTGCGGTTTGCCCAGTAGCCAATTTCCCGCTTGAGGCCAGCAAGCTCCATCTCCGCCCGATCGGTTGTATTCTGGGCATGCATAAGCCGGGTATAGTAATAACCCGCCTTTTCTTCCTTGCTGCTGTCGTCCTTAGGTTGTACCGGCAGACCGGATGTACCTACGTACACATATTGCCCAAGCCAGGCGTTTTTCGCAAACCAATCCCGGTTAAGGTTCGATGTGTCCACGCCCAGCTTCTGCAGCTCCTGTATCGGCACCCCATTGGTAGGCCTGGCATAAGGCCGCCAGTAAGGGCTATCCGGGTTCTTTGCGGATTGCTGCACAAACTGTTGCAGCCGGTCGGCCTCCCTGGGATTTTCATTGGAAATGGAAAGTATCTTCGCCAGGCCCTTTGAAAGGGGCGAGGTGTAATCAAAAAGCGCAGGGGGTTTTATCTCCTGCGCTTTTTGCTGCTGCGTCCACTCGGGTATACGCTGCTTGGGGGCTATGCTGGCGGGGGTTTGTCTTCTATTTTGCCCTGTCTGTGGCGCAGACTCCCTATCGATGAGATAGGGCATCCTTTGGTTTTGATCAGGTTTGCTGGGATCAAAGGGAAGACGCACCACTTCCGGCGTTTGTCCATTGTCATTTGGCAGCGGAGCAACTCTCGGTTCATATTTGTCCTGCTTTGGCGGATCGACCCATGCATACTTGACTTCGGGTGCTTTCCATTGGGTGATTCTATTCCTGTCTACCTGCTTAGCCTGCCTGCGCCGCTTCTCCTGCTGATCCTGCTCTTCCTGGGTGAGTTTATCCGGCATGTTCTGCTCCTCCTTGATTATCGCCGACCGGCCCGCATCCACATTAAAAAAAGGAAAGTAAAATGCCGGCCGCTCTCCGCCTCTGCTTTCATTGCAGGCAGCATCGGCCGGCCGCCCTTAAAGCACTGGTTGATTGTAAGCGTAATGATCTATCTTTTCGCACTTTTTTTCTTGGGAGGATGCAAAACGTCAAACTGCCGGACTGTTTCTGTTTGGGTGGTATCATACTGGCGCTTGTTTTCCGCCAGTTGATCGCGGTTGTACAGCATTGTCGCATCGTACTGACGCTGGTTTTCATTGTAGCCCATGTCGTACTGGCGCCTGTTTTCATTCATGGTGTTGTCATACTGGCGCTGGCCCTCATAAAAGCTCAAGTCATACTGGCGCCTGTTTTCGTCCAGGTTGGCATTGTACTGCCGCTGATTTTCCGCAAAGCTGTTGTCATACTGGCGCTGACCCTCCGTAAAAGTGGTATCATACTGACGCCTGTTTTCGGACAGGTTTTCATTAAACTGCCGCTGGCTCTCCATCTGAGCGATATCAAACTGGCGTATGCCTTCGTTAAGCTGGGTCAACCACTGCTGGTCGGATGCCTGATCCCGTTTGTTTTGATAGTCGTACAAATACAATTGCTGGGCCAGGGCATTGCTCTTGTCAATGGCCGCCTGATCGCGGGTGTACTCCCGGTCCGTAAGCTGATCCAGGTAAGCATTGGTGTCGCTGATGCGGCTTTCGGCATTCAAGCGCTGCTGATCGCCCAAGTGCCTCGCCAGCAGCGTTTTTTGATCTTCCAGGCCCATGCGGGTAATGGCTTCCTGATCATTAATGTCCTGTTGGGCCTTATTGCCGGCAATGGCAATGTTGGCAAGAATCGTATTGTTGAAGCTGGAGCGATACATGCCCCGGCTGCCAGACTGGCGGTTGGCCTGGGCATAAGTCTGGCCGTAGGCCTTTTGACTGGCTTCCCGTTGCTTGCCAGATACCGTACCCAAGCTGGCAAGCTGGCGATCCAGAGCCAGGGCCGCAGTATCCGCGGCCTGCTGCGCTGCCAGGTTCTTTTGGGCGTAGACGGAGGCGTACCGGTCATCCGCCTCCCTTTGCAGCTCTTGAGCTGACTTGGAAGTATAGGTATTGCGCTTCAAATCCGCCATCAGGCTGTCCAGGTTATAGCTGGCCATGTGCACCCCTCCTTAAAAATGCTGAGCATCCGTGGGATTGTTGAGTATGCCAAAGGCCACAAAGGCCTGTAAAAGGGCTGTAATCACACCGTTGATCACATCGGACTGGGTGGGCGTGATTACGCCCAAAATGACCAATACGGAAAGAAGCTGGGCAGCAATGGCTGCCCAGAATACCCAGGAAGTAAAGCGGTTCTGCATGTTTTTTCTCCTTTTGTTAGTGTCGTGACAGCACATACTGCTGCATGGTTTCGTGGGTTTTGGAAACAGTTCCGTTACAATTGAGCTGCTTGAGCCCATCCAGCGTGGCAAACTGGGCCTGCAAAAGCATAGCGATGTCCTCCCGCTCCTGCTTTTGACGCGCCTCCACCACAGTCAGCCTGCGCAACAGATCGTGGGCCTTGACCGCGGTGGAAGCAATGTAGCCGATGCCCGCCAACAGGGCTGTCATCAACCACCAATAATCCTTTACAATGTCCATGGTGTATCCCTCACAAGTCAGATTTTTTGTGTCCAAAGGGAGAAACGAGGGGAAAAAGCCTCTCATTCCGGCGACAGGCTTCGCCTGATGAATCGGGCATTACCCCGGCGGTTTCGGAAGGATTTCGTTACAGCTCCTTTCCTTTACAGAGCTTCTTGCCCGTGGCTTTACACTGGACAAGCAAGGTACCGGCCAATGTAAAAAAACCATGAAATTCTGCAAAAGCGCAAGAAGCGCAAAAGAGCCTTTTGCGAAGCTTCACAAATAATTTTTGATGACCCCGTACACCGCCTGAGCCAAGGCCTTTGCGCTGTCCGGTTCCAGATTGCCAAGAGCATTTTCCAATGCCTGGCGGGTAGTATCATCCACTATGCCGGTTGACGGTAAGCCGGCATAGGCCTGCAGCGCCTTGACCGCCCCTTCCGTTTTGGGACCGAAAATGCCGTCCACCCCTCCGCAATCAAACCCTGCTTCATTGAGCATGGACTGAAGTTTTTCAACCTCTGGACCTCTGCTTGAAACCGCCAAATTGCTCACCTGATCCACCTCCCCTTCCGTCATTCCATGAAGTACTGCGAAATGGTCCCACCCATAGGTTGAAAACCTGGTATGCACGACTCCCTGGGCGTGGCCCCTGGCATCCACCACAAAGCCATCGCCAAGATAAATGCCCACATGGCCCATAGGGCTTGCCGAGTCCATTGCGTTAAACACGAAACAGACCTTGTCCATGGGCATTTGATCAATGGTACCCTTGCTATCCCAATAAGCACCCTTCCACTGGCCGCTGGCGCCGTGAGGCACGGCCATGCCAATAAGCTTTGCCGCTTCCTTGGTTAGCCCGGAACAGTCGTACGCCGGCCTATCCTTGTAAGGACAGCCGGCGCAATCCGCTTTTTTTCCCAATAACACCGGGCAGTATTTTTTGATATTAGCCGCGTAGTTAGGCTTGCTTTCCATTTGCCGCTGCCGAAAGGCAGGGGTGCACTTTTGCCCATTTGCGGCAAAAATGTAGGCGCTCCCAACCTTTGAGAGCGCCCACTGACGAATAGTATCAGCTGTATTCATTTACGGCTCCTACTGCGCGCTGTTCAGCAGCGGATCAGGGCTTTGTCCACTGAAAAAGCTTTGCAATGCCGCCTTTTCAGCCTCCAGCGCCGCGTTTTCACTTTCGAGTGTGCGCTGCGTTTTTTCCAACTGTGCAAGCCGGTTTGTCAGCAACTCAATCTCTTTTTCCGTACCGCCCGACATGACCATGGCCAGGCTGCAATCCAAAAGGGTGTTATATCCTTCATAAGCACTGACCGCCTGGCCGCTATCATCCTTGACCTGAATCGGATTTGCGCACAGTGCCTCCACCTGCTCTGTCGTGGGCAGCTGCGAAAAACGCATGCGCAGCACCGGCCTTACCGAGCCATCGGCATACAGGTGCTCAGAAAAAATGCTCTGTACCTCCATGGTCATACTACCGGAAACAATTTTCATAAAATCCCTCCTTACCCAATGCGCCGCCAGATATAGACGGCAATATAGGGCTGCATGTTGTTGTGACCCCAACCGCTGCCATTGTTCCATATACCGGGCTGTGCAGCCGGTATGCCGTGATAGTGGTCTGCATTTGCTCCATCTGTATAGGCGCCAGTCTCCGTACCATAATAACCAGCACTTGTTACTTGCCTATCAACCACATACATGCCACCATCATTTAGGACGCGGCTTCCAATTCTGTGGGAGTGATTGCTAGACTGGCCTCCTGTACCACCTCCATGGTTATGCGCATCTTGTCCATGGCTGTGCACAGGCATTTCATTGGCAGTCAGTGTATGATATTTTGCACCGCCTGCCTGGCCCGCAAAATACCATTCCCCTTCGCCCTCGCTGACGCCCACCAACACACGGCCCAGAGCGTAACGCTCCCAAGAACCGCCGAATAAGCTGCCTGGGTTAGTGGCGCTGGTGGACATATAAATGCTGCCTATGGGGTAGATGAGGTTGACCATGTTTGCTGTTGTGACCAATTCAGCAGACCGAGTCCATGCCGTACGTGCGGCATCACTGCCCATGATGAATGCCCGCATAGACTGCCTATCCACTCCAAAGGCAGTGCCACCACCAACATCATCCCCGTTATACCCATCCATGATTAGCCAATCCTTATAATTGCCGTTTCCATTGACCGGAGTATTCATCATTAGGCAGCCAACTTTGTTTCTCCCAAAGTAATTAGGTGGCTGTTGACCGCCACTATATGTATAGCTGCCCAGCAAAGTATTGGCGGGACCGCCGGCAACATTGGATGCAGCATAACCATGTGTATGGTCAGATCTGGAAAACCTCTCATCCAGCGTCTGCCCCTTATGCTCAATATCCCAATCCTCCGGAAGCATAAACCGTTTATCCGTCGCAGCCAGCCTGCCCAATGCCGCTCTGGTGGTACGCAGATCAAATAGCCTGGTGGATGGAGGAACGAAGCCATAATAGGGTGTAGACTGCCCTACCTTATCCACTAAGGTGAACTCCACTTCATAGCCATATTCAAGGCCGATCCCGGTTGCCAAAATCTTGGGTTCATCGCTGGTCAGTGCAATTCCCTCTGTCCCGCTAGGCAGCCAGGCAGTTGATCCCGCCCGCCTGTATTTCACCCAAGAAGCAGCAATGGCATTTCCAGGTACACTGCTTGCATAAAATTCTGCACTTACAGTGATGCAGGTGCCATCATTGTTTGGTGACATATTTGCCAGGGTTCTTTTGCAGGATACGTTTGTAATAACGGGCTTGCTATAGTCGGTAACTGTAATTGTATTGCTTACAGTCCTCCTGTTTTGCCGGCTGTCTTCCACCGTAGCAGTAAACGTATTGATGCCAACGGTCGTCAGCGCGCCGGTGGTCATTGATGCAGTATCTACAGATTTGGCGTTGCCGACCAGGCTATAACTGGTGATTGTGCTATTGTATACCCCAGAGGCAACAGCGGTGGCAGTGACGCTGCTTACGCCTTTTAAGTAAAGGCCATTGAAGGGGTTGGTTGGGGTGAAGACCAAAGAAACATTCGGTAAAACTGTATGGGGCACTGTTACCTGAAAGCGCACCGTCTCCGTGCCTATCACAGCACCGCCAGATCTGGTGGTCAGTTCGCAGTAGGCATAGCCCTCTCTGGCATTGGGGAACGAGCCAATCCACTTTGGCATAACGGTTAAGGTGTCCGATGTGGTCTGGCTATCCAATTCGTGTGTTTCCGTGTTTGTGCCATCCACATACCAGCGTACACTGTGGGTAAAGGCGGCATTGGCTCTTTGAATGCTTGCGGTGATCTGCGATACCCCGTCCATTGGCACTGTACTGCGAGAAAGCGTTACTGTGGATTTGGGGTCTTGCACCGCAAGCTCTGCATAGGCGGCTGATAGCCCGCTGTCATACCCCGGCACGCTGCTATAGGCCAGTACCTTATAATAGTAGGTTCCAGCCGCAGCCGGCGCGGTAAAGGACAGCGGGGAGGATGGAATTGTAGCGACCTCTGTATACGCCCCACCTGCGCTGGTTGACCGCCTGATGGAATAGTTCGCAATGGATACGCCTGTTCCCGCCGCAGCGCCAAACCAGGATAAGGTTACCGCTGCACCGGGCATGGCCCCAGCGGCCGAAAGGGCTACGCTGCCAGGCGCAGTAAGGCTGGAATATGCATACAGCCGGGTGCTGTACGCGGCGTCACTATTGGAAAACTCGCCGGCTGCCACCACATAATATTCATGGTAATGCCCCGCACTGGCCGGTGCCGCCACCACCAAGGATGTTCCCGTTACACCGGATGCCAAAAGAGTATAGCCGCCGCCATTCACGCTTACATAAACCAAATAACCCGATATCGCATTATAACTGCCATTGGTGCCTGCCCAGCTTAACGTGACGCCGGAGGATGCCGGCGCGTACTGATATGCGGTGCTGCCATTTATTTTCACTCCGGAAACGGATGGCGGGGTATGGGGCGGCGTATACGACACTGCCAACGTCACATCGGAATGGGTTAAAGAAGAGGAGTGGGAGGAGCCGGCGCTGGAAACAGAGCCTTGACCGCCGTTGGCCCGAAAGGAAAATGTGAAGCTTGCTCCCCCCGCAAAGCTGCCGCCCAGCGCCTGCAAGTCGCCTAGCGCGTCATAGGTTCCACTCCAGCCGGTTCCGTTAACACGCCTGACAGCCGACCCTGTGTAAGGCGAGCCAAGGGTTGCGCTCAGAGATGCCGAATGAATGGCAGAATTTTGCGGTATGCCGCTTGTGTCAAATGTCTTCGTGCCAGAAGCCGTGGAAGGCGTGGAATAATAGGGGCCAGACCCTTGGTTATAGCCCTTCCAGCTACTGGACAGGCTGAAATTGGGAACAGAACTTACATTGCTCCAAGCCATTATGTTGCCCTCCATGTAGCGCAAAGTCCATTGGTTTCAGCAGCGATGTCCGTGTATCCCTTTCCATCGCCGGCGCTGCCAATGGTCAGCGTATTCTTCACCTGTGCATGTGTAATATACAGTTTGCTGTCGGAAAGATAAGCCACCTCCGTGGTTCCCTGCAAAAAAGACAACCTGTTATTGGAAATCAAAACAGAAAAGTCGCTTCCTTCCTTGGAAATCGAAAGTCCTGCCTCAATAAAATCAAAGTATGTCTTGGCAAGATCCGTAAAGGTTCTGATGGCCCCTTCAACCGCCTCGGCACGCTGCTTTTCCGTTGAAATGGCGATGCTGATGGCATCATTGCGCTGGGCGATTTCGGATGCGTTTATGGTACTGACATACGCCTTGGTCGCCATATCGGCAATGTCGCTGCTGTTGGCCTTGGCATTCATGTCGGCCGTGTATACGGCGGAGCTGCGCACAGTGGAAACAATCTCATCATCTGTATGCACTGTTTCCGCTACCTTCTCAATGGTTTCAATCACATTGGTAAAGCTTGTTTGCACCCATGCGCCGCCATCATACCGGTAACACTTGTTATTGTCATTTGTGTCATACCAAAGGTCACCCTTGCCGATGCCCGCCTGCGGTGCGTCATACTGATGGAAAATGGTCGAGCCGCCAGACAGGGCCAGCATCATGTTTTCTACCGCTGAGCTCAATACCGGAATGGATTGGTCCTGATACAACACCCAGGCCAACCCATCAAACCGGTACAGCTTGTTTCCCTCCGCCGGCTTGATACACATATCGCCCGCAAAATACCCAGTAGTCGCTGGATTGTTATCTACAATGGTGCGGTTGCTGGCCGGCATCCAGCCAGAGCCTGTCCACCGCTTGAGCAGATTGGGAGAAACGCTGGTATCCAGCCACAATTGTTCGCCGATAACCGGCGAAGGTTCCATGGGGCCAACATGTACATCCGATGCGTCGCGTATGGTGTACTGCGCAGAACAGATCATTTATCCCACCTCGCATGTGAACGTTGTTTTAACTTGCACAGCCTCGCCGTCAACATAAATCACCTTTCCGGTGGCAAAAACGCCGCCCTCATCCATGGGTGCGCCATCCTTGTCCCTGCGGTACCAGGTATACGCTTTGGCATGCCCGTAATCAGGATTGTCCGTCACATCTTCCCACCCCGTACCGCTAAAGCGCATCAGGGCGACCTGTGGCGTGCCTTCAGAAAATTGATAGTAAAAGTCCCCCGCCGCCCCAGCCGGATCAGTCTCCTGATACACAAGGGACCTTGGCGGGTCCGCTTCCTCGCCGCCCTGCCACACCCTGCAAGTCAGGCATGCTTGACCCGCGCCGCATTTAAACACATCCCCGCCGGTGGATTGTATCACGGCCTGATAGGCGCCCTGGCCCTTTATTCCCGCAGCACCATCCCACACCTTGGCAATGCTCGCCACGTCTTCCACGCCTGCCGTATCGGTCAGCACTTTCAGTGTGGCTACCCCATTTACAAATACAGACGCCTGTTCGGGCGTCTTGTGATCGGGCTTTACAATAAGTGTTTGGGCGGTGATGCTTTCGTTCTCCGGCGTATCAGGATAATCCAGCCATGTACTGCCATCATAAAACTGCCATTTGGATATGGATGCATTCGTTGTCCTGGCCATCAGGGTAATTTGCGCAGGCGATACAACGCCCTGCGCGTCATACTTGAAAACCTGCTCCCCCATAATCCATACAAGCTTTGCGTGCACGCCCGTTTTTAAAAGGGTAAAGGTGATATCGGCAGAAGCATGAATCGTTTGCTGTGTATATGGGTCCAGATACGCCGCGCGGGCAATATAGCTCAGCAGCCCGCCTTCCACCAAAGCCAGCTTGTTAGCGTCAACAGTCAGTATGCCGCCAGCTGCCGTTTCGTTGTCGGCAAGCGGGGCTTCCGCCTGGCTGCCTTCCCTTCGCGTAAAGGTAACGGTAAGCCCCGTGGCCGTCAGCGGGAGGGCGGTCTGATTCAGATAAAGAGCGGGTGTGACGACCAGCTTCCCTTCCTCGCTTGACCAGTCGGGAAAGTATGTCCCGCCCGCCTGCTCTGCGTCATATACCTGCACCTTGGCCTGGTTGCTGCCAAGGGTTGCATAGAGCATTTTTCCATCGGTCAAATCCACAATGGTCTTTGCGCCAGTTGCTACAATCGCCATGCTATCCCTCCGTGATATCGCAATGAAAGGTCGCCTCCAAGTGCACATCCGGCGTGCCTACGGTGATGCTTTTCATGCCATGATGTGCCTGGTTCCACAAATCATCCGCCGCCGCATCCGCGCTTTTGCGGGTCCAGTGAAACCGGCTTTGGTCGATCTGAGCGGTTACATCCTCATTGCCCTGCATAATCTGCGCGGTCAATACCGTCTGCGGTATGCGTTCAGTCAGCACCGTGCCGTAATCCGACAGAATTTCAACCCGGTAGCCAATCATGGGTATAATCGTCGTCTGTATCTGGCTTTGAACCGTAGCGGCCACTGTTTCCGGCGTGACCGTCACTGACGCCAGGTTTTGTATCGCGCTCATAACGTTGGTGTGGGATACAAGCTTCCACTGCCCGGCCTCATACTTGTAGCACCTGTCCCCATCATCGGTGTCATACCAAAGGTCGCCGTACAACGGGTTAAAATCGGGCGGCTCCGGCACAGTATCTTGCCGCCAGATATGGCTGCCGCCCGACACCGTCATCACCAGCGACTTGGCTGTCTGCTCGATCTGTGACAGGTTTCCTTCCGAATCCTCTATGCGCTTTTGAAAGTTCACGTTCATATCCTCAAACCGCAGCCGGTTTAAGCGGCGGTAAAGATCGTCAAAGGTGTCGGAAATCTGCCGCACCAAATTCCGCTCCGCACCCGTCCAGTTGGAGGGGGTGCGCAGCGGCTCATACTGATGAATGGTAATGTAATTGCTGGCCATACATGCCCTCCTTAGTCTGGCTCAATTTCGGCCTTGATCAAAACGCCGCCCACCACGCGCCAGGCTGCGGGGCTGTTGCTTTGGATCACCAGCCGAAAGCGCCGGCCGCCGCCGCCAAAGCGGATGCGCCGCTGCCTTGCTTTGCCGCTATCGCATGGTTCAAAGGTAACTGTTTTCATTTTCAGGCTGCGCTCTGTCTCAATGCCGATAGATAAAGCAGCCTCTGCCTTGGCTTCCACCGTCAGGTATACTAAAAAGCCGCCTTTGCGGATGGTTTTTTGCCCCAAATCCTGCCACGGGCCTTGCCACTTTGCCGGATAGGCAGCCACGCCGCTCACCCAAGCATCCTGGCCCCACGCGTACACGCGGCCAGGAGTGGAATGGCTGGTAAAAAACAGCTGGTCATTGGTTGGTAAAAACGCTTCCACGCTCAAATCCTCCCGGTACAAAAAGCTTCCGTCCTTCAGGCTAAACATCAGCACCGCGTTGTTGTGAAGGGAGGTCCCGGTGGGAAATGCGCAGTAGTACACATTCTTGAACACGCAGCCGCAAGCCTGATGCAGCGCCGCCTTGTTCATACTTTCATAAATCAACCTGCAAACATCGGGGGAAACCAGTGATGTGCTAACGCCGTCATACTGCATCACACCCTCATCCGACAGCATTAAAATCCGCTCTCCGGATAGAGCAATGGTCTGCACATAGGGCGTGCCGCTGCCATACTGCTCCCGAAACGCGTATTCACCAGGATCGGTGCCCAATATGCGCCAGATCCTGTTTCGCTTAAAGGCAATCAGTTGCGTGCCCATCTGCACAAGGGCCAGGAACCCGTCTCCATCCCAGCTGGGCTGCATCACATCGCCGGCGCCCTCCTCGGGAATATCAAAATTTGCCTCCCAGTTGCGGGGGTCAAAGGGCGCGCTGAACACAAGCGTATCAGGATCATCTTGTATCGCCCCGCCCCACACCCGCTCGGCATACCTGGCAATCACCCCAAAGGTCTTAGGGGTGGGAACCAGCTCAATGGTCATGGTATCGCCCCGCACGCAAATCATACCGCCCTTAGCGTTGGACAGTATCAGCACATCCACAGGGGCATGGCTGCCCTCCGGGTTGATTTCATAAGCAAGCCAGCTCCACACGTTCACAGAAAACGCCTCCACCCCTTCGGGCATGGGCAAAACCTGCCACTCCGTGCCTCCAATAGGCATGGCGTAGAGCCTTCCCCCTGCGGCGGCGACAAGTATATCCCTGTCCTCATCAGCAGAATACCAGCGGCGATGCAGGTAGGCCAGTGTTTCAATTGTCGCAGGGAGGGAGGGGGCAAGCAGGGTGCACGCACCTTGAGGCTGCAGCACCCCGCCGACGGTTGCCATGTTCACAGCCTCCCGGGCCGTACTGGGATCGGCATTCAGCCCGTCGCCCTGCTGATAAATTCCTGTAAACCCAGGAATCAGCACATCGGCGTCATAGGCGTTCAGCGTAATAGGGGCCACGGGCAATCCTCCTTATCTTGGTACATTCACAAATTGGGTGGCATCCGCCCCGTTTAAAATACGGGCGGCAGTTTCATCCGCGGCAGACCTGTACTGGTAGCCGCGGTTCTGTTTTCCCGGGTTGCCGTTTCTATACACGCACCAGGCGGCCCAGTTGGCAATGCCCAGGTGGGCCCAGACCGGCAGGTTCGGCTCGTCGCCCTCCTGCGTAAGCGGAGGAAATGCCCCTCCCTCCTGAACATGCTCGCGGGCATAAGCCCAGGCCAGGCGGTCGTATCCCTCGTTGATATAATTGAGTAGAAAGGGCTCATATTCGCCGGCATCCTGGGCGTCGTTGTTCGTCTGAAACATGACAAAGGCTTTCATTTCCGATAGGTTCACTTGCTTCACCTCACATGTCGAAAAAGTGGTAACGCCACTTTTTCGAGTTTTTCCCTCGCTTCCCTGCACTCAGGCTTCGCCTCTGTGCGGCCGCTTGCTCGGGCAAGGAAGGAATTTCTTCGAAATTCCTGCGCAAATCAACGCACATGTCGCTGATTTGCGATTCCTAATTGGAGGGCTTCGGCCCTCCAATACCTCCCATAGGCTTTTGAAAGTCTGCATAGGCTATGCCGATTTTTAGGTCACAGGTTGGGATACTTCACCTTCAGCGCCAGGAACACAGGCACCTTAACGCCCACATACTCGCCGCGCTTGATGATGGTGGTCTCGCCGTTGATGGTCACATGCTCAGTTTGATCCACCTTCGCGCCGGTCTCATCCACTTCCAACAGCGGCAGCGTGATGTGCACCATGGGTTCGGTTTCGGCCTGAGTAACGGGGGACGTAATTTCCGCAGTCATTTTTTCCGTAGTCATATAAACCTCCATATTGTCGTTGGTAAAGGGATCCTGATTTCATAAAAGGGCCTACTGCTTTGTATCGGCATCTATCCCCCCGGGGAGGTGTCGGAGGGGCGTACCCCTCCGACAGTAATCGTGTCGCCTGGCTTTGCCAGGCGCACGGGGCGCTTGCAACGCAAGCATTCCTTACGCCCTTCACCGGCCATGGGCACCGCTCCTAGGTGAAGGGCGCAAAACTCATCAAAGTGGCATAGCCACTTTGATGAATCAGGCCGTCGCCCCGTGCTCAATGCGTACAATAAAGTCATCCTGCAAAATTGCCGTGGCAAACCCCTTCACCTTCCAGGCAATGGTGCCACGCTGGGCTTCGGGATCGGCCGCGCCGGAAGAACCGGGCGGGTTGATGATAATCTGCATGTTCTTGCCGCCGCCTTCCAGGCTGATATCACCAAAGGCGTCCTTGCCGTACACAACGGTGGAATACACATCAATGCCACTGCCGCCGCTGGTGGGTGTAATTTTGGTGGTGTTTCCCACGGTCCAGTTGGCGGTAACAGTGCCGGCCGGCATCCAGCGGAAGTACACCTTTTTCGCCGCGGCTTCCACCCGCTCAATGCACATGGGTGTATGGTTGCTGGTAGAGTAAGTCACGTTGACCAGCTTGCCGGTTAATTCCCTGGCTTCACTTTCCGTAAGGGCTTCAGCCACGGTCATGCACCTTTGCGCCGCATCCAGGGCGGATAAGGTAAGAGTCGCTGTAGCACCGAACAGATAGGTCTGAGGCGAAAAGATTTTGGCGTTGGTAGATTCAAAGAATTTCACCTTGTAGATCACGCCCAGCTCGTACTTGTCCATCTTCTCGCCGCGCTGATACTTGGCCACATCCACCCACATGGGGTCGCTGGTCAGATCATGCACCGTATCCGGATGCACGATGGCGTGGTAGAAGCCGTCGTCAAAGGGCTTGCAGTTGTTGCGCTTTAGGGTGCGCACCGCCTTTTTGACATCGGCATAGGTCAGCTTATCGGTAGCGGCAATACTGCCGCGGGCGGTGTTTTCGCCTACATACTGCACATTCAGGCCGGCGTGCAGGGCATCGCGGCTGATGGTATCCAGCGACAGCGCGGCCTGGTCGGCCAGCAGTTGGGCGGTTTCCTTGTGAATGTTGTCCAGCAGGAAATACTGCATTTCCTCGGTGGTCTCCACGTGGGCGCCGTAAGGCTTGGCCATCACGGTAAAGGCCGTCTGGGTCAGGGTTTGCCCTTCGGGGGTTACGCCCTCGGTCAGGGGCTTGGTCACCGCGGTAAAAGGGGTAAAGCGCCGAAACTGAACGCGCTTGCCGTTGTGCATGGGCAGCGTGCGCTTTTGCGCGTCGCGGCTGTGCACCATTTCAGGCTTGGCGTTTTCCAGCAGCGTGCGCTCGTAATATTGCACCAGGCCGGGCGCGACGCCGGCGGAAGAGGTATAGTTGAGATTGTCGAAAACTGCCATGGATGTTCCTCCTTTTGTTCGTCTGGAATCAGTGTAGTTGTTGATATGCTTGATAGGGTTGCCATGTCAGCCAAATAATTGAATGCTCCTTCAAAGAGATGGCGTCCGAAGGTTTCCAAAGGCTCCAAAACTCTGCCGCCGCCTGTGGCGGAATAAGGCAGGGAGAAGGAGGGCAGCAAAAAAGAGCAGTGCAAGCGACAGCGCAGTAGTGCGACTATTGAGCTGGCCGGACTGATCGGAAAGCCCTTTGGTCGCGTCCGAAGGTTTCCAAAGGGCGATCGGAAAGCCCTTTGGTCGCGTCCGCAAACGCGGCATCCTTCTCTGTGAAGAATCATGACAAAAGTTATTATCATCGCTCATGCTTATCAAAGAAATATGCCATTCAATTGATTGTGCTTGATTTGAAGCGCCCTCACTTCTGTCTCATGTCAATGACTCCGCCCCGCTCCAGATACTTTTGCATCTTGCTAAACTGCTCGCCGGTCAGGTCATTGACCGACCGGGCGGCGGGGCCTTGGCCGTTAGGCCGTCTGGTAGGAGTGGGCAGGCCGGAGGGCGTTTGCCCAGCCAGGTGCTTTGCCACATCGGCAAAATCCCATTCCCGGCTTAAAATCCTGCGCTTCACCTCATCATCCTGATGATAGGCGTCCATTACATTCAGCCCGGTGGCCGCTTCGATGGCCTTCACCTGGGCGATGAGCATGCTGCCGTAGCGCTCTACTTCCCCTGTCTGCGCCTGCTCTTGGGATGCAAACTGCCCCCGTTCATTACGAACAGGCTGCGGCTTTGGGGCTTCCGGCGCGAGGCCGTTTTTCAGCCGCAGATATTCCATGGCAAGGTCTTTGGTTGCTACCTTGCCGCTGCGTACCAGGTCATCCGCCTCCCTTTGCAGCATGGCCTCCTGTAAGGGCTTCAGCTTTTCGTCGTACTCCGCCGCAATCCTTGCCCGTTCCTGATGCATTGCTTGCTGCAATCCCTTTTGCACGCCTTCCTGAATGCGCCTTTGAATCCATCCGCCCTGCTTTTCTTCCTTGCCTTGCTCCGGCGTCTGGCTTTCCTCCGGCCCTTGGTCTTCCTCCACAAAAGCATCCAGCGTGGTTTCCTCCCGCTGGCTTTGCCCGGCCGCCTCTTTCGCCGCGTCGTCCGGTCCGGCGCCTGGCATCCTGTTTTCGACCATTGGATTTTCCTGCATAGGTCTCCCCTTCTTTTAACGCACCCGGTGAAAACGCCGGGAACGGATGTATATGAAAACAGCAGCCGTTTGGCTGCCGCATCATATCGAAATAATGGCTATTCCCTTTTTGGGAGTTTTTCCCTCGCTTCCCTGCACAACGACTATGCCTTTGTGTGGCCGTTTGCTCGGGCAAGGCAGGAATTTCTTCGAAATTCCTGCAAAAATCTCCGCACATGTCGCCGATTTTTAATCTTTCAATTCGTCCCTCCCATACCTCCCTAAGAAATAAGCACCCAATGGAATGTATAAGAAAAAGACCACCCATCGGGCAGCCTTTCACGCTATTATCTTACCATAGGCAAAACCGGAAAAACAAGGAAATACTAAACCCTTCTATATTGTGCTAGCTATTTACCACCTCAAATGAAAATCATATGGCAATTGCTTCTGCAGATTTGGTTATCGCGTTACCCTATTTCCTTGACCTTTCTAGCTATGTACTCCCATTTCCTATTGTCGCTTTGTATTTCCTCTAGCGTCCCTAACGCCACAACACTTCTGTTTACCGGTTTGTCTAGCTTCAGAATAGCAAATGCCTGCTTATACACTTTCATATCGAAGCTGTTTTGAATAATATCAAGACACTTATCCAGCAGACGGCCCGCGTATACATCCAGGAGTACCGCTGCCGCGCCATACCTATTGTCTTCAAGCTGTGCGTGGATAAGAAGGTCAAATAGCTGTTCAAAATCCAGCATAGGGATCTTGCAAAAACCATACTCCCTTCCCCAGCCAAAATCATATAGATCCATCTGCACCCATAGAGCATTGTCCTTGGGGCAAAGGTATGTACGGTCATCCTGGCCTATCAAACCAAACTCCGCAGGTGTTGTCTTATTGAATCGATAGCTTAAGAGAAAATGCTTCTGCTCCACAAATACTATTTCCTTTATCAATCTCTTTGCAAAACAAGGCGAAACGTCTTATACAATGAAAAAAGTTAGTTTTTTCCACATTTCTTCTCCCTGATTTGTATGCAAAAATGTCCACATTACACCCATGACTGCTAATGATTACTCCGGCACGGAAATCACCCAGGGCCTGTCCGAAGAGACCAGCCAATAGGTATCCTTGTTGGAAAAGCCTGTTGACCAGATCATGTACTTTTGTGCCATGACTTCATCTACCACTTTCCACGTCGATGTATCGATCAGCCAGGCGCCGTTCACCTTGCCCGGCGCGCATGCAATGTCGTATATGGACAGGTATTTCCCGTTTCGGGAAAAATGGGGAAACATATACCCGGGCAGCACTACCTCAGCGTCGGCATGCTCCAAGTCACCGGTAAAGGCTGCATAATAGCGCATGGGCTTAAGTCCCGTTCTATTAAACAGGCATATCCCCCCGCGATTATCAAAAAGAGCCGTGTCATATAAAAGGGGATGCTCCGCCTGCAGCGGCTTACGATCGTACAGCCCGTGAAGCAGGGTGGACTGGTAGCGTATTCTATCTCCCGGCAGCTGATACACAATCAAAATGTCTTGTCCGCATACACTGATCCCTGATACACGTCCCTTACGCTGCCAGGCCTCTTGGCCAAACTCTTCTTCCTCATCTCCAAAAAGGTTGGTAAGCTTCGACGGATCATTTAAATCAAGTGCATATACCTTGTCCTGTATGGGGATCAGCAACTGCTCGTCTTCGCCCCAAAACACGGCATCCCCGCATACCGGCATGTTCTTCCACTTCTTTTGAAAAATCCTTTCCTCAAGGTTCTCTGTCCGGTAGACAACCAAGTTCCCGCGTTCCGCCATCAGCGACACATAATTCCCATGGGGGGAGACCGTCGCTAGCGAGTCGGGATAGCCTTTCACTATGGTAGCAGGTTCAAGGCTGGGAAAATGGAGCGCCCTCACACTGCTGGCGGTAAGATACAGCATGCCATGATGCTCATCCAGGGATAACATGGGGGCTTTGTACTTTAAAATTTCTTTCCGCATGGCTATGCCTCCTGTCAGGTGCCAATTTTGCTGCTTGGGTGTTGGTACAATTCACATCGCCACTATTAGAATATGGTTACTCCTTCTTGCAAAAAAAGTAGAAGCCCTCTATACCATCGGGCACATAGCGGCTCATCATAACAATGCCGCCCTTTTCGCATTCCACATCCGCCATGTGAAATGGATTCACATCCATCAGCTTGCCGCCGTATCTACCCACATCGAAATACTGCATCAATTCCTCCAGCGGCCTGTCTTCCGGTGTCATCAGCAGCGCGCCGACGGAGGAAAGCCGCTTGATGATTTTGGTTTCTATATACGCACGCTCCACCTCGCACACGCCATAAGCGTGTATGCAGTTAAACGATTCCTGCGTTCTTTCTGCCGATTGCAGCACCTTGGGCCCGCCCTCCCTTTCCCAAGACCTCCAAAACCCAAAATGCTTGAACAAAAACGAAAGAGGAAAGTGGTCGCCGCCGCAGGTGAGATAGTAATACCTTTTCTCCTCCGCCCATTCCAGCATCTTTTTTCGGGCATTTTCAAATCCATCATCATAGCTCTCCATTTCCAGCCAGCTGGTTTCGAAGCACTGTACATGGGGATTTAACAATTGATCTGCCCATCTGTCTGTCCACCCGGCTTTCATCCGCATATCCCCCCTCACCCCATTGCATGGCCTGCCTCCTGGCCTTTGCATTCGCTCTCCACTTATCAAGGGGAGTGTATCAAAACATATTCTTCCAGTCAACACAAAGCAAAACTGCCTGCGCATTTGGGAACTATATTTCCATTTATGTATTGACAGTTGGGCATACCAGCATTATACTAACACCGTTTATAAATACTAACACTGTTCATTTTTTTTGAACGTGAGCATAAAGGGGCAAACCATGAGCGAAAAGCAGAATCGCAAACGGAACAGGACCAAGCTGTATTTCCTTCAAGCCGCCAGGGATATGATTGTCAGCCAAGGGGTGGAAAGTGTTTCAGTAAGAAAGGTCGCAGATATAGCCGGCTACGCCTATCCGACCTTATACAATTACTTTCGCGATGTAAACGACCTGTTGTTTGAAACCAAAGCGATGATGATCCTGGATATGGTGAACCTTTTGCATAAGGAAATGCATGCACCTGTAAAGGATACGCTTGATTTAAAATCGGCGCTCAAAGCATATATTCAATATTATTTGAATCATCCCAACGTCTTCAAGTTCTTCTACCTATACCCGCTGAAAAAGCCGGAGCAAACATCAGAAGATGCGATCACCGAGCCAGACTTTGGCATCATGTGGCAGCAAGCCTTCCACTCCTTTGTCATCAGCGGAAGGCTTGCGCAAAAAGACATCGAAGCCGTCGCCAAAACGCTGATCTATGCCATACACGGCATGCTGATGCTCAGTTTCTCCAACAACGGCGATCTTTCTGACACAAACAACCTGTACCGGGATTTGTACCAAATTGTTGATTTCCTGCTATAAATCATGTGGAGGTGCTTCTATGAATATCGGTATCATCATTCACTCTCAAACGGGCAATACGCGCATGGTAGCGCAAAAGCTAAAGGAAAGGCTCACGGCCGCCGGGCACACAGTCTCCCTGCAAAGTGTATCCGCAGCAAACGACGGCGAAGCCGACGTATCCAAAATCATGCTGACCGAAAAGCCGGATGTCAGCCCATACGATGTTTTGCTTTTTGGCGCTCCCGTACGGGGCTTCATGCTCTCGCCGGTGATGCAGGCATACATAAGCGGCCTTAAATCGCTTCAAGGAAAAAAAGTCGGCTGCTTTATGACGCATTTTTTTCCCTTTGCGTGGATGGGCGGAAACAGCGCAATGAACCAGCTCCTAAAAGCCGTTCAAAATAAAGGCGCGGCTGTATATGGCACAGCTATCGTCCACTGGTCAAAGGCGGCAACGCGTCAAGCTCAAATCGAAGCGGCCGCCGCCAAACTGAGCACAGGCTTTTGAATGGGGCAGGCAGCCCAATAAATAAGGAGCATGAAACATGAAAAGAAAGCGTCTTGTCATTCTGCTCATTGTGGTGGTGGTGCTGGCCGCCGCCGCGATTGTACTGCAAAATATGTACCGCAATATCGAGGCAAACCTCAAGGCCCTGTCCGGCACAACCATTGCGCAAGTTGATCTGACGCAAATGGCGGATGGCACATACAAAGGCAGCTATACCGTTTTTCCCGTATCCGCCAAGGTAAACGTTACGGTCATCGATCACAAGATCACCGCCATCGAGCTGATCGAGCATAAAAACGGGCAAGGTGCCAAGGCTGAAGTGATTCCGGATAGAGTGCTAACCGCCCAATCCCTGCAGGTAGATTCCATAGCCGGTGCCACCTACAGCAGCAAGGTCATATTAAAGGCAATCGAAAACGCGCTATCTGGCAGCGGGCAATAACACAATTTAGAAAAACAATAAGCACGGGAGATGTATTCCTGTGCTTCAGACTGTCAAAAAACCTCCTGGGTGGTATTGGAGGGCCGAAGCCCTCTAATCTGGAATCGCAATTCGGTGACATGTGCGCCGATTTGCGCAGGAATTTCGAAGAAATTCCCTCCTTGCCCGAGCAAACGGCCGCAAAAACATGGTGCGGTTTTGCAGTGCAGCGAGGGAAAAACTCGAAAAAGTGGCACAGTCACTTTTTCGACACGCAAAAGCACAGGAAATCTCCCTGTGCTTTTGCTTATGCCTCGCTATATTTCCGTATAGAATACCATTGAATCAGCGTCATGATAAGGCCTGCCGGCAGCGCGATCCACACAATATTATGTATCCCGCCAAGGGGGATAACAATCGCCGCCAGGCTGGAACCGATAGCGCCGCCCAATTGAATGGCCGAACTATTGAGGCTGAGCATAAAGCTGGATGAGTTATGCGTCAGCTTCGCAATACCGGCATTGAGCTGCAGGCCTGTAAACCAGGCGCTCATGATCCACAGTATGACAAAGCAAACGCTCAGCCAGGCACTGGGCTGGCATACAAGTATCAACAGCATCAACGCCGCTTGTATACCGCCTCCCCAAAGCAGCGATTTGGCATAGCCGATGCGGTCGGATGCACGGCCGCCCAAATAGTTGCCGATAAAGCTGGCAACACCGATGCCCACCAGTATCAGGCTCATTCCCATTTCCAGTGATGGGAAAAGCTGCAGCAGATAAGGGGTTGCGTACGTATAAAACGCGCTATACCCAATAAACATGGCCAGGGAATACAATATCACCAGTATGATCTTCCCATCCCGCATGTACTTCCATTCGTTTTTCAAATTCAGCCTTGTGTTTGCGTGATCACCTTTTTCAAGGTTCGCCATCAGGTAAAAAAGCGATGCGGCCATGATGCCGCCAAGGATCCAAAAGATTCCGCGCCAGTCAAGGATAGCGGATAAAGCCCGGGTCAGCGGTATGCCAATGACCAGCGCCATGGAGTTTCCGGCGATCAAAAACGCCATGGAACGGCCCAGCCTTTCCCTAGGGGAAAGCGCCACCACTGTCGCAACCGCCAGCACACCATAGCTGTTGGCCGATACGCCCATCATCAGCCGGACGATTAGCAGCAAGCCAAAGCTTTGCGCCAGTACAAGGGCCACTGTCGTGAAAATGGTCATCAGCAGCATGACTTTTAGCATCCTGCTGCGCTCTATCCTTCGAAGCACGATCAAAATAACGGGCACGCCAAAGGCAGCGCCGTAAGAATACATGGTATTTAATAGCCCCGATTGGGCGATGGATATGTTCAGCGAAACAGCCACCTTATCCAATATGCCATTGAACACAAAGCCGATCATGGCAAGCACAAAATTCATCAGGGTAAAAACCAGTAACGTCACATTCGCCTTTTTCACACTGTATACCCCTTCTTTTGTTCCGGCTATGGTTGGCGGCTTTTCGCAATCACTAGTTGTAAGTATACAGCCTAGAGCCGAGTCCAGGTCAAGGACTTTTATCTGTTTTCTTCTTGCTTTCTTTTCCTTTGCTGCCTCTTATTCTCCTTTTCAATGCGTACCATATCCTCAACGGGGATATGCTTTCCGCACTGTACACACTCGAACTCATCCCAAATAAACTGTACATCGCCGCCCAAGGGTACATCTGCTGCCTGAAAGTCAAAATGGCGGGCTTCAATGGAGTTGGCGTTTACCTTTTTTGTAACGGCAATCCGCTTAAGCAGGGCATGGCACCGGGGACATTGATGCTTTTTCAAAAACACGAATATGGGATACTTGTACATTCTTTGCATTGTGCGATGTGCCTCCAATAAAACCATTTAAACTCACAGTTCCATGCGCTTTCGGTATATTCTACCGCCATGCTTCCGCCGTCGTCAATGAGGCTGGTACGAACCCCCTTAATGGTACACACGCTCTTTCATTTTTCAATCCACTCAACCAATGCTGCCAGCTTTGCGCATAGTTAGATGTGAAGCCCCCCGCCCATCTGCTTGTGTAACACGCCGCCTTATTGATGCGGTGTATGATTCCAATCCATTTCTTGCTTTTTTCTAATCCAGCATTAAGCCGTTTCACAAGAACCTTTGCCCAAGACATGGTATCCTTTTCGTGTACAAAGGAATCATACATTTTGAGGAGGATCAATCACCATGACTGACGATATGCTGCAAAAAGCGGTTACCCTGCGGGAAAGAGCCGATGTGACTTATGAGGAAGCAATGCAATTGCTGGAAAAAAACGAAGGCGACGTGGTCGCTTGCCTGGTGGAGCTGGAAAAACAAGGCCGAGTATATGGAGGGGAGCACGCGAAAATGCAAAACAATAATTACTGCCAACAGGAAACCAAGGAAAAGGTATCTTCCTTCTTTAAGGAAGCCTGCAGAACCCGCATCGTTATTGAAAAGCGCAACGACAATGGCGACCGCGTAACCATCGCCAACCTCAGTGCCCCGGTTGCCGCCGGCATCACCATTCTGGCTCCTTACCTCACCCTTGCTGGGGGTGTCATCGCTTTGGCGACTGGGCATTCCGTAAAGGTGAAGAAGGAAAACGAGTAATTTAAACAAGAATATACCCGCTGATCAGCGGCAGACACAAAAAATCCGTCACGTATGGTGATGGATTTTTTTGTAATTGATCTCGTTTTGCCCTGGTCAAGGCGTGGAGAATTAAGCCCTGTCCGAAACCTCGCTGGCTAGGCTCCGCACTAAAAAATCGTCCGCTGCGCTTTTCTGCTTGTAACTATATGCAGCCAGAATATGCAAAATACGGCAAATGAATGGCGAGCGCAAGGTTCGTTCATACTGAACAGAGGTAAGAAATGCGCCATAAAAAATAGGTGAAGGGGAACTGGTCATGAAATCAAAGTCCATTTTTACAGTATTATGCCTGGCGGCGGCAGCAGTATTCTTAACAGGATGTGCGGCGAACACACCACCGCCGGACATATCGGCCCCTGTTCCATCGGTATCACCGGCTCCATCGGCGCCGCTTCCATCGGCATCTGCTCCAGCAGCCTCAGGCAGCACAGCACAACCCGATGCTGTGTCCGGGCCTACAAGAGCGAATGATGAAGCCGAATTCGAGCAGAAGGTGTCTAAAGCAAACCTCGAATTTATGGTCATCGCAACGAGGGATATGACTTTCACAAAAGATATCACCGTTGAAAGCGGCATCAAGTCAAACTCCGCTAACCGCGCCATCGCGTTTGGCACGTATAATGAAGACAAGACCGTTGACAAACGATTCACGCTAACTGTTCCCAGGCTGATTATCGCCGGTGATAATGTAAAGTTTGAATACGGCATCATCAAAGGCGATGTATATGTGACTGGTGCGGGCTTTAACGTCAAGGATGCCACCATTGACGGAAACCTTTATTTTGCAACAGAAGAACTCAAATCTTCTTTTAAGCTTGATGAAGTATCCAAAGTAACCGGTGACACACAGGTGAAGGGGCTGTAATCCCCTCCCGATACGCAGCCTCCCCCATCATCCATAAAACGCGAAAGCCCCAGTCCTCCTAGGCCTTTCGCATATTAAAAAGTGGCAATGCCACTTTTTTTGTGTTGCTCACTCAAGTTGCAGTTAATTTGTTTGCTTCGTGATATGCGTCCTCTGGACGCATATAGCTCTGACTATCAAAAAACCTATGGGAGGGCTGGGAGGGCCGAAGGTCCGGCTGGCTCAATTGTCGCACTGCTTACTGCCGTTCGCATTGCTCTGTTTCGCCACCCTCCTTCGCCTCGCATCCTGCCCCCACTGGGGGCTGCTACGGCTACGGAGCCTCTCATTTTGGATGGCAAATTGGCGACATGTGCGGCAATTTGCGTTGGAATTTCGAAGAAATTCCTTCCTTGCCCGAGCAATCGACCGCACAGAGGCGTAGCTGATGGAAAGTAGCCGCGAGGGTAAAACTCAACAAAGTGGCATCGCCACTTTGTTGATGGTCTGCGCTATATGCGTCCCTGGACACATACAGCTAACTTACCCCTGCACCTTGGTAACATAATTCTTTATCCTGCCCATTGACAGCAGGGAGTATGCGTGATAAAATTTAGCACGTTAGCAGACTAAAGTGATGGAGTGATTGATTTATGAAAAAGATGATGACGCTGTGCTTGGTTCTTCTCTTCCTGGTTGGGCTGGGCGTGAGCGCGCAGGCGGATGGTTCGCTGGCGGCGATTCAACAAAAGGGTGCCTTGATCCTGGGTTTGGACGACAGCTTCCCCCCCATGGGCTTTCGCAATGAAAACAATGAAATCGTAGGCTTTGATATTGATCTTGCCCGGGAGGTCTGCAAGCGCCTTGGGGTGGAATTAACCTTGCAGCCCATCGATTGGTCGGTTAAAGAAATGGAACTTACCAGCGGAAACATCGATTGCATCTGGAACGGCATGTCCCACACTGCCGAGCGTGAGCAGAGCATGGCCCTTTCGCTGGATTATATGAATAACAAAATCGTGCTGATGGTGAAGGATGGGGCGTACAAAACAAAAGACGACCTGGCCGGTAAGATCGTTGCGGTGCAGTCCGGCTCCTTTGCCCAGGAAGTAGTGGATGGCGAAAAGAACGCCGCTTTCAAGGCCGCGCTTTCCGAAGTGCGGGCATACCCTGATTATCAAACAGCCATCATGGACCTGCAAAACGGCAACGTAGATGCCGTGGCCATCGACCTGGTGGTTGCCAACTACCGTATCGCAAGCACCGGCGACACAACGCTGTCCACCATCGACGACTTGGAAGATGACCTGTTCTGCGTCGGCTTCCGCAAAGAGGATACAGAACTGCGGGACGCTGTCAATCAAGCGCTGAAAGACATGGCCAAGGATGGCACGTTGGACACCATTTGCGCCCAGTGGTTTGGCGCCAATATCTCCATCATTCCTCAGGAATAAGCACACGCTCAGCGTGTCAACAAAGTGGCGATGCCACTTCTGACCATCAACAAAGTGGCGATGCCACTTTGTTGAGTTTTACCCTCGCCGCACTGCACGTCGGCTACGCCTCTGTGCGGTCGTTTGCTCGGGCAAGGAAGGGATTTCTTCGAAATCCCTGCGAAAACCACCGCACATGTCGCTGGTTTTCGATCTGCAATTGGAGGGCTTCGGCCCTCCAATACCTCCTAGGAGGTTTTTTGACAGTCTGAAGTGGCTATGCCACTTTTTTGACGCTCTGTGGGGAGGATAATCCGCCCCCAGTTGTATGTAACATCAAGGAGACCACGATGCTGATCAAATTCTTTAATGATCCTGAGCGCCTGATGAAACTCATCTCGCTCCTGCTAAGCGGCGTTGGCATGACCGCCGCTATTTTTGCGCTGACACTTGTCATATCGCTGCCGCTGGGTATCCTGGTGGCGCAGGGGCGTATGTCTAAAAGACCAGTTCTCCGCTGGCCTGTCTCCTTTTATATTTATATTATGCGCAGCACCCCGCTGATGCTGCAAATCATGTGCATTTACTTCCTGCTGCCTCAGATATTGCCCTTCAAGCTGGACCGGTTTTGGGCAGTCATTTTTGCGTTTGTCATCAATTATGCCGCCTACTTTGCGGAGATTTTCCGCGGTGGCATTCAGGCGGTTCCCCTTGGGCAGCGGGAGGCCGGGCACGTGCTTGGCTATACCCGCATCCAGGTGTTCCTTCGTATCATCATGCCCCAGGTGATGAAGAACGTAATGCCTTCTGTCACCAATGAGGTTATTACCCTCGTCAAGGATACCGCGCTGGCCAGCACCGTCTCCATTACCGAGATCATGATTATCGCCAAGCAGCAGGTCAGCGCGTCCAGCTCTGTGGAACCCTACTTGCTGGCAATGGTGCTATACCTGATTTTAAATGGCATCGCCTCTCAGCTTTGTAAGCGCATTGAGAAAAAGCTAGGCTACTATTAATATTGGAGACGATGATATGCTGAAAGCTGAGAATGTAGAAAAAAACTTTGGTGCGCTGCGTGTATTGCAGGGCATTTCGCTGAGCGTAGACAAAGGGCAAGTGGTGGCCATGATTGGGCCCAGCGGCTCCGGCAAGAGCACCCTGCTGCGCTGCCTAAACCAATTGGAGCGTATCGACCGCGGAAGCATTTCGCTGGATGAGCTATGCATGTGCAAAACAGAAAACGGCCGCATCCAGTACGCCCCGGAGGCGACCCTTCGGCAAATCACGTTACGGATGGGCATGGTATTCCAGAGCTTTCACCTGTTTCCCCACATGACCGTGCTGAACAACCTGATTGATGCGCCGATGCACGTGAAAAACATGCGCAAGGCGGAAAGTGTCGCCTTGGCGCACGAGCTGCTCAACAAAGTCGGGCTGTATGACAAGGCGAATTACTATCCCCATCAGCTCTCCGGCGGTCAGGCCCAGCGTGTCGCTATCGCGCGCGCCCTTTGCATGCAGCCGGAAATCCTCTGTTTTGATGAACCAACCTCAGCGCTTGATCCGGAACTAACGCAAGAGGTGCTGGCAGTCATGCAGGAGCTGGCGAAGGAGAAAATGACCATGGTGGTGGTCACCCATGAAATGGATTTTGCACGGGATATCGCAAACCGCGTCATCTTCATGGAGGATGGAAAAATCGTAGAGGAAGGCACGCCCAAGGCCGTGTTTGGCTCCGAAAACCCAAGAACGAAGAAATTCCTCGGCCGGGAGTAAGGCGCTTCTTGCCCACAACCGTTTATCAGCGGCAGACATAAAGAATCCGTCATCAAAAATGGCGGATTCTTTGCCCATCAACAAAGTGGCACCGCCACTTTGTTGAGTTTTACCCTCGCGTCACTACACATCGGCTACGCCTCTGTGCGGCCGTTTGCTCGGGCAAGGAAAGAATTTCTACGAAATTCCTACGCGCATCTCCGCAACCTCAATCGGCGCGGCTTACGGCCGCTTGTTTCGGTTGATTCGTTCGGTTCGCTCTATGCTGCCACTGGCAGCGCTCACCTCACTCACCGCACATGTCGCTGATTTGCGATCGAAATTGGAGGCTCCATAGCCGAAGCCGCCCCCAGTGGGGGCAACAGGCAAGGCGGAGGAGGGGGGCGAAACAGAGCAATGCAAACGTTAGTGAGCAGTGCGACGATTGAGCCAGCCGGACCTTCGGCCCTCCAATGCCTCCCAGGAGTTTTTTGATAGCCTGAGAATCCGTCATCAAAAATGGCGGATTCTTTGCATCTCTGCGCCGGTGTTCAAAGATGTATGGGGCTTACCAACAACCCTTGGCGAGCAAATCACCTTCTATTGACAGTGCTTCCATTTGGGTAAGGCGCCACCTTCCTCAGGTTCTTCCATTTTTCTCGTGACCGCCATCATGGGTTCCGATTTTACTTCCGCCCTCTATGCCTACATCGGCATTTTCCTTGGGTTTCATTTTTCTCAGGTCCGCGTTGGAGTGGTCCCGGTCCTTCGCTCGATTCTTGTTGTTTTTCATGGCATCATCCTCCTTGCATGTACATGTATTATGCCGCTTGAGGCGCGGGTTTATGACCCACCGAGCTTTACCTTGAATGGACAAATTCCGCTTACGCCGGCCGCGCTTAGGCGGCCTTCCCCTGTATGAAAATGGGTTTTTGGCATGAAATGGAATAAATCGCATCATTCGTTCGTTCTATCAACGTGATGACACGTTTCCATGAGTTGGTAGCCCTATAAAACCAAGGGGAGGATTGTATCCATGATAAAGAGATTTTGGGGTCTGCTTCTGTGCTGCGCGCTGGCGCTTCTTCCTGTATGCTCTTTTGCATCTAGCGTACCATCCCCACTTCCCACAGACTTCCCAATGCCTGAAAACACCGCCAGAGTGGTTTCTCTTCCCGGAGAGCGCACCTCAGGCATTACCTACATCGTTCATGACGTGTACTTTGACGGCTTGCAGCTTCAGGTAAGCGTGACCCAGATTGCAAACGATCCGGGCGTGCAAGTGTTTGCGGAAATTGTGTATGAGCAGGACCCCAAGCAAAATGTGTTTGTCTTGGGCAAAAATCTGGATTTTGAAAACGGGCAGCTGGGCTCCTATTGCGATGTCACTGCTTACGGTGAGGATAAGAAGGAGATGATATTCCCCAGCGGAATCAACGGACCCGGGGGAAACACGCTTGTACAAACCAATTTCTTCTATTTCCTTCCTCATGAAATCCAGGATACCATGAACATAGAGGTGTCCTGCGGCGTGGTGGAAAAGGTTGTGCGGGAAGATGAAGATCTGAAGCTTGAGAATATTGTATTGACCGTTCCCAGCCAGGGCCAGCCAGAAACCAAAACAGTGAAAATTGTGCAAAATGATGGAACACTGCCCATTGAGGAGGTGTTTGTTGCACAGACGGACGAGTATGCCAGCGTTTGCATCTACTACAAAGGCGATAGCACCGACAATTTCACCCCGCCCTTCTCGTTTGTCTCCTATGGGCTGGAGGAAGTTTTTAATGCTTCCCGCCAGGGCTATGATGCAGTCCGTGGCCTGAACTATGATTTTCACCTCCTGAAAACGAATGAAACCCTGGAGTCTATCCGCGTCAAGTCACGCGTCACGGCGGATACGCAATACGACATCGATCTTCTATCAGGTGCCATCACCAAAGTCAAGTAGCACACACTGCAAATCTCAGACAACGGGGCTGTCGTGCTAAGCGCATAATTGCATGAATATCCAAGAAGATGGTATCCGAAGGTTTCCAAAGGGCGATCGGAAAGCCCTTTGGTCGCGTCCAAAGACGCGATATACTTTTTCTTGAATAACTATATGCAAAATGCAGCCTTATCACGGCAGCCCCTCAGCATGTCAAAAGTGTGGCCTTTTCGAAACAATGTGTGCATCCATCAATTACCGTTGCATTTTTGTATCGCCCGGTGTTATCATCTCATAGCAAGAACATATGTTCTCTTTTGTGAGGTGAGCACCATGGCTTTGACAATGCAGGAGGTTTGCATCTTCCATCTGTATCAGGTTGCGCCAAGTGAAATGGTTACCTTTATGAACAGGTGGAGCCTGACTACCGCCTGTGAATACCACCGCGGCCTGTCGCTGGGCAATGCCCAGGAGCAAGCAGCCGCTTTGGCCTTGTCCGCACTTGATGTGTATCAAATCATGCAAGACTTCCTAACCAGAAAACGGCACGGCGCTGATGAAGATGTCATGGGGGCTTACCTTATGGATCAGCAGATGTATGAAAAGCTGCGGTACTACCTGCACGGCGATATACATTACGAGGAGGCAATTGCATGAACCGCGAAGATCAAATCAGGCTATCCTGTGTTCAAGCGCTGGAAAGAGGGATTGTCCCGGCTAATGGCGGCTGGAGCAAAGAAAAGGCCGCAGCGCTTTTAACGCGGCTTACGGAGCGGCCCAGGAATCACCTGCCGGTCAGCACCCAGCCGGCGGAGGTGTTT
The DNA here is from genome assembly GCA_023398575.1 of Bacillota bacterium. Taxonomy (GTDB): domain Bacteria; phylum Bacillota; class Clostridia; order Christensenellales; family Aristaeellaceae; genus JAEWAH01. Next base: position 469 of record JAEWSC010000024.1, on the reverse strand, counting down.
GATGCCATATGTGATATGCTGCTTTCCCTGGAAGGTGCGGAACCGCGCTATGTTCCGGCATGGGCCAGGCAGCTGCTGGCGGGGTAAAGGGTGGGAGACGCGAAGAATCCGTCACGGTAGGTGGCGGATTTTTTTCGTTTTGGGTTTGTGACTGGTTGTGTCAACGATTGAAGGGATTGAATAAGAACGGTGCACATCGTTAGCGCAGGAAGGAGTGCCTAAGAATAGAACGACCCTTAATGCAGGAGCGAGCGCCAAAGAATGGAACGACCCTTAATGCAAGAGCGAGCGCCAAAGAAGAGAACAACCGTAACGCAGGAGGGAGTAGGGGGGATTTCGATTTCGGGAGTGTCGCAAAATCCGTGTAAATGGAATACTTTCTGAAAGTTGGGAAAAAACTACTACCGCTTTTACTCCTGCGCAGGGTAGGGCAACGCTGGGGAGCGACCCGAGCGGTACAGGAGGTTTG
>JAEWSC010000001.1 GCA_023398575.1 Bacillota bacterium | reverse complement strand
AATTCAATCCCGGGCGGCCCCGCCGCCCCTTGGGCGCGGCGGCACAGCGTGTCCAAAAGCGACAGCGCCGCTTTTGGATAAGCATACTGCAGATGGGAGGGTGTTCTATGAAAAGGAAAGGCATCATCCACTCCATTTTGCTGCGCTATATGATCTCTTACGCGGCGGTTATGGCCGTGCTTTTTATTGGCGTAGGTGTGTATATGAACAATACCTATACCAATACCGTTCGGGCTAATACCATTGAAAACAACATCAACAAGCTGGGGAAGATAAGATACCAGCACGAGGCAAATCTGACCACGCTGCTGAGCGTTGGACGTCAGATTGGCCTTTCTCCCTATACGCGATCTTTCAAGCTGGCTGAAAACCCGATGCGGGCCTACCATCTGAAATTGCAGCTGCTGCCCTATACTACCACCATTGATTTCTTTGATCAATTCTATCTCCTATTTCATGAAGATGAATATTTGTACTCTTCCGCCACTTCTGTGGGGTTGGAGATGTTTTTGTATAAACTGATGCTGTTTGAACGCACCTCGCCGGAAGAAATGCGGGCGCTTTTGCGCAAGCAGGATATTGGCATGGCGATTATGCCGGCACAGAATGTCAGCAGCATATTGACAGACGGTGTCAACAACAGCATGGTGGCGGTGATTGTGCCGCTCAGCATGGGAGACCGGTACACGACCGGCAATCTTCTTTTTACGATCAAGGAAAGTACCTATCAGCAGATGTTTGCCGATGAAATATACGAACCCCGAAGTACCTACATCTTTTATGAGCATCAGACACTTGCTGCCAGCCGTGGCCTCGATCTAGCCGATGAGGCTGTGTATGCGCAAATTGAGGGGAATCAAGGCACGCTGTCAAAAGATGTTTCGCTGGGCGGCAGGCAGTATTTGCTTGTGGCTCAAAAGGGCCATATGTATGATATGCAGTATGTCACCTTAATCCCTGTGGAAAATATGCGGGGTGTGATGAACAGCGCGCAGTTGGGGTTTGGTATGTTCCTGTTTGCACTGAGTATTCCCTGTATGGCACTTACCTTTTATTTTTCCAGGCGGCATGCCAAGCCCATTCGTGAGCTTCGGTATCTGCTTTCCGCTACCACACCGGGGAAGGATGACCTGGAAGCTATTCAAAGCGGCATTGTGGCACTGGTGGACAGAAATGCGGCGCTCAATACCAGGCTGGATGAAAGCTTGCCGGCCCGCAAGGCGAGTTTTATCAAGGACTTTGTCAAGGGCCGGTATCAGGACCGGCAAGCCGCTGTCATGGCCGCTGGACAGATGGGCATGCATATCGACAAAGCCTGTTATGCCGTATCACTCATTGGTACGCCACCCAAGGAAAACGGTGGCTTGGATATGGAAAAGGCGGCTGCGCAGCTTTGCGGTGATGTTGTCGGCTATTATGTGGAATTGTTGGCTTTGGAACAATTTTTATTTGTAATATTTGCCGACAACGCTGACGCATTGGAAACATGGGCCTGGCGAATTCAAGGTGATCTGGCCGCAATGGATTCAGGCGTGGCCGTATCTATCAGCAAGGTTCACAAGGAGTTCAGGCATGCCGCCAATGCATATCTGGAGGCAAGCACTGCATATGATAACCGCTTTGTCATGGGCAGCACCCATGTGCTGCGCTTTGCGGATGTTAGCGCGGCGGCCAAGGATATTACACCCTTTACCCGCAGCTACCTGGAGGGCTTCAAAAAAGCGCTACGGGCTGGTGATGCCAGGGCGCTGAGTGACCGGATGGACGAACTGTTCCACTTCTTGGGCAGTACGGAGCTGTCGCTGTTTGCATTCCGGATGATTTATAACAATGTGATCGCCGCCATACTTAACGAACATATTGATAGACATGGAGAGAGCATGGATGCGCTGCAGTATTATGATGTATTCACCCTGTCGGGCTGCCGCTCCATTGCGGACCTGGATGATCTTTTGCGAAAGCTGTGCAGTGATATACTGTCAAAATCTGAACCAGAGCCAGTGCAGACGCCAACGGTGATTCGTGATATTATCGGATATATGCATCAGCATTATGCCGACCCAACGCTCAGCATGAGCGCCATCGCGGATGCCTATGGTATCAGTGCGGTGCGGCTATCGCTGGATTTCAAGGAGCTTAGCGGCATGACTCCTTCGGAATACCTGCTGCTGTTACGCATGGAAAAGGCAAAGGAATTGCTGGGTGGGACCAGAATGTCGGTAAAAGATATCGGCCTGGCGGTAGGGTATTATGACGCTTCAGGTTTTAACAGAAGATTCAGGCAGTACATGGCCATGACACCGGCGCAGTACCGGCAGATGATCGGACAAAAAGATGACGTATCATTAAACACGCAAGAGTAAATGGAGGCATCGTTATGTTGTTTTCAAATGGCAAGGTTCAAGGGCTCACAGTGGCGTATATTGGCGGCGGTTCCAGGGGCTGGGCCTGGGGTTTTATGAAGGACCTTGCCATGGATGAGCAAATGAATGGCTTGGTGAGACTGTATGACATTGACCAGGAGGCGGCAGAAAAAAACAAGCGTATCGGCGATATGATTTCTGCCCATCCCGATGCAAAATCTCATTGGCGCTATGAAGTCAGTCTAACGCTGAAGGAGGCGCTTACTGGCGCCGATTTTGTGGTCATCTCTATTTTGCCGGGCACTTTCTTGGAAATGCGCTCCGATGTGCATCTGCCGGAAGCTCATGGCATTTGGCAGCCGGTAGGCGACACGGTTGGCCCTGGCGGGCTGATCAGAGCTATGCGCACGGTGCCCATGTATGTGGAAATCGCTGAGGCGATCCGTGATTTTGCGCCTGATGCCTGGGTCATCAATTATACCAACCCCATGACAGTCTGCATGCGCACACTGTATAAGGTATACCCGGGCATTAAGGCATTTGGCTGCTGCCATGAGGTGTTTGGCACCCAGAAGCTGCTTGCTGCCATGTTGGAAGATGTAGAAGGTATTCAGGGTGTTAACCGTACGGAAATTTCAACCGGCGTAACGGGTATCAACCATTTCACCTGGCTGTACAGCGCCAGCTATCAAGGGTATGATCTGTTCCCAATGTACCGTCGGTTCGTGGATAAGTATTATGAAACCGGCTTTATTAAAGGGAAAGATAACAATTGGATGAACAATTCCTTTGAGTGTTCCCACCGTGTAAAGTTTGATCTGTTTCGCCGTTACGGCCTGATTGCCGCGGCGGGCGACCGCCATCTGGCTGAGTTTATGCCGCCCTGGTACTTGAAAAATCCCGAGACTGTCCATTCCTGGGGCTTTGGATTGACCACCGTTACTTGGCGGGAGGAGGATTTAAAAAAGCGTCTTTCACGGCGGGAAGCCATCTTGAGTGGCGCAGAGCCGGTGCAGCTGGATGGTTCCGGTGAGGAAGGACATTTGTTAATGAAAGCACTGCTGGGGCTTGGTGATATGGTATCCAATGTCAACATTCCCAACCGGGGCCAGGTGGAAAACCTGCCGGTGGGCGCGGTGGTGGAAACAAACGCGCTGTTCAGACGCAATGAAATTGCACCCGTATTCGCGGGAGCACTTCCCAAGGGTGTTGACGCACTTGTCACCCGTCATGTACTAAACCAGGAAGCAATTGTCATGGCTGGCATGAACTGCGATAAGGAAGCGGCACTCAATGCCTTCCTGCATGACCCGCAATTGTCGCAGCTTGGCCCTGCGGACGGCGAAAGGTTGTTTGCGCAAATGATTGAAAACACAAAGGCGTATTTGCCCAAGGAATGGCATTGAGCAAAGCAAAGCAAAACTTGAAATTGATCTTGAAATAGTGCGCATAAGCCCCGCGTTTTTGAGCATGCTATAGTCGAGGTGAGCGCCATGTGGTCAAATACTGGTTTTGATCACCTTGTTAATCTTCTGGAACACAACGCAGCAGTGTTTAGTCCAGGTGATTAAGTGGGAAGGACGGGGGATTACCCCGTCCTTCCTGCTATTTTGGATTTTTTTTAGGCAAAAGGCGCACAAGTGTTTTATATAGCAAGTCCACCCACTTTTCGGGCAACAGTTCTAGCATAAGTAACTGCTTACCAGTGCCTACCCGGTAGCGCAGCCGGGGGTGCCTGGCCTCCAGCGCACGCAGCACGATATGTGCCAGCTTTTTAGGGTCGTTGCCATGGGCAAGCTCACGTGTCATCAGCGGGTTAAGCTTGCGTAACACATCATGAAATAACTTTGTCTCATGCAGCGTTTGTGTAAAACCGGCCAGGGTGCTCTGTGTCATGTTTGTCTGGAAGGAACCGGGCTGTATTTTGATGACGGGGATATTCAAAAACATGAGCTCCCGGCGCAGGCTGTCGCTATATGATTCCACTGCCCGTTTGGACAAGAAATATGGCGCTGCAAAAGGCTGAGACGTCATCCATCCAGATTCGGAGGAGCAGTTGACGATTCGGCTTTGGTTTGGCAAAAGCAAATCGAAAAAGATTCGGTTCACGCGAACCATACCCATTACGTTGACATTGAGCAGTGTTTGAGTCGTTTGGATGCAATCGCCTTCCACCATGGAGGCCATGGCGCTTCGGCCGGCAAAGTTGACGATAGCGTTCAAATGCTTGGTGTTTTTGGATACAAGTTTCTTTGCATCTTGAACGCTTGCATCTTCTGTCACATCTATATGGACTGGAATCACGTTGGGGAGTGCTTGCAGCTCTGACAGCTTTTTATCATTGGTTCCGGCCGCGAACACCTGCCACTGGCCGGTGGCGGATAAGGCTTTAACGCATACCTCGCCCAGCCCTCCAGTAGCTCCTGAAAAAAATACCTGCTTTAGCATGTTATCTATTCCTTTATGATAGCGTCACATTTGACATAGGGCTCCATTGGTCCCGCGCAGCCTACCACATACTCCGTTACCTCAATGACAGCACCATTCTCATCAAAGGTAAATTTGTATGTTTCGTGATACGGTTCGCCTACATACTGCCAGTCGAGGATGAACGTATTATCGCCTTCCCAATGGCCTTTCAGTGCGATACTGTCATAGGGTGGGTACCATATAAGCGTACCAACTCTCGTAATGGCAGACTTGCGGTATACGCCATCCAGCCCAACGGGCAATGAATGCTTTTTGCCTTGCTGCGTAAAGGTTAATTTACAGCTATCCGGCTTATCAAACGTAAAAGCAAAATCTATGGAGAGGGCAGCGGCTTGAAAGTTCTTCCCGCTGATACGCCTGGCTGTATCCGGTAAAGCCATGGCAGAACTTGGCGTTGGGTTTTCCAGTTCATGAAGATACGCAGTCAGCACATTATTCGCTTCTGGGTTTTCCGGCAAAGCCGCTTCAGATTTTATTGCGGGGACTACATAATCGCGCATGAGATTGAGCGGTTGGTTAGTCTCGGAGTAATTGATGCCGCTGGTAAACACGGCAATCAAATCTTGTTCGGGCAAAATGCAAATGTACTGTCCGGCAAAGCCGTCTGCTCGAAAGCCGCCAAAGGAATTCATCCAGAACTGGTAGCCGTAATCGTCTCCTCGGGTTTCGCCCCACCAGCCCTCGCTGTGCTTTTGCGTGGCTGCTTTCACCCATCCGGCCGGCACGATCTGCTTGCCCTTCCATACGCCCTTGTTTAAAATCAGGTAGCCGAACTTTGCCATGTCCAAAGGGGTCAGGCGCAGGCCCCAACCGCCGGTGTTGATACCCTCGGTGGATTTTTCCCAAGCATAGCTGCGTATGCCAAGCGGATCAAACAGCTTTTTGCGTGCGTACGATTCTTCGCTCTCACCGGTGGTTTTTTCAAGTGCTGCGGCCAGCAGGTGGGATGCGCCGCTATCATACAGAAAACGCTCGCCGGGCTTTGTGGAAAAGGAGAGACTGAAAAATGTCTGCACCCAATTGCGGCTGCCGAACACGGCATCCACGGAATCGGTTTGATGTCCGGCAGTCATGGTCAATACATTTTCAAGCGTCATGTCTTTTGTACCAAGATCATTTTCCGGCATCTTTACATCTGGAAAGATATCGGCGATCTTTTGTTCCACACCTTTGAGTTTTCCTTCTTCTATCGCGATGCCAATCAGTGTGGAGGTAAAGCTTTTTGTGGTGGAAAACAGGTTGTGGGGGGTATCCTTATCAAATGGCTGAAAATAGGCCTCGCATACCAGATACCCATGCCGAAGAATCAGCACGCTATGAACAGGCACTTTATCCCTTTGAATGGTTTCAAACATATGCAGCAGCGTCTTGGAATCCATGCCCTGCGCCTCGGGGGTGGAGGTACGCCATGTATCCGAAGGGTAGTAAACACCATCGCTTGATACCTCTTTGGTTTGACAGCCGCCAAGGCCCAAGCCAAGCAGTAATTGTGATGCAATCAGCAGCGCTTTGAAGCTTTTTTTCATGCGATGACCTCCTTGATGTTGAGGTTGACCTATTCATATCTATTGAAAAGAAGCAGATCAATGCACTCTTGACCAAAGCATAGCAGACCATATTTTACCTGTCAAGTGGATGTGGTTATGATAGGAAAAAGCCTGGCAAAAAGCCAAGCTTCAAGGTGTGTAAAGCGGCCGATGCGGCAGTGGAGGGGCGGTTAATTTCTATATTATCTCCCTTCAGCGCCTGTGGGAGCACATGATGAAATAGGGCGAATACGCATAGGGCGACGCCTGTAAGCAAGACATCTATCAATACAAGCAAGTAAGCGGGCTCGGCTTTTTGGGTGGTAACATATACATTCTCCTTAAGAATAAGGTCCGCCCGCCGCATATTGCGGCGGGCGATTTTTGCTTTATTTACGGGCCTCTGCGTCCGCCGCCGGGACCACCCTGACCGCCGCCGGGAAATTGCCGGTTGAAGGAACCACCTTGCGTACCGTCGGTGGAATAGGTGGTTATCGCATCTGTCAGCGTGATATCAAAACTAGTTTGGTCCGCGATAGACAGGGTATAGGTCTCGCCCTGCTTCAGTTGCGGTGTGCTGATGGCCAGCATCTGATACGCTTTGGCCGGTGTGTAGGATAGTATCTCATTGCCGTTGCTGTCTTTTAAAGTAACGGTTCCGCTGCCGCTGCCATACACCACAAGCGTCGCCTGATTGGCAGATGTGCTGGGGCCTTGCGCCATGCCTGCGCTGCCGGATACTGCAAGAGTTCCGCCAGTAAGCTCAAACACGCCGTTGTAATCAAGGGCACCGTTGCCATTGTTCGTGGGTCCATCCACGGTAACAAAACCGCCGCTCATGTACATATCTCCATTGGAATCCAGCCCATCGCCGCTGGCGTTTACGTGGATGGTGCCGCCGCTAATGCGTATGGAATAGTCGCCGCTGGCTTCAAAGCCGCCCTGGCCGCGCCAGCTGGTAAGGGAGGAACCATCATTGCCGCCGGCTGCATTAAACCCGTCATCATCGGCATTTATCTGAATCTCGCCGCCTTCTATGATAATATTGGCTGCTTCCAGGCCCTCATAGCTTTGTTCAATGGCTACGATACCGCTTTTGATGGTAATATCTCCATCAGAATGGATACCATCATCGTCGCTGTACAGGGTTAAGGTTCCATTCTCGATTACAGCATTTCCGTTTGTATGAACCGTATCGTCGGCAGAATGGATTTCAAAGCTACCGCCGGTGATGTTGAGGCCGGTTACGGCCTTCAGTCCTTTTCCGCTTTCTGTATTTGTTTTTTGTGTGTTTCCTCCAGGTGCCCAGGCACCCTTTGTCGGGAAGCTGACGCTTTGAGAGGGTTGTTCAGTAGGCGTTGCGGTGAGTGCTGCTGTTGCCTGAGAGGTCGCATCTACAGTGGTGGAAGAGACAGACTCCGTCTCGCCACCAGAATAGATGGTAAAACTGCCGCCGGAGATATTGAGCGTGGTCTCGGCTTGTATGCCATCCTTGCCTGCTGTCAGGTGGAATGTGCCGCCTGATATGTCAATGCTGCCTTTTGTGGCATCTTCGCTGTTGTTGGCCTGCAGCGCATCGCCTGCGGCAGTAACGGTAATGTCTCCGTCGGTAATATTCAAGGAATCCCTGCCGCGGATGCCTGTACCGTTGGCGCTTACTGAAAGTGTACCGCCTGTGATGATAAGATGATCCTTGGATACGATGCCGTGATTGTAATTGCCGGTGACAGTGAGGTTACCTAAACCGTTGATGGTGAGGCTGTCCTTTGCATACAATGCTGCGTCCGGCTCTGTCTCATCCTGCTCAAGGACATATTCGCTACCATCTGTCAGACTGTTTTCGGTGCCTTCCGCCAGGGTGATAATCACCTTGCCCGCCTTTTTTTCATACAGGGCTGAGCCAGTTGAATTTGATACCGTTACACCGTTTAGTACAAGGCGAATGGTATCGCCTTTGGCAGCATCGATCCGTACTTGTCCATCATCAAGATTTCCGCTGAGGACATACGTGCCGGGCTCTGAGATGATTAAAGCGCCATCCGTAAAGGTTGCGCCGCTGCCCGTGATAGCGGCATCTGCACCGCTAAAGGTAATGGAAACGGCGCTTTGCGCATCCCACTGCGCATCGTTGTCTTCCTGGCTGATTGCCGATTCTGCCGTAGCTGTGCCAGTTGATAGAAGCGCGCTGCCGACGGTGGATGTGCAGCCAGTAAGCAGCAGCGCTGCCGATAGGATAAAGCCAACGAGCAAGCCTTTAATGTTCCTTGATTTCATCTTTATTCCTCCTATGGTTATAGTTCGACTCGGTTTAAGGGTAGCCGCCCGCAGGCAATAGTTAGATTTCCGTTGCGGCAGCGCAGCTGGTCCAGAAACTCTTTTTGGATGCCGGGATTTTTCAACTGTACGTGATAGATAAGCTCGAACAGGCTGCCCATATTGGTGGTCTTCACACGGACAAGCTCCGCTTTTGTTACGTAATGGGAAAATAAATCATCGAACATGCCTTCATATTCCAGGTTTTCGGGGAGCGTGATTTTGAGTTCCGTCAAATCATCTTTACGCTGTCCAAAGGATGTGCTTGTGAGCAGCAGCATGGCCCCGCCGATCAAAATCAGAAATAAAAGCGCGACACCTATATAGCCCATGCCGGTGGCCAACCCCAAGGCCATGGCAAAAAAGATGCTGCCGATTTCCCTGGCGCCGCCGGGCAGTGAGCGGAAGCGCACCAGGCTGAAAGCGCCGAGCACCGCAACACCTGTGCCCACATTGCCGTTGACCAGCAGGATTACCACTTGCACCATGGCCGGAAGCAGTGCCAGGGTGATGACAAAGTTCTTGTTATATTCGTTTTTGTGCATATATAGATAGGCGATCCCTACGCCTACAACCAGAGAAACGGCTGTACAGATGAAAAGCGTAGGCAGGGTCATAGCGCCAGAGGTGGGAAAAATACTGTTAAGCATAAAGAAGCTCTCCTTTCGTATGGGGCAGATGTACTAAGTGGTTCTGATAGTAGGTGCCATACTTTGAATAAGAAGCTGGAAAAATTTCGTTTTTGCTGAGCGTATGGCTTAGCCAAAGCGGCATTGCACCTGGAATCTTCAACTCCATTAATGTCGTATCGGGCGGCAATAACTGGGTTCCCCAGGTACCTTTGCAAAGGTCCAGTACTGAGGCCCGGCATCGTATGTTTGTATCAAAAGTGACTCGAAGCTCACTGTCTTCCGTACCAAACATGGCAACGCGGTCATAGGCGATGTAAGCCTTGGGTACAGGGTGATAATGCCCCATAAACCAATCAATCTCCCTAAGAATCTGCTCCGCCCGGTTAGGCAGGCTGCCGGTGGTTAGGTAATGCTGTGCCTCAAGAAGGGGCAGGGCAATGCGGCGTTTGTATACGACCCCTTTGTATTTCTTCTTCAGCTCTAGATATACTGTGTCGCCATCGTCGGGAGTGCCGTAGCTGCGAAGGCGAAGTTTTTCTTTATATACAGGCTTTTGAATGGATGTACGAATGAGGTTAAAATCTTCCGTGTCAAAATATATATTGCAAATGGTGTGCTGGCCGTAGCTGTCCGCTTGAAAGCGCCCTTGAAAGGCGCGCATCAGTCTCTCCTGCTGCTCGCTTGTTAACAGATACTTTTTTTCATACCGTTTAAACACGCCCTGATAGGCATTCATATTGTCTTGCCTCCATTTCCTTGCTGGTTTCTTACCTGAACCTATCATAAACCTCAAACCTGAAATTTTTCTGAAATCGTCTTTTCAGCTTTTTTTCAGTTTGCCGTGCTATAATGGCCACAATAATATAAGGTACATTTTCCTCCCGCCGTCGGTTGTGGAGAGCGGTTGCGGGAGGCGGCGAACAGAAGGGGAGGTGCATTATGCGCGTTCTGATTGTAGAGGATGAGTTTCGCCTGGCGGAAGCGCTGAAACAGATTATGGCAGAGCAAAAGTAGTTGGTTGATATGGTTTATGATGGGGTAAGCGGCCTGGAATACGGTTTGAGCGGGCAATATGACATCATCATCCTGGATGTGATGCTGCCTGGAAAAAGTGGGTTTGATGTGGCGCGAGAACTGCGCAGGCAGGGCATATCCACGCCGGTATTGATGCTTACCGCCAGGGAAGAAATACAGAACAAGGTGACCGGGTTGGATGCCGGCGCGGATGATTATATGACCAAGCCCTTTTCGCCGGAGGAATTACTAGCCCGCGTAAGAGCCTTATCCCGCCGGCAGGGAGAGGTGGTGCTGGAGGAAATGCGTTTTTCTGACCTTGTTTTGAACCTGTCCACATGTACGCTTCTTTGCGGTGCAAAGTCAGTGCATCTTGGTTTTAAGGAATTTGAAGTGCTGCGCTTATTAATGGCTAACCCCAAAGCCGTACTGCCTAAGGATGAGTTGATCTCCAGGGTATGGGGCTTGGAATCCAGCGCTGAAGACAATAATGTAGAGGCGTATATTTCCTTTTTGCGCAAAAAGTTTTTTTATCTCGGGTCGAAAGTGAACATTGCCACTTTGCGCAAGGTCGGATATCAGTTGGAGGCTGGGCAATCATGATCAAAAAGCTACGGAAAAAATTTATACTGATCAATATGGCGCTGGTATTTCTGGTGCTGGTGATTGTATTTGCGGCTCTTGGCATTTCAGCGGTCCATCAGGCGCAAATGGAAACAAAAAACGCCCTGGGACGGGCGCTTTCGATGAAGGAGGGGGAAAACTTTCCTCGGACGAAGATTGGCCCCATGGATCGGCGGGAACCGTTTCCCTTGGTGCCTGTGTTTACTGTTTCGGTGGATGAAAGCGGAGGTGTGACATTCATTCATCAGGAGCAGGCGGAGGTGGATGCGGACATCATCACAGCTGGCATAAGCCAAGTACAAGCACAGAATCAGCCGGAGGGAATGGTGGCAAGCCTTGGGCTGCGGTATTTGAAAAAGGACACCCGGGGTGGTTCGATCGTTGCTTTTGCAGATACATCCTATGAAACGTCTGTTGTCACCAGGTGGTTTTTCACCTCGCTTCTAGTAGGATTGGGCGGCCTGGGTGCCTTTTTCGTTATCAGTTTATTCCTGGCACGCTGGACCTTAAAGCCTGTGGAGGCAGCCTGGGAACAGCAGCGCCAGTTTGTGGCTGACGCCTCTCATGAACTGAAGACACCGCTGACGGTGATTCTGGCCAATACGGGTATCCTGCTTCGGCATAAAGAAGAAACGGTTCACCAGCAGCTAAAATGGGTGGAATATACCCGTGACGAAGCGGAGCGAATGAAAAAACTGGTGGACGGTATGCTTTTTTTGGCCAAATCCGATGCGGCACGTGCACCGTCTGCCCTCGCGCCTGTCAATTTCAGCGATATTCTGTGGAACAGCGTGCTGCCCTTTGAATCTGTTGCATTTGAACAGCACGTAACACTGGAAAGCACCATTGCTCCTGATATTTGTCTTATGGGGGATGAGGGGCAATTGAAGCAGTTGGCAGCCATACTGCTGGATAATGCCTGTAAGTATGCCGGGGAGGGCGGAAAGGTCAATGTCACCCTGGAAAAGAACCAGGACAAAGCCCGCCTGACGGTGCACAACACTGGCACAGCGATTTCTGCGGAACAACTGCCGCGGATTTTTGAACGTTTTTACCGCGCAGACAGCTCTCGAGTCAGGGAAAAGGGCGGGTATGGTCTTGGGCTGGCTATTGCCCAAAGCATTGTTGAAGGGCACAAGGGAAAGATATCAGTGGAAAGCGCAATCGGGCAAGGAACCACCTTTACAGTCATGCTGCCTGCGAAAGATAAATAGTTATCTATCATTAAAACGCCTGCCCAAGACTTGAGATCAAGCTGGGCAGGCGTTTTTGCTAATTTAATTCACGATACGACGATTTAATTCAGCAGCGAAAGTATCATCCGCTTGGCTAAGGCGATCTTGAAAGGAAGATTGTGAATCAGCGCATATTCATGAATGGTATGCATGCCGTCACCTTCCAGGCCCAAGCCATCCAATACGGGAATGCCAGAAAGCCCGGCGATGGAGATATCGCCGGCGCCGCCGGTACTTTCAGCAGTCAGGTGAATGCCATACTCGGCGGCGATTTCCTGAGCGGTTTTCACCAGTGCCATGCTCTTTTCTGTAACCTTCAGCGCGGGATGGCTATTGCCCCAAGTGAGGTTGGTTGTGGTGGCAGGGATGCCAGGAGCTGCGCATATGGCGGTCAGCTTATCCATTAATTCTTGCTTGAAACTCTGGTCATAATAGCGGAATTCACCATGAGCAACCGCCTCGTCCGCTACCACGTTTTCTGCTGTGCCACCTTGAATGACACCGATGTTTACGGAGATATCCCGGCTGTCATCTCGAAGGGTGTAAATGGTGTTGATTTTTGCGCACAGTTCCTGTATGGCACTGGCACACTGCAGGTAATTGGCACCGGAGTGGCCACGTATACCTGTGCAGCGAATTGTAAAGGAAGTAACGCCTTTGCGCTCGCATGTGAGCGCGCCGCCCTTGCGGGAAGGCTCAAAGCTTAATGCGGCAAAGGACTGCTTGGCAGTACTCAATATCCTGTCACCGCTTTCGGGAGAGCCTACTTCTTCATCGGGGTTTAGTATGATTTTGATAGTGTATTGATCCTGATCCATTTGGGGCAGCACCTCATACAGGGCGTACAGCATGACGGCAATGCCGCCCTTCATATCGCATACGCCGGAGCCGAAGGCTTTATCCCCCTCAATGTGAAAGGGTTGGCATTCGGATCGGGGGAATACCGTATCCATATGGCCCATCAGCATCAACTGCTTGGGGCCATGGCCAAAAACACATTCCACTACCGGCCCCATATCTATTCCCTCGTGCAGCGTGACTTGCATGCCAAGGGCCTTGAAATCTTCTGCAATGGTTTGTGCCGCATGCGTGACGTCGGCCTTGTCCAAGGTGCCGCTGGGCAAAGATACGTATTTTTCTAAACTTTCCAATATACTGCGCATTGTCGTTCCTCTTTCAACATAAAACTTATATACCATCAGGCAAGTGGTGCTTTAGTGTGTCAAAGCTGCGGGTGAGTGCTGCATGCTCCGCTTCGGTCAAGTCGATATCAGGCAAGGAAATGGCTCCTTGTCTTCCAATGATGCAGGGGACACTGGCGTAGATGCCGCTGCCGCCATACTGGCCACGAAGCTCTGTGGAGCAGGGCATCACGGTCTGTTCATCCCGCAGGATGGCCCTTACCATTCTGGCTGCGGCAGAAGCGATGCCAAACTCTGTGCAGCCTTTGCCTGTGACAATATCCCAACCGGCTTTTACGGTATTTTGACAGATGGCAGAAAAGTCTGCGCTGGGATAACTGCCCTTTAACTGATGAAGCGGGATGCCGCCAACCGTCACGGTGCTTAAGGCCGGTACCTGGCTGTCCCCGTGCTCGCCCAAGCAGTACCCCTGCACGCTGGAGACATCAACGGAAAGCGCCTGGGCCAGCCGAACGCGAAATCTGGCGGAATCCAGCGCCGTGCCGGTACCGATGACATTGAGCCCCGTCTTTTTTTGAAGATACTGGGCAATAATGTCGCATGGGTTGGAAATGCTGACGATTATGCCAGCAAAACCACAGGAGATTAGTTCTTTTGCTACTTCGTCTGCCACTCGCAGGGTAGGCTGTAGCTCCTTCAAACGGTCAGAGCTTTCGTATCCCACCGCACAAGCGCACATGATTGCAACATCCGCATCGGAAACGGCGTCATACCAACCTTCATAAACATGCACATTACAGGATGAATATGCAAGTGCATCCATAATGTCAATGGTTTGACCTTTTGCCTTTTTGCGGTCTATGTCCAACAAAACAATTTCTCTGGCAATGCCTTGACGGGCACATTCCAACGCCACATGGCTGCCCACGTGGCCGGCACCGATGATTGCGATTTTCGAATTCGGATACATAGAAATTCTCCTTGTTTGTATATACCATAGGAAAAGCTTGCCGCCGTATATAAAGTATACGGCGGCAAGCTGCTGTTGCTATATGTTTGCCTTACGGATTGGGGGTGGCAGTAGCTTCCGCGGCGGGGGCGGCTCCGGATGCAAGCTGGGCGTTCAGAGCGTTGGCGTCGTTGATCCACTGCACATACAGCCCGTTGTCGCCAATTACTTCCGCGATGGCCTCATTGATGGCGGCCAGGAGTTCAGCTTCGCCCTTCACGACGGCCACAAGAGCACCGGCGGGAGCATAGTCGAAAGGCGTCTCGCAGATGACCAGGTCAGGATTGTTTGCCACCAAAGGTTCGGCCACAACGGCGGCCAGGGCGATGCCATCGGCTTGCTTGGACTTGAGCAGCAGAATGCCTTCATCAATCTGAGTAATCTGCGCCAGGGTGGACTCCTTCAATTGATCAGTAACCAGAGACTGCTGCAGGGAAGCGTTCTGAGCGGCCACGGACTTGCCTTTGAAGTCGGCCAGGGTCTTAATGGTCTCGGCGTCTTCCTTGCGGATGACGATCACCTGGTTGCCGTCGTTGAAGTAAGGATCGGAGAAGTCCATGGAAATGGTGCGTTCTTCCTTGTAGGTGAGGCCTGCGATAGCCAGGTCGGCGCTACCGGTGCCGATGGCGGCCAGAACAGCGTCAAAGGTCATGGGCTGCAACACCAGTTCAACGCCAAGCTTGTCGGCGATGTACTGGGCGAAGGTGATATCGGCACCCACAGGGTTGCCGCTTAAGTCGAGAAACTCATAAGGCGGGTAATCGGGAGAGGTGGCGACGATCAGCTTGCCATCAGCCTTGATTTTCTCTAGGCGGTTGGCGGGTGTGGCGAGAGCGCCGGCGGCTGTAAAGAGCATGGCCAGAACCATGGTGAGTGCGAGAATCTTTTTCATGGGGAATTCCTCCTTGCGTTCTTTGATGTGCCTCATTGTATACCTATGCAGAATAAATGTCAATACATCATGATGAAAATTTATGCATTTTGTTTTTGGAGCCGTTGAGATGCCCGAAAACGCTTGTGAGACAAAGAAAAACCCAACTGAAAAAAACTGAGAATCTGCTATACAAAATGGAGTATCTATGGTATACTAAAGCGTGTTATACTGAATATTCACAGAAATATACAATTGAGGAGCCGACGAAATGCCAGAACTCAGCCGACGGGTGCAAACGTTTACAGATTCCGTAATCCGCCGCATGACGCGAATCAGCGATGAATACGATGCTATTAACCTCTCTCAGGGCTTTCCCGATTTTCCTCCACCCAAAGCCATCACCGATGCGCTGAAAGATATCGCGGGCGAAGGCCCTCACCAGTACTCCATTACCTTCGGGGCGCAGGATTTTCGGCAGGCACTGGCTAAAAAGCAAAGCGCTGCCATTGGCCGGGATATTGACCCGGAAAAAGAAATTGTAGTCACCTGCGGCGGCACGGAAGCCATGATGAGCGCCATGATGACTGTGTGCAACCCCGGCGATAAGGTGATTGTGTTTTCTCCTTTTTATGAAAACTATGGGGCGGATGCCATCCTGTCCGGGGCTGAGCCGATTTTTGTTCCGCTGACACCGCCTGATTTTAAGTTTGATAAAGAAGTGCTTCAAAGTGCTTTTTTGCAAAAGCCCAAGGCTATCATTGTCTGCAACCCCTCCAACCCTTGCGGTAAAGTATTTACAAAAGAAGAGCTTTTGTACATCGGACAATTGGCCCAGCGGCACGACGCTTTCATCATTACCGATGAAGTGTATGAGCACATAGTCTTTGAACCGTGGAAGCATGTCAGCGCTGCGTCGCTGCCCGGTCTTTTTGACCGCGTTATTACCTGTAGTTCCCTTTCTAAGACGTATTCCATCACCGGCTGGCGCCTGGGTTACTTGATTGGGCCGGAGGCGGTAATTGAAAGCGCCAAGAAGGTCCATGACTTTTTAACGGTTGGTGCAGCAGCACCTTTGCAGGCCGCCGCTGTGGCCGGGCTTACAATGGGGCCGGAATATTATGAGGATTTGAAGCAGCTATATACCCAAAAGCGGGATATCTTCCTTAAGGGATTGGACGATATTGGGCTCAAGCATACCGTGCCGCAGGGTTCGTATTTTGTTATGGTGGATATAGCCCAGTTCCTGAAAAAAGAACAGTTCGCAGGCTTGTCTGATTTGCAGTTTTGTGAGTGGATGATCAAAAATATCGGTGTGGCCGCTGTACCCGGCTCCAGCTTTTTCAGGGAGCCTGTAAATCATCTGATCCGGCTGCACTTCGCCCGGGAAAAAGCAACGCTTCAGGAAGCATTAAGAAGGCTGTCCAGGCTTGCGGAGGTATAAATGATAGGGGATGCTTTAAAAACAAGCAGTTTGCTTTTGCCCCGCTATACCATCGGACCAGAAGCGTACGAAGCTTTGCCTGGGATTGTTTCCGCCTTGGGGCAGCGCGTATTCTTAATTGGCGGCGAAAAAGCGTTGACTGCAGGGTTATCGCTTTTTGAACAGGCCATTTCCGGAACGGTGATAACGCTTGCAGAGGCTGTGCGTTATTCGGGGCCATGTACCATCGATGATGCCAAAGCGCTGGCGGCAAAAGCACTTGGGCAAAACGCCCAGGTGATTGTCGGCATGGGCGGCGGGAAAGCCATTGATACCGCCAAGGCCTGTGCCCATTATGCAAAGTTGCCGGTAATCACGCTGCCCACCATTGCGGCCACCTGCGCGGCCGTGACAGCCTTGTCGGTGATGTACCATGAAGACGGTGCATTTGATCGATTTCAGTTTCTTGCGGGGCCGCCGGAATTCGTGTTGATCCATACCGGAGTTATTGCCCATGCTCCAGCTAAGTATCTTCGAGCCGGGATGGGAGACGCCGTTGCCAAGTATTTTGAAAGCGGCTTTTCCGCTAGGAACGAAGTATTACGATACAAGGATGCTTTAGGGCTGTCCATCGCCCGTACCTGCTATGAGCCCCTTATCCGGTTGGGTGAAAAAGCGCTTTGTGACTGCGAAAACGGGCAGGATTCGCCGGAATTCCGCGAGGCGGTACAATCTGTAATCGTGAGCACGGGGCTTGTATCGCTTCTGGTGCGGGAGGAATTCAACGGTGCTCTGGCCCATTCTCTCTTCTATGCGATGGAGGACATGCCGCAAATCAAGGCTTGCCTTCATGGAGATGTGGTAGCTTGGGGG
Organism: Bacillota bacterium; assembly: GCA_023398575.1. Lineage (GTDB taxonomy): Bacteria > Bacillota > Clostridia > Christensenellales > Aristaeellaceae > JAEWAH01. Next base: position 28,430 of record JAEWSC010000001.1, on the reverse strand, counting down.
GTGCTGGTGCAGCTCATGATGGACGGGCAGGAAGAGGAAGCCCAAGAAGTCCTTCATCTTTTGCAAAAACTCAAAACGCCCGTCACGCTTCATGAGATGAGGCTAGAAATGACTTCCCCCTCCTTTTTAAAGGCCATTGGCAACGTGCCAAGCCAACCGGATATGAGGTGCCTGCCATATCAGGTGACAGAGCAGATGGTGCTGGAAGCGGTAAGGAAGTTGGAAGATTGGGTCGGATCATACGGATTTGATAGGGGGGCGCTGGATTGTTTGAAAAAATGATACCAAACATCTTTACAATCATCGAAAGATTTCCGGGGTTGTTCTTGAAAGGCGCAGCGTATACGCTGCTCTTGTCTTTGATCACTGTCTTTCTGGGAACTGTTCTGGGATCCTTGGTGGCGCTTTTGCGGCGGTCGAAGATCGCGCCTTTTCGGTGGTTTGCGATCGCTTATACAGAGATCATCCGGGGAACGCCGCTCCTATTGCAGTTGTATATTTTTGCGTTCCTGCTCCCCGCACTGGTGCCGGCTTTGAAAAATGCCAATTTCTTTAACGTGACTGTCGCGCTTGTATTAAACTCCGCAGGGTATGTGAGTGAAGTCATCCGCGCAGGCATCCAGGCGGTTGACAACGGGCAAACAGAGGCAGCCAGGTCCCTGGGGCTTGGTTCCCGCCAGACGATGACCCATATCGTTTTTCCCCAAGCCATCAAAAACATTCTGCCTGCGCTGTGCAATGAGTTCGTTACGATCATCAAGGAAACGTCTCTGGCTGCCACCTTCTTTGTAGGCGACCTGATGACGGCCTACAATAACATCAAGGGCATCATGTTCCTGGTGCTGGAACCCTTGATCGTGATCGGTATCATCTACTTCATATTGACGTTTACATTAAGCAAGGCTGTCGCAGTTTTGGAAAGGAGGCTGAAGGCCAGTGATTGAGGTTCGTAATCTGCATAAGGCATTTGGAAATTTGCAGGTACTTCAGGGCATTAATGAAAAGATATTCAAGGGCGAGGTCATTTCCATCATCGGACCTTCGGGCTCTGGTAAATCCACCTTTTTGCGTTGCCTGAATCTTTTGGAAAAGCCGACCAAGGGCCAGGTGCTGTTTCATGATGTGGATTTGACGCAAAAGGACGTGAACATCGACCTGCATAGGCAGAAGATGGGCATGGTGTTTCAGCATTTCAACATCTTTCCGCACCTGACTGTGAAAGACAACATTACCCTGGCGCCTGTGTTGACGGGCAAAAAGAACAAGGCCGAAATGGAAGAATATGCTAAAGAGTTACTCAACCGGGTGGGGCTCATTGACAAGCTGAACGAGCACCCCAAACGGCTTTCCGGCGGGCAGAAGCAGCGGCTGGCCATTGTGCGTGCCCTGGCTATGGAGCCGGAGGTGATGCTCTTTGACGAGCCTACCAGCGCTCTGGACCCGGAAATGGTGGGCGAGGTGCTGAATGTTATTCAGGATCTGGTGAAAAACGGCATGACCAGCATTATTGTAACCCATGAAATGGGCTTTGCCAGGGAGATATCCACCAGGGTGCTATTCATGGATGAAGGACGAATTGCTGAGCAAAACACGCCGGATAAGCTGTTTTCCAGCCCCGAGAACCCCAGAACTCAGGAATTCTTGCGCAAGGTATTGAGATGACAATCACATATCAAAAAAGGAGTGCGTTTCATTGCCGCACTCCTTTTTGCTGTACACTATTATCGTCTGCCTCTGCCCAACATCGCAAATACTGGTAATGTCAACAGACACCACATTGCGGCATACTGGGGGCAGATTTGCCCTTCAATGTGAAAGGGCATAGTGGAATAATCCCATATCTGATGACGGCGGTTGACCATGCGGCCAATCAGATACTCCATGGCGGTAATGGCTGCACCGCCTGCCAGACTTTTTTGCCACAGAGGGCGCCTGCGCATTCTTTTATTGATCTGGTTCAACACCATCATGCCGGTGCCACCAGCCGCTGCCATGGAGGGTGCAGTCCGGCCTCTCCACATCAGTTCAATCAGCGGATAGGCGGCGGCCCCCAACGCCATTAACTTCAGACCGTTTTTAATACGCATGCACGTCACCTCATGAATAGCATGCGCAAATTGCTGTCAGTTAATCCCCAAAGGAGATGCCGATATTTCTGGCCAGCTGTACCATTTGATCATCCGGGTTCACCTGCTTGGGAACGCCGGCAATGTCCTTAAGTGCGTTGTGGGTTACGGTGTTGCCGGAAAGGGCCACGCTGACGCCATATGTGTCATCCCGTATCAATTGGGCAGCATGCACGCCGAACTGGGTAGCCAGTACCCGATCATACGCGCTGGGGCTGCCGCCTCGCTGGATATGTCCGGGAACGACAGCCCGGGCCTCTACACCAACAAGTTCTGATAGCTGGGCGGCAAGACGTGCAGCTATACTAAAGCCTGGAGTGGCGGCTCTTGCGGCCTCGCGCTCCTTTTTCTTTAGTTTAGCTTCATCCAAATCCATGGCGCCTTCCGCCACAGCGAGGATGGAGAATGGCTTTTTGCTGTTGGCCCGTTGTTCTACCACCTTGGCGATCTTCTTGATGTCGTAAGGAATTTCGGGAATCAACACTACATCCGCCCCGCCAGCCAAGCCTGAATACAGCGTGAGCCAGCCGGCCTTATTGCCCATCAGCTCAATCACCATGCAACGGCCATGACTGGTGGCGGTTGTATGAATGCGGTCGATGACCTCCGTGGCAATATCCACTGCGCTATGAAAGCCAAAGGTGAAATCTGTACCAAATAGATCGTTGTCTATGGTCTTTGGAAGACCAATGACATTCAATCCTTCCTGGCTTAACAGGTTAGCTGTTTTATGAGTGCCGTTGCCGCCCAGTGTCACCAGGCAATCCAGCTTCATGGTCTTGTAGTTGGCCTTCATGGCCGCCACCTTGTCCACATTATCTTCCCCGATAACCCGCATGTTACGGAATGGCTGCCGGCTGGTGCCCAGAATGGTTCCGCCAAGGGTGAGAATGCCTGAAAACTGCTTGCGCTCCATCTCCTGATAGTCGCCCTGGATAAGGCCCCTGTATCCATCCCGGATACCGATAACCTCTGCGTCAAACAATTCATAAGCCGCTCGTGCGACGCCGCGTATGGCCGCGTTCAGGCCTGGGCAATCGCCGCCGCTGGTCAGGATGCCGATCCTCTTTTTCATACAACAATCCCCCCGCTTCATTCCTACTTCTGTCTTGATTATAACATAAGGGATAGCGGCTTCAAAGCGGGTGGGCGTTTCTTTTTTTGGGGGATTGAACGTACTTTGGGAAAAGGCGTATACTAGGGCTTGCATACATACAAAGGAGGCGCTTTATGCAAAGCCGCGATATTGTATTAAGGGCTCTTAATGAGTGGGGGATTCCGTTTGAGCACCACACCCACGTGCCGGCCCATACCATCGATGATTGCTTATTGATGGATTTCATCATGCCTGATGTGGTGATTTGCAAAAACATATTTTTGTGCAACCGGCAGCAGACACAGTTTTATTTAATGCTGATGCATCCAAATAAGCAGTTCCGTACGGCGGAGGTTAGCAGGGCACTGGGGGTATCCCGCTTAAGCTTCGCACCGGATGCATATCTGCCAGAAATGTTGGGTTTACTTCCCGGGTCTGTCAGCCCGTTGGGGCTATTGTTCGACCAAGAACATCGCATTACACTTTTGTGCGACAAAGGGATATGGGAATATCCGCGCATCGCATTTCATCCCTGCGTCAATACGGAAACCGTCATCTTTGAAAGAAATGACTTCTTTGAAAAGGTGCTGCGCCATATCGGCGCAGCACCTGTGTGGATGGCATGAGGTAAATTATTGCAGAAACGCAGCAACCATATAGCCGGTCTTTTTGTTGTATCGAACCTTGACCCATTCGGTGCCTGGAATGAGCACCTGTACTGCGGCACCATCTTTTACTTGTGCGATGATGGACGTATTACTCATGGAAGGGCCGCTGCGCAGATTCACAAAGGTTCCGTTCGGATGATTTACCCTCATGGTAGGTGGAGAAGCAAGGTTGTAAAAGGTCAGGTAGCTGGACATCATATAGCCCGTTTTGCCGGTAGCATCTACAGTCACCTCGCTCCACTCACTGCCGTAATTGAGTACGGTGACACGCGCTCCGGTTTTGTACTGGCCAAGCACCTTTCCTGTCAGACTTGGCGTTTCCCGAAGGTACAGCACTTGGGTGGATTTGGGGTTCTTGACGATGGCATATGGCTCCTTGGGGGCCGAACCGCCGCCTCCATTGCCACTGAGTATGCCTTCCTGCAGGAAATCAGTACTCATATAGCCCTGGTATCCGTCAATGGATACTTTCCACCAACCCTTGCCGCGGTTTAGGACCATCACATACCGGCCGCCCTTGAACTGGCGGATAGAGGCGTACTTCGTTCCTGGCCCTTCCCGAAGGTTTAAGCCAGTGTTGTTTGGGGTGACGATGGTGGCAATATCATCGCTGCCGATTGTTTCATCCAGCTTTAAATATTCACCGCGGAAGTAACCTCTCAGCCCATCCACGGATACATAGTACCACCCGCCAGACTCGCCCAGAACCAAAGCCGGCACGCCATTGTAGTAAATGCCAAGCACCTGGGATGTGTAACTGGCGTCCTTGCGCAGATTTAAAAACTGGGTGCTCTTTGGGTTTTGAACGGTAGCGATGGTTACATAGTCATTGGTGCCCTTTGTCAAAAAGTTGCGGCTCATAAACCCTGTCTTGCCGTCAGGCGCTGAAACGGCATACCAGTTGCCGGGTGCGTCGCTGACCTGCATCCATTCACCAGGTAAATAGGAGCCTAACCAGGTGCTGCTGGAATTGGGTTGATTGCGCAGGTTCAGTTGGTCGGTGTTGTATACGACGGCAAATTCGGCGGCGGCCAGGGCAGTGGCGCTTGTCAGTGTAAGCGTCAAGGCCAATATTACGGCCGCCCATCTTTTGTGAAGAGGGGAATGGCGCCGCTTGTTTTCCACCATATTCCTATCTCTCCTTAAGAGGCTCTTTTCTTTGATTGCCTCTCACTTAAAAAACGACACGGGCCGGAAAAATGTTCCCTGGTATCAGCAAGAAAAATGTAATTTACAATGCTGATTTCAGAACAAAATTCCGACCCGATTTTGTAATATAAAAGCCTTGAACTTTACGCTTTTTTATAACTTTCCAGTAATAAGACCCGCTCTACGGCCTGCTTGGCAGCTATGCTCAAATCTGGCACGGCCATATCACTTCCCAATTTGACATGCAGAAAAAACTCCAGCGTGCCATTATTACCGGTGACCGGGCTGTGGGTAACGCCAACTGCGCATGTGTAAGGCTGATGGTTAATATCTCGAATCAAATTCAATAATAGTGGAAGATACACATCCTCGGTCAATATACCTGTCCGCCGGGCGGAAGCATCCTCTACCTCAAATAATGGCTTAACCAGGCACAATAATTCGCCTTGATGCCCCATGATCTGTGCGAATGCCGGCACTGCCTTGCGCAGGGAAAGATAGCTCAGGTCAACGCTGGCCAAATCTGGCTTTGGTGAAAGGCGCAAAAGCTTTTCATCACTGATGTTTGTCTTTTCCAAATTGACAACCTTGGGGTTTTGCCGAAGGCTGCCGGCCAACTGACCATAACCTACTTCAACGGCATAGACCAAGCTTGCCTCATGTTTCACAAGACAGTCTGTAAAGCCGCCAGTGCATGCGCCAGCATCGATGCAAACCCGGTCTTGAACAGGGATATGAAAATCTCGTATTGCACCTTCCAGCTTGAGTCCGCCTTTGGCGACATAGGGCAGCTCCCTGCCTTTTACCGAAAGTGGCTTGTCATCTGATACAAGCTGCGCTGGACTTGTAATGCGTTCCTGCCCCATAAACACCTGGCCGCCAAGGAAATATGGCAGCGCTTCTTCACGGGATAAGAAAACGCCCTCTTCCAGCAATCTATCCAATGCTTTTTTTCGCTGTGGCTTTGCCTTCATGTTTTTTTGCCTGCCATATCACGAATGGGCAAAAATGCCAGCACCTTTTGGATGTACGTGTCCCAAAACCCCCATTCGTGTGTGCCGGCTGACTCTTCATAAGTAAGGTCAAAGGTTTTCTGAAACTCTCGTTTAAACCGCCGGTTGCCCTGCAGCAGAAAATCTTCGGTACCGCACGCCACATACATCTTTGGTGCTTTTTCCGGATGCTTTTGCAGCTTTTGAGCCAAACCGAAAAGATCATTTTCGCTGCCCACAAAATCTTCGGGCCTCCCGAAGATACGAATCAGTTCCTGCATAAATGCTTCTGGCTGCTCCAGGTGATACTTGGGGTCCATTTGCAATGCACCGGACAGGCTGGCGACCGCCGCATACCGGTTGGGACGCGCAAGCCCAAGCTTCATGGCGCCGTAGCCGCCCATGGAGAGGCCGGCGGCAAAACGGTCCTCTCTTTTTTTTGACAAGTGGAAGAGGTTCTCGCATACTTCCGGCAATTCTTCAGCCATAAAGGTGAAATAGCGGTCACCCTGAACCATGTCGGTATAAAAGCTGCGCCCGCCGTCGGGCATAACGACAGCCAGGGGATAGGCATCCGCATACCGTTCTATGCTGGTTCGCCGCGACCAGATGGTATGGTTGTCTGAAAGACCATGCAGCAAATAAAGCGTGGGGTGGGGGCCTTTATTATCCTGGGGCAGGATTACAGCCATGCTGACGGCCCGGCTCAAGACCTTGGAGAAGAAGTCCACATGAAGAAGCGCCATCTTATATCGCCTCCGGATTTGTTTTGTATATTATATCATGTCTTTTCGCGGCTGCAAGACCAACAAATGTGCACACAAAACCCTGGGGGATCTCCCTTGATTGCGCCATGTGCTTGTGATATGCTTATATGCAGTAATTTTTAGGAGAGAAATATGCGGCTAACCTACCGGCATACGCTGTACGCAAGTTACCTGGGTTATGTGACACAGGCCATTGTCAACAACCTGGCGCCGCTTCTTTTTTTAACATTTCAAAGGGATCTGGGCATATCCCTTACCGAGATTGCGTTGCTGATTTCTTTGAATTTTATAGTGCAAATCGCCGTGGATCTTTTGGCAACGGCTTTTGCGGATAAAATTGGCTACCGCGCAGTTGCTGCTGCCGCGCACATATTTTGCACAATCGGCCTTTTTGCTATGGGCCTATTGCCTCGCTTGATGACAAATCCCTATACCGGACTCATCATTGCTGTTTGTCTCAACGCCGTTGGCGGAGGCCTGATAGAGGTGATCATCAGCCCCATTGTACAGTCACTGCCCGGAGAGCAAAAGGAATCCGCAATGAGTCTTTTGCACTCTTTTTATTGTTGGGGGCATGTGGCGGTTGTTTTGTTATCCACCGCATTCTTTCTGTTGTTTGGCCTGAATCGTTGGCCTTGGCTGACTGCGTTGTGGGCCTTACTGCCACTGTCAAACTTCTTTCTTTTTATGAAGGTGCCGCTTCGCACCCTTGAAGAGGGGTGTGCAGAGTTGCCCAAGGGTGAAAAGCGTACTTCCCTTCCCCTTATGCTGCTATTTCTTTTGCTGATGGTGTGTGCCGGGGCTTCGGAGCAAGCGATGTCCCAATGGGCATCGTTGTTTGCGGAAGTAGGCCTCCGCGTTTCTAAAACGATGGGTGACTTGTTGGGGCCATGCCTGTTTGCAGTGCTGATGGGGCTTTCGCGGCTCATTTACGGTATGCTGGGTGATAGGCTAAACTTGATTACGGCAATGATCGCAAGCAGCATTTTGTGTGTGTCCGGATACCTGGCCGCAGTTTTTTCTCCTGCTCCGATATTTGCACTACTGGGCTGCGGCTTGTGCGGCTTTTCTGTAGGGCTCATGTGGCCGGGCACTTTCAGCCTGGCGGCCAAACGTTTTCCGGCAGGAGGGACGGCAATGTTTGCCTGGCTAGCCTTGGCAGGAGATATAGGATGCTCCGTAGGCCCTGGCCTGGTGGGTGTTGTCTCTGGCAGTGTGCAAAAGGATGGAGTATCGTTTCTAGCCGGCATGCTGCCGTCCGTTGATACCATTTCACTGGGTGTGAAAACAGGTTTGTTTGCGTCAATTCTATTTCCGATTATACTGGCCATTGGCATCATAATCTTAAAGACTATTGCATTTTCAAGAAGGGGAGGGTCACGGTATGCATCTGAATAAACTGGGGGCATCTGAACTATATGTCAGCGAGGTGGGCTTAGGCTGCGAGCACCTGGAAAACCAAGAGGAGTCCGTTGTTTTTGATGTGGTGGACGAGGCGGTGAATCAGGGTATCAACATTATGGATGTGTTTATGGCCGAGCCCAATGTACGCAGCTATATTGGTAATGCACTCAAAGGCCGTAGGAACAAGGTGATTCTGCAAGGGCATATAGGCGCGGCCAGACAGGATGGACAGTATTGGCGCACCAGGGAAATCGGCCCCAACATGGCCTTTTTTGAGGATTTTCTTACCCGACTTCAAACCGATTATGTGGATATCGGCATGATCCACTTTGTCGATACCATGGAGGATTGGAGTACGGTTGTAAATGGGCCGGTTATGGCATACGCCCAGAAGCTAAAGGCGCAAGGAATTATCAAAACGGTCGGCATGAGCTCCCACAACGCGACAGTATCGCTAAAGGCAGTGGAGACAGGCCTCATCGATGTACTGATGTTCTCCCTGAATCCTGCATTTGACCTTTTGCCGGAGACGGCAGACTTGGATTCACTGTTTAAGAAGGATAGCTATGAGCAAAAGCTGCTTGGCATGAACCCTGTCCGCGAGGCGCTATACCGCACCTGCGAAAAAATGGGCACCGGGATCACAGTGATGAAAGGTTTCGGGGCAGGTTCGCTGCTTTCTGCAGAGCATTCTCCCTTTCGTAAGGCGCTGACACCCAGTCAGTTATTGCAATACGCCTTGACACGGCCTGGCGTAGCCAGTGTGTTGGTTGGGTGCAGAACAAGGGAGCAGGTGCGTGCTGCTGTTGCTTTTGAAAACGCCACCCAGGAGGAAAAGGATTATTCTTCAGCGCTTGGGACTCTGGACATGTATGCAGCCACAGGCCGCTGTATGTACTGCAATCATTGCCTGCCCTGCCCATCCAATATTGACATTGCACAGGTCAATAAATACTATGATCTCGCCGAAGGAGTACCTGCATCAGCAACCTTGTTCGACCACTATAATCTTCTTTCTGCCCATGCCCAGGATTGTATTGCCTGCGGCCAATGCGAGGAGCGCTGCCCATTCTCGGTGCCGGTGGTCAAGCGAATGGAGCAGGCAAGGCAACTATTCGGAAAATAGCAGGGGCAGTTTACTGGCAATTTTCGCTCTGGCAGCCTATTCTTACTTGGTTGCCAGAGCGGCTTTTTATATAAAGCAAATGCATGCTTCGATAAAATTCTCCAAAAAGTTCCATGTCCTTGACAAAAAACGGCAACAGGAATATCATATTTCTGGCAGTAAAAAGACGCTTTCATTTTACCATATAGTATATTAGGTTACCTGCAAGCAACATGTGTGAAAACGGTAGAGCTACTCTCCTTAAATATGTGGGAGGCTCCGGCATGGAAAAATTTATCCCGGGCACAAAGGGCTTTAAAAGCCAGACGGTGATATTTCTCATCAGCGGATTGGTGCTTATTGTGCTGGGCTACTTTATTTTGCACAGTGTGGAGGATTTTTTCTATCATCGTGTCCAGGCGCAGGCAAAGCAATTTGCAAAAGGATATGCGCGAAATTTGGAAACAGCCATGAAGGCAGACAGCATCATCAATAGCCTATTGGCAGAAAAGATACTCACGGCTGGAGAATTAGCTGTATCCCGCGAAAGCGAACTCAGCAGCGAGTTGCTGACGGCAATTGCATTGGCTACCCATGTGGATGAGATATACGCATATAACCCGCAAGGCATCATCGTGTATTCCAGCAGCGGTAAGTATATAGGCTGGAAAGCACCGGAGGGACATCCGGTAATTCGGTTCATGCATAGTGGTGAGTTGAATTATGTGGAAGATATCCGTAAGGATTCAGAAGCCGACATCTACTATAAATATGGCTACTATCGGGGTACAGGAGGCAGATTTGTTCAAATTGGCGTATTGGCTGACACCATCAACGCATTTTTGGACAGCTTTGACATGCAGCGGCTTCTAGGTGAGTTGAGCGATGATCCAAGCATAACATACGCTACATACCTTGATATAGACCTGAATCCGTTGGCTTATGATACGGCTGAGAAGTTGGAGCCGCTGTCAAGGCATGCGGTGGATGCGATTAACGCCGATCGGGAACTGGTAGAATTGATGCCGGGCGGGCAGGAATACCGCATCGTGCTTCCCGTTTTTGTGAATGAGATGAAAAGCGGATCGCTGGTGCTGCAGTATGATGTCCGGGATACGCTTGAGCTTGTTCGCAGCATGAGTATGCTTGGCATATTGCTGCTCATTCTGCTCTATGGCCTGACGCTTATCATCAGCGTGCTTAATTCCAGAAAGAACAAGCGATTAAGCCATTATGCATATCATCAGACGCTGACAGATTTGCCAAATACCAGGTTTTTGCAGGAGGCACTAAAGCACGATGGTGACAGCGGCAACAAGGAAAAGCAGGCGCTGTTGCTTGTCAATTACCGCAACTTCAAGCAGGTGAACATGCTCTTTGGATATCAGTATGGAGAAAAGGTGATATCTGATCTTGCTGCACGGCTAAGAACCTTATGCACCAAGGATTATCGTTTGTTTCATCTGTCCACAGACCGCTTTGCCTTTTATGTGACAGGTTATCACGACAGAAACGAACTGTCATCCTTGTGTTTTAAGATCATTGAAGCGCTTCAAAATGCGCTGCCATCCAAAACCATTGGCGGCAATGTGGGCATTGTGGAGGCGGCATATTTTAAAAGCGATTTGGAATTGCTTTTAAAGTATGCCATGCTTGCCGGTGAGCATGTAGGAACGGAAGATCCCTTCGGTTTTGAATATTATTCCAGTGAAATGGAAGCAAAGCTTCAAAGGGAAAGCGATATTGAACAAGAACTGAGGGATGCCGCTGCTGCCCAACTGGGCAGTGGACTGTATCTCATGTATCAGCCGATCATTAGCACAGCATCCGGCAAAATACTTCATATGGAAGCGCTGGCAAGGCTGAAAAGCAATAAGCTCGGGGAGATATCACCAACCGAATTCATTCCCATCGCGGAAAAGACGCAGCTGATTGTGCCGCTGGGAGATAATATATTACGTATGGCCTGCCAGTTTATCCATACGCTTAAGCAAGCGGGACATGGAGAGGTTTCTGTTTCCGTAAACATTTCGGCTATACAGTTAATGCGTGATGACTTTTTGCTTAACCTCATGCGCATTGTGCGGGAATCAAAAGTCGAGCCTGCTTGTCTGAGCATTGAAATTACCGAATCTATCTTTGCCGAAAGTGCGGATCGTGTGAACATTAAGCTTGGGGAACTCAGGAAGTATGGCGTTCGTACAGCCATTGATGACTTTGGAACGGGATATTCCTCACTGGCGATGGAACGAGATCTGGATGTATATTGCCTGAAGATCGATCGTTCCTTTATTTCCAAATTGTCAGATTATACACTGGAGAAAAACATTACGGGAGACATTATTTCTATGGCGCATCGCTTGGGCCATGAGGTAGTGGCGGAGGGAGTGGAGACTATTCGCCAAAAAGAATATCTGGAACGGGCCGGGTGTGATTACATGCAGGGATATTTGTTTAGCAGGCCGCTGTTGCCGGCGGATATGATTGCACTGTTGGATAAGGGAAAAAGGCAGCTGGAAAAAATGGTGCAGATATAAATCCCAAGTGATGCACTCTGGCGGGGAAAGTAAAATAGTCAAAGTCTGGTTAGGAGGATGATGGCTTCAGGTGAAAGCACCTGAAGCTTTTCCTTTGTTGATTTATAATAAAAACAAACACTACTGCCCATGTGGACAACACATGCTTTCGGCTTTATAATGAGAGCAGGGGAATGCAAAAGCGCAGAACATGATGCTCTCATGGAACAATGAAGGGTGACAATAGGAGAAATGTTCTATTCGCAGCCGATGATAACTTTGGAAGCTGTGGTATTTGCGGCAATTAAATACGACAGCCTATCAGTACAAGACAAATGACACGGTCTAAGCGTTTAATATGAGGAGGCAAAGCTGATGAGGATCGCGATCTTTGTGGATGGGGGCAACGTTTACCGTACTCAGCGCAAGCACCTTGGCTGGAACATTGATTTGAAAAAATTTCTAGACCATTTTCGAACGATAGGCGAGGTAGTGGACGCCTATTATTATACAGCGATTGATTATAACGTTGTTTCACAGAACCGCTTTGTGCAGATGCTCCCGCTGATGGGTTATACCATCGTTTCAAAACCGCTGAAGGAAATTCATAACGGGGATGAAACAAAGAAAAAGGGCAATCTGGACGTGGAAATTGTATTGGATATGTTTAACACCATTGATAACTACGACATGGCAGTCCTCTTTAGCGGAGATGGAGACTTTGAGCGCGCCTTACAGCAGCTTCGTGCCCGGGGCAAGCGGTTTATGGTGGTGGCGCACAGAGCCACGGTGGCTAGAGAAATACTGGCCGTGGCCGGCATGCATTATCTGGATATTTCCACCATTGAAGAGGCTGTGAAGCTCACCGTCCTTCCCAGGGAACTGCAGGAGGGTGCCAGCCTGCCTGAAATCATCGCCGATATGTCAGTAGAAGAACTGTATCCGGTTTGAGATAGATTATTCCGCTGAAAACCTTATAAATGAAAAAATGCTGCCCAAACAGGCAACATTTTTATGTGATATATGACATTCGTCGTGATACCGTTTATTTTGTTTCCAGGTTGAACACCACGGCTTTGGGCCGTGTCATGGCTTCAATGGAATACTTCACGCCCTGTGTGCCCATACCGGAGGCCTTGACACCCAGGAAGGGGAAGTGGTCAGGGCCGCGTTCCGTTTTATTGTTGATCTGCACGGTGCCGACCTCCAACTGGTTGGCAATGAAAAAAGCATCGTGTATATTGTTGGTGAACACCGAGGATTGCAATCCATATTCCGATCGGTTGGCGATATCGATGGCTTCGTTGATATCCTTCGTGCGCAATATGGGAAGCACCGGACCAAAGGGTTCCTCCCAGGCCAGGCGCATATCGGTTGTGACATAATCAATCAGCGTCGGTGCGACTAGATCGCCTTCTCTGCCCCCGCCAGTCAATATCTTTGCTCCCTTTGCAATTGCGTCGCCGATAAGTGACATGACAAAATCAGCGGATTTTGTATTGATCAGCGGCACGATAACCGCGTTATCACGGGGATCACCTGCTTTAAGCTTATGGATACGGCTCAAAAGCTTGGGTACTAATTCATCCGCCACATGATCTTCTGCCAGTATTCGTTTTACTGCTGTGCATCGCTGCCCGGAATAGGAATATGCGCCGGCTACGATGTTTTCTGCCGCGAAATCAAGATCGGCGTCTGAAAGGACGATGGCTGCATCCTTTCCGCCAAGTTCCAGCATCAAGGGCACCATGCCTGCCAACTTGGCAATGTGCCGGCCCACCTCTGTGCTGCCAGTGAAGTTGATGAAGTTGATGCCAGGGTGCGTGACGATATAATCGCCAATGTCGCTGCCGCGGCCGGTAACGGTATTTAGGATACCTTTTGGCAGCCCCGCCTCCTGAAACACCTGGGCCAGATACAGCGCGCTGACGGCGCCCTGGGTGGCAGGCTTTAGTACTACGGCATTGCCGCCGATCAAGGCTGGAGCTACCTTGGATACCGAAAGATTAATAGGATAATTGAATGGAGAAATCGCCAATACGGTGCCCAAAGGCACACGGCTGACATAAGAAATTTTATTTTTGCTGCCGCCAGGGAAGTTATCACCGCTGATGGCTTCACCAGCCATGCTTTTGCCCACATCGGCGGTGTAGCGCAGAAAGTCTGCGGTGCGCCGAACTTCAGAAATGGAGGATTTTTCATCCTTGGCAATTTCCATGGTCAAGACGGCAGCAATCTCTTGCACGTTCTTTTCCAGCAATTCTGCGGCCCGGTAGAACACTTGGGCGCGCTCGTGTATGGGTGTTTGGGCCCATATATGCAAGTTCTCTTTGGTATTTGAAATGGCCCGGTCCACGTCCTCTCTTGTCATGGCGGGAACCCTGCCCACCAAAGAGCCGTCTACCGGGGAGATAATTTCTATAAAAGCTTCGGAAGAGGCTTTTGTCCATTCCCCGTCATACAGGTTACAAAAGGCTTTTCCCTCACCGCACAATTTGCGGAACATAAAAGTCGCCTGCCTTTCTATTGCAGCTTATGGCGCAAGCCATGGGTATATTATACCCATTCTTTTGCCAAAAGCACATAGAATGACAGGCAATTGTGCTTAGGTTACAAAATACGTTCGTAGTCTTCGATTTTCCCGCCATCGAAGAAGCATTCGATGATACGTTTGCCTTCAGGAGATAGGTCATCGCTCTGGAACTGCTTGAGCTCTTGGGCAAAAAAATCATACAGTTGGCGTGCACCTTCATCATAGGCTTCTTCGCCGACTTCCAACTGCAGGTCAGTCTGCAATAGGCCCTTAGGTACATACTCACCGTCGATCTTCAGAGAATCCAGGGTATAGCCCAGCAGCGGGCAGCGGGCAGGGACCGTCTGGTCGGGCCTGAATTTTACAGAGCCGCGGCGAGCCAAGTATTCGCGGGTGACCCACTGAGGCATAAAGCCTACTTCATACGCACCGATATGCTGGTTCGGAATCAGTACATAGCGGGTGGAAGGCGTTTTGATGATTTGCTGCAGCAGCATATTTGCCTGGTCGACCATGCGGCCGGTAGCAAAGGGCCAATAGGAGCCTACGCCTTCGCCGGTCATGCCGGTAGTGCCGGTAATGCTGGGGTTGTTGTGGCCCCTTGGCGCTACCAACCGCCACAGCCAGGCAAGAGATGGCGGCAGAGAGTGCATCATGCCAATAATGCCATAGGTGGGCTTCTTTTTGGTGCATGGCGGCGTGCGTACGCCGAAGCTGCGGACATCAACCTCAACCGGCTCGCTGATTATGCCGGGCACATGGCCGCGAGGCAGGATGACGCGGGGGTTCGGACAAGGCTTGCCAGGCTCATCCATGGTGTGTTCCCAAATCAGGCAGGTAGCACCGGGAACAGCCTTCATATTCAAAAAGATCAAGGGTTCTTTGGGGTGTACGCAAAGCCGTTCATGCTGCGGATCGGTACCGTATTCGGAGATATGGTTCACGCGAAGGAACCAGCCCGCCTCGGCATCCTTTACGACCAGGCGTCGGTTGCCGTTTTGATAAGAATCGTGGCAAAGGGCCATATCGTCTGTGACGGGCATTAAATCACACGTTTCTTTGATGCCCAGGTACAGCTTTTCTTTGGACAACGTGTTCTTGGCAAGAAGAATGCGTCCGTCTGGTTGTAAATGCATTTGCTCAATCATTTCACTCTTGCCGCTGCCGCTGGCGCCTTCGTGCAAGATGATCAGACTGTTATCATAAGGCGTAACGACCTTGACGGTGGAGCCATGCAGGGTGATCCATCCTTCCTGCTCACCAATATGAATCAGCGCTCCGTATACGCCTTTTTTAGCGCTGGGACCCGGATAAAGGTTAAAGGAAAAAATCTCATGCAAGCCTTGCAGGCGGTGATGAACAACGATCTGTTTCTTGTCAAAATGAGTGTGTCTGTACGGCGGTGCCAGATAGATAACCGCCTTGGGCGCAAAATCCTTTGGCAGCTTGGAAGCAGGGATAAATCCCTGCAAATCCGCAAGCCCGCCGGCAAAGAAAGCGGCATTTTGCGGGCCGACCAAAAGGGCAGGGCAGTTTAGGCTTTCGCCACCGGCCATAAAGGGAAGCACCAAAAGCGGCTGATCTTGAAGCCAGGCAAAAACATCACTGCGCAGTGGCGCAAAATCTTTGCCATATAAATCTTTATACTTGGGTTTGTCGGTAGGAAGATCGTCTGCCACTACCAGGCAATCAGGGTCACGCCGGCGCATATATGGGTCAGAATAGTTTACAACAAGGCCATTGGCACACTTGGTAACTGTCGCCTCTACATAATGGCCCAAGCCGGGCACATCGTATGACACGTCATAGTTGCCTTCGCCTCTGCCGCCCATGGCCAGAGATAAAATGTCTTCCCGCGTTTCGGGCATAATCAAGTACGGTGCATTGTTAAGAATCGTAACCAATTCCGGGGGTAATGATAACCTGTTCCAAGCTGCTTCCATAATATATGCCCTCCTACATGATATAAAAACAAGCCGACACCTAAAAACTCCCCTAATGGAGTTAGAAGGTATCGGCTTACTTTCGACTGGTATAGCATTAATTATTCATTACTCTGGTGCCAGTTCCATTTACACGAAACCGAGTCTCTCTTCGCCCAGCGTAGCGCTGCTACGCCTTACTTTGACTCCTTGCTTCGTAACGAAAATATTTTGCAATTTGGAGTAATGAATGCTTTACAATAGCTTTTTACCCTTCGGTTTGTCTGCCAACTAGGTTACAAGCGCTCTTCCAGATTACTGCCCAAAGTGATCAATATGATCTTTTCACCGGTCTTTGTGCTGATATCAGAATGAATGCTTGCAATTTCAGTTTGAATAATCGGTTGGATCAGGGACTCGATATCGTTCAGAACGCCCTCAAAGAGCATTGCGCGTAGTTTTTTAATCTGTTCCACACCTTGCGGTGTCTCAGCAAGCCTTTTTTCTGAGGGACTCAGAAAACCCAGCATCCTGACGATAATCATATCCTGCAGGATATAGGTTTTGATTTGCCGTGGGCCTCTGCCCATAAACTCGATTTCAAACCGGCTGAATGCCTCGCTAATCTTAGCTTCCATCTGTCCTTTGGTGATTCTGAATCCTTCCATTCCCACAAATCCCCCCAATTTAAATTCTATCAGGCGATTGACGTTTTGTCAACCATATCCTGCATCACATACAAAAGCATGATGAATGGATTTTGTTAACCTATTGAATTTCCAGTGGGACTGCGATATCATGAATGAAAGGGGGCGAAGACAATGGAATATAGGCGGTTTGGCAATACGGGCTTAATGACATCCTTGCTGGGTTTTGGTGGCTTTCATTTGCTTGAGATACCATTGAGGCAGGCAGAAAAACTGCTGGGTGGCTATTTGGATGCGGGTGGCAATTACATTGAAACAGCGCTAAGCTATGGCGACGGCGAATCGGAGAGAAAGATTGGCCGCGCTGTTATGCACCGCAGGGACGAGTTTATTCTTGTATCCAAGGTCGGCTACAGAGATAAAAAGAGCGCTGCCGAGGGCATAGAGAAATCGCTTACGAATTTACAGACGGATCACTTGGATATGCTGTTGATGCATGCGGTTGGCTCTATTGAGGAGCTTGATACGATCCTTTCAGAAGATGGAGCGTATGCCGCAGCGCTGGAAGCTAAGAAAGCTGGAAAGATTAAGCATATCGGACTATCCATGCACGGTTGGCCAGGGCCGTTGATTGAGGCTTTGAAGCGGGATAAATTTGAGGCAGTAATGACGACCGTCAACTATTATGACCGTTTTAATTATCCTGAGATAGAAAATGAGCTTCTTCCTTTGGCAAAAGAAAAGGATGCCGGTGTGATTCTTATGAAGCCATTGGGGGATGGGTTCTTGTACAAATCTCCGAAACAGGCATTTAGGTACGCCTTCTCGCGGCCGGTGTCTGTCGTGGTGGCAGGTATTAATAATGAAAAGATGCTTAAAGATGACCTGGAGATGGCAGAGAGCTTTGTGCCCATGACTAGGGAGGAAGAGGAAGCCTGGTATCATGACGCGCCGGAGCTTGGGAATTATGTCTGCCGTCAGTGCGGTAAATGCACCTGTGTGGAAGGAATCAATATCCCGGAAGTATTTGCGTGCGAAGGCTACTTTGACAGGCAGATGGCCAGGGGCGTTGTGCAGGATACAGCTGAGTTCGCCTTGGCGGAGCGGCTGAGGTTCTGGTTTGGGAACAAGGAATTGGGCCGTAAGCGATATGCCGCTATGGATAAGCGGGGTGATGCCTGTACAGAATGCGGCAAATGCCTAGATATGTGCCCATACGGCATAGATATTCCTTACAAAATGCATCTGGCGGATTACAAGCTGGCAGCGAAAGAAATCTATTAAGTGGCTGCCTTGCAGTCGACAAACGGTATTTGAATACTGGTTTTAATCCATTATGTCTATGTTTTCATGAAATGTTTTACCCGGTCGCTTGCGCTGCATGCTGCCGGGCTTTTTTTAGATTCTCCTGGCCGAAAAGAATTGGATAAGCAAAAGTATGAGAATGAAAACAGGAGTTTTTTCTTGATTGGCGAACTACACAAGCATAGGATGGCAGGAGGTGCTTGGGTGGGCAGGTGGAAGCCAAAGGTCGATGGTGCACATGCCGTGCATACGTTGTCTGCCATCGTGGCACAAAAGACGATTGCCGCAAGGGAGCAGCAGGATATGGACTATGCTCCCTTTGCTGCTGTACACGAATTGTTAAAGCAAGCATATCCCGCACTTTTTTCAGCTGCTCACGCCCAGGCTGTGGCGGATGGATCGCTGCTTATCCTGCTGCCTGGAGCGCAAAAAAAGCGTCCTCTGCTGTTTCTGGGCCACCTGGATGTAAGACCCGTGGAGGAGGATAATCTATCCTTGTGGGAAGTGCCCCCCTATTCCGGCAACGCATCCAAAGGATATGTATATGGCTGCGGAGCATGGGAGGGAAAAGGGAGGATTATCGCCCTTTGCGAGGCCGCGGAAAGCCTGCTGGTCAACGGCTGGCAGCCCAGTGCCGACATCTGGTTCGCTTTTTCGAACGATGCGCAGGTGTATGGTACCAGTGCCAAGCAAATGTGCCGAATTCTGCAGTCCCAGGGGGTTGAGCCCGCCTTTATTCTGGATGGCGGCGGTGCGGTAGAAGGCCGATTTGCGAAAATAGGTGTCGCGGAAAAAGGTTATGCGGATATTGCCCTATCCACAACCGGGAACGGCGGTTATGCTGCTAAACCGGAATACCCTATTGACCTGGAAAAATTGTTCGCAGCTGGCGCGTACATTTCCAAGTCAAAAATGAAACCCAAACTTAGCCCGCCGGTGGAGTGGATGCTGAAGGCATTGGCACCGCATATGCCCTTTTTTAAGCGTTTTATTTTCAGCCGGCCCCAGTTGTTTTTACCAATTCTTGCGCGGATGCGGCGGGATAAAGATATCCATCCAACCTCATTCTTTAGTACCATTGTACCGACTCAAGTAAAAGCTGGGCCGGCGCCAGATATGATGGCGCGTCATCATACACTGACCTACCATTGCCGACTGCTGCCTGGTGATACTGTTGAAAAGGTGATTGCGCAGATTCGCAATGCCATTGGTGCTTTAGAAATACGCATTGCGGTGCAAGGTGCGGAAAGGCCCAGCGGCCTTTCACCTGCGCAAGGCGCAACGTGGGAAGCGATGGCTACTGCCATACAGATTCTTTTTCCAGATGCGGTTACAATACCCTGTCTGGTAGAGCATACGACAGATGCCCGCTGTTATGAGGAACTGGGGGGAAATATATACCGATTTTCTCCATTCCGCATGGGGGAGGGGGATGGACCTTTGCCTGTCAATGAGCGCATATCCCTTGAAAATCTGGAGCTTGGCATTCAATTTTATCAACAGATGCTGCAGGCTTAATACAAAGGAGTACAAATCCATCCATGCAAAAGAATAATTCCAAGCATATCTTTAAGGCGGCCGCAAAGGCCGCTTTTCCCCGCACCATTCCGGTAATGGCGGGATATCTTTTCCTAGGAACTGCCTTTGGGATAGTGCTGCGCGCGAAAGGGTTTGGACCCTTGTGGGCTTTGGCGATGAGCCTTTTCATTTATGCAGGCTCTATGCAGTTTGTGGCAGCGGGTCTTATGGCAGCGGCCTTTTCACCGCTGACGGCGCTGATTATGACGTTGTTGGTCAACGCCAGGCATTTGTTTTACGGGCTTTCTATGCTTGAGCCCTTTGAAAAGATGGGTTGGCGTAAACCATACATGGTTTTTTCATTGACGGATGAAACGTATGCGCTATTGAGCGGTATGGAGCCGCCAAAAACCGCTGCAGATTATGATGCTTTTTTTTGTATATCCCTTTTTAACCAAGCTTATTGGGTGATAGGCTCGCTAATAGGCAGCCTTGCGGGTGAATGGCTGGTTTTTGATACAGATGGGATCGCTTTTGCCATGACGGCACTTTTTCTTGTGATCTTTGTGGAGCAATGGTTGGGAGTTGAGAAGGAGAAGGCGGTTAAGAACCTTTTTTTGGCTCATGGACCGGCTTTGATAGGCGTTTGCGTTTCCATTGTTAGCCTTGCAATATTCGGACCAGACAACTTCTTGATACCGGCCATGGGCGGCTTGCTTATACTGTTTGCTGCCTTTCGCAAAACCTTTGAAGGGAAGGTGGCAGAATGAACGGTCTGCAAGCAGCCATAACGGTGGCGGTCATTGCCATGGGGACGTTGCTCGTCCGGGTTGTACCGTTTGTGCTTTTTCCCAAGGCGAAAAACACTCCGCCTTTCATACGGTATCTGGGCAGGGTGCTTCCCCATGCAGTAATGGGGATGTTAGTGGTATATTGCTTCAAATCTGTGCGGTTTGATCAGTTTCCTTACGGTCTGCCTGAAATCGTAGCCGGACTTGCCACAGTCGGCCTTCATATTCTAAGGCGCAGTGTCATTCTGAGCATTGCGGCTTCCACGATTCTGTATATGATTTTGATTGCAATACTATAAATGGCCTATATTTTGATCCATTTCCAGCATCGCAGTGCGAAGCTCTTGTACGATGCGCATCTTTTCTTCGGTAGGGTTGTTATCGGGGTCGTACTCGATACCCTTGCCAAAGGATATAATGCGCTTTTCCCTGCTTGCATAAACAGGCACGAAGATGGCCCTCTTGCCGGTCTTGTTAAAGTATAACGGGGCTAACATGGCAAAGCCGGTAAAGAATTCGCCGATGCCTTTGCGGAGATAGCCTGGCTTGTCAAGGGATGCGGCATCTGGATTCTCGGGGAAGATGAGCAGGTTATCCTCTGCTTGCATCGCTTCCACCGACAGACGAAAAGTGGTCATCAGTTCCCTGGGTTTATGCCTGTATACGGGGATACTCTCGATAGAATGCATTGTCCAGATGAACAGTGGCGCCAATAGGCGGGATAGCGGCAGTTTCAGCTTCTCCGGCAGCCATTTCTGCCGTTTAAAGGTGTATTGATAGCAGTATTCTGTTACATTCTCTTTGTTATCCATCATGTCGCTGATGGTCCAGGGGCGAAAGGAGAAGGGAATGTACAGGTTGGTAACCACTGGGCCATACAACTCACCGTGATTGCAGATGAACACCAGACGGCCATCTGCCCCTGAGGGAACATTTTCCCGGCCGCGGAGCTTATGATAGTAAAATGGCCGCAGCAAAAACATCAGCACCTTGATGCCGTAACGCCTTTTGTGACGCCTTATCACCACAGTCTCCAGCTGCTGCTTCATAGGGGCATTCTCTTCTCCGTCTTTTTGCAGCTGCAAAAAGCGCTGCAGCTTTTTTAGATAGCGCTTGGTCAGTGGAAATTTCAACACGCTGAGCATAGCGCCAAGCACTAGCAAAAGCGCGGGAATGACCAGAATAGGCCGGAAGCTTCTTACAAGACTTTCTGCATCCCGGGGCAAATTAAAGCCATTCATAAAGCAGAGAAGCGTTAAAAGCAATAACGCTAGCATTTGCCCAAAAAGTACAGCGGCTTCCCGGCCGGCGCTGCGCATGAGAGAATACCCGCTAAGGTCCTCAACATTACCAAATTGGGCAACCCGAAGCATATGCCTTTCCATTCCGGCAAGACATGTTGCACTGATTGTAGCGCCCGCGGAACATAGAGCTAAGGAAATGTAAGCGTGAAAATAGGTAAGGCTACCGGAAAGCTGCTGTGAAAACAGGATTAGGCCATATAGCCAGAAACAAAGACCAATCAACAAAAGGTAGGCAGGGTCCGGATCACGGTGCTTGGTATGGGCCAGCACCCAGTCGGTAAGCTCCCTGGCAACCAAGGTACATATCAGCGAAAGCAGCATGCACGTCAATATCTCCTGGGCGGATGTCGCAATAAAACTGTAAACCATTACAAGCGTTATCTGCAGCGCCATCAGAATCAGATTGTGCATCCATTCATAAGAGGTAAATGCGTTCATTTGGCGCAAGTCATGGCTTAAGGTGCGAAAGGAATCAGCTAACGTCGGCTGGTCTTCAGGCAAGTGCAGTTGACCGCGTTCCTTCCAAAGAGAATAAGCTTCCAGTACGGCGCTTAGCAGGAAACCACCGAACATCTGCCAGGCAGGCAGTTGATCGATGCTCCAAGTTAAAAGCAGGGCCACTACTGCGGCGGGTACGGCATGAAAGAGAATCGTGAATACGAGAAAGCGTTCCTTGGATAAGCGTCCGTTTACATACCGCCGAAGCACACGGCGGCAAAGCGTACCGCGCATGGTGATACCCAGTACAATAGCAAAAAGAATCCATACAGCAGGATTTTCCAGCGTGATGGGATAAATCATGAGCAGAAAGAAATTGGATAGCAAAAGCATCGTCAGCATAATAGGGGCTAGCCAACGTGTCCGCAGACTGATATATGTTCTGGATTCTTCGGCATAACCCCGAAAGAAAACTGCTGCCGCCTGGCCACTCATAAATAGCGCTCCGCCAAAGATGGGCATGGAGACAAGCGCTTTGGATACCAGCATGGAATACATAAAAGCATATAGTGTGCTTAAGGACATCAGCGTCATCATGGCGCTGCGCGTGCGGGCGATACTCGCATATTTTTTATTTAGCAACCGCGCAGCCTCCCTTTTTTTCGACATGGATATGGTGTTTATTGTAGCATAGGCAGGCTTTTGGTGCAACCAAAGGGTTATGCTGCTATGTAGCAAAATCGATTGGCAACAGTCCATTATATGCCGTACGTATGTAAAAAAAGGCCGCCCTGTTTGGCGGCCTAAGACGGCAAATTTTCATTTTGTAAGGGCCAATGTCTCCCTTAACTTGCCATGATTTTGCAGATAATCTGTATTGTAACCTGCCGGATGAGAAAAATGTACAATATACAGCGTTTTGTCAATGCAGGTCACATGTACCCTGCCGCGAACGCGCACACCGCCTATCAGCGTACCTTCGTAGTTGGCGTAAACGCCCTCGTGGTCGATCAAGGTTCTATCCGCTGTTTGGGACGGACGAAAATCGACATAGTTGGTAGCGCCAATGGTATCCAAATTATCCTTAACTTCCTTGACCAAGTCATTCTTGGTATATTCCTTGCTTGCAGGCGTTTTGCGCAGTGTCATGAAGGCGGTATAACCATCCTTCTGCTGCTCGGCGGGCTCGGTGAGGGTCAAAGTGTCGTCTGATGATTCATCTATCAGCCAGCCTATAGGACCTTCAAACTTTAAACCAAGCTTGGTGGATTCATAAGGTTGATAAGCAAAGGTAAGTTCTGGCCTGGGTGTGGGGGTAGGCATATCAATAGGGTCCAGGGGAATCGGTGTCGCGCCGGCATACGGATACGCCATGGAAGAGACTTCCTCAACCGGTATTTCGGAAGTTGTGCCGTTTATGCCTTCCTCATTAATGGCGTCTTCTGCATAGCCATCGCCTTCATCGCCTTGTGTGTCCGCTGGTGTCGGCGAAGGGGTAGCCGGCGTTTGATCCATCGGCTTTTGCGTAGCGAGTTCAAAATACTCTTGTGAAGCGCAGCCAGATAAAACAGCCAGCAGCACGCACAGCAGAATAGCTATGCTGATTTTTCGTGTCATGATTTTTCCTCCATCCGTTGCCGAGTCATGTGTAGATTCTCAACAAAAATAGAACGTATTATGCATGAAATTCATTCCCGTATTCAATAAGCGTAACAAATTGCGAAAAACGCCGCTTTCATTGTACCAGCAGATGAAAGCGGCGTCAACCGATACTTAATCTGTAAGCGCTTGGCTGGCTTCCTTCTCTGTTAGGCTGCCGTATCTGGGATGATATACACGCCTGTCCAGAGACCATATTTTTTCGCTGAAAGAGCCTTCGGGCACTCTATCCAATATACCTTGCATTTCATTCATGCGGGCGTCAAGCAAGTCGATCCAATGCAGCGCCTCTGCTTCGGGAAACATGGGCCGGCGTGGACTGCCGTATTCAGGTTCGCCATGATGGCTGATAATCATATGCTCCAGCAACAGAACGAGTTCACCATCCACTTGTACCCTTGACGCCGCCTCGCGCAGCTGCGCGACACCCCGCACCAGGTGGCCTACCAATAACCCGTCGGTGGTGTAATCGCTGACGTTGCCAAAGCTGTCGCTATCCATCTCCGATATTTTTCCAAGGTCATGGAGAATTACACCGGCTCTTACCAGATCTGCATCCAAAAAGGGATAGCAGGCGAGAATGGCGTCGGCAGTTCTTAACATGCTGGTGGTGTGATGCAAAAGTCCACTGCGTTCCGCATGGTGCAAGCGCTGTGCGGCTGGATAATAGGCAAGCTGGTCACCGGCCATACGCAGCACTTCGTTCAGCAATGCTTTCAGCGGCTCCCGCGTCATACCGTCGATAACCTTTTTCAATACATCCTGCATCTCCTCGGGTGGTTGGGGAGCACAAGGTGTTAAAAGAGCAAGATCCATTTGATCCTGAGGCTCGACAGGCCGCATTTTGTCCACACGAAATTGCAGGCGTCCGTTATATTCCAAAACAACGCCTCGCAGCTTGATGGCCGAGCCCACAGGCGGGGCAGTCACGGTTCCATCCCACATTTTGGCATTTATCTCGCCGGATTTGTCCGCCAGGTTCATATCCAGATAGCGGCTGCCGCTGGTGGCAGTCCGCTGCTCACTGGAGCGAACCAGTAAAAACCCTTCAAACCGCATATCCTTGATAAATTGGGAAACAGCCGTCTGCTCCATGCTTGCAAGACTCCTTTAATCGATTTCAAAAAGGCGCATCAAACCCCGCTGGATTGGTGTACGTAGCATATTCGCTGAGCCAGCCAACCTTTACTGTGCCAAGGGGGCCGTTACGCTGCTTGGCCAGAATGATTTCACCCATGTTGTCCTCCTGGCCACCGGTCATATTATAGTAGCCTTCGCGGTGTATGAACATAACCACGTCGGCGTCCTGTTCAATCGAGCCGGAATCGCGCAAGTCGCTAAGTACGGGCCGCTTATCCTGACGGCTTGCCAGTGCGCGGGATAACTGAGCGCAGGCAACCAACGGCACCTTTAATTCCAAGGCGATGCTTTTTAGCTGACGTGAAATTTCACTGACTTCCAGCTGTCTGTTTTCGGTTTTTTTGTCGCTGCCCATCAACTGCAGATAGTCCACTACAATCATGTCCAGTCCGCTATCCATCATGAGCCGGCGGCAGCGGCTGCGCATCTGGGTGGGCGTCAGGCCGGCGGTATCATCAATATACATGGGCGATGCGGCGATGGGGCCGAGCACCTTGGCCAGCTTCACCCAATCATCATCCTTCAGTGTACCGGTACGCACCTTTTGCAGATTGATTTTCGCCTCCGAGCAGAGCATACGCATGACAATTTGCTCGCGGGGCATTTCCAAACTAAAGACTGCCACGGTCTTGTCCGCCCGAAAACAGGCGTGCTGGGCGATGTTCATGGCAAGGCTCGTTTTACCCATAGATGGACGGGCACCGATCAAAATCAGTTCACCGGAATGCATACCGGTCAGCAGATTATCCAGATCATAAAAACCGGAGGGAACACCATTGATCTGACCTTTTAATCGCGCCAGCTCTTCAATTTTTTCGTAGGTAGTGGTCAGTATTTCGTCTACCTTGATCAGCGCATCACCGCTGGAGCGGCGCATAACGATATCAAAGATGGCTTTTTCGGCGTGGTTCAATATCTCCGGCACCGGGTCCTGCTGGGCATAGCTTTCAGTACTGATTTGCTGCGAGGCTAGGATCAGCCTGCGCAAGGTGGATTTTTCAGATACGATAGCGACATATGCTTTAATATTGGCAGTGGTGGGTACGTATTGTGAGACCTCAATCAGGTAGGCGGTGCCGCCGACACCTTCCAGTGTTCCACGGCGGTTTAGTTCGCTGTCTACTGTCACCAGATCCACAGGACTGCCAGATGTATGCAGCGTGCGCATAGCAGAAAAAATCTCCCTGTGAGCGGGGGCATAAAAATCATCTGCTGTAAGTAGCTCCGCCGACATCATCACAGCCGCGGGGTCTTGCATCATGGCGCCCAGCACCGACCGTTCAGCTTCCAGGCTATGGGGGGGCACTGCCCTGTTCTGTCCGGTTTCCATCCACGCGACCTCCAGGCTTACTTACTTTTCGGAGGCTGTCACATGCACCTTCATCGTGGTGGTAATGCCTGGATAGACCCATACGGTCACATCCACATCACCCACATGGCGGATAGGTTCAGGCAGTTCGATTTTGCGCTTGTCAACCACAACGCCATGCTGCTGCTTGAGGGCGTCCGCTATTTCCTGAGCGGTAATGCTGCCATACAACCGGCCCTTTTCGCCGGAGCGGGCGTTTATCTGTATGACCTTGCCATGCAATAGCTGAGCTTTGGCCTGGGCTTCTGCGCGCAATGCTGCTTCCTTCTTGGCTTCGTTTTCGCGTTTGCGCTCGATTTCTTTCATTGCGCCAGGCGTTGCTTCCACAGCCCATTTACGGGGAAACAAAAAATTGCGCGCAAATCCATCGGAAACGTTGATGATTTCGTCTTTTGCGCCCGTACCCTTTACATCCTGCAGCAGAACAACCTTCATATCAAATTTCCTCCCTGTTCTTTGGCTTTCGTAAGCCTCTAAAATTCATTATCTGATCGGCTATGCCAATGATCATTAGCAGCCAGGGTATCGTTATAAAAACTGCGCAGGGCCACAGCCACCTGAATGATGTATATGCGCCGGTGCGGGCTCGAAAGAAATCTATGATGGCAGCACCCTGTATGGCAAAAACAATAAAAAACGCTTCTGACATCATCATTCCCGCAAGGGACAGATAGGAGTTGGGAAAGCCGCTGGAAAGAAGATTGCCCAGTCCCAACAAAAAGACAACGACTCCCGCGCTACTGCTCAAATGCCATGTCGCAAACGGTTCCATCTGCACAACGTCAACTTTCAACCTTCTTGCAGCCAGTAAAGGAAAGGCAACGCCAAACACGCCGGCCAAAATGGCGTTATTGACAATTACGGTGGGCAGCAAAACAGGTAGATACAGCTCCAGAAATGTACGCAGACCGTTCAGAAGCTCAATACGGGCCTTTGGCATCATGACTTGGGCAATCGAAAAATTAATGGCCGATATCATACCCTCAGGCAACTGCAACAGATTAAGCCTATGTAACAGCAGTAATAATTCATTTCCATTTGGGGATTCTGCAACCAACTGTACCAGATAATCTGCACCGCCAACGAATAGATTACCACCGACAAAATGCCGCAGGATCGCAAGAATGGCGGTCTGGCTGATTGCCAAGGCCGCAATATGGGCTGCGGCCATATGCCAGAACGGAACTTTTCGTGCAAAGCAATAAATATGAACGATTAGAAAGGGCACAAGATAAATAGCACATAAGGCTGGCGTAAGGGTCTCTCCAAACAGCAGCCAGGCGACAACTGGCAGAACCAGTGAAAAGGCTGCCATCGGCGCAATGCCGGTGGTTAAGCCGCAGACAGCAAGCATTACTGGGGAGAAAAAGCAGACCGCAAAAAATAGGGGAGGCCGAAATAGTGACGCGGCTATAAGCAGCACAAAAGCAATGAGACATAGCGGCAAGAGCTTCAGATTGCGCACCAAGGGATAATGGGCCATGGGACAGCTCCTTTATAAGGCACGCTTTTCAAGCGGCTTAAGACATGGATTCTATATATTGTAAAGCAAAATGCATTGTGCGTCAATTGTTGAAACCGTTACAGATTATACGTGCCATTTCTTAAATGGTTAATTTGGTTATTTATCTATCACAGGCTTGTATATTGAAATGCGGGTACCTTTATGATATACTACAATCATGCAAATTTAGACAAAATTCCCACAAATGGGACGTAATTGTTACTAAACCGACATGCACATTCATTCTTGGTTTGGAATGACAGTTTGGTTTGTTGATACCGGCTAGGCCATTTCCTCTTATTCATGACTGTCATTTGAGCCAAGTGGAGGGCGCCATGGGTCAGAAAATTGATCAGAATAACCTGTTTGGCATATCCACCTATGTTCTTACAATGGAACGATTGCTTCGCGTCGTTCAAGACTTATCGGCATCGCGTGATTTGAACACAGTTATGGATATTGTGCGCCATTCTGTTC
>JAEWSC010000007.1 GCA_023398575.1 Bacillota bacterium | reverse complement strand
TTTTTTTATTGCGGGCAGACCACAGCATGCCCAGTTCCGTATCATCGTCAAAATCAATGGCTTTGTTCACTTCCGTTGGCAGTCCCTGCTGCCCATCCGCCCGCAGCAGGGACAAGGTGGGATAATTGTTCCAGTCGATGCGGCTGAGCACTTCCCCATCGGAATAATTCCTGTCCTTGCGGTTTGTCCAGTAGCCAATTTCCCGCTTGAGACCGGTAAGCTCCATCTCCGCCCGATCGGTTGTGTTCTGGGCATGCATAAGCCGGGTATAGTAATAACCCGCCTTTTCTTCCTTGCTGCTGTCGTCTTTAGGGGGCACCGGCAGCCCGGATGAACCTACGCGCACATACTGCCCAAGCCAGGCGTTTTTTTTAAACCAATCCCGGTTAAGGTTTGATGTGTCCACGCCCAGCTTTTGCAGCACCTGCATTGGCACCCCATTGGTAGGCCGGGCATAGGGCCGCCAGTAAGGGCTGTCCGGGTTCTTTGCGGATTGCTGCACAAACCCTCGCAGCCAGTCGGCCTCCCTGGGATTTTCACTGGAGATGGAAAGTATCTTCGCCAGGCCCTTTGAAAGGGGCGAAGCGTAATCAAAAAGCGCAGGGGGTTTTATCTCCTGCGCTTTTTGCTGCTGCGTCCACTCGGGTATACGCTGCTTTGTCGCTGTGCCAGCGAGGGTTTGGCTTCTATTTTGCCCTGTCTGTGGCGCAGACTCCCTATCGATGAGATAGGGCATCCTTTGGTTTTGATCAGGTTTGCTAGGATCAAAGGGAAGTCGCACCACTTCCGGCGTTTCTCCATTGTCATTTGGCAGCGGAACAACTCTCGGTTCATATTTGTCATCCTTTGGCGGATCGACCCATTCATACTTGACTTCGGGAACTTTCCATTGGGTGATTCTATTCCAGTCTACCATTGCCGCCTGCCTGCGCCGCTTCTTCTGCTGATCCTGCTCTTCCTGGGTGAGTTTATCCGGCATGTACTGCTCCTCCTTGATTCGCTGCATTTATTGTTTGCCTGTGTCTGCTTTTATCCTTGGGCAATGAAAAAGGCCCCTGCCGCAGCATCCGCGCCTCATGGGCGCAAAATACTGCCGGCAGGCAGCCTTGTATGACATGATATTACCACATGCAAAACCGGAAATACAAGGAAACGGGCATATACAGCCTGCTCCGTTTTACCAGCCTGGGCATGTGTTTTGCTGCGCTTTTTCCTTTTTCTCAAGGATGTGTCTGTTTTGCCAAAGGAAGAACAGGGTATGAAATAAGCAATAGGATGACATAGCCTATTGAAAGGAATAAAACGATGAAGAACATGAAAGTGGAGTTTTTCCACGATGTCATATGCAGCTTTTGTTTTCCCATGTCGTATCGCATGCGGCAATTGCAAGCGATGATGCCGGATATTGAAATTGCACACCGGTCTTTTGCACTGGTCCAGTCAGAACATGATTTTGACAGGATGTTTGGCTCAAGAGAAGCAGCCAAGAACGAAATACTGGAGCATTGGGAGCATGCAAATGCAAACGATGATCTCCACCGGTTTAATATTTCGGGAATGCGGCAGGCAGATTTTCCGTTTCCCAGTTCCATGAACGTACTTGAGGCATGTAAGGCGGCTTATTTTGCCGCAGGCTCCGCTGGATATTGGGACGTATTTGACGCCCTGCAAAAGGCACTGTTTGTACAAAACCGAAACATTGAGGAACAGGATGTGATTGAGGCTTGCGTCAAGGAGACCGGCATTGATTTTGAAAAGTGGAAGCAGCATGTTGGCATGAGCAACACAAAAGAGGCTGTGGAGGAAGATTTGCTTCTTGCCAAGAGATATGGCATTCATGGCGTTCCATGCCTGATCATCAATGGAAAGCATCGGGTAAGCGGCGCACAGCCTCTATCCCAAATCATTCATGCCATCCAAAGCGCTTTCAAAGAAACAGAGGATGCAGCACCTAATGGGGCATCTTGCCATTTGGAAGGCGGCAAAATGGAATGTGAATGAATGGATTCGGCAGAAACGCCAATTCGGTCTTATATCGTAAGCGAACATGGACAGCCCCCCTCATAAAAGGGGTATATAGATGAAAGGAGTACCCTACATGGGCATTGTTTTTGAAGCAGCTTTGTCAGAGTTGGCGTCTCGGAAGATCGTGCGCATTCCCCAAAGCGCAAGCGAAAGGCTGCCTTCCCGCGGCTTGGTGATGGTGCAAGGGATGGTTAATGGCGCTGCATTCCAGGCGCCGCTGGAACCGGATGGAAAAGGCGGCCATTGGCTGGAGATGGGCGACGCACCAGGTGCGGGGTGGGAAGGGATGCTTGGTCAGACCCTTTCCTTTGACATACACCCAAGTGAGGTATGGCCGGAGCCGGAGATTCCCGCGGATATATTGGATGCCATCCGAAAAGAAAGCCTTGCCGGCCAGTGGAACGGCCTTACTACAAAAGCACGGTGGGAGTGGCTGCGGTGGATACGCGCCACCAAGAACCCGGCGACCCGAAAAAAAAGAATCGAGGTGGCCTGCTCCAAACTGCAAAATGGAGACAAAAGGCCCTGCTGTTTCAACGCGGCCAGCTGTACGGTAACGGATGTATCCAAATCCGGCGTGCTGCTGGATGATCCTCACTTGTGATTTTGATGGGACGGCTTTGCTGAATAAGGGATATGTCGGCTGACCCTGTCTTACCGATAGAGAGTATATTGTCGAATGACCTTGAATTCGTCAACAGGAATTTTCCCACCGACTTTGCCAACACTAATTCTTATACCATCAATGAAATCCCCTTCAACCTCCGGCTGCTTCCAGGGGGACTGACTTTCCTTTGTCCCATACCGCTCGAGGTTGTCATATGCATTGTTTGCATATGCCCCTTTTGCAGAGCCTTTGACCATTCTGTCGGCCAAGCTGCCGATTGCGGGCGCTATGAGCAGGGTGACCGCCATGGCCTTTTGTGCTTCAAGCTGCTTTCGATATTCCTGGTCGGCCATACCAAAGGTCATGCCAAATGAATTATTCAGCCGGTATTCTGTTTCCAGCATATCCGCGAAAACGTCCGGCCCGCCGCCCATATTTTGCAGCCATCCAGGGCATGTTTCAAAAATACCAGAGGTGCAGTTTCAAACAGATTCTATGTCAAGGCAAGGAAAAAAGCGTAGGCATAGCAGCGCTATGGCGAGCATTTTTGACGCAGCATTGGCACAGAAGATGCCGAAAATGCATAACTCGCATTTTTGAAACAGCCCCAAACAAAACCGTTCTCGGATAATGTTCCTGGTTCAAATACGCCAATATCCACCAGGTCTTCGTAGGTTATAGCTCCGTCGTTTTCTTTCAGCCGGCCTAAAATGGCCTGCCTTGTCTCAAGATCCCTGCCATCCAGCAGCCCGCTTCCCAAGAACATCAAATCGTTTTTCTGCTGCTCGTCAAGGGAAGATAAAAAGGTCTGCTCCCATTGTACAATTTTCTGCTGCCGCTCTTGATCAAGCGTAGGAATGATCAAGAAGATGCTCATCCCATTGTCAATTTTTTGTTTCTCTTCGTCTGTCAGCAGGTTCCAGAACTGGTCATTTATTTCTTGAAGGGTTTGAAGACGCTCCGGCGCCATTACCGCAGAAAGCAAATCTCCCGGCGGTACGCTCTGTTGTTCCTCCGGGATGCCATCTGCTTCTCTTCCGCTGCTCTGCCCTTTTATTATACTGCTTCCAGCATCTGGCGCAAGGGAGAATGGCTCGTGCTTTGCCGTTTCATTGAAAATGCACACATGAGGAGGCGGCTCGCCTGGATATTCGCCAAAAATAAAAATGTACCCCGGCATGTGCCAGGGTACAGTAGTACAACAGAGTTAATTCATAGAATAAAATACAGAAGGGCTATAGATTTTTCCAAAGTGGTCCCAACAATTTTCTGCCCATCGAGTTTGTTCAGACCGTGCGCTAGAACCATCTTACAACAAATACTGGTACACTGGTTTTACGGTGCCGCCGTTTTCGCCGCGGGCGTCGGAATGGTCTTAGGGTCCACCATCACCTTCCAGGTGCTGATCTCGGCCAGTTGATCGAGGGTAAAAAAATCCTCTACCAAATCAGCCTTCATCATAATGGAACCGTCCGATCTGACACCAAATCCACTATCAAATTCCACAATGTCATCCCAGCCATCGAAAGAAAGGTAACCAACTACAGTTCCATCCCGCTTCACACCGATCAATTTTTGAGAGTTGCAGTCCAGTGCAACGATATCTGACCACGGTTCCCTATCCAATTCCTGAAGGGCTGGATCTTCTTCCTCAAGATTCATGTATGCAACCGTACCGTCGCTTCTTAAAATATACACGAATTCTTCGGCACTCTCGTATACCTGCACAGCATCTCGAATCCGGCTCAAATCTGCGGATACAGTATACGGCGTCCCGTATTTGTCGATGGCACTTACGATATAAAAATTAGGGCTGTCCATCCAAACAATATCTTTCCATTTGTCCATTTTTATCTTTTCCCATGAAGGCTTGTTATGCGTGCACAGTACTCTTCCATCCCGCGTTAGGCCATAGCTGAACAGGTAGGACCCCGCGATCATCACAATATCTTTCCATTCTTCCACATTGCATTGGCCAAGCTCATTACTACCCGTGGCATATACCGTACCGTCGCTCTTCAGCCCTAATGTATGTTCGAAGCCTGCTGACACAGCCACCACATCTTTCCAATCGGCAGTGTTACACTGACCGTACGTATTGTCCCCCACCGCCTTCACCGTACCATCTGCCTGAACAGCCACGGCAAAACCATAGCCGCTGGATATGTGCTTCCCTTGCGTACCTATGGCGTAGGCAGGCACCTGGTAGCCAGCAAGACAGACGCACAACAAAAGAATACAAAGCTTTTTCACACCATTCACCTTCTTGATTTTATTCGTTTGAATCAGGTATCTTCTGATCTCCATAATCTACATAGTCAAGCGCGCACCAATATGGGTATTTCTTCGACTCGTAAGGTTCTATGATGATTTCCTTTTTTCCTTGCTTATTCAATTCATTAGCCCGCTTCTCAGTCAAAGTTTCGCCTTTATAGACAGAGTCTTTCCTTTTTCCGCTGATGTGCACCACGACATCATAGAATGTAACCACCTGCACCTTTGTCTTTTTGTCTTGAGAATATACGACACGTACCTCTGATTGACCACAGTCTTTATATGCTGACAAATCTTTCCCGGCCGGAAATTCCATGGTGATTTCTTTGTAATAAGTCACAACATGATTCTTATACTTTTCCTTTGTCCCATCTTCAAGCGTTCTTGTCTTTTCACTGAAAAGCTGCATACCATCAAACTTCGTATCTTCCATATCAGCGGTCATTCTGCCTTTTCGGGAAGCGTTGTCGTAAACGGCACCCGTATATGTACTCATTTTCTTTTCACTTTCCAGCTTTTTATACATATCATACGAAAACCATGTAATAGCCGGAAGTCGGTTCATGCCAACGCATTCCACTAGCCCATTTTTTTTGGAATTGTAAATGCTGCCTGCTGCATACGTAAACTCATAAAAGCCCATATCAGAAACTGATTGTTTTTGGTAACCCAAGGGCATCAGTGAATTCTCATTGACGCCTGGATTTGCTTTTGCGTTGAACTTATACCCGTCCTTTCCTCCAAGATTAGTTGCATATTGAGGTGTATAAGTAGAGCTCATTGGATTTGTGATGGGGGCCGGCGTCGTCGTAGCTTTAGGTGTCGCCGCCGGTGCCTGTGTCGGCTTGGGCGTTACATTTGGGTAACTATCAATCATTTCAACGTCCACATCACCATCTGGGCCATATCGAATATTTCCTTTTTCATCTGTCACTTCAAATGGCGCGCCGGGCTGCGGCCATGGGGCTGAAGCCCGGTTGGCATAGCGTATATCCGTCGCCGCCCCCGCGAAGGCCAGTGCACGGAAGGGTACATTCCCTATGCCCGGAAGGGTCATCACAGCGCCAGATGGAAGCCACTTTCCATCTTCCCTTATTATACCGCTTTCCTTGCCCGGAGCAAGGGGAGCGGCACCATTTACGGGGGTATTGCCATCGATGCTCACATTTTGGGGAACATCAGCACCGGGTTGTATTGCCTTTTGCTCACTCAGCTGCTTTTCGCGCTCCATGCTCAGCAGCTGCTTTGCCTGGTTTTCCAATTGTACATTGGCCTGCGCCTGTGCTTCCTTCAGCTTCTTATCCGCGTCCGCAAGCAGCGCCTGACTGCCAGACAGGGCTTTGTCCTTCTGTGTCCACGCAAAGGACGCCGTAAAAAGATGATCCAGCGCATTCTGTATCGCCTGCGCTGCGCTTGCATCGGCCGGATTCAAAGAAAACGCCGCCTGGGCAGATTCCCTGCAAGGATTTTATTGGATAGGTAAAGGGATGCACGACTGTATAAATCAGACCTAAATGTATGCTTCATCAAAAAAAAGAAAAGCGCACCCTGGCAAATTGGATGCAGGATGCGCTAGGGATATGGATTGCTATTTCATAAATAGGTGGAATTCGAACAGGGGTAGGCGACATCAAAATTATTGCTGCTATTTCTAGGGCATGTTTCTAAAATACCAGAGGTGCAGTTTCGAGCAGATTCTGCGTCAACGCAAGGAAAAAAGCGCAGACATAGCAGCGCTATGGCGAGCATTTTTGACGCAGGATTGGCACAGAAGATGCCGAAAATGCATAACTCGCATTTTAGAAACAGCCCCTAGTCAATCACAATCATTCCGTTCGCTTTTCGGCGGAGTACACGGCGCTGAAAAACTGTATCCATCATTATGGAGCCTCTGTTTTCGCTGCAGGTACCGGAATGGTCTTAGGGTCCACCATCACCTTCCAGGTGCTGATTTCGGCCAGCTGTTCGGTGGACAGATAACCCAGAAATTCGTCCTCTGTCAATATGGAACCATCTGCCTTGACGCCGAAACCATCTCCGATTTCAACCACATCCGTCCAATCCGCAAAATAGGGCAGGACCGAATCAGAGGTGACGGTTCCATCCCGTTTGAGCATCATGAAAGTTGACCCGCCTTCATCTATCGCGCAGGTATTGATCCACTCAGGCCATTCATGGTTTCCCACCTTTTTGTAGCCATTGTAAGGGGTGAGCGTTTTTATGGTACCATCCGTCAGCAAAAAACTAAAGATTTGTTCTGCATCTTCCTGTACCTGCACAACGCTTTTTAACCGGCTGAAATCCTTGCCCACCGCATAGGCATTGCCCTGGCTGTCTATGGCAAACAGGCTGTTGGGCCAGCGGAAGCCGATCCATACAATATCCCTCCAGCTTTTGATTTCTTTTCTGTCCTGCTTATTCAATTTTCCTGCCCATACAATGGTTCCGTCCTTTTTCAGGCCGTAGCTGCATTCATCTGCCGCTACCACCATGGCGATGTCTTTCCAGCCATCCACATTACATTCGCCGCTCGTATTGCTCCCTGTGGCATACACGGTGCCGTCCGATTTTAGCCCTAATGTTTGCCAGAAAAAGGCTGATATGGCAACGACATCCCGCCACGCTTCAGTTTCGCACTGGCCATACTTATTGTCACCTATCGCTTTTACCGTGCCGTCTTCCTGTACGGCGGCGACAAAATACGCCGAAGCAACAATGTGTTTGCTCCGGTAATGCTCCGCCGAGGCAGAGACCGATGCCAGCGATAGGAACAGCACCAATATCAAAGCAATCGTTCGTTTCATTTCTTTTTCCCCTTATCGATTGTTTTTTTCGGAGTCAGGAGTTCGCCGGTAACAGGGTCTTTCTGATTCCCATAATCGATATAGTCAGGCGCGCACCAATACACGTACTCTCCGTCTTCATATGCCTCTTCGAAGGTTCTGATCCTAATTTTCGTACCGGCATTATCTTGTTTGGTTTTCTCGTCTACAATGGACCTCCCGGTTACGGGATCTCTTTTATACCTGTATCCGCTGATATCGACCACTACATTTTTATGCACAACACCGTCATACTCAAATTCCTTATAGAAGATTACAGCATGTTCTGGTTCCCCCTTGTTATCTTCGCCCATCAGCACCATGCCATCAAACATTTTTCCATTCTCAATGATATCCTTTGTAAATTTTCCCTTGTGCGATGAATTGGCGTAGGTATTGTCCGTGCTGGTCTTGATTTTTTTATCCTTATCCTTCAATTGACTGAACGTAGCGTCCGAATACCACATCATGGCGGGCAAAACAAGCATCCCTATACAATCCGTCTCCAGCCGCCTTTTCCCTTTTCCTTTTCCTTTGGCATTTAACTGATCCTCGTCGTATGACAGTTCAGGATCATAATGATAAATGATTCCATCTCCAGGGTAGATGACCCCTTCCTTCTTCAACTGCGCCTGCCCCTGCTTAAGATAAGCCAAAGGCATCAACGTTGAATCAGTCACACCCTGGTAGATATTCTTGTTTCTTGCATAATCGCCTGTTTTAAATATATTAATCGTAAACTCAGGTACTTTTGTGGACGTGGGCAAGGGAGAAGGCAGAGGTGCCCGAGAAGGTATCTGGACCTGATTTGGGTGCATATCCTTCCAATACACTTCCACATCTCCATCCGGTCCGTATTCGGCTCCCTTTCCCCCTCCGCTTGAAGATGAGGACAGGCCGCTTACAGACTGAGCATCCCGAATTCCATCATTGTACTGTACATCCGTCGCCGCCCCCGCGAAAGCCAGTGCCCGGAAGGGTATCATTTCCGCGCCTGGCAGGAGGGTTGCAGTGTCAGATTCCAACGGACGACGATCTTCCTTTATTATACTGTTTCCATCTACAGATGCAAGAGATGAAACATCATTTGGGGCAGTATCACTATCGATGCTCACATTCAGGGGAATCCCACTCACTTGTTTAAGCATATCCCGCGCTTTAGCCAGTCTATCATCGATCTCCCTCTTGACCTGCGCCGTGATGGTTTCCATGATTTGCTGATTCTCTGCGTGCAGCTTTTCCTGGGCAGATGCAAGTGTATTTTGGCTGCTTTCCGCAGCCTGCTCCGCCTGTTTGCGTTTCTCCTTCGCCGCTTGCCATTGGTCGAGGACTGACAGCAGGCCGTCTGTGGCGGCAGAATCAGCCAGGTTGCTAAGAAACTTTGCGCTGGCCGCAGCATGAAGTTTGGTTATGGCCTGTTCCTTTTTCTTGGCTTGATTTAGTGCCGACTGATCTTTATCGCTTTGCGCCTTGGCATCGTCTACGTCCTTTTGAAAAGCGGACAGTCCAGCTAAGGCTCCCCCGGCAACCTTTTGACCGATCAAGGCGCTTTCCGCCTGCAGCCGCCCTCGCCGGATGGCGTTTTGCGTGATTTCTGGGCTTTGCAAATCCTGCTTCAGTGCCATCAGCTGGCTGTAGAGCTTGCTGGGAATCAGCGCCATGGTACGCATGTTCTGCTCGGCAACGACCACCGATTTTGCATAGCTGGGCAGGGTTTGCAAAATGGCGGCAACATCGCCCCGGCCGGCTGCGTTAAGATTGGCAAAGTAGTTGACACCGGCATTGCCCCAGCGTTTTTGTGCCGTTTCCACACTGCTTCCGCTTTGCGCGGCCACGGTGGCTATGCCGTCAAAGGACGCGTTGCCTGTTTTCACTTGCGCGCCGGATAGACTTTGGGTTACGGCCCCCGAAAGCGCCTGGTTTGTCATTTTCTCCGCATCCGTTTCTTCGCCGGTGGCGGCACGGCGCAGCTGCAAAAGCCCGGATAGGGTTTGCAAAAAGGGGAGGGAGTGATCTTCCTCTTCCAGCAGATGTTTGGTGATGGTGCCAAGAACGTCTGCGCCTGTTTCTACTATTAAAGATACAAGCCCAGCCGTGCCAGGCCGGGCGGTTGCGCTCTTTCCCGTCACCGCGCCAAAGAACGAGGCGATTTTGCCTGCGGCTTCTTCCCGGATGTTCAGCAGCATATCCGCCATGCGGCTTATGCCTGCCTGGGCCTGTTGGTTTTCCGCCTCATCTTCTCCGCTCAGTGCGGTGCGCAGGATTCCCCTGGCCGCTGCCGATACTGCCCCTTCCTCTGTCGGCGGGAAGCCAGCACCTTGCATAGAGGGTGAAACCCCCGCCAGCAGCCCATCCTCCCAAAGCAGGTTTTTGCGGGCCGTACGGCTTTTGGGTGCGATGTCCAATTGCAGGGCGCTGCCTTGGGCGGCAATCTCCGCCGCCTTTTCGTTTTGCGCGGCAGCTTGCAGGTCATCGCTGTTTTGGGTGCTGCCCATGCGTTTGCCAAGAATATCCGCCTGCTGTTTCACCTGGGCGGCGATGTCCTCATACCGGTAAATGACAGGCCGTGTCAGCAGCGGCAGCTTACCGCTTGAGCGCCCTTCATCCATACGGCGCAGGGCGGGGTAGTTTGCATAAGCATCCCGCAGGATGCCTTCCCCATCTGCCTTTCCCCATGCGAAGGCCTGGTCCAGCTTTGCATTAACGGTACCTGTAAGGTCTTTCAGCTCCGCTTCTGCCTGGCGGGTGAAGCGCTCCGCATCGTACACGGTGTTGTACATGAACTTGGCGGTTTTGTTGCCGCTATCCAGAATATGCCGGTTCTTTTGCAACCACGTTTTGTCAAACGCGTCCACCCCAAAATACTGGGCGGGCTCATCCACGGTGCTGCCCAGGGCATAGGGGTGATAGGCTGGGCTGCCAGGGTCACGCATCGCCCGAACCACATCATCCGGCTGATAGGTAATTCCCTCGCCCAGGGCATATCGTGCCGCATCCATGGTATGGCTGCTGCTGGTTTTTTTATTGCGGGCAGACCACAGCATGCCCAGTTCCGTATCATCGTCAAAATCAATGGCTTTGTTCACTTCCGTTGGCAGTCCCTGCTGCCCATCCGCCCGCAGCAGGGACAAGGTGGGA
>JAEWSC010000036.1 GCA_023398575.1 Bacillota bacterium | reverse complement strand
TGTCGCACTGCTCACTGCCGTTCGCATTGCTAGTTTCGCCAGCCTCCTCCGCCTCGCTTCACCCGCCACAGGCGGCGCTTTGGCTACGGAGCCCTTCAGCGCCCATGGTACTCCGCTTCCCACGGCCTGGGAGAGTAGGTCGCCGCCGGATTCCATTTAGAGCATCTAAGATGTTAGATGCGCTTTTTTGTACAACGAAGTCCCCTGCTATAAGCGAGGGTTCCAGAAGGCTTATAACTATGAGTAACCATCCAGAGTCCACTTTAGACGAGGGAGGTCTGCCACCCGCCACATCAAACAAAGGTGGGCAGAGGACAACTAACAGCACTCTGGCTAACACGAAGTACAGTTTACAAAAGTATGTTGATGGGGTGCATGTTGTTGGCAATAACACACGATGCGCGTGCTCTCTTGAATACCGGGGGCATGCATTACGGAAAGCCATATAGCCGTAGTAGCTACTTTTCCTTATTTGGAAAAGCACCATTTGATTGTAAGTGGGTACGGATTTCATAAAAAACGACAGTATGCAATTGTGAGTAGCTAGTAGATGATATGAACAAGCAGCACGAGCGTCCTTAAGCGGTTACAACTACATTTTTGTTCTTCAACTAGCCCCGCTCGTACTGTCATTCGCATCAGCACCCCATTTTATTAAGAGCCAAACGGCGCAAAGACAGTTTCTATGAACTCGATTTCTTCTCCGTCGGGACCAATGACGTAGACGGAGATAATCTCCCAAGGACCTGGCTTTGCTTGAATGACATTGGAATAATGGGGCTGTCCCTTAGGAATTCCGCCTGCGGCGACTGCCTTTTCAAATGCCGCCTGGCAGTCATCCACCTCAAGGGCAAAATGCGTCAGACGTCCCACAGGTTCAGGCGCGCCGTCGTTGCCGATCTCCAGGTAATTGTTGTTGCCCATATCCAGAATAACAGCCCGGCCGCCGCCTTCCCAATCAAACTCAAGGACAATGGGAAAACCAAGCCCTTTCATATAAAAGTCAAGTGAGCGGTTAAGATTTTCCGAGCGCATACCGATGTGATGAATCCCGTGAATGCCATGGCTCATCGAAATAGTCCTCTCCTTTTTTGTTGATATATAACACTATACAGCATATTGAAATCGCTTTCAATACAAAGATGGATGAAAATGTTGCAGCATGATACCATAAACGCTAATAATTCGTTTATGCAGAGGTTCTCATAAGTGTTGGCCTATGAAGCTGGTGTGAGTATCCGTGGATTTGAAGGGAAAATGTGTAGAAACAGTAAAAAAATACAGAGCAAAGGTGTGCAAATCGAAAGAAAAGCAAAAAACTTCTAATAAGCCGAAAAAGAGATTGACAAGTAACTGCATTTCGAGTATATTCATTTATGAAAGCGGTTGCAATGACCGCAAACGGTCGATTCCCATAATGCATAGGAGGTAGACTTCATGAAACGGTTCCTGGCACTGGTACTTTCCCTGCTGTTGATGCTGGGCATGGTGTCCCACAGCTTCGCAGAGGAACAAATCTCACTGGAGTTCTGGACGCTGGCGCTGCAGCCCACCTTTACCGATTTTGTTCAGGGCTTGATTGACAAATATGAGGCAGCCCATCCCAATGTGACGATTGTTTGGCAGGACCTGCCCTGGGACGGTATCCAGGATAAGTTCCTGACCCAGACCGCCGGCGGAAACCCACCCGATGTTATCAACATTTGGTCCCAGCTGGCCCTGACTTATGCCGGCAAGGATGCATTGCTCAATCTGGAAGACATCATCACCGATGAGCAGAAGGGCATTTACCTGGACGCTGCCTACAACTCGGCCCGTTTGGGCGATGGCGTGTACGCTTTGCCCTGGTACGCCACTCCCAACGTAGCTGTGTACAACAAGGCGCTTTTGGAGCAAGGCAGCATCACTGCATTCCCCGCCACCTATCAGGAGCTGTTTGACCTGGCCATCAAGTTTAAGCAGGACACTGGCGCCTATCTGTTCACACCCTCCAGCATGTTCCATATGTTCTACAGCTACGGTATTCCCATGGTCAGCGAAGACCATACCAAAGCCACCTTTAATACGCCTGAAGCCCTCGAACTGGTTACCAAGCTGCGAGATCTTGGCATGACTGGCGCTGTGAACACCGAGCCAGGCGCTTGGGATAACTGGGACAACGATCGTCAGCTATACGCTAGCAACATGCTGGCCATCATCTTGGGCGGACCACAGACTGTGACCCGCTTGAAGGATGAGGCACCTGACATTCTCAATAGCACTGGCATTGCAGCGGCGGTTCTTGGCCCGGCCAATGTGAGCGGCGAAGCGATTATGAACCTGGTCATTTCCAAGCAGACCAAGCATCCTATGGAAGCTTTAGATTTTGCTAACTTCATCACCAATGATGAAAATCAGCTAGCCTTCTGTCATGAAGTTTCCATTTTTCCCACCACCAAGGTGGCCGCGGCTGATCCCTTCTTCCAGAGCGATATGGAAAGCTTGGAAGGTCAGGCGAACTTCTATGCTTCCCAGTCCGCCCAATCTGCCGTGGATATGACGCTGGGCCTGGAAAGCGATGATGATGTGAAGCGCGAAATCGACAACATCATGGATGCCATCTTTGCCAGTGAAAAGGATCCGGCTCAGGCGATTGCCGATGCTGAAGCCCGCGTGAATGAGATTCTTTCGCAGATGGCGAAGTAACGGACTGTTTCATCACTGACTAAATGGGTCAAGACTATCATGGGATGCGATCGATTTCGCATCCCATGATGGCTCAAAGGATTATCTCAGCACCACACCTGGAAGGAATTCAAAAGCATGTCAAACAAGAGTAAGTGGCGCACCACCATGGTTGCCTGGTTATTTATGGCGCCTGCCATAGCGATTTTGCTGGTATTTGTATTTTACCCCATCGTGTTCAGCATACCGCTGGCGTTTACCAACTTTTCGGTGTTTGGTGCAACAGAATTTGTTGGGCTGAGCAATTTCAAACGCCTCATTGCGGATTCGGACTTTTGGAAAGCTTTTTTCAACTCCTGCAGGTTTGTCATCGTGGTGCCCATCTTGCAGCTCTTGTCTATACTGCTTGCGCTGATTTTGAACCGCAAGATGTCCGGAAGCAAATTCTTTCGGATTTTATATTACCTGCCGGTGGTTACCTCCATGGTGGCAGTGGCTATCATATGGAAGTTTATCTTTGACCCTAACGGCGTACTAAACACATGGCTGCTGCAAACCGGCATGATTGAGCAACCCGTGCGGTTTTTGTCCAGCTCGAAGCTGGCGCTTTCTACCATGATGGCTATTACCATCTGGCAGGGCATTGGCTATTACATGATGATTTATCTTTCCGCACTGCAGACCTTTCCAGAAGAATTGATGGAAGCAGCCCGCATCGACGGCGCCAGCGCGTGGCGCAGCTTTTGGCGCATCCGCATGCCTCTTTTGCAGCCCACCATCTGGTTTTGCTCTCTGGTATCGGTAATTGCTGCAGTCGGTGTGTTTGATGTGGTATTCACTATCACTAATGGTTCGGGCGGGCCGGATAAAGCCACGTACGTGATTAATTTCTACGCGTATTATCAAGCTTTCTCCAAATTTGATTTCGGGTATTCCGCAACAGTTGGCATCGTGCTTGCCATGCTGACATGCCTTTTCAGCATCGTGCTGAATTACTACAACAAGAAGGCGGGGGACATCTTTTGACAATGCAGTTAAAGCATCGAAACAAGCTAAAAAAAGGCGCGGTAAAGCTGCTTATGTATGCCGCTTTACTCCTGACTGCATTTGTTTGCGCAGGCCCTTTTATTTGGCTTTTGTCCACCTCCTTCAAATCCAATGAAAATATATATACCCTGAATCTTTTACCCAAGCACTTTTCCTGGGACAGCTATGTTGGCGTATTCAAGCTGTTGGACATCTTTCGTATGCTGGTCAATTCGCTGATCATCGCCGGTGGCGGCGTTGCACTCAACGCCATCTTGGGTGCCTTATGCGCCTATCCCTTGGCCAAGATGGACTTCTATGGGAAAAAACTGGTGAATACTGCACTGGTGGCTACTATGATCATCCCTGCCGCTGCGGGACTGGTAGTAAACTACATCACCATCCAGCGCATGGGCCTTGGCGGGAGCTTCCTGGGCGTCATTATTCCCAACTCTGTCAATGTGTTCAGCATCATACTGTTAAGGCAGGCATACATGGCAATTCCCAAGGAGTTGAT
Organism: Bacillota bacterium; assembly: GCA_023398575.1. GTDB lineage: Bacteria > Bacillota > Clostridia > Christensenellales > Aristaeellaceae > JAEWAH01. The sequence continues at coordinate 19,697 of JAEWSC010000036.1, read as the reverse complement.
GGATTCTGCCCGCATTGACGGTGCCAAGGAATTCCGCATCTGGCGCAGTATCATGCTGCCGCAGATTCTTCCCTCGGTGGCCACGGTGGTCATCATGGACTTTATTAATAAATGGAACATGTTCCTCTGGCCGCTTCTGATTTTGAATGTGGACCAATATCCCGTTGCCACTGGCCTCAAGCACATCAGTGGGCAGTTCAATTACAAGTTTACCAACGTGGCAGCAGGCACAGTGGTTGCGGTTATCCCCGTGGTCATATTGTTCGTGCTGTGCCAGAAGTATTATGTGAACGTTACCACCGGGGCGCTCAAAGGATAGGGGAATGGAAATGGAAAAGGTGACTGGGCTCGGTTATGTAAGAATATCTGTTCCTTGTGTAGAAGATGCCATACGATTCTATTGTCATGGTCTCGGGCTTGAGCCTATACAAAGAGGCAAAGATGCAGCTGTCATTGCAACACCGGATCGGATTTTGCTCTGCCTAAACGGCGGCGGCGCCAATGAAGGGGATTTTAGCGGCATCACTCACGTGTGCTATAACACCTACGACGTAGACGCAGCCTTTGCAAGAGCCTTGGAGTTTGGAGCTGTGCCCAGCCGGGAGAGCGACCCCAAGCCATATACCTACAAGAATCTGCGCATGGCCTTTGTGCGAGCTCCATCCGGCGAAGAAATCGAGTTCTGGGGGATCATGCGGCAGAGCGGCAGTTTTGGTGAAGCAATGCCGGGGAACTGTTATGTGAAGCATTTTGTTCATGTTGCGCTAACGGTGCCAGATATGCCTGAGAGCATCCGCTTTTATGAATCGCTTGGGGCACATATAAAGGTGGATTGGGAATGGGGCTGCTCAATGCGCCTTGCTGACATGCGGGAGCTTGAACTGTTTACTGGCGGGCAATATTCCACTGATCCCAAGGCATACACAAGCTTCGGGTTTTTGTCTGGCAAGGATCATGCGGCAACAGAAAAAAGCCGCCTTGGGCCGGCGGGCGAAGTTATTGAGTTTACCGGATATGGGGCAGGGATGAATATCCCGGAAAGGCTGCCGGATTTATTTGCGGAAGCGCCCGAAGTATAACGGCAAGGAGGAGCGCATGAACCGATTGGATTATGCCCAACTGATAGAGGAAGTAAAAAACGAATTGACCATGCCTGATGGCAACTTTGCAGGCATTTTCGGGAAAGACGCTGATACGCTTAAGCAGGCTGAACTTATCGCCGCGGTGGCCCTGGTGGCCGCTGACCGGCTGTACTCACGCCTGACCCGGAGTGCGTTTGAAATGCGAGAGGAAGAGGAACACCGCTGACCGGTTTTACTCCGGTCGCATGTTCCCTTACTCCAGGCGGCGTATACCCAACTGTGCGCCGCAACTTTCCCGCACGATCAACCTTGGTTTGTGGCTGATGGGTACTTCTTCCTCAATGCCTTTCATCAGGTTGATGAGACTGATAATGGCCAGGCGGCCCAGATAGTCGTTTTGTTGATCCAGCGAAGTCAGGCGCGGAACGGCGTACTCGCCAAAGTAAAACGAGTCGCAGCTGACGATGGCAATATCCTCGGGCACACGAAGGCCCGCGTCCGAAATGGCCCGGATGGCGCCAAACGCCACCATGTCATTAATGGCGATAAAAGCGGTTGGCCGCTCATACATCAGCTGATCTTGCATAGCCGCGTAGCCATCGGGGATGTAGTAGTCTGAAAAGTGGACGTAACCTTGGTGAAAGGGCAGGTTCATCGTTTCCATTGTCTGCTTGTAGGCCGCAAAACGGTCGGTGGTAATGCGAACGCCTGGCTCGCCCCCTAAAAAGCCGATCCGCTTGTGGCCCAGGGTGTAGAGGTGCCTTATGGCTGCCTGAACACCGCTTGCCAGGCTGCGCTGCACAAACACGCAGTTAGCGCCTGAAAAACGCTGGCCGATGATGACAACGGGAAGCTGCTGCTGCAATTCGTTCAGCGAGGCAAGGTACTCGGGTGATATCACATCTTTATCCAATTGACCTCCGGTGATAATGACCCCATCCAGCCTTTTATCCATGATCATTTTGAAGTAATCGGTCTCAGAAATGGTCTTTTGAAAGCTTTGGCTGAAGCTGCCGTACAATGTGTTGTACAGCACAACGGAGTAGTTCTGCTCTAGGGAGTAACGCTCAATCTCCAGAAATAGCGATGAAAAGTAAGGGTTCGTAATATCCGGCAAAACGACCCCGATAGATCTGCTTTCGTTATTGCTAAGCCCCTGGGCCAGGGCGTTGGGGGAAAAGTGATTGTCTTCAATCACCGCCTGCACTTGCCGGCGGGTGCTCTCTGACACCAAGGGGCTGTTGTTCAGCACGCGCGAAACAGTGGTGATGGATACGCCAGCCTGCTCTGCGATTTCATAGATGGTCGTTTTTTTCTTGGAAAAGGGATTTCCGCTTTGTACTTTCTTCACCATGCTGCTCCATTTGAATCATTTCCCAATATTGGGTAGCTTTATTATAGTAAACGTTCTGCTCTTTTGCAATCCCGATTTGTAATGAAAGGTCGGAAATTGGCCATTGGTACCGCTTGCAGCAATGGCTGCTCCAACCGGTCTGATACCGCTTTCAAATAGAACTGCGCCTTTGGCCGCAAAATGTTCTCCATTAGTATGAGGTGATATAATTGAGTTCCAAGGGTATATACGGCACTTATCTTGGGGTGGATCTGGGAGGAACCAAACTGCTGATCGGCGAAGCTGATGCAAGCGGAAAACTCCTTGAGCATCATAAATATCCATCGGGATACCTTGATCAAAAACAGGCACTACTTTGTATTCAAGAGGCTGTGGATGATTACATGAGAAATCGCGGCTCAGACGAGCCGGTTCTGGCAATGGGACTGGGGCTGATCGGCCGGGTGGATAGTGAAACTGGCACTTGGTTTCAAATTGATAAGCAGCGCACCGAAGAAATGCCTCTTGCAGAAATTCTGTCCAAACGCTATAAAATTCCTTGCACCATTGACAACGATGTTCGCAGTGCCACTCATGCCGAGATGCGTTTTGGCTTTGGGCAAACGACGAGAAACTTTATTTATGTCAATGTGGGAACGGGGCTTGCGGCGGGAATCGTGACAGGCGGACGCATCGTGCGCGGCGGACATTTCAATTCTGGCGAGGTAGGCCATGTGCAAGTGGGGGTTAAGGTGGGCATTTCTTGCGCCTGCGGCCGCATTGATTGTGTGGAATGTATTGCGGCCGGCAGTGGCATCGACAAGTGCGCCCGTCTGCTTAAACCCCAGTACCCGGAAACTGCGTTGCACATTCCCTCTGGAATCGAGCGAGTGAATGTGCGCGAAGTGTTTGAAAAGGCGGATACAGATCCGCTGTGCGGCTTACTAACGGAGAACGCGGCCAAAGGGGTCGCCAACCTCATTATGAATCTGGCCAGAACCACTGACCCAGACACCGTGGTGCTTGGCGGTGGTGTGGTTGCGGATGGGATATTGTTTCAAAGAATCGAAAAATATCTGCACGCTAACACCATGCGTTTTGTCACCGGCGGTGTAAAGCTGACACAGCTTGATCCCGATATGATCGGGCTGCTAGGCGCCTGCACCCTGGCCATGGATTCCATTGCATAAGAAAAACGCCCTTCGCCCATGAAAGGAGAGCCCTGTATGCTTAAAGTGACAGTCGCTAAAAACGAAACGGAATTTGACCGCATAGCCGCCTGGCGAATTATTGGCGAAATGATGAAAAACCCCCGTGCGGCGATTGGCCTGTCTACCGGCCAAACCACCATCAACATGCACAGGATCGTAAGCGATATTTTTCAACAATATCCTTTTGATGTATCGGGGGTTACACTGTTTAACGTCGACGAGCTGACCAATCTGCCCCGCAGCTATAAAGGATGCTGCTACACCATGATCAAGGAGCAGATTGTGGGTCCCCTTGGAATTTCAGAAGAGAATTTTATAATGCCGCACACCATCTCAGACGATTTTGAGCGGGAGTCGCGGGATTTTCAAAAGGCGTTGGAAGCGCGGGGCGGCATCGACCTGCAAATGCTGGGGCTGGGCTTTAACGGGCATATCGGCATCAATCAGCCGGGAACGCCCTTTGGCAGCGAAACTTGGGTATCTCCCATGGATGAGATTTTTGAGGCACGGGTGCGCAAGGAAACGGGTGTGGCAGCCGATTATCCACTGGGTGGGCTAACGCTGGGTATACGTACCATCATGCATTCCAAAAAGATCGTTTTGATCGCAAAAGGCGCCCATAAGGCAGAAATCGTGGAAAAAATGCTGCTTGGCCCCGTGACGGAGGATATTCCCGCCAGCGTTTTGCAGCTTCACCCCAATTGCGAATTCCTGCTGGATGCTGATGCCGCCAGCCGCATTGCGGGCAGGTTATAAGCATTAAAGGAGCATTATATGAAAACACCTTTTGCCGTTGATGAGTATTTGCGCAAACAGATTGAGGATACGGGGTATCTACACAAAGCGCTGCCACTAGATCTTGAAAATTCCCTGGAGCAGATCGGGCTTTCCAAGACGATTGCAAAACAAACCGTGCTGTGCGACATGAAAAGCGGCGAAGGCTGGATGAGCGCGGGCCCAGGTAAATTGAGCCATACGGGGCGTATAACCCCGGCCGGCAACATCAGCATGCGCATGGAAGCACCCACTTCTTGGGATTGCTGGCCTGAAGAAAATCCGGAAGGGGATTACACGCCCTTTTTCCGCCAGCTTGCCATCTTCCAGGTGGGTGGGATGGATCTGCGTGAATACAACCGCATCCGCTTTTTCATCTATCCCGACTGTCCCGGTGTTTACGCGGTGAATATCGACCTGCTGTATCAAAACGACGGAGAGGTCAAGATTCCCGATTCCTATAACCGGGAAGGCCGTCATGAAATCAACCTTATCAACGGCAAGTGGAACGAGTGCTTTCTGGAAATTCCGGAACTGCCCAGGGATAAAATCACAAGCTTGTGCTTTGAGCGCGCCGTCTTTGGCCGGGAGCGCACCATGGGCGAAACCTGGCGGTTTGATATTGGTGAAATATATCTGGAGAACGTTCAGGAGCCGGAGCTTGCCTATGGCTGGGAACCGGCAGCGGGAAAAATCGCCTACAGCATGAGCGGATATGAAGCAAAGGGTGCAAAGACTGCCATCATGCGGTCAAGCAACGAAAATCCGCCGTTTTTTCAAGTGAAGCGCGTTGATGGGGGTACCGCTTTTGCGGGGCAGGCTAAACGGAAAATCACTTCCGACGGCAGCTTTGATGTGCTCGACTTTAGTCTCCTGCAAGAGCCCGGTCATTATGAGATTGTATGCGGCAAAAGCTGTACTAAGCCCTTTCCGGTAGGAGAAGGCATTTGGGGCAACAGCGTGTGGAAGGCACTTAACTTTGTATTCTGCGAACGCTGCGGCACGCCGGTTAATGGCATGCACTTAAGCTGTCATGGAGACATTGTGGCCCATCACGACGGAAAAACCCTGGCTTATTGCGGCGGCTGGCACGATGCGGGAGATTTGTCCCAGCAGACGCTGCAAACGGGGGATGTGGTGTTTGCTCTGCTTGAAATGACAGAGGAAGCCCGAAAAAGCGATAAACAGCTTGCCCTGCGTTTGGAAGAAGAAGCCCGCTGGGGCCTGGATTTTCTTTTGAAGTGCCGCTTTTCGGATGGCTTTTACGCAAGTAGTGCCGGTATCGTCCACTGGAGCGATGGGTATATCGGCACCTTTGACGATAGGCCTGCCCGGGTACACGACAATTCGTTTGATAATCTACTCTACGCGGGCTATTATGCCAAAGCGGCCATGGTGCTTGATGACGACGAGCCTTTGTTCAACCGATTGACGGATTGCGCCAGGCAGGATCTCAACTTCGCTTTTGAAAAATTCCAACGGCAGGGCTTTTCGGAGCAGCCCATCCAGTGGGAACACAGCCTAAACACCTCACCCGCCCAATATATGGCTACCATGAGTTGGACCGCCAGCTTGCTTTTTCAATTAACGGGGGAGGAAGCATACGCCCAAAAGGCCGCAGAAGCCATCGGGTACACGCTTTCCTGCCAGCGTGTAATGCCCGTGGGAAAAGACGGCCTGCGGGGATTCTTTTACCGAGATAAGGACCACCGCGTTATACAGCACTATACCCATCAATCCAGAGATGCGGTGTTTATGCAGGCTTTGCAGCTTTTGATTAGGACACAGCCGGATCACCCAGACAAAACTAAATGGATGGAATCTGTGCGGCTATTCGGAGGATATATCAAACAGATCATGGCATACAGCGAACCCTTTGGCATGCTGCCAAGCGGCGTATATCACGTTGGCGAGGGCAGCGATAACGAAAGCATGACCCGACAGCATTTGCAGGCCGGAGCAGCTGTGGAAAAGGGATATGTGGATCAATGGAAGCAAGGCATCCCTCTGGATAATGAGCACCGGGTTCGCAGGTTCCCAGTGTGGTTTTCCTTTAGGGGAAATTCTGCGGTGCACCTTTCTTCCGGCAAAGCAGCTGCCATCTGCGCAAATGTTTTAGAAGATGAGCATCTCAAGAACATTGCCTTGGAGCAATTGTACTGGGTGGTAGGCAAGAATCCCTTCTGCCAGTCACTCATGTATGGGGAAGGGCACAACTACCCTGAACAGGCTGTTTTTCTGCCGGGTTCCATGACAGGACAGCTGCCTGTAGGGATTCAAACCAGGGATAATGGGGACGTTCCCTACTGGCCCCAGGCAAACAATGCGACCTACAAAGAAGCGTGGCTCACCGTGGCGGGCAAATGGTTCACACTGGTGGCCGAGCTTGCAAAGGAGCAAAATGCTTAAAATTGGCTTTGTAGACTATTATCTTCATAACTGGCACGCTGACAACTATCCTGCGTTCCTGCGCCAGACTATCGAGAAATATGGATACGACGCGCAGGTGACAGCCGCCTTTGGCTTGATAGATGCGCCAGACGGGATGACAAGCAGTCAGTGGTGCAAAGAGCAAAACGTTGTTTGTGCATCCACCGTGCATGAACTGCTCAACAGCGTGGATGCTGTAATGGTCATTGCGGCGGATGATGCCAGGTTTCATGAAATCGTCTGTCCCCTGCCTCTTGCATCTGGCAAGCCCGTGTATGTGGACAAGACCTTTGCCCACAACCTGAAAGCGGCGAAAGAGCTGTTTGACATCGCTGAGGCCCATAGCACGCCTGTATTCAGTTCTTCCGCCCAGCGCTATTGCCAGCATGTGATCGATTACCTTCATGCGTGTACGGAGCCAACACGCTTTATGTCCACTGTTGGCCCCCACAGCCTGGAGAATTATGCCGTTCACCAATTGGAGCCGATAATTGCCATCATGGGCACGGGCGTCAAACGGATGAAAGCCTTTGCGGTTGGCAACGCGGTAACACAATTGACCTTGGATTATGGCGATGGGCGGTTGGCCAGCTTTACACAAACGCCCCAACCTTGGGCGGAATTCAATTTCATGGTCAGCGATGGGGAAGCAGGACGGCGACTGCACAGCGACGACAGCAACTTTTACGAAAACCTGATGAAAGTCATTCTGGACTTTTTTGTGAGCGGTATCCCGCCGGTTGCAAAAGAGGAAACGTTGGAGATCATCTCTCTGATTGAAACGGCAAAAATAGCCCGCAAGCATCCGGATGAATGGATTTCCATACTCCGCTGATGAAAAGTCGCAGGGAAGAAAGGCGTTGTGTTATGAAAAAGATCAGGCTCCATTATCTACTGGGTGATGTACATATGGGCGGCCATGATGTGCACCGCATCGCCCGTGGGGCACTTGCACTCTTAAACGCTGCCGGCTGCTTTGATGTGTTGATGGTCTGCGACGGACCAAATCTTGGCGATATCGGTTTTGATGATTATTTTCAATCAGGTAAAATCACTGAGGCGGACGCGTTTATTTTCAACTGCGGCAACTGGCGCTTCAATGTTCCTTCGGAACAGAAACAGCTGGAGGACGCGGTCGCGGGGGGCGCCGGTTTTTTGCTGATGCATGGCGACCACCCCTGCTACTGGCCGGCTGCGGGTATGGCCCCTTGGGAAGGCTTTGAGCGCATGGCAGGCTTTGTATGGCGTGAAAAAACCAGCCATGGCGATTTCGGGAATTTTCATATCAGCGTGAAGCAGCCTACCCACCCCATCATGCAGGGGCTATCCGATTTTGACACGCGGGATGAAGTGTTCTGCACTATGGAAAATCCTCACAATGTGCCTTTTGAGGTGTTGGCTACGGCCTTTTCGGACCCTGCTGTCATCTCTCGACACGGACAGGCAGGCACCGGGCAGGAAGAGCCAATTGCCATTACCGGCCGCTTTGAAAAAGGACGCACCTACAACCAGGGCCTTGGACATGTGTGGCCCTATTACACGGGCCACGGCTTAGGTGAAAACACCATGATTGCCTGGATGCCGCTGAATCACCGCATCATGTTCGTGCGCGCCTGCGAGTGGATTGCCACCGGAGAGGTTACGATGACCCAAAACTTTCGCGGAAATATCCCATTATATAAGGTCGAGGCGTAAGTATGCTGAAAGATTATCGCGTTACATTTATTCAAAAAGAACAGGCAGCGCTTGTGGAGCATGACATGGATGAGGAACTCAAACCGAATCAAATTCTGGGCCAGAACCTGCTTTCCCTGATCTCCACCGGCAGCGAGCGAGGCGGGTTTACCCAGCAATTTCGGCCTGAGCAATATCCCATGCAAACCGGATCATCTTCTATCGCAAAGGTTGTAAAGGTAGGAGAAGGCGTCTTAAAATACAAAGTAGGCGATTTGTTTTATCACGGCGAAAACCATACCCTTTTTGTGAAAGCGGACCAGGATGAGACAGTGCTTGTCCCCGTGGGCGTGCCGCCAGAAAAGGCGCTGTTCGGGCGCTATGCCGCTGTATCAATGACGTCCATTTATCGCATGCGGGCAAAGCCTGTGGACAAGGTCATTGTGACTGGGCTGGGATTGGTCGGGCTGATGTGTGCCCAAGTGCTCACCTGCATGGGCTTTGAAGTGTATGCCGTGGACCCATCAAAGGAACGCCGCATAATCGCTGCAGAAACCAATCTTACAAACATCGGCGAAAGGTTATCAGCCTGGCCGCAGCTTGCAAAGAAATCGGGTGGTATGCTGGAATGCAGCGGCAATGAACTCGCGCTGCGCGATGCGATTCCGTATATGCGGCCCGGCAGTGATATCTTTCAGGTGGGGGTGCCCTGGCACAAAACCAGTGACTGGGATGCCCATACCCTATTATATGACTTGTTCTATTCATATGTAAGCTTGCATGGTGGGTGGGAATGGTATCTGCCCAAAAAGAGCACGGAGTTTGAGCCCCACGGCAATTATTATCACATTCAAACCGCCATGCAATTGATCGCTGACGGTAAAATGATTGTACCGCCTGCCATGTACGAGCTTCGCGACCCGAAGGATTGCAACCAGGTTTACAGCGAGATATCCATCCCACGTATGAAGCCAACCAGCATGATGCTGGACTGGCGTAACTTTTGAGAAAGGGGCAATTGTGCATATGAATCAGAAACCATATGGCGTTCATCATATCGGCATGTCGTCTACTCATTTTGACGAAACGGTGCGCCTGTATCAAGAGGGGCTGGGCTTTGCCATCAAGCACACCTGGGGTAAGGACCAGCGGGTGTATATGCTGGATATGGGCGACGGCAGCTGCATAGAGGTATTCGAGGAAAAGGATAAGGATCTGCCTACCATGGGACGATGGATGCATGTGGCTATTAACACGGATGATATCCAGAAAAGCTATGAGCAGGCAGTAAGGGCCGGGGCTAAGCCCAAGCTTCCGCCTACCTTTGCAGACATCGTGGAGGCTACTCCCCAGCAGGTGAACATGTGGTTTGCCTATGTGGTAGGCTTTGACGGTGAGGAAATTGAGTTCATCCAGGAGGTATAAACACTGCCGGTAATACGAGATTCCGTTTTACCGGCACAACACTTTTCACCTGTGGGCGATACCCGCAGGTGAAAAGTGTAAGGAAAGCTTGTTCAGCAAGCGGCCCGACCGCTTAGGCTGTGCCGGATGAGGCGATTATATTCGGAAGGGCGCCTGCCCTTCCGATACATCCATGATGGTTTTAATTTGTATTGTTCTGTGTCGAAAAAAACGTTGACATATAAAAGTAAATCTATATATTGCGATGTATTTATAAAATGAAAACAAAAGAGCTGTTTTTTCCAACCAATCCGCCTACAGAGTTTAAGATGGCCCAAAGCCGCCATGTTTTGCTTGTACAGGGAGCTATCGCGGCGGCCATGTTTTCTTTGGGAACAGGAAACTTTCTGGCGGGCTTTTTAACTTATCTTGGGGCAGGACCGGCTTTGATCGCGCAAATCACCGCTATTCCGACGCTGGGCTGCGTGATGCAGCTCGTATCGCCCTTTTTGTTTGAGCGGCTTAAATATAGAAAACTGGCCATCGTGCTTGTTTGCTTTGCGTTCCGCTTCTCCATGGGCTTTACGGTTCTTGCACCGTTTTTGTTTCATGGGTATGGAAGCCGGCTGACATTCGTATTTGCACTATACCTGTTTTCTTTTCTTGCTGCGGGGTTTGTGACTCCCGGACTCAATCAGTGGGTCATGCAGCTTGGTCCAGAAAAGGGACGAGGGCGCTATTTTGCATACAAGGATATTATTGCGACATTGGCAACTGCTTTCATTTCCTATGGCATGGCGCGGCAGTTGGACTTTTTCACCGGTAAGGGAACGCCGATTTATGGGTATGTGACTGTATATGGCTTTTGCGCTGTGCTTTCCATCGCGGATGCGATATTGATGTGCACCATGGCCGAGCCTCCCAGCAAGCCTGCCATCACCATGGAGTGGAGGGACCTCCTGTCACCCTTGAAAAATCATGCGTATCGTCCGTTGCTTGTGTTTACAATCCTCTCATACTTTACCAGCTTCCTTTCTGGTCCGTTTTTATCGGTGTATCAATTGCAATACCTGCAGTTGAATCATAGTTTCATTACCGCCGTCGGAATTGCATGCTCCCTGGTTGGCGTGTTTGGTATCTTTCTATGGGGCCGGGTTGCGGATAAAACATACTGGCATGTGGTGGTTTTACTGGGTGGGGCGATTACAGCCTTTTGCAATCTGGGATGGTTTTTTATTCCATGCGAGTTCGCGAAAGTCATAGCCCCGATGTTGATGGCACTTTCAGCCGTCGGCGGCGCAGCCGGTGGCATGGCCAGCCTTAATCTGCAGTACGATGTAAGCCCCAGTGACGGCAAAACGACGTATCTTGGCGTAACGGCGGCTTTGGCAAGTTTGGTAGGCTATGCCTCGGCCATGCTGGGTGGCCTTGTTCAAAAGTATATGCAACCTTTGATGGGACAAGGCAGCATGCGTGTGCTGTTTTTGTTGAGCACTGTATGCGCAGCGTTGACGTTGCTATATGGGTTGCGCTGCTTGCCAAAACACCCTCGTAAATGGGATGCTTAAGGCGAGACTCATAAATGGATTATTTCCATATAAGTGTCGTTCGACCGCCTTCTATCACCGGCTTGACTGCGATCTTCTCTTCCCGTGTAAACTTACTTAGCCATCCCCTTGCGGATTTCTCCCTCGTGTACATACTCTACGTGTCCGCTTTTCTGGGGCCAGCTAGTCCCTCTTTACCGCAAAAGTGACTATGGGGCCAAGGGGACAGTTCATTTGGCTTGCAGAAAACGGGGATACAGTAAGTCAGAGATTCATCTAGCCGAAGAAACAGTTCCCATGGTCTATTTTTGGAAATAATAGCTTTAGTTTATAAATTTTTTGCAGTTGGCTGCTTATGTTTTATCTGAGATTTCAAGCTAGAGATCCGTTTAGGCATTATATATATTCGATTATTTTGTACAGATATTCCATCATTTTGTCTACATTGCTGGTAGTCAGTATATGTTCATTGGTGTGGGCATGCACCGCAATGTTTCCGTAATACCTTATGATCGAGCAAATTTCATTATATGTCTCTGGCCATTTTTTACTTTTGGCTAATGATTCCACCATTTGTTCTAATGAACGTCCTGTAACTCCTTGATCTTTGCATATAAGTTCAATTGTCTTTCTCATTGAAGCTAGACATAATTGCGAGTCAATATGCTTGACTTTCATTGCGGATTCAAATGAAGATCGTATTTTTTCGGGCACATGATAGCTGCTCAATCTATTTTTCGAATAGAATCCCTCAAATGTGTTTTGAGGATAAACATACTCAATATCTAGTGGCGTATCAAACGCCTGATATTCTGTATACACTGATACATTTTCACATGAAGGGCATTGCAACATAATCCATTGCTTTTCTCGCCAATAAACAACCACATCATCTTCATCATAATCGTTCCAGTTACTTGTGGCATCCCCTACTATATACATTAGCCCTCTACTACTACAATGATAACAGGTGGCCAATTTCTGTTTTTTTTCTTTCACGTTTTCGTTCATCACGATACTCCTTAGTTACTGGTTTATATTTCCACTTACAATGTAGTATTCATTACTAACGGTGTGCTTCTCACATTGAAAATTGGCTTAGGTGTGTCCCGATTGATAATGGTAGGATATCTGTCCTATGTATTGTATTAGCCATCCCTATTCTGAGCCGCTGTTTACAGGTCAATTCTTGACAATTATTCACAATTGCTATCCAAAGATATATATTTTGTAGATGTCTATCTTCTGGGTAGGTGCTTTCGGGAACTTCTGAAAAAAAGTAACTGCCCAATGATTGGGGGATTGCAAATGAAAAAGCAACTGTACTCATGTGCCTGTGCTTGCTTTCCCTGATGCCTTTGGCCTTGGCTGCGCCAAGGGATGCCATGCTGTTTACAGAGGATCAGCAAAACAAATGGGGGATAGAATCGTACGTATCATCAACAGAAGCATCCATTGGGGATACGGTATATATCCTGTGCGGGAAAGAGATTTATACCTATATGGCTGGACAGGAAAAACCAACAAAGGTGGCCGCCGGCTTGGAAGCCGGCTATTACGCCAATTATGACGAGGCTGAATCGATCCTTGGGGATAAGGCAGACACAATGATTTACGCTTTGGTCCGCAGCACGGATTCGATCTATGGTCTGAACTGGCTGAACGGCAAACTGTTCCCGCTGACATTTGAAAATGGAAATGCGGTATTACGCACTCCAATTCAGCTTGCTATAAACGACATTTGGTTTCAGTCAATCGATCACACATACGGAATCCTGGTGTAGGAGAAGCCCGAGGCCTGGTATCAGTTTCCTGCTGGTATATGATGCCGAACTCATTCGCATCCCCAAATGTAACCTTGGTAGATACGGCTTTATCCGTAGGATCAAATATTGCCAGAGACGGTTTATCCGTTTTTCAGCATCGATGATCTTGACCAGCAGTTTGCCATCCTTGTGGGGTGTCATATTCTGTGCGTTGGAGATGTCAAGCACCTGTTTACACCTGGTTGACAGGACAAAGCCCGCAAGTACAGGCTTTTCGTCTGCGTCGTTAGCACGGAACATGACGTATAACCTATTTCTCGTAATTCTAAGCCTGTAAACTTTTTTGATAACGGTCTTTTCACCATTGAATTGCACAAGGCCCGACCAATCAAGCATGTTTTGGGCGTAATTTACTATACCCGGTAATAACGCCCTGGCCAATTGAGCAATAAGCAGATTTTAGAAAGGATTTGCGGCCTTTATCCTAGATATACCTCGCCTAGTAAAACTCTTCTCCAATTCCATAATAAACTGTATCTTAAATAACGCCGGATAAAACCATGTTTCAAAAGATGGTGTTTAAAGTTGTTCACGTTTCCTGCAGCAATACTCGTAATTGAAGATAATAGTCATCGCGATTTCATGGAGCAGCTTTATAATGAACATAGCAGACTCATGTACATCATTGCTTCATCCAGGTTGTTCAATCATTATGACACTTAGGATGCGGTCAATGATGGCATGTAGTTAGACAAAATTTCAATTATGCGAGACTGTCCCGACTGCGCAGATCTAGAATCGGCGATAGATAGAGCTTTTGCCGGGTCGGGGGTGCGGACAAAAAGCTGGACAAACCGGGGCGGATATAGGGGGATTCGCATTGTTCACATACCAAAAACGTATCCGTGCACTGCAATTGTATGAAGAAAAGCGCTCCGTGATTGAGACGATACGCATACTTGGTTACCCCGGACGGCAGACTTTGTACAAATGGATCAGTGAAAAGGATCAGCCACAGAAAGAAAAATCAATCTATCGTGGAGAAAACACACCTGAGCATCCCCGCCATCCTCCAATTAAATTGAAATCAGATGTCCTTCATCGTTGCTTTGAGCTCGGAGAAGATGTAAAGTCAGTGTCAGATGAAATAGGATATAGCAGAGCCAGTATCTACGCTTGGCGTCGGAAATATCTCCGAGAAGGGATGATTGCACTGATGAATCCAGCGGACGCTCCTCGCGGCGAGTTGATACCCGGCACAGTGTCATCCTCAGAGGAGATCAGCCGATTGAATGCTCAAGTGCATGATATGCAAATGCAAATAGATATTCTCAACGAGACCATCCATGTATTAAAAAAAGACCCAGGTGTCGATCAAACAGCACTCCGGAATCGGGAGAGGGCAGCGATCATCGACGCCTTGAGAAATAAGTATTCGCTGCCATCCCTGCTGGCCGCACTGCAACTTGCCCGCAGCAGGTACTATTATCAGCAAGTCAGCGCTAACCGACAAGACAAATACAATTCGGCAAGAGAGAAGATTCGTTCTGTATTTGAGGAAAATCATTTATGCTATGGATATCGAAGAGTTCATGCAGTGCTGAAAAATGAAGGTTATCGTCTCTCTGAGAAAGTCATTCGTCGACTGATGAAGCAGGAGAAGCTGCAGGCCTCTGTGAAAAAGAAAAGGGCCTATTGCTCTTATCAAGGTGAGATTACTCCGGCAGTTTCCAATGTCCTGCAGCGAAATTTCCACGCAGACCAGCCGAATGAAAAGTGGGTGTCCAACATCACAGAGTTTGCCATTCCCGCCGGAAAGGTCTATGTTTCCCCTATGATTGACTGCTTTGATGGTATGCCCATCAGCTGGCGCATTGGGACATCTCCTAATGCAGAACTGGTCAATGGAATGCTAGAGGATGCAATCTTGGAACTGAAAGCGGGAGAACATCCCATCGTTCACACGGATCGCGGTTGTCATTACCGTTGGCCTGGTTGGATTAATCGAATGGATCAGGCACAGTTACAGCGGTCCATGTCAAAGAAAGGCTGCTCTCCGGACAATTCAGCATGTGAGGGTTTCTTTGGCCGCATGAAAAATGAGATGTTTTATGGTTTGTCGTGGGTGGATGCTACAATAGAAACCTTTATTCAATTCATAGATGACTATATGGTTTGGTATCTGGAAAAACGTATCAAGATTTCTCTGGGCGGGATGAGTCCGCTAGAGTATAGACAGATTCTGGGCCTAAGTGCTTAGTCCAAGATTTTGTCCGCACCCCCTTATCTGCGAGCTTTATTCAACATGCAAAAAAATCCGCTGAAATCGGCCGATTTCAGCGGGCTTTTTACTGGATTTGAACCTGCGACCTTTTGGTCCCAAAATCAGAACACGTGTTCTTATATAAGCAGAAAAGCCCACAGTGTCTAGCTGTTCGGGCTTTTGTATTGGCGCTTTCAGTCATGGAAAGACGTATTTGGTTGCTGTATTGTTGTATGTTTTTGCAATAGATGAAATCAATTTGGTGCAAGAGGAGGACTGTTTTCATGCAAAACTAAGGCAGCACTGCAGGAAAATTGGCTTATAGGACTCTTGACTTATTCGTTGGTACATGAATCAGTAGAAGTACAGTTGCTCATTCTTGACAGAAAAACTAAAAAACTATACAATGCGGATAAGAAATACGTATCTCAATGCTTTATAAATCGGTGTTACCTACTTAATGTAATCGCTGATATAATGAATAGGCTAGGTCTGAAGGGAGAAACTTTTTTGTGAGCTCAAAAAAATATGCACCAATGTTGGCAAAAAGCGAGAGAAGATTCGCTTCAAATTTGTATGATGGTGATTGCGATAATTGCGCAGAGGAGTCGTTTGTTCACTTAAAGGGATCAATTCCAGTACTAATCTCCGCCCCCCATTCAGTTAATCAAAAACGCAATGGTGAGATTAAGTATTGTGATAAATATACGGGAGGGTTGGCTTGTATTTTGCATAAGCTCACGGATTGTTATACAGTCTATAAGAAATTTAATGACGGAACTGACGCCAACTATGATATGGTTGATAAGGATAACGGATATAAAAAGAATATTGTAAACACTGTAAAGGAGAATAAAATCAAGTATGTCATAGATCTTCATGGAGCTTCGGATCAAAGAGAATTTGATATAGATATTGGAACTGATAATGGAAGAACAATACGCGGTAAAACATATCTCGTTCATATTATAAGGCAAATCTGTAAGGCTAATGGAATTGAAAAAGTATTTCAAGATAATACCTTTGCAGCCTCTTTACCAACAACCATAACAAATTATGTTTCAGAGCATACTAATGCAATTTGCATACAACTAGAGATACATAAAAAATATAGAACTACAGGTAATAAGGATTTGCTCTATTCATTGGTTAATGCATTATCGACATTAGTTAAAATGCTCTCTTTTCTTAGTGATATTAATCATATGCCTATTCTATATGAAAAAATAAATACAGCAGAGATTATTAATCCTCTTGATAGGGTTGTTGTACCGCTTGAAATTGCTCTTTCTTTGGGGCTATCAGATCATGATATAGTACATATCTCTAGTGGTATAGTTGCTTATGCTGAAGGCAAATTTGTTTTGGCAAAAGTAAGCATTTCTTCGGATAGTAGATCAACTTCTATTCAGGTATCAAATCATATTTATAGATGTATAACGGAAGAGAATGTATTCCCAGAAGAAAGCTGTATATTTATTGTACCGCGCCCTATCAGCTGTAAAGCTGGCATTCTCCCGTTGAAGTATGCAGGTTCCAACAGTGTATTTATTTGCAATGCATTATATCCAAATATTTCTCCCTATAGAACATATGCTCTGTACAATAAGAAAGAGGGAATTCTCTATCCAGTAACTACCTTTTCTGAATATGAGTCTAAATATAAGAAGACGATTTTTTTAAGCCAGTATTATCGGCAAATACTTTCGGTTTGTTTACCACCACAATTTATTACTGAAAAAATGCGTAATTCAATAATTGATAGTGTTGGTCTTGATGTAACATCAGTGCTTTCTGAGGCTTATTCATTCGATAGTAAGGATAAATATATCTTGAATGAAAGTGGATATTTAGCGAATCAAGAAGAAGTTGTTGGCATATTTAAACGATGTGGATATAATGATTTAGATATAGTGGATATAGGCCCTAAAGCAAAACGAAAAAAGAATTGGCTAAGATTTTCAGAAAATTTCTTTGTTGGCAAAAAGTCTTTACATTTAAAAGTATTTGATCCGTTTGTAGAAGATGAAAATGAAAAGATAGCGAGATTATCTGGAAATATTATGAAGGTCTTAGGTGTTGAAGAAATGGACAAAGTTGATGTGATATATGAGGGAGAAAGAATTACTTTTAGAGCGTTACCATATGAAGATAACAACAGTAATGATAAAATTGGTATATCAATGCATAATCGTCTTCGGCTTGGAATACTATCACCCAATGCAATAGTTAGCGTTAATCGAAATATTCCGCATATAATTAAAAAAAATTTTTCCAAGCAAATTTTACCATTACTTGCATTAACCTATACTATATTTCAGCTAGGGCTGGATATTATTTTTAGATGTTTACTGTACATTATCTCAGTAGCTATAGTATACTATTTATCGCTAAGCGGAGAAAGAGCAAAAGTTAAATAAAGGAGAAGAAATATGGAAAGTGTATTTGGAACCATCTTAAGGGAAATATGTAAAGAGGAAGAAATATTATTAACAGAACATTCGTTCGGATGGATTTATCAACTAGAGAAAAATGGCGAAATCAGGCATATAGTGAGTAGGAGCTTCGATCTGAATCCAGAAGCAGCTGCAGATATTATGTGTGATAAATACGCAACATATATTATGCTTAAGTATAATAGGGTGCCAGTTATTGAACACAAGATTCTATTTAACCCAATTACACGAAAAGCCTTGAATAATGGTAGTGTAATTGAAGAGGCTTCGACATATTTTGCTGCTAATAAGGAGCAGCTGGTAGTGAAATCGAATGATGGGAAGCAAGGCAAAGAAGTATTTTTATGTTTTAGCAAGAAAGAGCTAGAATATAGAGTTCTTTCTTTGTTTGCTCGTCATAATTCCATATCACTATGTCCTTTTTATACTATTAGCAAAGAATATAGAATCTTTATGCTAAAAGATCAAGTGCTTTTCTTATATGGAAAAGAAAAACCTTACATAATTGGGGATGGATATAGTTCAATTGAAGAGATAGCCATGAGAGAGGGGAAAGATTTTTTGCAATTGGTAAATCGTAATGCTACTGATATTCCTGCCCTAAATGAAAAGGTGGAAATATCATGGAAGCATAACTTAAGTGGAGGAGCATCCCCTATTAAAGTAAATGATAATACGAAAATTGCAATGTTGACCGATTTGGCTCGAGCAGCATCAAAAGCAATTAATATTGGATTTGCAACGGTAGATGTTGCTGAAACAGAAAGTGGAGAGTTTTATGTAATGGAGATTAACTCAGGAGTAGCTGTAACAAAGCTAACTGAAAACGTACCGAATGGATTTGAGATTGGTAAAGAAATCTATCGAGCTGCGGTGCGTGCTATGTTTTTTTCTTGCTGAAATATGGAGGCTCCTTAAATGGGATAATCGCCCATTTTGTGTAAACGCAGAATCGCCGCAAGGAACAGCATACCTAAAGAGCTTTACTCTCGCGGTGGGTAGGGCTAAGGTGTAGACTGACCTGAGCAGTCTGATGGTTTAGCTAGTGCGCAGCGTTGTCAGACTTGCTGTGCCAATAGTTAATCCTTTTGTCATGAGATTTTTGGATAAGGTACAATAAATTGCGCAAACTCAAAAGAAGATAAGGATAAAACATCCGCATCGTGGCATAATCCTATCCTGTTTCAGATACCCCATGAAGTCCATTTGCTACTGTTGACAGCTACCTTTGATGTCTTCCCTGCCTGGCGCTTGGCGAACACATCTTCAATGTTGGTCGCAGCCTTTTTGAGCGCTTCTTCCTTCAAATGTGTATAGATGCTTGCTGTAGTTTGGTAATCCGTATGACCTACCAATTTCATTGATATGAGCGGGTCAATGCCAGCCTCGTATAAAAGCGTAACATAATTGTGCCGAAAGTAGTGAGGCGTTATGGTAGGCTTATATTGCTTACGGATATCTCGTGGACGGTTAGTATCAGGTTTGATCTCCCGTTCTTCCGTGCACCCAGTATCCAGCATCAATGAAAGCCATATACGCTGATAAGTGGCCTGAGGCAGGGGTACTGTCAAGAATTATGCGCAAAAAGGAATGCAGACTCTAGGGATAAGATTAGCCAGCAACGGAAGGTTGGGAGTGTCGCAAAATCCGTGTAAATGGAATACTTTCTGAAAGTTGGGAAAAAACTACTACCGCTTTTACTCCTGCGCAGGGTAGGGCAACGCTGGGGAGCGACCCGAGCGGTACAGGAGGTTTGG
>JAEWSC010000028.1 GCA_023398575.1 Bacillota bacterium | reverse complement strand
CTCGTACATCCTCGATGCTTTTGCATTGCCCGGACAGCATCTCTGCCAGTGCCTGTTCCTTTTCGTGCATGGAAACATCCCCTCTCTTGGTTATTGTTCCCATTTACACGGAAATATGTACACTCTCTCGATTTCCCCCCTTAACTCCCCCCTGCACTCCCCATATCCCCCTTAAACCGACCAGGGCTTCGGCCCTGGACCCGGGGATGGGTTGGCGTTATAAGCAATTGAACGGTAATGAGCAGAGCGGTGATTATGCAATATGAGGCACAGTCCTGGACCCGGTAGATTT
The DNA here is from genome assembly GCA_023398575.1 of Bacillota bacterium. Taxonomy (GTDB): domain Bacteria; phylum Bacillota; class Clostridia; order Christensenellales; family Aristaeellaceae; genus JAEWAH01. The sequence continues at coordinate 25,710 of JAEWSC010000028.1, read as the reverse complement.
AACTTTTCCTATGATATTCTTGTTGGATAAAAGTGCTTGCGTTTATATTGATGTTCTATAGTCGCATCCTTATCTCACTATATGGGTTTGATCGATATTTTGACCAAAGATCTTTAACTTCATCATATTTCAACTTACGATTTTCTAGATGATAATATACATCATCCCTACTATGATGCATGAATGAATTATAAAAGGACCCAATGAATATATTTTTCTTGTAGTCACCAATTCTTCTATATTCGTGTATCAAGTCCGATACCTTTTGCGGTTCGCCATTAATTCTTATGTAGCCGCTCTCTGCAAGATATGCTGGAAAAGCGCCTTCCCCGTCAATAATTATCACACTTTGATACTCATTCTCATCAATCTTATAAGGCTTAGGTCTTGACGATTCAAAAATGATTAAGTCATCATATGCTGAAGTTGTAGATAACAACCAAATACCATCCAGTTGTAGTTCTACATCATTTAATAAAATATTGTTATTCTCTAGCCAACATATTCTGGAAAATGAGTTGTGTTCACGACCTGTAGTAAACCATGGGTTTGCATCAAGGATTCCAACTCTTTCTGAAAATTTATCAATAAACCTTTTCATATCAGGACTGTTAGTCAAATATGATATATTATGATAAGCTTCAGGATATGAAGATCGTATAATATCATCTATTATTCCAATGTCATCAAAAATGTCAATCTCTCTAAATTCGTCCTCAACCTTTTTATGATCTTCATATAGTTCATCAATTGATTGATATCTTCTTTCAGGTTTATTATCAAGACATTTTGCCACAAGCCTATCAATTATCTCAAGTTCTTTAGATTTTTCTGTAAAGTATTTTGTGATTGACTCACGTGAGGTACCTTTATGCACATAACCAGTTGCATACCACTGCATTATTTGTCCAAACGAATAAATATCTGAAGCATAGGTTGCATCGCTATAAGGGCGATTTATTTGCTCTGGTGCAGAGAATTCAATATTCCCCATCCTATCACCGTTTTTTGTTTCTCCTTTTAATACATAGAATTCAGGATCAAAGTGTGCAATACCAAAGTCCGATAAGACAAAAGATTCACCATCAATCAATATGTTTTCTGGCTTTATATCACGATGAATAATCTGGTTCGTATGAATGATCTTAATATTTTTTGATAACTCCCAAAACAATCTAATATAATCATTAGCCAATAGTTGATGAAGTGATTTGTATTTTCTAAGATGCATATCATAACATTTCATGATAATACACGGTATACTCAAACTTTCATCTATCTTTAAACGATCATAACCAAAACTTCGTACAATTCCAGGGTGAGAGTTACATACTTGCATATTTACATATTCTGCAAGAAACCTTTTTTCTTTGTCTTCTGATGTTTCAGCTAAAAGTTTAACCGCTATTGGAAATGAGTGAAAATTCCCTTTATAAACTAAAGCATTCCCTCCCTCGCCAATTATCTTCATTTGCTCAATGTAACCAGCATTCAAACAAATTCGATAATCATGGTTTTTCACATAATCTCGTATCTTATTTTTCATCTGCTCCACTCCTCTGCTTGGCGAAATAATCCATTCCCATGAATTCGAACTAATGGACAATGCAATAGACACTACCATCAATAATCCGCTGATGTAATAATCGCAAACCAGAGTCAGAGAACAGTTTGTGTAGTGAATTTGGATGGATTATTCCATAAAAGGAATACCGGTTACATGAAGAAATAATCCATCCATCTTCATATGCATGGGTATTCATTCTGGCAGCATACGTTTTATAGTATGAGTTGCGAAATTGAACTGAGATTAGAGCTATACCTTCTTTGGCAAGCAATTGCTTTATTCTTTTTAGAATACACAATCTTTCACTTTTACATGGTACAGCAGATAGTACATTAGTACACAAAATGAACCCATAGGTCCTGTTTTTCCAATCATTATCATCTAACTTATACACACTGAGAGTTGGAAGGTATTTTTCAGCATAATCAAGAATAGTTGCCCTTTTTCCACAAATACACTGATTACGCCTAATCTGTTCTTCTGAATCAACTGCTATAACGCTTTTTGCATATCCACACAATGGTATCGTATGGCGCAATTTGCCACACCCGTAATCTAAAGCATCAGTTCCCGGTGCATATAATTTTATTAAATCAAGAACAACACAATTTGGCTTTTGTGTTGATGTTGCCGCGTATTCTGTCTTTATGATACAGTCATTTATTTTGTAGTGCATCTCTTAAGTACTCCGTCACTTTTCTTTTCCAGGGGCGATATGATAATATTGCATCTACTTCAGCAGTTGAGTACTTTATGCAGTCAGTATTCCTTTTTATAAACATAAAGGCATATAATGAGAATAAAACAATAATAATTATTATCAGGGCAGACAATGAGTAATATTTTAATAATAGAAACATCCCAACGAAAAGGGTAACAGAAAAGGTATCAAGCAAAATCCAATACCATGACCACGAACCTAAGGCTAAATATATGAAATGAGGATCAATTTGGGGTGATGTCGAACTCGCATACTTGTAAAACACCTCGTTCATGATTATTTCTCTATTCTTCGTATCTATTTTATCGATATACTTATCCATATTAAGGACCTGCAGATAATGTCTAATGACAATATTCTTGTCGTATCTGTACCTGATACCTAATAGATCTGATAGTTTATCATGAAAGCTAAATACATTTTCTAGTATTGCTATAACAATTGGAATATAGAGCAAAGATATGTAAAGTTTCATACCGTATACTTCTGCTGACATTTTAAATGATATATCCTTCATGAAATCGGAGAAATCAGATGATATTTGCGATACAAAGAATAGGCCAAACATAGTGAACAAAAATACGGTATACGATATCTTCTTTGTCATTTCTGCATATGATTTCGGGTTTTCAAATAGAAGCATGGATGCCTTTAACCACCCTTCCTATACATATAACAAGATAAGCAAGCAGATTTACATTGTCGTGGTATAATTCGTTACAATTTTTCAATATCCTGCAAATTATTCTACAACGACAAGAACCCATAGGGAAGTAAACCATAAGGTCGGCTCCTTAGGCTAGAGAATTAAAGACCCCATCAAACCGTCCTTCTAGTTTCTGATTCCCCTGAGCCTCCTCCCCGGGTCCAGGGCCGAGGCCCTGGTCGGTTTAAGGGGGATATGGGGAGGCAGGGGGTGAGTGAGCTGAGCGCGTCCAGTGGACGATAAAGCGAAGCAAACGAATCAACCGAAACAAGCGATGCAAGCGAAAGCGATGCAGCGCGCCGATTGAGGTTGCGGAATGTTAAGGGGGGAAATCGAAATCCCCCCTACTCCCTCCTGCTTTGTGTACCGTGCCACGCTACATTTGCCCGTTGTTCTACTTACTCAAGCTTTGCTTTTACACAAACGAAATGTCCGTCCTTGTGGAGTATAAACCCCTTACATTTTCCCCTATCAAATCATCACCCACCCCTGTCTCTATCCATTTTCCAAAACACAAAAAAAGCCCGCAATCTCAACAGATCACGGGCGCTTGAGGCGATAGGCTTCCTGCAGGAAAGCTTAAAACATGCAGGCTTACGACTTCTTTTCTGTTTTAAGCTCCCCATACTTTGTACGGCGGGTGGAAGGTGGATTTATAGGAGCATTTTTCCGTTTTGGATTGCGGCCTTTTTGATTCGCCATCGTCTTCACCTCAAAAATAGTGTAGGTCGAAACGAAGCGATTATTCTGGCAATATATCCTTCATGAGAGAGTAAACACCTATTAACCTATAAAAACAGCGGCGAGCGGAAACAGCCAAATAGTGGCAGCACCATTTTCGACACAAAATCATTACCTGACAGGAATATTGATCTCCTGTCCAGCAAGAATGCGCGCTGGGTTTGTAATCTGCGGATTTGCTTGCAGAATTTCTTGTACCGTCACATTAAACCGGGCGGCAATAATGTAAAGGGACTCTCCGGGCCTAACGATATATTTCACTACACCAGGCGGTACGACTGGGCCTGGGATACATTCTGCCCCCAAAGCAGTCCAGGTTTCAAAATCTGCCACGCCTGTAACGACTTCTATTTCTCGTATGCTGCGTTGAAACGCAATCAGCGCTCTTAGGGTACTTGCCCCAAATATGCCATCCGTAGGACCTGGATGAAAGCCGGCTACCCTCAGCAGGGTTTGAAGCCTGGCAACATCATTGCCCCGGCTCCCGAGTTGCAGAAGCGGACATACGGGCGTCGGCGGGGTGGGCCCTTCTCCAGATACAGTGATGATTTGCCCGGGAAATATGACGTCAGGATTGATGATTTGGGGGTTTAGCGCTAAAAGGGCAGATACAGTCGTATTAAATCTCTGTGCGATCGATGTAAGTGTATCCCCAGGCATAACAACATAGATCATACAAGCCTCCAAACCACAACACTTTTTGAATCATCCTATGATTCTTCAAAGCAGTTGTTTACGAATTGGAGTGTTTTATCTTGCCCGCCTTTGGGATCAAGGAATAGCTAAGATGTGTTCCTGCCTTTTGACCCACAAAAAAAGCGGCTCCCTCCGCTTTTTATTCCCTTTCAAAAAACCATAGGGACGGTTCCTTCGGTTACGGTTTTACAGATCCCAAACAAACCAGAAACGGCCCCCCTGGTTTCTTTTTCTTTTCTTCGCTGGCAGTGGAAAGACCCATACCACAGACACATGCTCATACTGCACACAGGGTATTCAAACTCACAATTTCGCAGCCCTTGCTTTCATAATACCGCAGCATTTCATCAATTTTTCTCTTATCATAGCTTGTAATGCAATCGGATAAAACACGCACGCCATGATTTGCTTTGCGCAAGTTGTAACAGGTTGATTTCACACAAGCAGCAGCATCTGCGCCTGCTATGTAGAAATCACCTATTTCATTTTTGCAAATAAAGTCTGCAAATGCCTCACTGCTCAAAGCGTTTCCTATGTATTTCGTAAACACATTATTTGATACTATTTTCAAATCCGATGCCAATTCGGCCCCGCGTGTATTGGGTTTGAAAGTCCTCGTGCCGTCTGATAGATTTTCATGCCGTATATAAACAACAGGAATATCATGATTAGCTGCCCAATCAATTGCTTGATTGATATTGCCGATAATCTCCTTGTAATTCTTGGTTATGTCATTTTGAATATCTATGATGACCAAGGCCTTGTTCTGCATAGCTGTTTCCTCCTGACAGTCGATTCATTCGTTTGCTTTTTTACTATATCATGCAATTGTTGACAACTGTATGGCAACAATCCATGATCATAAAACAAATTTTTGATGGGCTGCTGTCAGATGAAAGTTGACATCCACCTTCTCTATACACCAAAGAGCACTCCCCTCTGATCAAAGGGAGGGCAACCTTCAAAACCTTCCCAAGAGGTATGGGAGGGCAAAGACTAACACAAAGGACGCGACTTACCCAGGGGGTCCTTGTAATTATACATCGTATCCTCCCCATGCTTTCTCTCCCATGTGTTCTCCCCGGGTCCAGGGCCGAGGCCCTGGTCGGTTTAAGGGGGATATGGGGAGTGCAGGGGGGAGTTAAGGGGGGAAATCGAAATCCCCCCTACTCCCTCCTGCAAAGGGCAGCTTTATACGAATGACAGCGATGTAAAATCAAAAAAGCGGCCCTCGCCGCTTTTCGTTTTATCTTATAGTATTCTGCTCAAAAACTCCCTGGTCCTCACCTGCTTGGGATTGCTGAAAATCTCCTCCGGTGCGCTATCCTCCACAATCATGCCGTCATCCATAAAAATGACACGGCTGCACACATCCCGGGCAAAGCTCATTTCGTGGGTCACCACCAGCATGGTCAGGCCCGTCTTGGCCAGATTGCGAATCACAGAGAGCACCTCGCCCACCATTTCCGGGTCCAGGGCGCTGGTCGGCTCGTCAAAGAGCAGCACCTCCGGGTCCATGGCCAAGGCCCGGGCAATGGCCACCCGCTGCTTCTGCCCGCCGGATAATTGAGCGGGCCGGGCGTCCTGGTAAGGGAGCATGCCCACCTTTTCCAGGTACAAAAGCGCGTTTTCCCTGGCCTTTTTCTTATCGCGCTTTAGCACATGGGTTTGCCCTGTCATGCAGTTTTCCAGCGCGCTCATGTTGTTAAATAGGTTAAAGGATTGGAACACCATGCCCACCTTGGCATGAAACATGGCCCGGGTCCACCCGGTTTCGGCGTTTTTGCCGTGAAAGTGGATGGTTCCGCCGGTGGGCTGCTCCAGGTAGTTGATGCAGCGAAGCAGCGTGCTCTTTCCGGAGCCGGATGCGCCGATGATGCAGGTCACATCGCCTTGCTCCACGGAAAAGGAGATATCCCTTAGCACCTCATTGTCGCCATAGCGCTTGTTCAGGTGTTCAATTTGCAGTACAGGTCCGTCGGTCTTTTGCTTATTTTCCATGCTTCCCACCTCCCTTTGGCAGTGTGATGGCGCTGCTGCTGCTGGTTTGGGAGCCGTGTATGGTGTAGCTGCTTTTGCCGTCCATCTTCTTTTCCACAAAGCGTAAAATGCGCGTTACGGTAAAGGTGAGGATAAAGTAAATGACGGCCGTGATGAAAAACACCTCAAAGTAGCGCATGTAGCTGCCGGCGGCGGACTTTGACATAAAGTACAGCTCGGTCACGGAAATTACGTTCAGCACGCTGGAATCCTTGATGTTGACCACGAACTCATTGCCGATGGAGGGCATGATGTTGCGAACGGCCTGGGGCAGCACTACATAGATCATGCTCTGGAAGTGGGTCATGCCAATGGCATAGGCCGCTTCCTTTTGTCCCTTGTCCACGCTGATAATGCCGCCGCGGATGATTTCGGCCATGTAAGCGCCGGTGTTGATGGAAACGATGAAGATGGCGGCGGTTAATACATCCATGCGGATGTGCAGAAATTGCAGCGCGCCGTAGAAAATAACCATGGCCTGCACAATCATGGGCGTGCCACGGAAAACTTCAATATAAATACCCAGCAGAAAGGAAAGGCCCATCACGGGCGCCTTCTTATACCAGGCGTCCTTGGGTTTTACGGGGATGGTACGCAAAATGGCCACGAAAAGGCCGATCACAAAACCGATGATGGTGCCGGTGAGCGCAACCAACAGCGTGTTTTTGGTTCCTGCCCAGAACAGGGGGCCGTATTTATCCAGGATAAACAGCACCCAGTCAAAGAAATTATCGGTAGTTGGCATCAGGTTCACTCCTTGCCAGCGATGGGAAAACGGGTATCAGACGGGATGACAGCCTGTTCAAAAACCCACAATGGCGACGATGCAAGCAAAAATGTTGCCTTCTCGGGTAACTTTTTTGCGGTTGTGAGGTTTTTCAAAAGGCTAAGGGAACGGAAGCGGGCGTTCTGCCCAACTATCCGTTCCCTGTGAGCAATTGAGAAGGATTATTCTTGCGCCAGGGGCTGGCGAGCGGTGGCATCCAGCATCATCTGCAGGCGGGTGGCGTCGTCCAGCCCGGCCAGAATCGCGTTGATTTCGGCAGTCAGGGTGCTGCCCATTTTCAGGCCCACAGCGATGGCTACATCCTCGGGGGAGGTGACAAAGCCGCTGCCCTGCGGGAAGGCGATGTAGGTGAGGTCAGGGTTGGCCATCACATCGGCCTCCGCGCCGGGCCGTTCGGCGATATAGGCATCCACAAAGCCGCTGCGCACGGCCACGATCATGGCGGGGAAGCTTTCCATGGCGGTGGCCTTTACCACACCGGGAATCTGATCGATGACCGTGTAGTGGAAGGTGTTGAGTTGGGCGGTGATGTTGGCGCCCGTCAAATCAGCAAGGGCCTTTGCGGTTGCAAACTTGCTGTCCTTCTTGAGCACCACCACCAGCTCGCTGGAGTAGTAGGGCTCGGAGAAATCCAGCTTGGTCTTGCGCTCGGCTGTGGGGCTCATGCCGGCGATGATGGCATCAAACATGCCGCTGTCCACGCCCATGGGCAGGCCATCCCACTCGGTCTTTACAATCACCAGCTCCTTGCCAAGGCCTTCGGCAATTTTCTTGGCAATTTGAACATCGTAGCCGTCTGCAAAGCCAATGCCGCCTTCAATGGGCGCGGTAAATTCAGTGGCTTCCGATTGGGTCCAGTTGAAGGGGGCATAGTTGCATTCCATGCCAACGCGCAGCGTGCCCTCTGCCATGGCAGAGCCTAGGGTGAGGAGCATCAAGAGGGCAAGAAACAAAGCAACTGTTTTCTTCATAGTAGATTCCTCCCTGTTCGTAATACAGAAAAAAGCAGCGATTACGGCTATGCGCAATCGCTGCTTCTATCTCAAAATAAAAGCGGTCGAATAGCGCTCCACGGTTAAACCGTGACAGTCGGCGGAATATTCTTCCGTCAACCAACGAAAAGGCTTCAACAGGCCCTTTCATTTCGGCGGCCATCCCTTTCCACCTGCTGTCAACGCCTGTTGAAGGCTCTGGCAGGGTACTTTTGATGGACCGCTCCTCTATTCTATCGGGGATGGGTTTTCATCACCCGATTTCAATTCTTATTGTACAAGGTTTATAGCCTGTGTCAAGGGAAAATATCAAAAGAATTTTGGCATCTTCTTCTAACCCCGAAAGCTAGGTTGACACATATCCATGCTACACGCCCTGTGCTTTGTATCAACAGCCGGGCCAAAACAGACTGTATGCGCTAGGCGGATTGAAATATGCTGCCATACATGCTATATTAATGGAAATAAAATGTAGTGCGAGACGATTATTTACACCTTACATCATGCCAGGCGGCAAATCGAGCAAGAGGCGTCATGATGAAGAAGCGGTTGATTTTTCTGCTATTTTTTCTTTTTCTGTTTCAATCTCTGGTTAAAAGCCCAGCGCGTGCGGAATCCTCGCCTGTCAGCAGCGAAGAGTTATCTGCAAATTCGAAGGCTGCTCTTTACACCGTCGTTCCTGAAGGTGTGACGGAGATTGATCTTAAGGTGGCCTTGGGCGACGGCGTGTACGATGTGGAGGATGCCTGGATGCTCAACGCAGACATCTGCGTGATCCTCCGGCAGCCGCTGGAGGAAATAGACTCTGAGCTTATCGTTTTGGACACGCGGAACAATAAGGCCCTTTCCCGGACACCTGTTCCACATGTGCCTTACCAATCTGAGCAGGGCTTTGATGACGGCCTATTCTATTTACAGTACACGTCAGAAGATGAGGACACGTATGATGACTTCCGCTCCTATGTCAAGGTAACTGTTGCGCCGGATGGCACAGTGATGATCGGCACTGTGCCAAACGGGTTCATGGTCATGCCCGGCGGCAAAACGGCTATCCGTGAGGTAGTTGATAGAAGCCTCTATGCCGTCGATCTGAAAACCAACAAGGAGGAACTGTTGATCCAGGGCGTTGCCCCAATGACCCAAGATTCGCAAGGGGCCAGCTATGAAACTTTTCTGAAATATGTTCCATGCCCGGACGATGAAGGGTACGACACATTGACATTCCCGATAGACGAAGAGACCTATTATGAAAATGATATGTTGCTTTGGCGTGATTTCTATGTGTACAAGCCCTTGGACGAGTATCGGTTTGTGTATCAGGTCTTCGGCTGGGAATGGGGCGCGGGCTATGGTATTTATGACCTGAAGACGCGCACGGATCACCGGATTACGGGGCGCGGCTATTTATGCGGCATGACAGGAAACACACTGTATGGCTCAGCCTTGATGACTGATGTAAACAACTTAGAATCCTCACCGCTTCCCAAAACGGTACAGGAGCAGTTGGAAACAGCCAATGCCATGGAATGCGACGTCGACTACGACATTTCTTTGGACGGCAGGCTGCTGGCGCTAACTGGCATGAAATCCGAGCGCAGCGATGGAAGCACTGTAACCATTACCGACATCCAGACAGGCAATATTATCAAGTCTTATGACATCTACAATCCATTTGCGTTAGAATCCAGCGTAACCTTTTACGGCGATACGCGTTTTATGCTGTTTTTCTTGCCCAGGGAGCATGGCTCAGCATACATATATCTTTTTAACGTTGAGAAATACATACTGTAATGAAACGCAAACCAAATGTCCTTTGCAGCTTTATCTTCATACCTTTCATCCGCCTCTCAAACCAGCGCTTAAGAACTGAGGGGATGGTTTCCTGTGTTCATGCTTTTGGGGTGCTCCCTCTACTTACTCGAGAAAAAGTCTGCATCACTCCAGCTCGATATACACCACTTGCCATTGCTCCATGGGGATATCAATGGTTCTGCCATCGGGCAAGTGTATTTGGGAAATGGCCATGTTGATGCTCTGTACATTCTCAAACCCCTCAAGCCACGTATAGCCCGGATTTGCCTTTTCTCCCGGCCCGATCAACATGTCAAAGACTGCATTCAAAATATACTCGCCATCCCCATAGCGTGCGATCACTTCCCCCTTGGCATTCTTGCAATAGAATGACAGGGTAAAACGGTCAGCCGATAATGACTGGCTGCTGTTTACCAATTGGGGGTTGACTTGCCAATACCCATCCTTCTTGTCCCAAAAAGCCTCGTCGCCCACCTGCAAAAAATAGTCCGCATTCATTTGGGGCATAGGCGCTTGGGTGGGCTTGGGGGCTTCGGTTGGATTGGGCACCACAGCAGGCGTTGGCGCCGGCCCACCCGGCAATCCATCACCGGTTTTGTCTTGAGCCGCATCGCCTTTGCCAAAATAATCGTAAAACCGTGTACGGTCCTGTTTCCAATAGTCATTGGCAAAGCTTTTGACCGCTTGAATATCCAAGGCCTGGTACGTATTCTTCCCGCCATGCACCGGCCCCATTATCATGCCGGCCGCCTGCCCCAGCATGTCCAACAGTACGCCGCCATCCATGCTCTGTGTAAGGTCTGCCTCAAACTGGATATACTTTACGCCCGCCTCTCGCCTCACCATGCTGATGGTGCAAGGTGCGATGTCATTTTGGCCCCAATATGGGCCGCCGATGGCCGTTACCTGGTTACTGGCCAAATACGCATCAAAGGGCTGGAGGGGGATAGGCTTTAGATTGGTGGGTGAAAAAAACTCCAGCAGGGCGATATCCAACTTTTCATCAGCTGCAATGATCTTGTTTAGCAAGTACATGTCGTCCTCGCTGTTGTACGCTTCTACCCAGGCGGCATCCTTCACCAAATGGCAGCTTGTAACCAGCGTATAATTGTCAATGATAACAAAGCCGCTGCCATAGCCGATGGTGCTGCCTTCCCTATCCTTCGCTTGCAGCGTAAGCACCGATTTCGCTGCCCCACGCACATACTCCTCGTCCGCTTGCGGGGTGGCGGCGCCAGGCTCAGGCGCACCCAAAAGCATAACAAAAGCAAGCAACACCAAAGTAAGCTTTTTGCCGATCCTCATGGCTTACCCTCCCCCGCCCCATGTTCCATTAGGGTACCGCCCAAATGCCAAAATCAAGGTCTTCATAGGGGATTCGAATCTGCGTCCCGTCTGAAAAGGTGATATCGGATACCGCCACCTTCACCTTCTTAGCGTCCTTATACCCGTACAGCCAGGCATAGGTGGGGTAAGATGTCGTATCCGGCATGATGACAAATTCAAAATTCTGAAAATAGAACAGGCTGCCGGTATCCTTATGCGCGATGGTATTCCCGTCCTTGTCCTCCAGGCAATACACCAACGTGTACGCGCTCACCCTGCGGTAAATGCTTTTGTTCACAAGCCTAGGGCAAATCTTTACAAACCCCAGATACGAGCTGACATAGGCATTTTCGCCGGTAACCAGCGGATATTTGGGCTCATTGGGCTGCACTTGAACAGGCGGCATGGTACTCTTGGGCATTTGAACGCACACGGTTTTTGAAAAACCAGAAATGCGGCTTCCGGCAAGGATGCGTATTTTATAGTAATAAATGCTTTCCGGCCCGGCCTGAAAATCTTGATAACTGGGCGAATCCTTATACGCCACAGGCGTAAACTCGCCTGAGGGGTTTATCCCCCGGTACACAATATAGGTATCCACGCCATCCACAGGCTCCCAGGTGATATAGGCTTCCTGCAAGCCCTCAACCACCGCGATTTCTTTGGGAGGTGTCAGGTCCTCGCCTATTTCCAGCAGAGAAATGGCGGTAGCCAGCTTCGACAGGCTGAAATCCTTCCCATCGTTTGAAAACACCGCGCTAAGCCAGTATTCGCAAATGGGCTCCTCCAGCGGCGTAATTTGATCCAGATAATAGGTGCCACTCCCATACACCCTGTCAATATACACCGATCTGCCATCCTTTTGCCGGTATATATCGTACCACAGCGTATCCTGTAAAGCCTGCCAGCGCAGTATGACGCCATCCAGGGTCCACATGGCCATCAGATCAAAGTTATCCTCCCGCGATTCAGCCGGCCGCACGGTAGGTGTTGGGATAGGCGTAGGTGCAGGGGTGGGCACAGGCTCCGGGGTGGGTGTGGCGGGCAGCTTGCTCCGCTCCCAATGCTCCGCAAAGGATACGCGCTTGCTGCTCCACCCGGCTTCCTTCAGGCGGATGACTTCACCTATTTCAACCGCCATGTTCATGTTTTGCACTTCTGAAAGCCCGCCGCTGGTAATGCCAATCACCTGGCCGTTATTGTCAAAGAGCGCGCCACCGCTGGACCCATGGGAGATGGGCGCGGTAATCTGTATCGTATCAGCACCCTCAGACACATACAGCGCGCTGATATTTCCCATGGATACCGTATTTTTCACCCCCGCCGGGCTGCCGATGGCCACCACCGGCGCGCCGCGCAAAAGCTTGCGCTCCCCCGTACTTAGCGGCAGCGGCGTCATATCCGTTGGCGACATAAATTCCAGCAGGGCGATATCCTTTTGCGCATCCGCCGCGATGACCTTGGTTACCATGTATTCATACCCGGCATCGCTGATGGCCAGTATCCAATCTGCGCCCTCAATCACATGGTTGTTGGTGACCAGGGTTTCACAGTCAAAGGCCACAAAGCCGCTGCCGCTGGCGATCTCATTGCCTTTACTGTCGCACACTACCAGCAGCAGTACCGATTTGGCGGCATTGTTAATCGCTTCAACATCCTCTGAAAAGACCTGTGCCCTGGCGCAAGTCAAAAATAGCAGCGCAAAAAAGAAGGGAAGCATCATTGCCAAAACGGGCTTTATGCGCCGCATAAACATACGGTTACTCCTTTTTTATGTTCAACCAAAATCGCATGGCAAAAACATCCGCGCCGGGCATCCTCTATTGTTTAATAAAAACATACCACATTTTCCAAATTGCGTCAATCACATTGCAACCATACTGCATCTTATGGTATCCATTACCCATCATTTCACTTTTTGTTGAATTTTTCCTGAAATTGTTATATACTATATAACATTTGAAGGAACTGTATGGGTTTGGTTTTAATACAAAGGAGGAATAATATATGAAATCAAAACGACTATGCAGCATATTGCTCTGTCTGATGCTGCTTTTTTTACAATATCCGCAAAACGTGCTGGCAAGCCAAATGGGCACGATAACCATAGCGGCGCCCGCACACAATTCGGCAACAAACAACACCCAGCCGGTGTATCGGGGAACAACCAGTCCAGAAACGAAGGTCTCCATTCAGGTGGATGGCACGCTTTTTGCCACCATAACGTCCGATATATCGGGCGATTGGTCCGTGACCCAAACAACTCCCCTTTTGGAAGGAAGTCATACCGTACGCGCAGCTGTTTTGGATTCATCAAACAATGAAACCGGACCTGTAACTACTGTTTCATTTACGGTAGATTTAACACTGCCCCCCCCGCCGGCAATTGCTTCTCCCGCAAACGGCAGCGGCACCAATGATACTACGCCTGCCATTACGGGGGTAGCCGAACCCTCCAATGTGGTGACCATATATATAGATGGCTCTTCACAAGGCACTGCGACAGCAGACAGCGGCGGCAATTGGAGCTTTACCCCCTCGACCCCTCTAGCGGACGGTAGTCATACGGTAAGAGCAAAGTCGAAAGACCCGGCAGGGAATGATAGTATTGATTCCAATACCAATACCTTTACGGTGGATGCTACACCGCCCGCGTCGCCAACGGTCATAACTCCCCCCAATGGCAGCATCACCAGTAATGACACGCCCAGCATTTCCGGCACGGGCGAAGCAGGCAGCAGAGTCACCATCCTGGTGGATGGATCCTCTATTGGTGACACAACTGTAAGCGGCATGGATGCATGGCTTTTTTCTTCATACCAGGCTTTAGCGCAAGGCCCACATACCGTGTATGCTTATGCCACCGATGCATATAATAACCAAAGCGGCAATTCCAGTGTCAATACATTTACAGTAGACACAATACCGCCTGAGGTCCCCGTGGTTACTTTCCCTGAAAACGGCGGCGGCACAAACGACAATGCGCCAACCATCGCTGGCACAGCTGAAGTAAACAGCCTAGTAACCATTGTTGTGGATAATGCTGTGCAAGGCACAACGACAGCAGACGGGGCTGGAAGCTGGAGCTTTACACAGCCAACTCCCTTAGCAGAGGGAAGCCACAGCGTGAAGGCGACAGCAACAGACGAAGTAGGGAATACAAGCCAAGAATCCAATCCCATTTCCTTTACTGTGGATACTGCAGCGCCCGCGGCGCCTGTGGTTTTAACCCCTTCAAACGGCGTTCTAACAAAATACAAAAAGCCAGCTATATCCGGAACAGCCGAAGCACTAAGCCTAGTTACCATTTATGTGGAAAATTTGGTTATCGGTACTGTATCGGCAAACGCATCCGGAGATTGGACCTTTTCGCCCTCTGCCGACTTAAGCGACGGCGCGAATACTGTAAAGGCAACTGCAACAGACGAATTTGGGAATACAAGCCCCTTTTCCGATGGAATAACTTTTACGGTGGATTCCGTGCCGCCCCCGCCGCCTGTGATCACTTCTCCTGCAAACGGCAGCAGCACGATGAGCAATACGCTAACCATCGCGGGCACAGCAGAGGCCCATAGTACCGTAGCCGTTTATGTGGACGGCGGTTTCTTACGCAACGTGTCCGCAAACGGGTCGGGAAATTGGAGTACGCAATCCAACACCCTGTCTGAAGGAAGCCATCAAGTAGTAGCGAGAGCTTCAGACTTGGCGATGAATGTGGGCAGCAATTCCACTATCGTAACCTTTACCGTAGACACCACGCCGCCTGCCGCGCCTGTGGTGATTTCGCCTGCCAATGGCAGCGGCACAAATGACAATACGCCAACAATATCAGGCACAGCCGAACCTTACAGCTCGGTGAGCATTGTGATAGTCGGTGTAACGCAAGGTACAACAACAGCAGACGGGGCTGGAAACTGGAGCTTTACAGTGCCCTACTCCCTCCATGACGATATCTTTTATGTGAGAGCGAGAGCAACAGACGAAGCTGGGAATACAGGCGCATTTTCCAATGACATTTCATTTACGGTAGATACTGAGCCACCTAGCGAGCCTTCAGTGTCTTCACCTGGCAACGACAATGTTTTAGGTAATAATGTGCCCATGATATACGGTAGTGCGCAAAGTAATTGCACGGTCACCATTATTCTGGATGGCAGTACCATCGGCACAGCAGTGGCAAACCAAGATGGATTGTGGGAGTTTGACTACTTTTATCCATCCCCTTTGTCAGACGGTTCTCACACCCTGCAGGCCGTTGCTACGGATGAATATGGCAACACAAGCTCTAGTACAAACACATTTACGGTGGATACAACGCCGCCTGCCAAGCCCGTGGTAACCTTTCCTCAAAATGGCAGCAGCACAAAAAACAATCCGCCAAGCATTACTGGTACAGCCGAACCCGGAGCTGATATAACGATTCTTATAGATAATCAATATTCGGGCACCACATCAGCAGACGGGTCTGGACATTGGAGCTTTACGCTCCCCGGCCCCCTTGCTGATGGCAGCCATGCCATCCGGGCAAGTGCAACGGATGCTGTATTGAATAACAGCGGCTATTCCGATCCGTTGACCTTTACGGTGGATACTGTGCCGCCGGCAGTGCCTGTGGTGGTTACGCTCGGCCATGGCTCCATCACCAATAACGCAACGCCTGTCATCACAGGCACAGCTGAAAATGGCAGCATGGTCTGTGTCATCCTCGATGGCGCTATGAGCGGCACAACAACGGCTGATGGCAGCGGGTTTTGGTCCTATGCGGTGGCAAGTACACTGACAGATGGTTCCCATACCATGAAAACCTTTGCCACAGACGCTGCAGGCAACATAAGCGGTGATTCCAACACCCTTACCTTTGCGGTGGATACAACGCCGCCCCAGGTGCCGGTCATTACATCCCCCGCTGGCAGCAGTTTGCTAAACGACAATACGCCCAGCTTTTCAGGCACGGCGGAAGCAAACAGTACGGTTTCCATTTACATCAACGATATCCTGCGGGGAACCGTAACAGCCACCCAGGCCGGCAGCTTTCGCTTTACCCTTCCTTCCGCCCTAGCGGATGGACTGTACAGTTTGATCGTGGCCTCAATGGACGCGGCAGGAAACAGCGTAAGCTCCTCCCTGTTCACCTTCACCGTGGATACGGATTTGCCATCTGTGCCGGTGATCACTGCACCGGCTCCCGGCACCATGATAAGTGTTAGTTCACCATTGATCACAGGTACGGCAGAAGCACTGAGCACTGTTCACATTGAGTTGGACAGCGTGTATGTGGGGTCGGCAGCGGCTGACGCCCAGGGCAACTGGGCCTATACGCCCACCTCCATGCTGGTAGATGGCACCCATGTGGTCAGGGCAAAGGCAAGGGATGCCGCCGGTAATGAAAGCCAATTCTGCGAAAACCGCCTGTTTACAGTGGATACAACCCTGCCTGTCAGCATCGCCGGCCTGGAGGGGTTGACGGCCCCGGTAAAAGCCGCGGCGCCTGTTACCCACATCAAAGAAACGAGTGAGTATACGGGTACCGTTGTCTGGTCACCGGCTGATGCGGTGTTCAAGCCTGGAACGGTATATACCGCAACCATCACATTGCAACTAAAGCCAAACTACGCGGTACGCAGTATTCCGGCCAACTTCTTTACGACTGCCGGTGCTGTCTTAACCAATGCAGCCGGCTCCGGGGTGATTCATGCAGTATTTCCAGCCACCCAGCCGCCTGTCAGCGCACAGCTTAACCCTGCCAGCTTGACCTATAGCCAGTCTGACGTATGGACGCAGATCACACTCAACGATGCACAATCGGTAACGGGTGTGTATCAAGGCATAAACGCGTTAAGCAAAGACAGCTACGCTTTGAATGGAAACACACTGATCATCCGGCATAGCTACCTCAGCGGGCTGGGGCTGAAAAAGGGCGAAACCCTCTCCCTGCTGGTTCGGTTTAGTGAAGGTGCTGATACAGTGCTGACAGTCATTAAGAATGACAACTCAAGCACGACATGGCAGGTTGTATTTAATAATGAAGCAAATGATTACGCCATGAAAGCGGTCACCGACGGCACAAGCATAGGCACTGCCAACTGGCCGGCGAACCCCACACGCAATAACTATACGTTTGGCGGCTGGTATACAGCGCAAAGCGGCAGGGGAAGCGTGTTTACAGCGAATACGGTTGTGACAAAGGATACGACCGTTTATGCCAAATGGACCGCGGTTGCCCCCAATGACGGGCAGGGTTCACCGCTTGCCCCTTCGGTGCTTCTCAACAATGCTCCGACGTCCCTGTTTGCACTGCTCCCTGATCCGGATACCCTAGGCCAGCAAGTACTTGTCATAGGTCCGGGCGGCTTGTCAGCACTTCAACAGCCTGGGCAACAGCTTTCTGTCCTAGCGCCTATGCAGCAGTTTAGCATGGGTAGTGTGCCCCCGCCTGTTGCGCCATTTTTCCCAAGCAGCACACCCCCAGCGCCAGCTGGCATGGTGTTTGATCAGTTCGTGGCATATGATTTTTCACAGAGCCTGATTCGCATGCAAACACCAGGCGCCACATTGAACTTTCAAACCGATGCCGGAGGTATTTCTCTCCCATCCAACTTGCTTGCATCAGGTGCTCCGCAAGCTGTCGTGGGAAATGCGTCACTGCTGATTATGTCTGGCAGCCTGGGTGATAGTGGCATGGGCAGTGGCACCGGCTTGAGCGGCGGCCTGGGTGGCAGCGGCTTGGGCGGTGGTCTGGGCGGCGGTTTGGGCGGTGCCACGGGTGGTGGATTTGGTGGCAGCCCGAGTAGTGGCCTGGGCGGTGCTGGCACAGGCGGCGGTCTAGGTGGTGGCCTTGGTGGCAGCGGCTTGGGCAGTGGTCTGGGCAGTGGTCTGGGCGGCGGTTTGGGCGGCGAGGGCGGTAATCCCAGTGGCAGCCTGGATGGCAGACAGATCGGCCCGGACGGCAGCCCCAGCAGCGGACAGGGTATTGGCCCGGACAGCGGTCCCAGTGGCAGTGGCCTTCAGGCAACCTACTTCGGCTTGCTGGTGGGCGGCGTTCCCTTTGGCCCGGCAGCTCCAGATGGAGCGGCCAATCAAGGGGGGTCTGGCAGCGCGGCCGATACAACCAATCCGCCTGCGCTCATGCAGATTTCCCTTCCCTATTCCCCTGCCGCAGATAATGGCAGCGGCAACCCTACCGTAATGCGCATCGGCGATGACGGCAGTGTAACCCCCGTTCCCGGCTGCGTGTATAACCCCGAGACGGGAACCATAGACTTTTCAACCAACCAGCTCGGCTGCTTCGTGATTGTGAATCAGCCGTAAACCAAATTGATAAAAACACTGCCGGCTTTCCTTTGCGGGGAGGCCGGCAGTGCGTTTATACCAATGGGGACGGGTAGCTTACAAAGGGTTTTCCAACTATTTACTTGATGTGATATACTAACTAAACACAGACAAAACGATCAAGATTTTCTATTTTCTGTATTGGTTTATACGAGCGGAACAAGGGATTTTTGTTATAGATCATTTTGAAGAAGATAGTTTTGCTTTCCTTAGGATTATGTTTGAACCCATTGAATAAAACGCGGTTTGCTGCCTATTTCAATCAGCATAGTAAACGAAAGCATGTGAAAACCAATTGCATAGGAGGATGGGCATGAATCATTGCAGAGTGTATGCCAAGGATGATGATCAGTTTCTTAGAGAAATGCTATTTGAAGCTGTTTTTTGGAGCAGAGGTAACGATAGACCCTCGTTAGAAGAAGGTTTGTCCTATGATTATACCAAACACATACTGATGGATTTTGGAAGCAGAGACGGCGACTTGGCCGTCATTGCGCAGATGGATGGCGTAAAAGCAGGTGCTGCCTTTATAAGGTATTGGAATGATGATGTTCATATGAGAGGATACATTTCAAAGGATATCCCAGTTCTGGTAATCGGTGTCGTCGCAGCTTACAGACATCAAGGTATTGGCGGCAAACTAATAGAGTTTTTAAAAGAGGTTGCCCAAGAGCGGAATATATCAAAAATTAGTTTATGCGTTACCAAAGGCAATGTTGCATATCAGCTATACATCAAGCAAAACTTTAGAATTGTAGAGGATATTGGAACCTCCTATAACATGCTTTGGGAGGCTTCGGTATAACGCGGGAGGCTTCATTCAGACAACAGGCAGCATATATCCTCATATTCTTTCATTCATGAGATATTTTCTCCATCACATTTATGAAATTATCATCATTCCGCCAATTTTTGACTAGAGGCAGTTTCTTTGCGTGAGTGCTGCGGGCTTCCTAGTATTTCCGGTTGTGTTTATGCTAATATTGTAGCATGCAAAGCTATTGATAAGCAAAGCAGCCCCGATTCCGCTTACTTATTCTCTACTGAGTATGCTGGAGCGAATAGTTAATGGAGCGGAATCAACAAGGGCTAATTGATGCCTAATCGAAACAAGATGCCGCTTTGCATGAATGTCTGCCGCAGTATAATGCATGTGTCAAAGAAAGAGAATAAATAGCAAAGCCACCTTACTCTTGCGCAGAATAGATTGCTTTGTTAACTGTGGTAAGAAAAGCGCGTGTCCCTTACAGGGCACGTGCTTTTTTGCACCTCTTGTTAGTTATACATTTTCTCTATTCCTTGACACAAAAAAGGAGGTGGAATTGGTGTTCTGGATATTGCCTAATAAAAGCAAATAGCCCATAGGAAATGAGATGTTTCATCTACAGCACAAAGCAATGTCTCTTTCCTTTCTTACCAGCAGTGGAGGCAATTCTAGTGGTTTAATAGGCAGTGATTTCATATCGTGACAAAACTACAACCCCTAAAAGCCCAACATAAACCAAACAAAAGGAGAAAGAAAAATGGCCACAATGTATGTCTATAACATCCCAACAAATGAAACGGTTAATCTTCGCGAGACCCCCTCTCAGAGCAGCACAATTATGAAGCGAATCCCTTATGGAGCTGAAGTTGACGCAACGCGTTACAACTCAACCTGGCACTCTGTATCCTATTGGGATGATGGGATATGGGAAGGCTATGTTATGTCTCAGTATCTGACCAGCACTAATCCCAACGGCGGCGGGAGTGGATTGCCCAGCGATGTTACCGGTCCTAGAACAGCCGGGTACATCTCCACCCAGACTGATCCGCTCTCTATAAGATCCGGTCCGGGTACGAGCTATAGTGTTCTTTTTTCAGTACCCAAGGGAGCGAATGTTTATTTCTACAAAACGACCAATTCAAGTTGGCATTATGTCGATTATAACGGTCAAAAGGGCTATGGGTCTTCACAGTACATTACCGCAGGCAGCGGTGGGGGCAATCCTGGAACACCCACAAAAGGGGTTTCATTCTTTGCTTCTACCACGTCGTCCAGCGCAATGACATACACAGGCCCTGATTATTCTTATGCCACCAATACCGGTTTTACCAGCAGTGATGTATGGACGTTTACCGGCGGCAATGATTCGAATGCTTGGAAAGAATGGCTTTTGATAGAAAGAACAAATGGGACATTCTATCTGCCAGCAAAGTATGCCGGGGCAAATGAATACTCCTCTGTTGGAGAAAAAGCTAAGATCGTTGTATCCTCGGGTGGTGTGAATCTTCGCGTTGGGCCCAGCACTAGCAGCTCTGTTATCACAACGCTGTCCTCTGGCACTTATGTCAGGGCCATCAATAGGACATCCATCAGCGGATGGTGGCGTGTGGTTACGATTGATGGTACTGGTTGGGTTTCTTCCCAATATATCACGCTGGTATAAAGCGCAATCAAATCTCTAGCAAAAAAGGGCTATCGCTCAGTTGACTGAGCGATAGCCCTTTTTTTACTACAGCTGCAAATTACCCAACAGCATCTTCCGCTGTAATGATCGTAACGATTGCGCCATCCCTGGATTGGATATAAACCGCATAACTGCCAACTTCCTCAATAGAAGAATAGTCCTGGATTGGACCCATTTCCACCAACCAAATGGGCTGCTCAGGATTTGCAATGTCAAAGTGAAATTTGGGATATAGTTTTGATAGAACTTCTTCCGTTAAAGAAAATCTCGTTTCAAGGGCTGCATAAGCGGTGAAAAGAGCTTCTTCCTGTGTGAGGTCTAATTTCGTAGGCAGCCCATCCATCATCCCATCGGGTTTTTCGCCAGCTAAAATTGCTTCCTGCATCTTCATCGCCCGAAACTCTATGCTCGGAATAACAGATTCCCATATGTCAGATGCATGCAATTTTGCCTGCTCGTAAACCTGCTTGTATTGTTCCGCTTGACGCTGTGTATAGGAAAGAGTAAACCCTGCAGAAGACGCATGCATGTAATCTTCTTCCGCCAGCGCTACGGTAAACAAGGTGAAAACGGCCACGATGAGAGCCAGCGCAAGAACATGGCACAACCGAAAAAGGAAACGATTTTTCATAGACTGCCTCCTGTGATAATAAAGTACAATACTTTCTTTGAGGTTGCCTTCCTTCATGTAACGCATATATGTTCCAATTTCTTGCTGGTTTTGGTAATTCTTCAAAGAAAATATGATGCACTGGTTGCCCATCAGGCAATAAGCTTACACCTGGAAATCCCCCGATGCCTTGCATGCTGCCTGTTTCTCAAGAAAGTGTCCGCCCCTGCGCGCATCCTAAAATATCTGACCGTCCGTTCCCTACAGCATGATTCGATGTTCGTTTGCTTTCTTTGCAATAGGTATTGTACAAATCTCTATGCTCCGCTATAATCATTTACATATGTTTACAGGAGTTGATGTTATGACCACACTTATTCCATATCAGGCCGGCTATGCAGATCAAACGCTTAGCCGCATATGCAAATTCTTTGGCTATCATCTCTCCCTTTTTTCGGCGGATGTCGATGCCCAGAAGATAGAAGCGGAAAACAAGGATACGCTTGATGATTGGGTAAAAGAACCGAACCGCCTGTTTGTCATTATGGAAGATGAAATGGATGTGGGCTTTTTGCGCCTTCGGTTTCGCGGGGATATCGCCGCGTGGATCGAAGATATCTATGTTGATGAAGAATTGCGGGGAAGGGGCATCGCCTCCCGGTCCATAAACGAAGCGGAGCGCATCGTGCGAGATGTACCTGGCTATGAAGCGGTTTGCATCGATGTTGTGCCCCGAAATGCCGATGCGTTAAGGCTTTACCACAAGCTGGGCTATCTGGATTTGAGCATCATCACCCTGCGCAAGGAGTTATATGCGCCAAAGCGGGATCAGCCGGTTAATCTGCTTGGGATGGAGTTTCGGATATAGAAAAGTTTGCGGGAAATGCAAAGAATCCGTCAGTTGGGTATGACGGATTTTATTATATTAGATTTGCATCTGGTTACGTTTACGCAGGAGGGAGTAGGGGGGATTTCGATTTCCCCCCTTAACTCCCCCCTGCACTCCCCATATCCCCCTTAAACCGACCAGGGCCTCGGCCCTGGACCCGGGGATTGTACCGTAGTCGGGTATCTACTATAGAATCTTCTCATATAACGTGAGATTCTTATTTTCTTATTCGACTAAGTGTTTTTTCCTATACACCAAGAGCATCTGCTGTTACTTCTTTGTCTCTATCTTCTTCCTTATTCATTAAGTGTCTATTTAGCCTGGATAGTTTTGCTGGAAGCACGTAAATATACTCAATAATTGTTCTTACAAATTGCGAGATGAGTTTTAGTTCATATTCATCAACATCAATATTGTCAGCATGTGCAGCAGCATTCCCAAGATGGCGTGTGATGTTTGATGCATTCTCCAATGTGGGTGGGAAAACGTTTTTCTTACTTAGTTCTATAATCATTTTTTGTAGATTGTTACCTTTTGCTCCATTACCTTTGCATATCATTTCTAAGGTACGGCGTAGACTGACCAAACATAATGAATGATCGATGTTAATAGATTTCAGTGAAACTTCATATGCTTTTCGTATGTTATCAGGAACATAAGCACTTTCAAAGGTGATGTTTGGCCATTTAACTTCTTCTGTTGGATTTTCACTACTAGATAATGTATCATCCCAGCTTGTCTCGCAATATGTTGCCTTTTGGCAAATTGGGCACATATATAGCGTGGATATAGTACTGCCGTAAAAATCCTCTGTGCCCCAGTCCTCTTTATGCTCCATAACCTGATTCATTAGAGTCTGATTTCCACAATGATAACAATGCTTAATCTTTTGTTTGTTTTCGCTTTTATTCATCTACTTTTCCCTACCTATAAATTCTGTTGTAGATATATTACAATTAATATAATTTTCTGTCAATATTTTCTTCCCTTGATTCTGCTTTTTATTGATCACTCAATATATGCATGATATAATGATATTGTATAAGAGTAGAGAAAGAAGATGACATAATGAATATTGATGATGTTGTTCGGAATTTTTCGACAACACCTTTTCTGTTTGTGGGATCGGGGTTTTCTCGAAGATATTTTGACTTGCCAGATTGGAAAGGCTTACTACAAGAATTTTCCTGTAGATTAAGTGAAGATGAGTTCGCTTATGATGCTTATGAGAATAGAGCTAACGCAGAAGGTTACTCCACTACATTATATGCAAAGGTGGCTACTTTACTTGAAAAGGATTTTAACGAACGGTGGTATACCGACATTGAGTTTAGGCATCTTGAAGTTAATGATCTTGAGTTGGTAAAGAAGACCAGGTCACCTTTTAAGGTCGAAGTAGCAGCATATATTCGCAAACATTCAAAAATAGTTCCTGGAAAAGAAAAAGAGATCGAACTAATAAAGATGATTTCGCAAAGAAGTATATCTGGAGTTATAACAACTAACTTTGATACTCTGCTTGAAAGTATTATGGATAATTATAGTGTGTATATTGGACAAGAAGAGTTGATTTTTTCTCATATTCAGGGACTAGCAGAAATATACAAAATTCACGGTTGCATTACACAACCTGGCCAGATTGTCCTTACAGATGCTGACTATAAAAGCTTTGATGATCAAAGTGCTTACTTAGCTTCAAAGCTAATGACAATATTTATGGAATATCCAATAGTTTTTCTTGGTTATTCATTAACCGACTCCAATATTCAAACAATTTTGCGTTCCATCGTTACTTGTCTGAACGATGAAAATTTGCAAAAATTACAAGATCGTTTTATTTATGTAGAATGGAAAAAAGCCAAACAAGAGATTGAGATAACCCCCCACTCTATTAACCTTCAGGGAAAGATAATTAATGTCACAAGAATACAAACAGATAACTTCTCAAAAATTTTCAGTGCAATGCAAAGTAAAAAGAGCACTTTGCCAGTTAAAGTACTTCGAATGTTTAAACAAGAGTTCTATAACTATACAATAACAAATCAGCCAACGGCAACGATTCGAGTTGCTGGTATTGATGATATTAGCGTCCATGATGAAGATTTAGTATTAGCGATTGGTAAAGCTTCTGCGCTTGGCCTTCGTGGCTTGAAAGGAATAACGGCAGAAGAATGGTTCCGGAACGTTGTACTTGAGGATCTTGAGTTTACAGCTGATGAAATTCTGGAAAATGCTTATCCGAATCTTATTGCTAAAAACAACAAATTGCCCCTTAACAAATTACTAAGTCGAGCAAAACGTGAATTCCCAGAATGTGAAGAAAAGGCAGACAAATCATTTGACTCCACTCTTCATAGAACGATAAGAACCAATCGGAAAGGACGATTCATTCCAATTCGATCGGTAGATGGAATAGTTAGATCATTACCTCTCGACAAAGCAATGTCAACTATTGCCTATTTGAATGAGGAAGAAATAGACATAATTGAGTTAGAGAGATTTTTATGGGGAAAATTCAATGAACATGGATTTTGGTCATCATTAACTTCCTTATCCTGCTCAGATTTTAAGCGATTGGTTAGAATCTATGACTATTTAAAGTATGGAAAAAGCAAAAAGAAGCCACGGATATAGTGAATATCATATATCCACTGCACCGCGGCTTCTTTATCGAGACTACACGCGATAGCAAAACGTACCATACTAGGTATAATACTAAGCTATGCGTGCACTACATGGTAACAAGTTCTCAAGCATATTATACCTCAATAAAGAAAAATAATCAAATGAATAATACATTTTCAATAACAAGCACACCTCGGCAAAGTTTCACTCTCCTCCCCCGGGTCCAGGGCCGAGGCCCTGGTCGGTTTAAGGGGGATATGGGGAGTGCAGGGGGGAGTTAAGGGGGGAAATCGGGGAGTGTCGCAAAATCCGTGTAAATGGAATACTTTCTGAAAGTTGGGAAAAAACTACTACCGCTTTTACTCCTGCGCAGGGTAGGGCAACGCTGGGGAGCGACCCGAGCGGTACAGGAGGTTTGG
>JAEWSC010000098.1 GCA_023398575.1 Bacillota bacterium | reverse complement strand
GCGCATGGGTGCCAATCACCACCTGCCATATCCCATCCCGGATAGCAACCAGCGCCTGCCGCCTTTCCGACGCTTTCATGCCGCCAAGCAAAAGGCCGCAGGAAATGCCCAGTGGTTGTAATACCTGTTGCGCACTTGTATAATGCTGCCTTGCCAGAATTTCTGTCGGCGCCATCAGCGCACCCTGAAAGCCATGGCACACCGCAAGATACAGTGCGCCAAAGGCCAGCGCTGTCTTTCCTGAGCCTACATCGCCCTGTACCAGCCTTGCCATGGGGTGAGGCGCTTTTAAATCTACAACGATTTCTGACAACACACGGCGCTGGGCATTTGTGGGCGCAAAGGGCAGCGTCCGCCAAAAGGCTTCCACCTCATTAGATAAGGCAGGAATAATAA
The DNA here is from genome assembly GCA_023398575.1 of Bacillota bacterium. GTDB lineage: Bacteria > Bacillota > Clostridia > Christensenellales > Aristaeellaceae > JAEWAH01. Next base: position 5,414 of record JAEWSC010000098.1, on the reverse strand, counting down.
TGCCCCGTTCTTTTCGATCACGAAGAATGCCCAAAGCAGCCTGATATAAAAGCAATTGTTCAAAAGAAAGCCTGCGCCTGGCTGTTTTCAGCGCTTCCATACTATCAGGAAAATGCGCTTGCCGAATGGCATAGTTTTTTTCACAAAGACCATATCTCATGCGCAAACTGTTTGGCAATGTTTCCGGGCATGTATCCTCTACTTGTGATAGCGCAAGCTCAACAAGACTGCGCATAACCTTACCAGGAATCCCCTCCAGCGCCTTGTATATGGGCAGGATGGCAGGAGCCTCCTCCAAGGATGGATTCATAAGCTGCCGTTTTCCCTTGCGTTCTTCCACCCTGCCATAAAAAAAAACATCCTGTCCGTCCTTTAAATTCTTTTCCATCCAGGGTTGGTTATACCAGACGCAGGCGATATGGCCCGTCTCATCCCAAAGGGATGCGGTAACACTATTCATCCCTTTAAACCGGTTGAGCCGAGGCTTGCCCTTGATAAAGCCTAGCACAGCTGCGGCTTGTCCGGGCACTAGCTCGCTGACAGGTGTAACAATCGTTGTATCTTTATAGCCGGTTGGCAAAAAGTATAAAAGATCGCGCAGCGAGAGTATTCCCGCTGCGCGAAGCGTTTCCAGCCGCGTTTTGCCAACGCCGCGTAAATCCTTGAGTTCCATGTTACTCCACCGATATCAAATAGTAATACAAAGGCTGACCGCCCATATGATTTTCCACATCGCAATTGCTATACAATTCGGAAAGCTCCTCCGTAAGACCCTCGGCGTCTTCTTTGGAGGTATCCTTGCCATAATAGACGGTAATTAGTTCATCGTCATCGGTTACCAATTCCTGCATCAGTTCCAACGCTACGTCGTGCACGCTTGAGCCAGTGCAATGAATTTTACCATTGCAAAGGCCGATGATGTCACCTTCTTTAATACTCAGAGATTCATACTCTGTATCACGCACAGCAAAGGTGATAGTGCCCGTTTTTACACGCTGTGAAGCTTCTTCCATGCGTTTGACATTCTCCGCACTATCAAGCTCCGGTTGAAACGCCACCGCTGCCGCAATGCCCATCGCCACATTCTTCGTAGCGATTACATGTACTTCCTTTTCAGAAAGCTCGGCTGCCTGCTGGGCTGCAAGAATTACGTTGCCATTATTGGGGAAGATGAATACGCATTTGGCGTTAACCTTGTTCACCGCCGCCAGTACGTCTTCTATACTGGGGTTCATGGTCTGCCCGCCATCTACAATGGCATCCACTGTCAAGTCGCGGAAAATGCGGGAGAAGCCATCACCCAGCGATACGGCTACCATGCCGTAATCCTTAGGCGGCTCCTGCCTTTTTTCTTCTTCCTTCTTGCGCTGTATTTCCCGGCGCTGCTCCACCATGTTTTCAATCTTCAGGTTCACCAATTCGCCCAAGGCTAAACCATATTGCAATGCTTTGCCCGGATCGTTGGTATGTACATGAACCTTGACGAGGCTTAGATCACCAACCACCAGCACGCAATCGCCAATGCGGTTGAGCCGGCGGCGGAAAGTATCTATATCGCTTTCTTGGGCAGAATCCATCAGATTCTGAACCAAAAACTCAGTACAGTATGCAAACTTGATTTCATCAATAGAGTCATGATCGTCTTCAAACGCCACCTCATGAGCATCGGCATGAAAATCGATCGTGGTAGCATCTATCTGCTCCCCGCGAAGGGCTGCAGCATAGCCGGCATAGAGAAGTAATAGGCCACGGCCGCCAGCGTCTACCACGCCTGCTTGTTTAAGTACCGGCAGCATGTCAGGGGTACGGCGCAAAATGGCGTCACCGCTGGTCAGAATGACGTTCATGAGACCGTCAAAATCATCGGGATTCAGTTGTACCTGACGCATGGCATCCTCAGCAATCACACGGGCCACGGTCAAAATGGTACCTTCCTTTGGCTTCATTACCGCCTTGTAAGCTGTCTCCGCGCCGCTTTTCAATGCCTGGGCAAAGAGGGTAGGTGTGATTCTTTCCACACCTTCCAACGCCTTGGCAAAGCCGCGGTAAAGCTGGGAGGTAATCACGCCCGAGTTGCCCCGAGCGCCTCTTAAAGCGCCTTTGGCAAACACCTCGGCCGCTTCCCCCGCCGATAGATATTCTTTGCCGTTAAGCTCGCGGATGGCTGACATCATCGTCAGCGACATATTTGTGCCGGTATCTCCATCTGGTACGGGAAATACGTTCAGCGCATCCACAGCCTCCCGGTTTTTTTCCAACAATGCGGCCCCTGCCGTTACCATATCACGGAACAAAAGGCCGTCAATATTCTTAGCCTGAATCAAAGGTGTGTTCCTCCAGTCGGGTGGCTTGATTAAATGCGGATGCCTTCCACCGAAATATTCACGCGGCGCACCGTTACGCCAGTCATGCTTTCCAGCTTGTATTTCACAGTTTCCACAATGGTTTTGCAGACTTCAGCCACGGAAATGCCATATTCCACGATGATAAACAAATCCACATCCAGCATATCGTCCACCATGCGCAATTGCACGCCTTTGGACAGATTCTCACGGCCCAGCCATTCCACCAAGCCATCCTTGGCGCGCTTACTGGACATGGCAACAATGCCATAGCATTCCAGCGCGGCATAGCCGACCACCTTGAGCATGACATCTTCGGTGATATAAATCGTGCCGATGTCATTCTTTATTTTGCATTCCATCGTCCTTGCCTCCTTGAGCGGCACAAGCCGCATGTACGCTTGCAACCAGCAGGGACCCGCGGTTGAATTTGTCTTGCTCTCTACGAAAAAACGCATAGAAAGCATTCCTTCTGCAAGGTCAAATCCTAGTATACAGGATTTTGGCTCAAACCGCAACTGAAATTCTTGTTTGTGGCATCGCCCTGCCTGCATAGTATTGTAAAAACTCTCAGCTGCAATGACTTACAAATCGTCCAACAGTGCCGTGCTCTTGGCATAGGCCGTGCTTTTTGCCTCAAAAAAATCTGTTTTAACCATATTTGCGTTGGAATACTGGCTGACCCAGGCCATGGATTTAGGTTCCCGGTCATAGCCCTCATACAGCGGCTCAAAGCCCAGACCCAAGCATCGGAGATTGCCTAAATACTTGATGTAGTCTGATACCATAGCGCCATTTAGCCCCGGTATGGAATCGCCAATCACATATTCGCCCCAGGCAATTTCCTGCCGCACACCCTCTGCTACCATTTCCCGTAGATAGGCTGTCCGTTCGGAGGTGAACAGTTCGGGCTTTTCCTTTTTCAGCTCCAGCAATATGTTGCGGAACAGCCATATGTGGGTGTTTTCATCCCGATTGATATAGCGGATTTCCTGCACAGATCCGGACATTTTTCCGTTACGGCCCAGGTTATAAAAAAACATAAAGCCGCTGTAGAAGTATATGCCCTCCAATATATAATTAGCCACCAGCACCTTCAGTAGCGTAAATTCATCCTTGTCTGTCTGAAAATCATTGTACAGGTTGCCAATAAAGGTGTTTCGCTTCAAAAGGTGTTCATCTGTCTTCCACTGATACAGGATATCATTTCGCTCCTCCGGACTGCAGATGGAATCGAGCATGTAACTGTAGCTTTGGCTGTGAACGCTTTCCTGAAAGCTTTGTATAGTCAGGCAAAGGTTCACTTCGTTGGCGGTGATGTATTCGCCAATGGCCGGCAGATTAGCCGTCTGAATGGAATCCAAGAAAATTAAAAAGCTGAGTATCTTGTCGTAGGCGACTCGCTCCGCCTTTTCCAGCTTGGGATAATCCTTTACGTCAGGGCTTAGATTAATTTCTTCAGGAATCCAGAAGTTGTTCATGGCCTGCCTGTACCAATCGCTGACCCAAGCGTATTTCACGTTGTTAAAATCATTGAGGTTGGTGGTATTGCCGCCAATCATACGCCGCAAGTGAATCTGCGTATCCCCTTCCGGGTTAAAAAGGGGTTTCTTTGACAGAATGGCCATGTGTTTCTCTCCTTACAAACAATGTATTTTACGAAGCGCAGCTTTCGCACTCTTCCACTTCCAAGGCCTTGCTGCGTACATAATAAACCGTTTTAACTCCAGACTCCCAGGCCAACACATACAAATCCAGCACCTGCCGCAGACTGAAATCGTTGGTGATATACAGGTTTAAGCTTTGCGCCTGGTCAATGTGCCGCTGCCTTATACCAGCTGCCTTTACAGAATAGCTTTGGTCTATTTGGTGGGCACTTTTATAGTACCAATAGGTCGCCATGGATAATTCGGGAGCAACCCTCGGTAATATGATACCCTTCTTTTCCTCCAGAAAAAAGCGGTGCATGATGGGATCAACCCCTGCGGTGGTAGAAGCCAAAATGCTGGTGGAACTGGTTGGCGCGATGGCCATGATATAGGCATTACGCATGCCGTTTGCAGCAACCTCATTCTTTAGTGTCCGCCACTTTTCACCTGCATAACCACGCTTGTCAAAGTAAGCGCCGGTTTGCCAGTCGCTGCCTTCAAACAGAGAGTACGCACCTTTTTCCTTAGCTATGTGGTTGCTGGCACTAATGGCGGCATAGTTAATGTTTTCAAACACCTTGTCCACAAAATCGAGATGCTCCTGGCTCTCCCAGGTAATGCCATGCTTGGCCAGCATATGGTGATAACCGTGCACACCAAGGCCGATGCTGCGGTAGCGCCGGTTGGTGACTTCGGCATACTCTACCGGATAATAATTCAAATCAATCACGTTGTCCAGCGCCCGCACGGCAGTGGACACCAGTTCCCGCATAGTGGCTTCATCCTTAACCGGCAGCGCGCCAAGAGATAAGCTGGCCAGGTTGCACACCACAAAATCGCCTGGCTTTGTAATAGTGACAACCACGTTTTCTCCATCCTGGGTCGTCACTTGTCTGCTGACAAGCTCTATACCGCTCATGTTTTGAGCGATTTCCGTGCACAGATTGGAGCAATAGATAATGCCGGCGTGCGTATTTGGATTCAGCCGGTTTACCGTATCCCGGTTGAAAGCAAAGGGTGTACCCGTTTCAATGGCCGACTTCAAAATCAGGCGGACCATCTCCTTGATGGAGATTTCCCGCTTGGAAATCCTTGCATCCTTCACACAGTCAAGGTAACGCTTTTCCCATTCTTCGCCCCAAAAATCCTCCAGAGCATATCCCTTTGTTTTGAGGATTTGGTGGGGGCACATCAGGTACCAGCTTTGATCCAGGCTTTCTTTTGCCTTACGCCAGAACAGGTCAGGGTAGCAGATGGCCGGAAACACATCATGAGCCTTCATGCGGTCGTCGCCGTTGTTGGTGCGCAGCTGCAAGAACTCCGGCAAATCTTTATGCCAGGCATCCAGGTACACCGCCACAGCTCCCTGTCGCATGCCCAGTTGATCTACCGCCACGGCGGTTGCGTTCACCAGCTTGATCCA
>JAEWSC010000037.1 GCA_023398575.1 Bacillota bacterium | reverse complement strand
TCACTACCGAATTGGCCAGGGCTATCTGCCAGGATTATGGCGTGGAGCTGTTTGATACCCTGACGGGCTTCAAGTTCATTGGAGAGCTGATCCAGCAGTTTGAGGATACGGGGAGCCACAGCTTCCTGTTTGGCTTTGAAGAAAGTTATGGATACCTGTCCAGCACCTTTGTCAGGGACAAGGACGGCGTAAACGCTTCCCTGCTGCTGGCTGAAGTGGCTGCCGCCTGCAAGGCGGAGGGCATTACGCTGTACGACAGGGTGCAGGCCATATTCAAACGGTATGGCTACTATGTAGAAAAGGTCGTTTCCAAGACCCTGCCGGGCAAGGACGGCTTGGAGAAAATGCAAAGAATCATGGAACACCTTCGCAAAAATCCTCCCGCTGAACTGGCTGGAATTCCTATTGTTGCACAGCGGGACTATTTGTCGGGCATCCGCTTAGACGATCAAGGCTCAAAAACCGCCATGGGCCTGCCGGAATCGGACGTGCTGTATTATGAGCTGAAAGGCGGCCACTGGGTATGCATCCGCCCCAGCGGTACAGAGCCCAAGATCAAGCTGTATGTGAATACCTGCGCCGGTGAGGAACTGGCGTCTCAAGCGCTGAACAATGCGCTGATCCGCTCCTGCGAAGCGCTTTTGTCCTGACGCCGTGGTAAAAAACGGGCCTCCTTCTTGTTAAATTTGGTTGGCCTGATCCATGCAAAAAGCATCTTTCCAGCAACATGCTGACGAAAAGATGCTTTTTCATTCTCTGCTATCTTAAATTTTGCTTTTCAAAAAAAATTACGGATGCTCCTCCATAGCACCTGGGATAAGGCTCAAGGAGCGAATGTATTGCTTGGGTGTCATGCCATAACACTTTTGAAAGGCCCTGTAAAAGGTGCGAATGCACTCAAAACCTGTGGACAATGCAATCTCCAGCTGTGTCAGATCGCTTTGCGCAAGCAGCCGCGCAGCCCGGCGGCACCTTAAGCTGTTGACATAATCGGAATAAGAACAACCGAAATTGTCACGAAACAGGTGGGACAGGCGGCTGCGGCTATAGCCCAAATGCCGGGCTAATTTTTCCATGCTCAGGTCGGTTGCGCTGTTTTCCTGCAGGTAAGAAAGCATGTTGCGCATGAGCCCTGCCGGCGCCTTGATGGGCATAGCGGCAAGCCCTACCCGCTCCATCAGTAATCCGAGCATAAGCTGGCAAAAGCCGCGGCGGGATTCTATACCCAACGCATCCCACCTGCTTTTGATCAGGGGGATCAGCACAGATAATTCCCCACCCTCGTCCTGATACAAAGGCAAAGTAAACCGTTTGTTCGCCAATGCTTTTTCCAGAATCGGCACAAAGGAAAGGGGAATAATAAACACAACGACATCCGATGTGCCCTCCGTAAAATACCTGTGTACCGTATAGCCGGAGGTGATTAGCAGGGAACCTGCGGGGACGTCTACCCGCTGTCCATCCAATATTGCGCTCATCATTCCGTCCGTTACATACACAAGCTCAATGCTGGAATGAAAGTGGGGCAGGCAGCCATTGTTTTTGGAATGAAAGCACACCGCCTGCTCCATGTCGTCTCTGGCCTGCTCATACAATTCCGGCACAACGTCCGCCTCCTTGACAGCACAATATGTCATAAAATCCATGACTCTTGTCATGACAATTATAGCGCATATACGTTACAATGAATATAGTAAAAATGCCTTAATAGGCCGAATAAGGAAGGGAATATACGTATGAACAAGGTTCGTGTCGGCATCATCGGCTGCGGCGGTATCGCCAATGGCAAGCATATGCCCAGTTTGAAAAAGGTTCCTCAGGCTGAAATGGTGGCATTCTGCGATATCGTTTTGGAGCGGGCACAGGAAGCGGCTAAAGTATACGGCACCCCCGATGCCAAGGTATTTGCCGACTACAAAGAGCTTTTGAAGCTGGATTTGGATGTCGTACACGTATTGACCCCCAATTCCAGCCATGCACCCATCACCATTGATGCGCTGGAAGCGGGCAAACATGTCATGTGCGAAAAGCCCATGGCCAAGAATACGGCAGAGGCAAAGCAAATGCTGTCTGCCGCAAAGCGCACCGGCAAAAAACTGACCATCGGCTATCAGAACCGTTTCCGCCCGGATAGCCTGTATTTGAAAAAGTGCTGCGAAAACGGCGATCTTGGCAATGTGTATTACGCTCGAGCTCTGGCCATCCGCCGCCGGGCCGTGCCCACTTGGGGCGTATTCCTGGATGAGGAAAAGCAGGGCGGCGGACCCCTCATCGATATCGGCACCCATGCCCTGGACCTGACCCTTTGGTGCATGGATAACTATGAGCCGGCCATGGTCGTAGGCACCAAGTACCATGAGTTAGCCGGCAAGCCCAACTCCGCCAACGCCTGGGGCTCTTGGGACCCGGAGACATTCACCGTAGAAGACTCCGCCTTTGGTTTTGTGCGTATGAAAAATGGCGCTACCATTACTGTAGAGGCTTCCTGGGCCTTAAACACCCTGTTTGTGCATGAAGCCAAGACCATGCTGTGCGGTACCGAGGGTGGCGCTGATATGCTGGGCGAAAACGGCGGCCTGCGCCTAAACGGTGAAAAATTTTCCCAAACTTTTATCACTGAGCCTGACCTTGCCGCCGGCGGTGCGGCCTTCTATGCTGGCGCTTCTGTGTCCCCTGCCGATCTGGAAGCCCAGATGTGGATCGACCATGTGCTCGATGGCACCAAGCCCCTGCTGGTCAAGCCGGAACAGGCGCTGGTTGTGACTCAAATTTTGGACGCCATTTACGAGTCTGCCAAGACCGGCAAGCCCGTTTACTTCGACTGATCAAAGGAGGCGCCTATGAAGCTGCCTGTTGCGTACCAGGTATATTCCGCCAGAGAAGAAGCACAACTGGATCTGGACGGGACGCTACTGAAAATCAAAGAACTGGGCTATGATGGCGTGGAGTTCGCCGGCTTTTATGGGCATACCGCCGAAGATGTAAAAGCAATGCTTCAAAAGCACGGCCTTACGGCCATGTCCAGCCACGTACCCATGGCCTTGATCGAGGCGGATATGTTCGCTACGATTTCATACCACAAAACCATCGGCTGCCCCTACATCGCTATCCCTTTCCTGGATGATGAAAGCCGGCCCGGCGGGCCTCGGTTCTCCGCCATGCTAAAAGTCATCTACCAGTTTGGCCGCTTGTGCAGGGAAGCGGGCATCACGCTTTTGTACCACAACCACGATTTCGAATTTGTAACCCTCTCCGGCCAATATGCCCTTGATTTCCTGTATGACGCCGTGCCCTGTGATCTTCTGCAGGCGGAAATCGATACCTGCTGGGTCAAATATGCCGGCTTGGATCCCGCCGGCTATGTGCTCAAGTATGCCGGCCGCTGCCCCATTGTGCACTTGAAGGATTATGTGGGCCGCCGGGATGGCAAAACGCCCTACGGCCTGATTGGCACCAATAAGGCCGCGGATGCCGATGTAGCCTTCTCCTTCAAGCCTGTGGGTATGGGCTGCCAGGACATTCCTGTCATTGTTGCCGCGGCAATGGAAAGCGGCGCCAAGTGGCTCGTTGTGGAACAGGATCAGTCCCTGGAACGCCCCCCGCTGGAAGCAGCCAGGCTCAGCCGGGAATACTTGAAATCCATTGGCCAATAGCAGGGGATTCTGTCCCCTGCACCCCTGCTTAAGGGATAAAATCCCTTAAGCATCCCTTATGGGATATATAACAAAGAGGCAGGATCTTTCTCCTGTCTCTTTGATTTTTTCAATTATTCCGTTTCAAAATTTACGTTGAGGTATGGTGGCATCGCCTTTAACCGCACACACCATGCTTTATATGCACCTGACCACGTTTCCCGGGAAAAGGGACGGTCTTCATCGCCAATCTCATTCGCATACGACTTCACAAATTGCAAAAAGAACTCCATATGCTCATATCCCGACAGGCATTGGGATATGACAAGATCACACCAAACCCGGGCGTCCTCATAAAGCAAACTTTTTTTCAAATCGCGGATGAAGCCTTCCACATCATAGTCAACGCGGCGCTCCTCCACCTTCCACCGCCCATGCTTTTCCTCCAAAAGAGTGTAGGCCGCTGTCGGCTGCCCATCCAGCGCCTGCCCGCAGGAGCCGGCGTTGACAAAAAGCGTATCGCCAAATTCGGCGTGCCATTGCACATGGGTATGGCCAAACACGTACACGCCGGCAGGCAGGGCACTTATCCTTTGCCCCAATTCGGCATTCTGGGTTAGACTCGCCCGGATATCAGCTAACAGAATATCCCTAGGCAGTGGCCTTGCTTCATATCTTTGCGCAAGGATACCGCTGGAAAAATGCTTGAATTCGATATCGCCAAGGAACGGATGGGAAGAATGGGCCATGTATATATCCGTCTGTTCACCAGGTACGCAAAGTGTTTCCGGCAGGGCGTTCAGATACGCATGATTTTCTTTGTCGATTTTCTTATAACACCAATACAGCCCGGCATACTGGCCGTCTGTCCAGGCGGCCTGGTCACGCCCATGAAGCTTGCGCAGATATCCCTCACCGTTGCCGGCAATGACATACGCATTGGGAAAAGCCTTGATCATGTTTACAATATCATTTGCATTGGCTGAGCACATGCAATAATCGCCGGCGAACAGATAGGCATTCACCCTCTGAGCCTTTGCATCGTTAAGTACGGCGGTCAGGGCATGCCAATTCCCATGAACGTCCGAAATAGCGGCGTATTTCAAATTGTTACCCCTTATAGATGAAAATCCCCCGCTGCTTCCGGCTGGTAGAGTACCTTTTTGATCTGTATATGCGCCATGCCGGAAGGTACATCCCATGTAACTTGGTCGCCGGCACTGTAACCCAGAATGGCCGTGCCAATGGGGGAGAGCACAGACAGACGGTTGCTCAAAAAGTCTGCCTCCTTGGGATACACCAAAGAGACCTCCATCTCCTCCTCATTCAAAGACAATAATACCTTGGAGTTCATGGTGACTATATCGCCGGACACCTCCCGCGAATCCACAACGGCTGCTCGTTCCATTTCCCTTTCAAGGCTCTGAATTGCATATTCAGACGCTTCTTTATAGAGGGCGGCGTCGGTAATCACCTTTTTTAGTCTTTGCTGATCCACAGCTGTGATAACTACTTTGGGAGCCATTAAAAACCCTCCTTTTTGTATTCTATGCAGATATTCTTCCAGGGTCATCTCCAGGGTGACAATGCTTTGCGTTTGATTTTTTAGCGTAAATCCTGCCCGCAAAAACGCCCGGAGAGACCGTTTGTTGCATGGCTTTATTCTGGCTGTCATCTTCTTTAAACGCATCTCAAAAAAGACGATTTTCATGCATTCCAGTATAGCGCTGGTGCCCATTCCCTTGCCCCAGTCGTCTTTTTCTCCGATCACAATCACCATTTCCGCATCCGCTGCTCTGACCACCAGCCGGACGAAGCCTACCGGCCGGCCGGCGATATTATGGATCATGAAAAACCGGCCGCCGGCACTGAACAAAGGCGTCAGCACTGGCAAATCGACCCTATCGAGTATTTGCTCAATGCTTGATACTGTATTTTGATCGTCGCTCAAATGCTGCCTGACTTCCTGCTCATTGAGCCAGCCAATCATACGCTGCGCGTGCTCTCTTAACACTTCCGGACGTAAAGAAATAAAAGGCCCTTTCATCTTTTACTACACCCTGTCGTAAAGAAATAAAAGCCTTTCATAGGGAATGAACTATGACGGTTCTTTTGTTTTACTATATCAAAGAAAAGTACTTTCGTCAACCATCCGTCTATCAAAATAGTTTGATGATGTAAAAAATGGAAACCATAATACAATTAAAAAGGCAGGTACATTGCCTGCCCTTTGCTATCATTCCTTGCCTATAACTGTCACAGGCTTTCTTAGCATACAATACTGCAAAAGATCAAAAGGTGTTGCAATGGTATCGTACAGCTCAAAGCCGTAATGTTTATACATGGGCAGGTTCTTTTCGTTGTGGGTTTCCAGGGAGACAAGAAGCCCCTTTTCATCGGCATACTTCAGTACCGGCTCCATAACCTTATGAGCGATGCCCGTACCACGGGCCATTGGCCTTACCGCAAAATAGATGATATGCATATACCGGTGAGGCGGAAGATTCTTGGTCCAGGTGGCGTTGAGATACTGCCTTGCCTTTAAAAATTGCCATAGCGTTTTCAGTGTTATATCGTCCTTGATCAGAGACATGTTTGTTTTTAAGGCGTAAAAGGTTTCTACAGAAAAATACTTTAAGTGGTTATAGGGTTGCGAGTCATCATCGGCAATGATCAGGCCGTTGACATCTTTGCTGTCCGCAAAGGCATCATCGTTTTCCAGCAGCTCTTCGGCATCACAAGCAAATACTTCCGGCAATGTTTTTTCACGCAGATGCTCCTTTGGGATCAGCTTTTGATATAGCGGATCATCCCGGAAGCATTCCAGCAGGATGCGGACTATTTTACCTGCATCCGTGTGAGATAAGTGATACAGCGTATCAATGTTCATATTCGAACCACCTGATTATTCCTCCTGAGGGGTGACAAGAGGCCGCAGCCTGCGGAGCGCCTTTTTTATCAGCTGCTCCAATCCTTCCAGCACGGCCGTTTCGTCCCGCACTGTTTTATCGAGTCTTTGCAAAGCTTCCTGTTCCAAACGCGAAAGCTCACGTATTTCTATACCAAGATCGGGCTTTTTTTCCTTCATCTTTCCTTGCAGCCTGTGTATCAGATCGTATAGATCCAAATGGTGCATTACCCGCCCAGCTCCCCACAACAGCCGCTCCTTGGGCTGATGGAGCACGTAAGCGGTAAAGTACTCATACACATCCCTGTCAAAAGCCACCGCATAGCAGTTGTTGTCAATCTCGCCAAGGCTCTTGATTGCCCCTTTCATATCCCCGGCGTACAATTGCCAAACCGCACTATGCAGCCGATCGGCGCTCAACTGATCATGCTCGTGAGGAAAAATCGACACATCATGCCATGTCAGGCGGACAAAATGCTCCTCCAGATAGCGGAAGATGTCCAAAAGCTGGTGCCGCCCACGGCCGCAAGCTGCGTACAGTTCCCGTGCTTCCAGGCTTCCCTCCGCCAATTTCAATATATACTGGCGGTTGATTTCCTCAGTCAGAGCATATAATTCTTCTGCTTTTTTGGCGGATGACAAGAGCGTACCCCGAAATGCGCCTTCCATGCGGGGATGCAGCCGCTGGCAGGTGAGCGATTCAAAAATGGCTTCCAAACGGGTGGTAAAGTCCAAGGGAGGCAGGCACAACTGATCAAAAGCCAACATCAGCCGCCCATAAAGCACATGATGGTAATGGTATACCGATTCATCGTATGCGTCGTCGTTATCAAATTGAGAATGATACCTTGTCTCCATGAATGTACCGCCGCCAAACTCATTGACCATGGCCGGTATGCCGGCTATTGCCATGGAAAAATCGTCTGACCAGGTCTGCGTGGGGCATACGACGCCAGAACCCTTGGGATATACGGTGCGAACTTTTTGCGGCAATGCCTTCATCTGCCGCTTCAAAAAGCCCTTCATTTCATAAGCACTGCGGATGAAATGCTTTTTTCCGTGGGCGTGGGCTGGCAGCTCCAGATTGATATTCACTACAGCTTTGCCTGCCCATTCAGGATGAATGCGGAAAACCTGGTTGTACGCCCCCACCGACCAGTCGTACCTGGTATTGACTGCGCCCCATTCCTCGGCGGCCATGGCACAAAACACCAGCGTCTTGCGCGGCTTGTATCCGCTGGAAAGCACCGTACGGGCCAAACCCAGCATCAACGCCACGGCGGTGTTATCATCTTGAAAGCCAGAGAAATAAGAATCATAGTGGGCGGACAAAATGACCAGGGAATCCTCTTCCTCGCCTTTAATCTGGCCAACGATATTGTGAGTAAAGGTGTTTTCCATGATTGTGGATTCCGCTTGCAGTTCCACAGCGGCACTTTCCCCAAAGGCAAGATCCAGCGCCCCTATAAGGTTTCTGGCATCACGCTGGGAAATGGACAAAGCCGGCGCATCCTTGGGGCCGCAGATATCCTGGGCGTTGAGGGTTTTTGCATTCTCCTCGCCATAGCCGCTGCGTTGCACTGCCAGCACAGCCACCGCTCCGTGCAGATGGGCCTGATAGGCGGGATAGTTGATCCACCATTCATCCCGCTGGTTGATGGATACCAACACCAGCTTACCTCGCACATCCAGCTTTTCCAGCTCCTTTGCCGTTCCCTGCCCAGCATTCACCAAAAGGAAAGGCTTTCTTCCGCCGGTATGCAAATCCGTCTGGTAGCCGCCCAATTCGCAAACCTGCTCCTGTCCAAGCTTATCCTTGTAATACAGCCGGGCTTGCGCAAAATCCCAGCCATCTACCGGGAATCTGTCCTTTACGGGATGAAGGCCGATGCTTTCCATCTCTTCAAACAGCATATCGCCTGTTTTCGCCTCAGCCAAAGAGCCTGCCGTGCGGTAGCCCAACACAGGATTTGTACGGAACTGCTCCATCTGCCTGGCCAGCCGGTAAGCATAGCCTACGTCCAAGCATCTTGAAAAATGCTGCCATTGAGCGTCCAGGGGCAAGAAAGCGCGGCGCTTTTTATCCATTTGTAAAAGCCTCCTTTCCCGGGGAATGGGTTAGGAGCGGGCGTAAGCCTGCAGTTGCAGATTATGGTAGCATAACGCGGACATGCAGTCAAATCTTTCTACACAGCTTATACACAATTTGTTCAGAACGGGATAAAGAAAGCCGGAAACAAAGTTTTCATAGCTTGGCAATTGTGATACAATAGTGTTAGGCTGGCCGTAAAAGGTTCAACCGGAGACGGAGGCATAATTATGGCATTGAAAAAGAGAAAAACGAAGATCGTCTGCACCCTGGGACCGGCCGCGGTAGCGGGCGACAATTTGCGTAACATTATTTTAGCGGGTATGGACGTAGCCCGTTTCAATTTTTCTCACGATACCCATGAAAATCACCTGAAGCGCTTTGAACAATTAAAAGCGCTCCGGGAAGAATTAAACCTTCCCATCGCCACCATGCTGGATACCAAGGGCCCGGAAATTCGCCTTGGGGATTTTGCAAGTGATAGAGTTACGCTAAAGGCTGCTCAGGAATTTACGCTGACCACGAGGGATGAACCGGGGGATGAGCGTCATGTCTCCATCACTTTCAAAAACCTGCCCAGGGACGTATCCGCCGGCACCACCATTCTCATCGACGATGGCTTGGTGGAGTTGACGGTGCTTTCCGTCACAACCGAAGACATTCGCTGCCGGGTGGAAAACGGCGGCGTGATTTCGAATAAAAAAGGCGTAAACGTACCTAATGTCTCCCTTTCCATGCCTTTTTTAAGCCAGAAAGACAGGGAAGACATTCTCTTTGGCATTGAGCATGGCTTTGATTTTGTAGCTGCCTCCTTTACGCGTTGCGCCCAGGACATTCTGGAGATTCGTGAGATTTTCAGCCAGCAGGGCTGTTCCACCATGAACATCATTGCCAAGATCGAAAATATGCAGGGCGTGCAAAACATTGACGAAATCATTGCCGTTTCCGACGGCATCATGGTGGCCCGGGGCGATATGGGCGTAGAAATCCCCTTGGAGGAAGTACCTGTTCTGCAAAAGATGATCATCCGCAAGGTGTATTCCGCCGGCAAGCAGGTGATTACCGCCACGCAAATGCTGGATTCCATGATGAAAAACCCCCGACCCACCAGGGCCGAAGCCACTGACGTAGCCAATGCCATATACGATGGCACCAGCGCCATCATGCTTTCCGGCGAAACTGCTGCCGGCATGTATCCGGTGGAAGCAGTTAAAACCATGGCACGTATTGCCATGCGGGCTGAAGCAGATATCAACTATATCAAGCGCTTCAAGGAGCGTCCCATCACCGAGAATCCGGACATTACCAACGCCATCTCCCATGCCACCTGCACCTCTGCCCATGATTTAAATGCTGCCGCCATTGTCACCGTTACCAAGTCAGGCCGCACTGCCCGCATGATCTCCAAATACCGGCCTAACTGCCCTATCCTCTGTTTTACCACCTCGCCTTCCGTAACCCGGCAGCTAAACCTTTCCTGGGGCGTGACGCCGCTGTTGATTGGGGAAGAAAGCAACTCGGACGAGCTGATCGAACACGCCGTGGAAACCGGGGAAAAGGCCGGGCTTTTACAGGCAGGAGAATTGGTGGTCATCACCGCCGGCGTGCCCCTTGGCATTTCCGGCACCACCAACCTGATGAAGGTACAAGTCGTAGGCCACATATTGGTCACAGGCCACGGCGCCACCAGCCGGGCTGCCTGCGGAAAGCTGTGCGTGTGCCGCAGTGAAAAAGAAGCTGTTGAGAATTTTCAAGAAGGCGATATTTTAGTCATCTCCCAGACCAGCAATGCGCTTTTGCCCCTTGTCCGAAAGGCTTCCGGTCTTGTTTTGGAAGAGGACAACCCTAACGGCCATGGCGCGGTAGCCGGCATGAGCCTGGACATACCGGTGATCATCGGCGCAAAGGATGCCACGCAAATCCTGCGCAGCGGAGCGGTTGTCACACTGGACGCCATTCGAGGCGTGGTCAGCTGCGATCCGGAGAAAAGGAAGTAGCATTGCGGTTTTCGGGCGGCAGGAAGCCGCCCGTTTTTTAGTCTGCATAAGGTATCTCTTCATCGTTTTGTGCATACCATCGAACAGGCGAACCTCTAGGTTAGTCAAAACTAACAACATCCCATTTTCCGTCAATATTTTCCGCGACAAGCCACAAAAAAACCATATAAAATAAAGGTAAAACGGCCATAAAACTATTGACAATACAAGTTAGCCGTAGTAAACTTATGATGCGATTGAAAGTTAGTTGTGCCTAACACTCAGCCGCACTTCCCGCAAAAGAAAGAAACAGCCTATTGGGCCCGGCCAGGGCAAGAACAGGATTAAACCTTACAAGGAGGAAGCATCTATGCCTTTGACCATGGCAAACGCCGGCGTTCCCATTTCCATCAGCCAGGTGCATGGAAAAGATGAAACAAGGCGCTTTCTGGAAAGCCTGGGCTTTGTATCCGGCGCCACAGTCACCATCGTTACCGAAATGGCCGGCAATCTGATTGTGAATGTAAAAGATACCAGGGTTGCCATTAGCAAGGCCATGGCCAATAAAATTCAAGTGGCATAAGGAGGCTTTCCATGGAGGCGAAACCCCGTACGCTTGGCGAAGCCAAGATCGGTGAAACAGTTACCGTAGCGAAACTCGCTGGCGAAGGCGCAGTCAAGCGCCGCATCATGGACATGGGTATCACCAAAGGAACGCAGCTTATGATACGCAAAGTCGCACCGCTGGGCGATCCCATCGAAGTGAACTTACGGGGATATGAGTTATCCATCCGTAAATCGGAAGCGGAAAACATTCTGTTGGCATAACGGAGCGGCTCTTTTTTTCAAGCCATGCGTTAGCACATGCTAACTTTAGGAAAGGACGTGATTCCATTGGCCGAAATAAAAATCGCCCTGGCCGGAAACCCGAATAGTGGAAAAACCACCATGTTCAATGATCTGACCGGTTCCAGCCAGTATGTAGGCAATTGGCCCGGTGTAACGGTGGAAAAAAAAGAAGGCCGGTTAAAAGGCCATAAGGATGTCCTGATTCAGGATTTGCCCGGCATCTACTCTCTTTCGCCTTATACGCTGGAGGAAGTGGTTAGCCGGACTTATATTTTAGATGAAAAGCCGGATGCGCTTTTGAATTTGATCGACGCCAGCAATCTGGAGCGCAACCTGTACCTGACCACGCAGCTGTTGGAGACAGGCATTCCCGCCGTGATCGCGCTGAATATGATGGATGTGGTAGCAAGGCGGGGTGACAAGATTGACATCGCCAAGCTATCCCAAGCACTCGGATGCCCCATTGTGGAAACCAGCGCCCTAAAGAGCAGCGGCACGAAGGAAGCTGCCGAAAAAGCGCTTGCGGTTGCTGCAAAGAAAACACCTCATGTTTCTTTGCACAAGTTTGACACTGTTGTGGAAAAGGCATTGGAGGAGATTTTACCACTTATCAGCGGTAAAGTGCCAACAGAACAGCTACGTTTTTATACTGTTAAGGCCTTTGAGCGGGATGAGAAAGCACTGGAACGCCTGAAGCTCAATGACAGCGAAACCGAAAAGTTGGAGAGTATCATTGTCCGGGTGGAAGCGGATGAAGATGATGACAGCGAGAGCATCATCACCAACCAGAGATACCAGTATATTGCTGGTGTTATCAAAAAAGTGCTGGTCAAAAAAAGCCATGGCGGTCTATCCGGAAGCGATAAAATTGACAGGGTCGTTACCAACCGGTTTCTGGCATTGCCCATTTTCGCACTGATCATGTGGCTGGTTTACTATATTTCCATTCAGACCATCGGCGCCATGGGTACGGATTGGGTGAACGATACGCTGTTTGGTGAAATTGTACCCAACACTGTAGGTGATTTTTTAACCGCTATCGGTACAGCTTCCTGGCTGCAAAGCCTTTTGCTGGATGGTATTATCGCCGGCGTTGGCGCAGTGCTAGGATTTCTGCCACAGATGATGGTATTGTTCCTATGTCTGGCTATACTGGAAGACAGCGGATATATGGCCCGCATCGCTTTTATTATGGACCGCATATTCCGCAAGTTTGGTCTGTCCGGCAAATCCTTCATCCCGGTTCTGATCGGCACCGGCTGCGGCGTACCCGGCATAATGGGCAGCCGCACCATTGAAAATGAAAAGGATCGGCGGATGACCATTATTGTCACCACCTTTATTCCCTGCAGCGCCAAACTGCCCATTATCGCACTAATTGCCGGTGCCCTGTTCCCGCATAGTGCCTGGGTCGGCCCCTCCGCCTACTTTCTGGGTATGCTGGCCATCATCGTTTCCGGCATCATTCTGAAAAAGACGAAACTATTTGCCGGCGATCCATCCCCCTTTGTGATGGAACTTCCCACCTACCATATGCCAAGGGTAAAAGGTCTTTTGATTCACATGTGGGACCGGAGCAAACATTTTATCATCAAAGCGGGGACTATTATTTTCGTATCCAGCGCCCTCATTTGGTTTCTGTCGAACTTTAACTTCCGTTTTGAAATGGTGGGCGAGGACGCCAGCATATTGGCCGCACTTGGTTCCTTTATCGCTCCTGTATTCGCTCCGCTGGGATGGGGTGAGTGGAAAGCCACCGTGGCAACGCTTGTAGGCTTTACTGCCAAGGAAAACGTGGTAGGCACCTTCGGTATCCTGTATGGGGTAGCTGAGGTAGCGGAGGATGGCGCGGAAATTTGGCCTCAGCTGCAAGCCGCCTTTACCCAAGTTACCGCTTATTCCTTTCTGGTATTCAATCTCCTTTGCGCCCCTTGCTTTGCAGCCATCGGTGCCATTCACCGGGAAATGGGTAGCGCCAAGTGGACCTGGATCGCCATCGGTTATCAATGTGTATTCGCTTATATATGTGCTTTCCTTATTAATCAGCTTGGCAGCCTCATTTTTTCCGGAGCCTCCTTCGGCATCGGCCAGGGCATTGCCCTTGCAGTCACCGCCTGGGTGCTGTGGCTGATTTTCAGAAACACAAGCAGAAAACCTGGCAGCACGGCTTTTCCGGCCGGCAGCAAAGCCTGATCCCTTCTCCTGAAAGGAGCTATCTCATGAGCACAATCCTCGTAGCAGCCGTCGTTTTCGGTGCGCTGGGCTACACCGTATACCGCATGATCCGTGCCAGGAAAAAAGGCAGTGCCTGTGCCGGATGCCCCTCGTGCGGAAGCTGCAACGCCTGCAGCACAAAGTCTGCCCGCTAACGCAAAAACCGTCCCAGCAAAAGCCGGGGCGGTTTTTTGTATGATCATTGTATTCTAACCCTTTACGGCCCCTGCAGCCAGGCTTTTTTGCACCTGTCCGCTCATGATCAAGTAAATCACAAGTGTAGGCAATGTAGCCACAACCAACGCCGCGCCAATGGGGCCCCAGTCTGTCTGATATTGGCCATACATCGATTGTATGCCCGCCGTCAGCGTCTTGAATGCCTCCTTGCTGATAAATACCTGGGCAAACAGCAACTCGTTCCATGCTTGCAAAAAAGTAAAAATCATAACCGTTGAGACAGCCGGCAAAAGCATGGGTACGATAATACGTGCAAAAGTGCTAACGACGCTGGCGCCGTCAATGCAGGCTGCCTCTTCCATATCCTTTGGAATTGCGTCAATAAAGCCCGATATAATCAGTATCCCCAGCGGAATCGCAAAGCCCGTGTACGGCAAGATCAATGCCAGGTGGGTACTGGTGAGCTTTAGCCGGCTTAAAATCAAAAATACCGGCAGCAGTGCTGCATGAATGGGAATCATCAGCCCCAGCATAAAAAAGGCCATGACTGTTTTTTGTCCGCGCCACTTCATACGTATCAGCCCATAAGCAGCCATTAAGGAAAACAGGCAGGTCACGAGAATTGTAACGCCTGTCACAATCACGCTGTTGAGAAGATAAACACCAACCTTTCCACCCAAAAACGCGTCGGCATAATTCCTAAAAATCCACTGCTCAGGTAAGCCGACTACGTTACCGCCAAATATTTCGCTGTTGTCCTTCAGGGAAAAGACAAGCAGCCAATACAGGGGAAACAGGCAAATAAAGGCCCACAAAACCAACAGGGCTTGCGTGATAATGGACCCGGGCTTGATACACCACTTCGTTCTGGAAGCTTTTAATGAAGCGCCGGCTGCCCTATGAAGCATCATTGATCGCCTCCCTTCAATCTTTTTCGTGGAACAGGCGTCGTAATATAAGGGTTAAAATCATACATTCAGCAACAATGAACATGGCCATGGAGCTACCGTATCCATATTGATTTTTGAGAAAAATCGTCTTATACATCAGCGTGGTAGGCACTTCACTGGCTCCGCTGGGACCACCGTTGGTTAAAACAAAAATCAAGTCAAATACCTTCAACGAACCTATTAAGGAAAAGGTTGCGCTGACCTTGAGCATCGGGCGGATCATGGGAATAGTAATGGACAGCGCCGTGCGGGAGGGAGATGCACCATCGATCCTGGCGGCTTCAAAAAGCTCACCCGGTATGGATTTGATGGCTCCGTACATCAGCAGCATATGATAGCCGACATACTGCCATAGAATAGGCACAAATGTCGCGCCTAGCGCTGTCGACTTATCGCCCAGCCATGTCTTGGTCCAGCCATCCAGGCCGATAGACTTCAAGAATACGTTGAGAAGGCCATAATCCGGATTGTATATTTTCATCCACAGCTGTCCGATCACTACTGTGGAAATAATGACGGGGATAAAATAGGCGCTGCGGTAAAAGTTTTCAAACTTGACACCGGAGGAAATGACCAACGCAAGTAATAGGGAAATAGGAAGCTGAACAAGAAGGGAGATACCAGCATACAGAAACGAGTTACCGGCAGAAATCCAAAATTTGCTTGTCTTTGAAAAAAAGAGCTTATGATAGTTTTCAAACCAAACAAAGCTGCCTTTACCAATGCCATCCCAATCAAGCAGGCTGTAATAAAAGGAAATGCCAATGGGTATGACAACCACACCTATGAAAAGCAAAAGCGCAGGCAGTACAAAAAGGCAGGCCACTTTTTTGTCTGAAAGCACTTTTTCCATGAAACCGCATCCTTTCCAGGCAAACTAAGTGCCCGCTGCCATGAGCAAAACCAGTTTCGAATAAAAGGGGCTGCCGTGCCAGGGAACGGCAACCCCTTTCTTTCGTATGGCTGCAGTATTTATTGCTGCGTCATTCCATCATGGTCTGCAGCGCTTCGCAGAATTGATCGGGATCAAGGTCTCCAGCCAGCATTTCCTGAATTGTATCCATCAAGAATTCTGAATCGTTACCTTCCAGGGCCGTATTGCCCCAAAACAGGAAATTGGTAGCATTGCTGGTCAAATCCACAATGGATTTAATCAGGGGATCAATTTTCGATTCGTCCACATCCATTTTCCAGGTAGGCATGCCTGCACCGGCCAGATACGCATTTTTGGAATGGTTTTCCGCCAGGTACTGGCACAGGATGACGGCAGCTTCTGCATTCTTTGTATTGGCGCTGACGCAGAATTGCTCGGCTGCACCACCCATGAAATCGGTGCTGACGCCCTTGCCACCCTCAATCACGGGGAAGGGAACGGCTACGATCTTTCCCTTGACCTTGGAGGTATCCGCCTGGCAGTTGCTTGCCGTCCAGTTGCCGTTGACATACATGGCAACCTCGCCGGCATAGAAGGGAACCTCAGATTCATCTCGAGTAAGCGCAACAACTCCCTCGGGGAATGCGCCGGCCTGAATCAGCTCATAAAACTTTTGCGCTGCCAGCTTCATGCCATCAGACACAAAACTTCCGTTATCTGTCTTGTAAAAAGCATTATAGCTTTCCTGGTATCCGGCCGCACGCAAGGTGATCAAGTCGGTGTACATGCAGGTGGGCCAGCGGTCTTTTCCGCCTGTGGTCATGGGCGTTATGCCAGCCTCCTTGAAGGCTTTCACCGCGGCCATCAGTTCCGACCAGGTTTCCGGAATTTTTACGTTGTTCTTTTCAAACAGCTCCGTGTTGCAATACAGGACAGAGCAGGCCAGGGTATAGGGCAGGCCATACACCTTGCCGTCAAAGGTCATGTTGGAAAGCGTTCCATCTACCAGGCGGTCCCATACATCTTGCGCAATATAGTCGTTCAGGGGCAACACCTTTCCGGCATCCACAAAGGATTTTAACAGGCCGCCGGCGTTGTAGTAGAATACGTCAGGCGCTTCATTGGCGGCGACAGCCGTCTTAATCTTTGCTTTATAGGCCTCCGCCTCATTCATATCCAGCTCCACATGAATCCAGGGATAGGCCGCTTTGAACTCCTCCAAGGTCTTCAGGAAGGGCGCTTTGTTACTCTCACTGTCGGATGACCAGATGGACCATAGTGTCAGCGTCACATCTTCATGGGTTTGGGCCAAAGCCAGCACCGGAAGGGCAGTGAGCAGCAGGGCCAATGCAACAAACAGGGAAAGGCCTTTTGCCAGCATGCTTTTCATGGGTGAATGCCTCCTTTTTAGTTGTACGAATGGCCTGAGTTAACAGGCTTTGCTTTAGTGTAAAGCAAAACTGCCTCCATTTGAACCAGTGCGTTTGACTGATATTTCCACTTTTTTTACCTGTTACCGTTACATTACACGGATACTGTTGATTTTTTTCGGTATTCCGCAAGGGTCATCCCTGTGAATTTTTTAAAGCATACACCAAAATATTTTGCATCTGGAATCCCCACCTTCTCTCCCACCTCGTGACCGAAAATATCTTGGCCAGCCAACAGCCTTGCTGCTTCCTTCATGCGCAGTTCCGTCAAATATTCGATAAACGTCATTCCCGTATCCTGTTTAAACGCCCGGCATAAATAACTTGGGTTCATGTAAAACCGTTCCGCAGCGCTTGTAAGCGTCAGCCCGGCATCATGATAATTTTCCTGCAAGTACATCAGCACCTCGCGTATGCTGATCCGGCTGCGCGAAATGATCTGCGCCTCCGGGTTAATCTTTTTCACTATTTTTAACATAACGCAGGTAAGCTGCTCTTCATTGACAGGCTTTAGCAGATAATCAGCAACCCCCAGCCGAATGCATTGCTGTGCATAGGCAAAGGTATCATGGCCGCTGATAATGACGATATGAAGCCTAGGGTTTAACTTTAAAAGCTCCGATGCCAGCGTTATACCATCCATGCCGGGCATGCAAATATCCAAGCAGATGATCTGCGGATCTAATTTTTTTGTTAATTCCAACGCTTCCAGCGCGCTGCCGGCCTCCCCGGCAATTTCGATGCCAAGGGATTTCCAATCAATACATTTCACAATCAATGTGCGTACCAAGGGCTCGTCATCCACACACAGCATCTTGATTGGTGCCATAATTAGCCCCTCCTTCCAAAGGAATTTTGATGGTGATAGTAGTACCCTTCCCCTGATGCCCTTGTATTGTCACGGGGTCGCTTTGCCCATAGAACAATCGTATTCTGTCAATGGTTCCCCGTAAGCCAAACCGACCTGCATCTCCGTTTATATCTGTATTGGTTGCTTTTTCAATTTCCTCCGGCGATATTCCAACGCCGTTGTCGGACACACAAAGGAATATCCAGCCCTCTTTCTCAAATGCCTCAACACGTATGATTCCCTTATGCCCCGCAGACCGAAGCCCATGGTATAGCGCATTTTCCACCAAGGGCTGCAATATAAGCTTTGGAATGGGTGCCTTGCAAACACCATCATCCACCACAAATTCGGTGGTGATATCAAAAAATCGGGCACTTTGAATCGCCATATAGCTTTTGACCATGCTGATCTCTTCACCGATGGTGATAATGCTCTTACCATTGTTAATGCTGTTTCGGTAAAACTCACCCAGAGAGCGCAAAAGGTCGTTCACCTCTCTGGTCCGGCCAGATAGCGCCAGCGCACGCAGCGTATCAATGGTATTGTATAGAAAATGCGGGTTGATTTGCGCCTGTAAAGCATGGAATTCCGCTTGACGCTTGCGCTCACTCTCCGCGTGTATGCGCGCAAGAAGGCCTTCTATCTGATCTGCCATATGGTTGTACGCATTGGTAAGCAGGCCGATTTCATCATGGCTGCCGCGGATGGGCAGCCTTGACGGACGGTCATTACCGGATAGGAACATGCCCTTTGCCATTTGATGAAGCGGGCGCGTCACCATTCGTGTAATAATAAGCGTAGCCACAAAGATTAATGGCACAATCAAAAGAATCAGCAGCTTAAACACATATTCCATTCCAGCCAGGGTGCGTACGGATCCTGTATAAGGCAATGCAGTAATCACACGCCAAGGTGCATTGCGCAGCTGAACAGACGAATAGATATGAGGTTTTTTCCCATGCACCATCAAGCTGCTAATCCTGCCCGAATGCAGCAGGGTCTCTTGATTTTCCTTAGAAAGCACTGACAGTGTGCCACTGTCGGAGGAGAGAATTGATTGTCCATTTTCATCCACCACGGCCACCATCAGGTCAGTAGTTCCTTTTGCTTCAGCAAAACACGTCGTGACAAAGCTTTCCCTCAGGTTCAGCATCAGTGTTCCCAGCAGCTCGGACTGCTCGTTGAGATTGTATATATTCCGAACAAAGGAAATTACGTTTTCATTGCCATACAAGGCATGCTGCTCGCCGCCGTTGAGCAAAAGAAGATAGTACCCCTTCTGATCAAAAAGCGCAGGATACCACGCTGCTTCCTCCACCTTTAAAAAGCTAAAACGCTGCATGGTATAGTTGTCCACGCCAAACTTTTGACCGCTGGTATCAAACAAATACAGCGCCGCGGCATGGGGCTGCAAATTGGCAGTGCTGCTCAATAGTGTTCTTAGTGTCCGCATAACCCTGGGAGAATCAAAGCTCTCTTTTCGAATGAGGATACTTTGTATATTATCATTGGACAAAAGCATTTTCGATACATGGTTGACATTGTCCAGCATGGCATCAATGCTGCTGCCTATCAACTGTGCATTCTGCCTGGCCATACTGTCAAACTCGGCATACCGTAATTGGTCATGTTCCGTTTGGAAAACCATATACGCTGTTAATATGGAAATACAAAGCACAAAGGCAAACAGGCCAATGATTTTGATCGACAGGCTGCAATCACGAAAACGCGTTAGCATTGTCCTCATGCCGTGACCTCCGCTAGAATGCATAGCGCAAAAAGCCGGTATTGCATGCACAATATCAGCTCATCGAGTTTTTTACAGACTTTTATTAAGCTTATGATATTGGCAGCCTATGCTTTCACACAGGATACCATTTCATAATCCATATCAAAATCGGCGCCGGTAAGCCCTTTCTTCATTGTTTCGCACTCGCCGTCCTGGTTGTCATAAGGGTCAGCGCGAAGAAATTGCTTAGGGGGATCAAAATCAGCCTGGTATACGGAGTTGGCCGCCATACGATAAGGGTCAAGATTACCAAAGTAAAAATCCCAGCGCTCTAAGTTGCCCTTACGATAAGCGGTACCGCCATAAGAACAGTCACAAAAAAGCCAGCCCCAAGGCGCCACATAAAACTGCGCCCAATCATGACTGCCGATACTTTCAGGTTCGGCAGATAGTCCGGATTGCCAGCGGGCAGGGATTCCGACGGAACGACAAAGGGTAATGAAAAGCAGCGCTTGTAATCCGCAATCCCCTTTTAAGTTGACAGCTGCATATTCCGCTTGATTTTCAATGCTAAGATAAGAGCGGACAAAGGAGTATATCACTTTGGTGGTCACAAAGTCATAAATCTTACGTGCTTTTTCAAGGGCTGTTTCATTCCCCGTTACAAGCTGCGCCGCAAGTGACTTTACATAGGGCGTAAAGCAAATATGAGGCGCTATTTCTCCCAAATCATCTTGTGTAGGGGCCGGACAGCGGGGATAAACCGGTTTTTCTGATTCAGGCGGCTTTTTCAGGTCCACATATTTCATGGTGGAATCGTAGGCATATTCCACTATAAATGGCCTATTTTCTGGCAGCGTCTCTTTAAAATAAATGGTGCGCTGGGGATATTCCTCCGGCGACGTGAAAAGGGGGCTGGGATCGGTATAAAGCATATCCACCTTCTGTGTCTGAGCAGATACCTGAGGCAATGGAAGATGAACCCTGTACGTTTCATTGGGTTCAAAAGATTTATTTTCGATCTTTAAAGTACCACGAATCCGGAAATGATACGAAAGCTCACCTTTTTCCTTCATCTCCCGCATGGCATCATCCAGCAGCGGACTGGAGGGGGAAAGAGGAACGCCGGCACGCCTGGCAATATCGGGATGGACCTTGAGCAGCGTACGGTGAAACCTCACAAAATAGCGTTTTTCTCCGCCGACAAAAAGAAAGTCAATCCAATTGTTTGCTTCCAGCTCATCAAACTCCGCCTCCGTAAAGCCTGGAACCAGACCCCGCATGATCAGCAGGGCCTTTTCCCGATCATGGGGATATTGCCTTAATATACGGGGAAGGATTTCCTTCTCCAGCTCAAGGCGGCTTCTAAGCATGAGAGGCAACTCTTTTTTCAGGCGTGCATCAATGGCTTTTTGCGCACCATCAAAATCTCCGGCCCATTTTTTCTTTAATATATCCTCCGGCAGACCAAGCTGCAAAGACGTGATATCCAGCATACACGATTGCCCCTTTTTCTTTCACTGGAATTTTCTTTCTAAATTGTACCATATATTTATCAACAGCGGCATCCATGGTTTGTTTTTTTTCTGCCCTTGACGATTTTCGTGGAAAAGGATACCATAAGCATAAGAACACATAAAAGGAGGAAGACAACATGCAATTTTTTGTTTGCGAGGAATGCGGTAACCTGGTAGGAACCATCCACTTTTCCGGTGCACCTATGAGCTGCTGCGGTCAGAAAATGAAGGAGCTTACCGCCAACACTTCTGATGGCGCCAAGGAAAAGCATGTACCCGTCATCAAGGTGGAAGAAGACCTGGTAACGGTAGAAGTCGGCTCCGTTGCCCACCCCATG
Source organism: Bacillota bacterium (assembly GCA_023398575.1). Taxonomy (GTDB): domain Bacteria; phylum Bacillota; class Clostridia; order Christensenellales; family Aristaeellaceae; genus JAEWAH01. The sequence continues at coordinate 24,072 of JAEWSC010000037.1, read as the reverse complement.
ACGGATGCTCATTACATTCAATGGATCTATCTGCAAACGGAAAATGGCGGCCAGCGCAAATCCCTGCGTCCAGGTGATGAACCCAAAGCCGTCTTTGCCCTTCATGAAGACAAAGCGGTGGCAGTCTTTGAATTTTGCAATCTGCACGGATTGTGGAAAAAAGAGCTGTAATCTATTCAAAATTAATCAAAAAGAAGGGGCATGTGTAACTGAAGTGACCCCAAAAAGTTAGACAAAATTTCAATTAAGCGGCAAAGAGGGCTTGAAGTCTGTGAACAGCAGGCGGCAAGCCCTCAAGCTTTGCCTTGGGTGCAGTTCAAAAGCACGCCCTTTCTTTTATGTCTTTTTGAATGGGTTATTTTCCATGAGATAGTTGTATAAGATCGGCGTAATGCCTGGATAGGTCAAATGATCAGGCAGAGTATCAAATAGACATACCTCCGCCATTTCACTTTCCGGCATTGGCCCCAATTCCTCAATTACGGCTGCGAAAACCATTCCGCCAAGCAATTCGCCTTCACCTGCCGCATAATCACAGATAGGTTGAAGCGTAAAGAGGACTGCTCCTGATTCTTCGCTTAGTTCCCTTGCTGCCGCCTCCTCCGGCGTTTCTCCCGGTTCAATGTGTCCGCCCTGGGTTTCCCAGGTAGTACGCTGTTTATGCCTGCTTAATAGGAGCTTTCCCTGATAAAATGATAAGATTACCGCATACTTGTATTTTTTGAGCGACTTTGGCGGATAGATATAGCAATTCATGTTTGCCCTCCTTGTCCAAAGCATTATACCATACGCCCGCAAGCAAGGCTGGACATAGGTTTTTGTTTGATTTTCCCAGGGGAAACTGGTATACTGACAAAAAGAAGTTGAGGAGGTGCCGCCGTTGAAAAAGAGCATTCTCAACAGCGACACGTTCAGCCCGCTATACCGGCAGCTTATGCAGCGGCTGAAGAATGATATAGCGACGGGTTTGTATCCCATTCATGGGCGCATCCCCTCTGAGCAGGAACTGTGCGACACATATCAAGTCAGCCGTGTCACGGTACGCAAGGCCCTTTCAGACCTTACGCGGGATGGGTTGCTCATCCGCCACCAGGGAAAGGGCACGTTTGTTGCTGTGCCTAGGATACAGCGGGATCTAAAGCAGATCACCAGCTTTCATACTGCCTGTCGGATTATGGGCTGCACTCCACAAACAAAGCTGATCCATGCACAGTGGCACCACGCGACACCAGATGATGTAGAAAGTCTGCATATAGCGCCAGGAGACATGGTGCTGGAAATCTGCCGCCTGCGCTTTGCGGATAATTTGCCTGTCATGCTGGAAACAAACCGATTTTCCTCCGCGTTTTCCTATCTTGACAAGGAGGATCTGACCCAGTCCTTGTACGATCTTCTTCTTCGTAATGGCACTGAGCCGCAAAAGGCGGTTCATGACATCGCATTGACTTATGCAACACAAAACCACGCTAAACTGCTGGACGTCGAACCGGAAGCAGCTCTTTTGCTTTTGCGCGAATGTGTTTATGATCAAAACGGTTCTGCCATCCATACCTCCAGCCAATTGATCAGAGGGGATAGATTTACCTTCCGCATCTGATAAAAAAATGCAATACTGCTTGAGACGGAGAGAACAACCCTCTCTTTTTCAGGAAAGAAAAGAGGAGATACTCCTGGCTGCATCAAAATTTGCTATTTTCGTGGATTTAGAAAACTGCGGCGCAAAGGTCGCCACACTGAATAATATTTTGGAAAAGGTAAAAATCCGCGGCGACATTCTGCTTGGTAAGGTATACGGCTATACCGATCGTTTCAGTGACCTGAAGGAGGTATTGTTAAGCAATACCTTTACCGTGGTTCCTTCACTGCGATACGGCTATGCCCAGAAAAACAATGCCGATATTCTATTGGTGATTGACGCGCTGGAGGTAGCCTATACGAATCCTCTGATCGACAGCTTCTGCATCGTATCCGGGGACAGTGATTATACGCCCCTGGTTGGCAAGCTCAAGAGTATGGGCAAATTTGTGCTTGGCATCTCCCGAAGTGAAGTAGCCAGTTCTATCTTTATCAACGCGTGCAATGAATTTCAGTTTTTAGAAAGCGTTGGCGGTCGAACAGGCACACAATCCACCAAAAAAGCCGCATCCTCTGATCCGTTGGATGAGGCCGAATTAAATAAACTGATTGAAGGAATTTTTGAGGAACAAACCGACGAGGATGAGATTTATGCCAGTGAACTCAAGGGCATCCTTTTGCGCCTGCGGCCTGATTTTAACGAAAAATCATACGGTTGCGCCACATTCGGTAAGCTGCTCAATAAGCTAAGCCAGAAATACGGCTCCATCCACGTGAAAAATGATAATTTCAACGTAATGGTCAGCATTACCACAAAAGAAGCTTCCTCTACGCCTCAATTATCCAAAGAAAATTGGAAGGATGCCTTTAAGGAACAGCTCAAACGCTATAAAGATGATGGATTTGACAGAATCAACCCCAGTATTCTAAAAGCCGATATCCAAGTCTCTTATCCAGACTTTTCTGAGCGATCTATCGGCTTCAAACGGTTCAGTGATGTATTGAAACAGTTGGAAAAAGACAGCGTATTGGTCTTGGAAATGGATGAACAGAAGACCATGTTGATCAAGGTTGTGTAACATTTGTATCTTTGAGGATAAAGTGTGCATATTCATGGAAAAGCTGGCATAGACGTAGTAGTTATCTCGCCTTTTTCATCCACAGCCGTCCTTCAACAGCATGTGGACAGAGTGGAAAACAAGGACAAAAAATTGTATTGTACCTTACCATATCGCAAAAAGTATGCTTTCCTCAACTTCTTGTTTCTGTGAAAGGGTATCGATGCGGGAGGAAATCGTAATAAAAAATCGAATTATTCTTTTGGTTATGCTTATCCCCGTTCTTTCCATGAAAAACCGCCTTTTTTCCACATAAAAGGCAATGGGAAAAATAAGATGGGACATGCTATTGAAGGGTTTTCCACCCTATCCACATGCCCTACTATTACTACGGTATATATACACTACATCACCACTATCAATAAAGGGGGTTTCCCATGCGTTTTTTGTGTTCTACAACCGAATTATTGGAAGGATTGACGAGTGCTACCCGAGCGTTGGCGGTAAGGCCTGCCAAACCTGTAATGGAAGGCGTTTTGCTGGAGGCCGTTGAAGAAGGCTTATTCTTAACATGTACAGATGGCAACCTTACGATTAAAAGCCAGGTTAACGCTCAAATCGCTCAGGAAGGCCAGGTTGTATTACCTGGCCGGCTGTTTACCGAGCTTGTGCGTAAGCTGCCTGGCGGCGAGGTAGAGATCACAGTTAATGAAAAGCTGGTGGCTGCTATCCGCTGCATGTCCAGCCGTTCTACATTATCTGGTATGTCTTCGGTTGATTTCCCGCCCGTAAAGGTTTTAGAGGAGGGAAATACGCTTTCCCTTCCCCAAAAAAATTTACGGGAAATGATCGGTAAGGTGACCTTTGCCATTGCCACCGACGAAAGCCGTCAAATATTGACGGGCTGCTTGTTGGAGGTTACCAGAGATGAGGCAAGGCTTGTGGGGTTGGATGGTTTCCGTCTGGCCTTACAGCGCATACATGGCAATTTTCTTCTGCCTCAGGGAAAGGAGATCATTGATGCCATTATCCCTGGCCGGGTGCTGGGTGAGTTGGGCAAGATTCTTCCGGATGAGGATAAGCCGGCTGTGTTTACCATTGATCGGACACATTTAAAAGTATCCTTTGGTAAATCAGAACTGACCACCGTGTTGCTAGCGGGAGAATACATCAATTACAAGCAGATTCTGCCTACTGACTGGCAAACAAAGGTGCAAGCAAGCCGCGAAAACTTGGCTAATGCTATTGAACGCGCCAGCCTGATGGCCAGGGAAGGAAAAAACAATCTCATTCGTATGCACATTGACGGTGATGCACTGGTGATTTCTAGTAATGCGGAACTGGGCGATGTGGTGGAAGAAGTAAATATTCTGTTGGATGGAAAGAGCCTGGATATTGCTTTTAACGCAAGATATATCAGCGATGTGATTAAGAACATCGGGGATGATGAAATCTCCTTGCGATTTAATAGTAACGTATCCCCTTGTGTGATCTGCCCGCCGGAGGGGGACCAGTATATCTATTTGGTTCTTCCGGTGAGAGTTTTTAATTAAAACAGATCATCGCTTTTGTAAATTGAATAATTGGTTTCCAAAGGAATTATCCTTTGGCGGAATTGGTAGAGGGCAGAGCCCTCTACTTTCCTTGTAAGGAGGGATAGTATTGGTCATCCGGCAGCTAAAGCTTGCGGACTATCGTAATTATCCCTGCGTTTCTTTTTCACCTTTGGAAGGAATTACAGTCTTCCACGGTGCCAACGGTGCAGGTAAAACAAATCTGCTGGAGGCCATTCACCTGTGCTGTCTTGGACGCAGCCACCGTACCAGCCAAGATCGAGAACTCATACGCCAAGGATGCCAATCTGCCAGCGTACAAGTGCAAGTCATGCGCTCTGATGGAAGACAGGATGTGATGGTGAAGCTTTGGTCTGGGCAAAAACGGGCCAAGCAGGTATTTTTAAACACAAAGCCGGCAGCACGCATCGGTGAACTAATGGGACATATCAACTGTGTTATGTTTTCGCCGGAGGATTTGGAGCTCATCAAAGAAGGTCCGGCTCAGCGCCGCCGGTTTATGGATATGCAATTGTCTCAGCTTCGGCCCTCTTACTTTTATTCGCTGCAAAAGTACGTTTCCACGCTGAACCAAAGAAATGCGCTTCTTCGGGCCATGGCAGCCCCTGGAGGAAACAAGAATCCGGCTGGGCAGTTGGAGGTATGGGATGAGCAACTGGCTAGAGAAGGGGCAAATATCGTCAACCATCGACGTTGGTTTGCGGAAATAGTAAAGGATGAAGCCGGAAAAAATTATGAGCATATCAGCGGAATAAGAGAAGAAATATTTCACGCTGAATATGTAGGCGCTATGAGTAAGGCAGAAAAGCTTTTTGAAGCCATGCTGGAAGGCTTGTACAAGACCAGGCGGGAGGATATGCGCAGGTGTACCACCCACTTTGGTCCCCACAGGGATGATCTTCAACTGACCATTAAAGGTCGGGATATGAAGAATTTTGCATCCCAAGGACAAATGCGTACCGCGGCACTGGCGTTACGGTTATCCCAATTGACGTTGATGAAAATGGAAAGCGGCGAGTCGCCTATATTATTGCTGGATGATGTTATGAGTGAACTGGATCCAAAGCGCCGGGGATTATTGCTTGATAGAATTGAAGGCGTACAAACCTTTGTCACCTGTACTGATCGCAGTGACCTTTCCGGTGCAAAAGCGCAGGCGGTGATTGAGGTCAGCGTTGATAAAGAATCAGGAAGCGCCAGACTACATGGATTATAAGGTGCAAAGAAAGAGGCCCGTATGATGCGGACCTCTTTTTCATTATAAAACGAACAAGGTTATCTGGTGGAAACAGCAACGCAAAACATGATCCTGCGTATCCCTGTTGGCAGAGGTTTTCTCTGCAACTCCCTGTAAACGGCCTACACGCCGCTGAATAAGAGAGGACCAAAGGTTTTTACTCCTTTGGAAGGGAGGAATTCATTTTCCATACGGTTTAACACCAGATAAACCTTGTTTGCATGCCTTGGCAGGCGTTGCGTCTCCTGCATCTCTTTCAGCCACTGGGGCGCGTGGTTGCAACGAAATCTACCACCTCAAAGCATCAACTGTATCTTACCCGTTAAATGATGGTTTATACCATGACTTTTTGAAGCGTTTCGCCAATACAAGCATTGATGGCAACATCAACTTTTTGATCGATTGGTGTTTGCGTTTTATTGATGATTGCCATATATTTTCCTGTAAACGCTTGTACAAAACCGGCAGCAGGATATACAGAAAGAGATGTACCCCCTATGAGCAGCATATCGGCATCCGCAATCTCGCGAACTGTTTTTTCCATTATCTTTTGCTCCAACGGTTCTTCATACAATACCACATCTGGCTTGATTATACCCCCACATACGCACTTTGGCACATTTTCTGATTGTAAAATATGATCAAGGGAATAGGCCTTTTTGCAACGCTGACAGTGGTTTTGATGGACGTTGCCGTGCAGTTCCACTACGTTTTTGCTGCCGGCTGACTGATGAAGTCCGTCGATATTCTGGGTGATGATGGCGGATAGTTTTCCCTTTGCCTCCCAACTGGCCAACGCTATATGAGCAGGGTTGGGTTTAGCTGTGGTATAAATCATCTTTTCTTTATAAAAGCGGAAAAAGGTAAGTGGGTTTTTTATAAAAAAAGAGTGACTGAGAATGGTCTCCGGGGGAGAGTCATACGATTGATGATACAAGCCGTCCACGCTTCGAAAATCGGGGATGCCGCTTTCGGTGGAAACGCCGGCGCCGCCGAAGAACACAATCCGCCTGCTGTTTGTTATCATGTCTTGCAATTTTGAAAGGGCATCCATAGATTTCACCTTTTTCCTGATATTTAACAGTCAGCCGCTTACCGTTTGATTTGTATGGTTTTCTCGTCACCTGACGCTGGGTTGCCAAGGGCGTCAAATCCGTTTTGAAAGTACCTTCGAATCATCAGTGTATCGCTGTCCTTTGCCCATGCATCAATATATCCTGTTTTGAGCACTGGGCTTGATTTGCGATTGTACAGCAATTCACGAATAGCGAATTGAAGGGATGTATCCTCCTGGCCCCAGGGGTATGTACCGCGGTTAAAGGGGTCTGCAGAGCCCTGCATGCCGGCTTCGTCGCCATAATACAGGGTGGGGGCGCCTGGCAGAGCACAGAGGATTTCTACCCCCTTCACAAATCGTTGTGATCCTGTATGATACTGTTCCTGTTTTAATTGTAACAGCGCCCTTTCTTCACGAGGGAGATCCTTGCCCTCGCAGCCAGCCAGTACGTTGATGATTCTGGCCCTGTCATGGCTGCCCAGCAGATTCATCAATGCGTATAAAAAGGGAGCAGGATATACCTCCTGCTGATGGCGGATCAGGCGTGCCAACTGATATGCGTCGGATTCACATGTCAGAAAGCGGATAATTTCTTCCCGTAGCGGGTAATTCATGACGCTGTCCAGCGTATCACCCAGGCAGTAGCTGCGTGGAACATGATAAGCAACTTTGTTGCTGGCGTCCTCCCATACCTCACCTAAAACAAGCGCGTCTTTCTTTGTAGCTTTTACGCTTTGCCTAAGCTCCCGCAAAAAGTCCATCGGCAGTTCGTCCGCTACATCCAGCCTCCAGCCGTCAGCGCCAGATTTCAGCCATTTTGGAACGATTCCGTCCTTTTGATTAAGTAAAAAGTGCCGGTATGTTGGGTCGTCCTTACGAACTTCAGGCAGGGTAGGAATATCCCACCAGCAACGGTATAGGATAGGATAATCCATAAAGGTAAACCAGGAAAAGTAGGGGGAAGCGGTGCTTTGGTAGGCGCCAACGCTGTCATAAGTTCCATAGCGGTTGAAATAGACGCTGTCTTCGCCTGTATGGCTGAATACGCCGTCCAGAAGGATATGAATGCCAAGTGAAGCCGCTTTTTCACACAAGCTTTGAAATTCCTCTTCCGTACCAAACATGGGATCAATTTTGGAATAATCGCCTGTGTCGTATTTATGGTTGCTTCGGGCTTGAAAAATGGGATTGAGGTACAAAACGGTAATGCCAAGGTCCTTCAGGTAAGGCAGCTTTTCAGCAATGCCATTGAGGGTACCGCCGAAAAAATCCAGAGCCATGTTGTCATGGCTGCGGGGGTCTATGTTTACATATGGAGAATCATACCAATTGATGTGAAGTTGTATGTCGGAGCGAATATGAACAGATGATGAGGGTGCGTGGAAAAAGCGATCAGGAAATATTTGGTATATAACTCCTTCGTGCATATATGTTGGCGTTTTGAAGGCAGGATCATAAACAGTTACCTGAAAGCTGGCCGGTGTGTATTCATACAAGGCACCCTCGCCGCCAAGCTGATCATATGCGTTGCCATAACGCAATTCGCCGCTTTCCGTATGTATGATAAAGTCGTACCACCAAAGCATGGGTTGCAAAGGGACCGTAAGCTCAGCTATATATGTATTTTGACTTTCTTCTGTCATGGAATATATTTTTTCTCCACCATCCCATATGCGCAGATCGACGGACACGGCGATGTCACATTTACATCGAAGCAAAATGGCGGAGCCACAGGAAAGCGCGCCTAACGGCTGGCGATAATAGGGATCATGAGAATTGTGCAGGAGCAAAGACAGGTCCTCCTTGATGATGCTTTTCACTATCTATTGTAGCATGAACCCAGTGAAAATAAATAGCGGGATTCTATCCTTCTTAAGACAGAATCCCGCTAGATTGACCCCTATTTTCTGTGATCCAATGGCTTCAAATGCCAGATTGAATCGTTGTATTCCCGTATGGTTCGGTCGCTGGAGAAGATGCCGGAGGTTGCGGTGTTGGTAACGGCCATTCTCCACCAGCGTTCGGGGTTTTCGTAATCTTCATTCAGACGGATTTGCGCCATGGAATAGGAACCGAAGTCTTTTAATACAAAGTACGGGTCGGCGTTACAGCCATATTCGCCCAGCAACAGCGAATGATATAGTTCCTGAAGCGCTGTCGGGTTATTCGGGAACAGGGTTCCATCGATCATTTGGGTCATAGCCAGGCGGATTTCCCGGTTGGTATCAAAGATGTGCATGGGGTTGTAGGTCCGCTCCTGATACAGGCTTTGCACTTGGTTAGCCCGCATGCCGAAAATATAGATGTTTTCCATGCCGGCCTGCTGAGCGATCTCCACATTAGCGCCATCCATGGTGCCGATGGTGACGGCGCCGTTCATCATAAATTTCATGTTGCCGGTACCGCTGGCTTCTTTGCTGGCAGTGGAGAGTTGCTCTGATACATCCGCTGCGGGTATCAGTATTTCTGCGGTGGAAACGTCATAGTTTTCTAGAAAAACTACCTTTAGCATGCTGTCTGCTCGGGGATGTCTTTGAATCAGATCAGACAAGGCATTGATGAAGCGGATGATCAGCTTTGCACGCCTATAACCGGGGCTGGCCTTTGCGCCAAAGAAAAAGGTGCGAGGTGAAATGGTGTAGCTAGGGTCTTCCACAATGCGGTTGTACAAAACCAGAATGTGCAGCGCATTCAGCAGTTGCCGTTTGTATTCATGAAGGCGCTTGGCTTGCACATCAAAAATGGAATACGGGTCGACAACAATACCCTGACGCGATAATACCATACTGGCAAGACGTTCTTTGTTATTGTGCTTGATGCGGGCAAATTCCTGCTTGAAGGCTGCATCATCACGGTAGGGTAGGAGATCTTGTAAGCGTTCTGGTTCTTTAATAAAGCTGTCGCCAATGGTATTGTGGATCAGACTCGTAAGCTCTGGATTACAGGACAACAGCCAGCGGCGATGGGTGATACCGTTGGTGATGGCAGAGAATTTTTCCGGGCTCAAAGCGTAAAAATCTTTGAACGTATCGGCCTTTAATATTTCTCCGTGAAGCTGGCTGACACCGTTGACAGAATAGCTCATGGCTACGCAGAGATTGGCCATATGCACATGACCGTAGGCCAGCACCGCCATTTGTGCAATGCGGTCCCACTCGCCGGGAAATTTACTCCACAACTGTTCGCACTGTCTGCGGTTAATCTCCTGCAGAATCATATAAATGCGTGGCAGCTGATTTTGAACCATGTCTTCCGGCCATTTTTCCAATGCCTCTGACATGATGGTATGATTGGTATAGGCCACGGTTTTCTGCGTGATATTGGAGGCTTCTTCCCAGCTTAAGCCTTCTTCATCCATTAAAAGCCGCATCAATTCCGGGATGACGAGACCAGGATGGGTATCATTTACATGGAAGGCCACCTTTTCTGGCAGCAGGTCGAAATTGCTTCCATACATGCGCTTAAAGGATTTCAAGGCATATTGCACTGTGGCGCTGGTAAAGAAATAGTGCTGCTTCAAGCGAAGCAGCTTTCCTTCATAATGGTTGTCTTCCGGGTACAGCACTTTACTGATGACTTCGGCAAGCTCAATTTCCTGGGTGGCTCTTATGTAGTTGCCTTGCCCGAAAGAACACAGATCGATACCCTTTGGTGACCTGGCCCGCCACATACGCAGCGTGTTGACTGTCGCCGTATCAAAGCCAACTGCAGGCATGTCATAGGGAACAGCTTCCACAGTAAAGTAGTCTTTCAAATGGAACTTGCGGACACCGTTTTCGACTGCCTCTTCCAAATGTCCGCCATAGCGGACCTCGCAGGCATCTTCCGGTACGGCCATTTCCCATACGTTTCCGTTTTGCAGCCAATCATCAGGAAGCTCCACTTGCTGGCCATCCACGATCTTTTGACGGAACAGTCCATACTCATACCGGATGGTACAGCCCATGGCCGGCAAATCCAGCGAAGATAAGCTATCCAGAAAACAGGCAGCCAGCCTGCCTAAGCCACCGTTGCCCAAGCCCGGTTCTGGTTCTTCTTTCAAAATCTTTGAAAGGTCGATTCCTAACTCCGCCAGTACTTCTTTATACACGTCAGTACTGCACAGGTTGAGCATATTGCAGTACAGCGTTCGGCCCATCAAAAACTCGACAGACATATAGTACAAACGTTTGGCCTTACTTTGCAGCCGTTCTTCTCTGGCGATCATCCATTTTTGCATAATCTGATCGCGTACGGTAGATGCCAGCGCAATATAAATTTGCTGGCTGCTTGCTTCGGCAATTGTGCGGCCATTATAGCGCTGAAGCTTGCCGATAATGCTCTTTTTAATAGACTCTTTATCGAAGGCCGTTGTCGGCATTTTGTATCGCCGCCTTTTTTCTACAAAATATGAGGGGACGAATTCATTTTATCATATGTAGCTTGATAGTTCAATGAATCCTGTGTTGTGGCATGATGTTCCACGTGAAACAAAAAGGGGAAGGGCACAACCAGTATGTTTCACGTGAAACATGGTGTAGTTTACAATGCCTTCCCATTAAGATACAATATGTATGATTGAAAGGGGGCGTTCCAATGCCGATATGGACAAAGGATCAGCAGCAAGCAATTGATGCCAGAAATAATATGCTGCTTGTCAGCGCGGCTGCCGGATCTGGAAAAACGGCTGTGCTGGTGGAACGTATCCTAAGCCTCATCAAGCACGATGGTCTGCAGGTAGACCGAATGCTGCTGGTGACCTTTACACGTGCTGCCGCGGCGGAAATGCGCGAAAGAATATTAAAATCTCTCAATGATGCTGGAGATATCGATCACACCTTGAGGGAACAGGCGTTGAAAGTAGACCGGGCATCGATAAGTACGCTGCATGTATTTTGCGGTCAGGTGATACGGGAGCATTTTCAAGCGGCCGGGCTGGATCCAACCGCCAGGTTGATTGAGGGCGGAGAACAAGAAGTACTTTATCAGGAAGCGATGAAGGATGTCTTGCTGGCTGCTTACGAAAAAGGAAAAGATGATTTCACCACGCTCTCACAGCAGTTTGCGGATGAAGCCATTATGGATATGGTGGATTCACTGTACAGGTTTTTGATGTCTCTGCCAGAACCCTGGCGCTGGCTTCGCTGCCAGTTGGCCAATTTTCCAAACGAAGACGAATTGGCATCACATGTCTGGTCCCGTCAGATCATAAAGAGTATGCAGCTGCAAATTCAAGGCGCGTCGGATGCAGCAAATGAGTTAATGAAATGCTTGGACGATCCATTTGCCGATTGCTCGTTGGAAGCACTTTTGATAGAGGATGTCAAGCAGATTCAACTGCTTATGTCTGCGGTTAAGATATCGCCGGAAGAGCTGCGCCTAGCGTGGGAGAGAAAAGCGTTTCCACGCTTTCCTTCTATGAAGAAAAAAGAGCCGGAAACAGCAGCTTGGGCGGAGGTTGTTAAAAACAAACGCAGTGATATAAGAAGCGATTTGGGTAAGGTTGTGGATGGTGCACCGAAGAATATGAAGCTGGCAGCACTGGATGTTCTTCACACCAAAGCTTCTATACGGGCTTTGGGACGTCTGGTTCACGGCTTGTATAAGCAGTATGAAAAGTACAAGCGGGAAAAAAATGTGTATGACTTTAATGACCTGGAGCACAAGACACTGAAAGTGCTGGGCGTGCCACAGATCAGGGCAATGGTGCAAAGTAAGTTTGATGCCGTGTGCATCGATGAATATCAGGATATATCGGGCATACAGGAAGCTATATTGCAGGCTGTGCATGGCGGCAAGCGCGTTTTTCTGGTGGGTGACGTCAAGCAAAGCATATACCGCTTCCGCCTGGCGGATCCAACCTTATTTCTTAACAAGGCAAAAGCATCTTCACTGGATAAGCATGCCTCGTTCCGGCGTATTTCTCTTCAACAAAATTTTCGTTCATCCCATTCGGTAGTGCAAGCTGTCAACCAGGTATTTTCTTCTGTCATGCGCGAAGAGGTGACAGAAATCAACTATGACCGCGAGGCAATGCTTGTGGCCGGCAGGGAGCCTGGTGATGAAGCCCCGGTGGAACTGCATGTATTAACCCCAAACGAGGATGAACCTGAAGGGGAAGAAAGCATGGAGGAGGCGCCGTCCCGGGTGGAGCGGGAAGCTGGAAAAGCAGCGCAGATCATACGCGGCCTGCTTACCAAGGAATTTTTCGATAAAGAGACAAAGCTGGTCCGACCGTATACCTTCAGAGACATTGCTGTGCTGCTGCCCAAGGCGAAGAATACAGCCCGGGTAGTTGCGCTTTCATTACAAAAGGAGGGCATACCCGTTTACTCGGAGGCGGACGAGGAATACTTTGGCCTTCCTGAAATAGCAACAATGATGGCAGTCTTGCAAGTACTAGACAATCCTATGCAGGATATTCCGTTGCTTACAACACTGCGTAGTCCGTGTTTTGCGCTGGATGAAAAAACGTTGTCCCTAATTCGCCTTGGCATGCCAGGAAATGATGTACCCTTTTATGAGTCGTTTTATCATTGCGCAGGACAGGACTCGGCATTAGGGATGCAGTGTCAAGGTATCCTGGACAAGCTGGATGCATGGCGCTTCCTGGCACGGTGCTTGCCACTGGATCAATTAATATGGCAGCTGTATATGGATAGCGGCATCTATTTGCGGTCCGGCGCACTGCCTGCAGGTGAAATAAGGCAGGCAAATCTGCGCTTGCTATGCGAAAGAGCTGCCGCGTACGAGAAATCGCAGAGCGAAGGACTGCATGGGTTTTTGCTGCATGGTGAAAGTCTAAAAAAATCTGGCGATGCCACTACTGCAAAGGTTCTTGGCGAAAAAGAAGACGTCGTACGAATTATGACCATTCACAAAAGCAAGGGTTTGGAATTTCCGGCGGTGGTGGTAATGGAACTGGGGAGCAAGCTGCATGCAGCCGGACATTCCTCTCTTCTGAAGGCACATCGGGAGCTGGGGCTCAGTATTCCATGTGTATATGATAAGGAGCGTACAAAGACAAAGACAATCGCGGAAAAAGCGATACAGCTAAAAGCTCAGGAAGAGGAAAAGGCGGAACGTGCCCGGTTATTGTACGTGGCTATGACAAGGGCCAGGGAAAGGCTGATTTTGATTGGAACTGTATCTGGCAAGAATCCTGAATCCAGGTGGAAACTTCCGGAAGGGCCCTATCGTGTTCAGCAGGCAGACAGTATGCTGGACTGGGTTATACAGACGGTCTATCCATTAAAGGAGGCGGCTGTTCTTCAGAATTTCTCAAAGGGGTTTTCCACAGGTCAACAGGACGATCTGCTGGAAAAAGAGAAGAAATGCACAACTTCCACAGGTTATCCACAGGATTGTATGTCTTGGCGTATCTACGTTTGGCCAGAATATGGACAGCGGAGTGTGGAAAAAAAGGAAAATATCCACACCCAGATTGAACGCCTTATGCAGATGGTGGGTGTAAAAACATCACCAGATATGGCTTTGAGGATGAAAGAAAAACCCGCAGAAGAGGAAGATAGACTGCCGTTAAAAACATCCGTCACATCGCTGTGCAAACAAAAGCTGTTGCCAGAATATTTCATGAGCGAGCAGGAGGAAACGCCGGACAGTAAGGCAAGGCCCGAGGAACTAGTTATGCCGCTGCGCTTATCGCCAATGCCTGCAAGACCGGGTTTTTTAGAAAAAAAAGCTGTTACAGCGGCAGATTTGGGAACAGCAACCCACAAGGCGTTAGGTCTTCTGCCGCTATCCGGTCTCCGGCAGAAGAGCAAAGAGGATTTGCGGCATTTGCTGGAGAATGGTTTGCAAGAACTAATGCATAAGGGTTTGTTAACCAAAGCGCAGCATGATGGGCTATATGTGGATTGGCTTGTCAATTTTCTATTGAGCAATTGGGGAAAAAGAATGCTGGAGGCTACCGAAGTTCATAGGGAATGGGCATTTAATCTCCGTATAAATGCTTTACCGCCTGCCCTTTTGCAGGGTGTGATTGACTGTTGCTTTATAGAGGATGGCGCTTGGGTGTTGATGGATTATAAAACAGATGTGGTGATTGATGAGCAGGCCGTGTATGCCCGTTATGGTACACAGCTTCAGATATACAAGCGTGCCTTGCAGGAGATTACGGGCATTCCTGTGAAGGAGACAATACTTTATCTTTTACGCAGCGGCAGGGGACTTGTTATGCCTGATATGCTGCCAGCCGGTTGAATTTGATAGTGAACTCATAACAGCAAAGGTGGCGTCGGGTTAAGCCGGCGCTGAATCAAAAGAGGGAAAAATGAGTACGAAAAGCATTCGGAAAATGGATTATCACCTGCATAGTACCCATTCTATGGATGGCAGGCAGACGCTTGAGGAGATTTGCCTTCGGGCAATAGCCCTTGGACTTGAGGAAATCTGCATCACAGACCACATCGAGCCTCATCATCCCGATCCTGGTGTAGATAAGCCGCCTGTGTTTCCGGTTTGGCTTGCGGAAATCGCTGCTGTATGCGAAAAATTTCCTGGGCTTATCATCCGTCAGGGAATTGAAATCGGCGACAATGCGCCTTACAGAGAGGAAATTGAAACCACATTAGATGCGCTGCCTCTGGATTTTCGCCTTTTATCACTTCACCTTGTGGACAACATGGACCCATACATGCCGCAATATTTTGAAGGAAAGACCCAAGAAAAGGCGTATTTTCGATATGTGGAGCAGCGTCTGGAAAGTGTTTTGCACTTTCGCGACTATGATGCAATCGCTCATTTGGGCTATGTAGGCAAATTCGCACCATTTCCGCCAGAAATAAGGCCGCTAAGATATCAACATGCTCCGGATCATATGGACATGCTTTTGAAATTTATGGCAGCGAACGGAAAAGCGCTGGAGATTAACGCATCCGGCTTGCGTCAGACGGATAGCCCCATTCCCGGTGCGGATATTATCAAACGCTTTTTGGAGTTGGGTGGAGAGCTGTTTACCTTTGGTTCCGATGCACATCAAACAGACCATATTTATCAGCATGTGGATAGGGCTAAGGAAATTGCCAGAAGCTGCGGCGCGCGTTGGCAGGCATCTTATCAGGAGAGAGAATGTAACCCCTGGCTGTTTTGATCAACCACTATGAAAGGAGAACCCCATGCGCCTTTTACTCATTTCCCTGGATGGGCTATGGGAAAAGGATATATCAAGTTTGGAAAAGCTGCCCTATATAGGCGCGCTGATCCGCCGTGGAACGATATGCACCAATGTGCAGACAGTTTATCCGGCTTTGACATACCCTGCGCATGCCACGATACTGACAGGCTGTTTGCCCAAGGATCACGGTATTGCACATAATCAGCCTTTTACACCTTCCATCCCGCCGGAGAGAAAACCCTGGTATTGGGATGCTGATGATATAAAGAAACCAACCATTCATCAATTGGTACACGATCATGGCGGCAAAGTGGCTTCTATCCTTTGGCCCGTTACCGGGAAAAGCAAATACATCCGCTGGAATTTTCCCGAGGTGCTGGCCTTGCCCGGAGAGAATCAGACCCTGAAAATGCTGCGCTATGGCACTGCCCCCTGGATTATCAACACGGAATTGAAATACGGAAGGCAGCGCAAGAGCATTCATCAGCCGGATCTGGACGACTATGCCACCATACTTGCAGCATCTTTGCTTCAAAGCAGACGGCCGCCGGAGTTACTGACGCTGCATCTGGTAGACTGCGATGAAATGCGCCATCACCACGGCGTAAACAGCTTTGAAGCGATGGAGGCAATCCGCCGCCTGGACCGGCGCGTAGGCTTGGTTTTAACGGCACTGGACAAAATGAGGCTTGGCAAGGAAACCATTGTAGCCATTGTCAGCGATCACGGCCTGGCGGATATTAACGAATATGTATCCTTAGACCAAGCTATCGCAAAAGCGGGTTTTGCTCATGTATGCCGGACGCAATCATCAGGAATGGGTGCTTATATCCATTTCTTAAAGGATGCCCAGAAGTACTGCGGGAGTGTCCGCAGGTTTTTGGAAGAAAACCAAAAGATGCTGAGGATAGACGGCGTTTACGGCGCAGCCGAGCTTGCTCAAATGGGGGCTGGGCGGGATATCTATCTGGCTGTGGAGGCAGCGCCGGGAGTGGCCTTTATGGATGGCTATGCCAATGAAAAGCATGAAATGGCAACCCATGGGTTTGGGCCGTGGCATCCGGCGGCAAAATGTCTATTCATGATTGCCGGACCAGGTATTCAACAGGGAGTGCGGCTCGTAACAGCAAATATGGAAGATATTGCGCCAACGCTGATGCATGCCATTGGCTACAGGATGGATGGAACACAGGGGAAAATTTTGACAGAAAGCTTTGAAAAATCGTAAAAAGTGGTGAATATTAGTTAATTAGTTGAGATAAGTGACGAAAAAAGGGAGTAAGTATTACGAATTATACGCCTTTTGTTGACAGTTTGGGAGATGTGTGACAAAATAGAGAAAAGGCTGTACAAGAGAGGGGGCGCGTGTATGGAGCTGCATGCTTCGGTTACCTATCATCACCATAGTGGTTTTTCTGTACAGGTGGACAACACGCTGCTGGTGTTTGACTACTGGGAAGGTGAAAAGAAGGAGCTTCCGGCCATCGCGAAACTGACGGCGGATAGCTTTAAGGCGTATTCCCAGGTGTTTGTATTCGTGACGCATGCTCATCCTGACCATCTGGATCAGGTGATCTACACCTGGTTGGAAGGGAATCCGATTACATATATTGTAGCCAACGACACACCTATCGGCATCCGGGGTAAGCGCTTGGCGCCGGGCGACAGCCTGCTGCTTGCCCCTGGCGTGCGTGTAACGGCCTATGGGTCTACAGATATGGGTGTGTCCTACCTGGTGGATATTGGAGGCTTACGAATCTTTCATGCTGGCGATCTGAACCTGTGGCACTGGCGGGAAGAAAGTACGCTGCGAGAAATAGAAGCGGCAGAGAAGGCGTTTGACGAGGCGGTGAAGCCGCTGGTTGGCCAACGCATTGACATTTGTATGTTCCCTGTAGATCCCAGAATGGGGGCAATGTTTGACGCCGGCGCCAATTACTTTATCCTTTCTGTTAAGCCTCGCTTGTTCATTCCCATGCATTGGCAGGGTCGCGCAGAGGTGGCGGTGGATTTTGCTCGCCGGGCCAAGTGCAAAACGACTGAAGTGGTGGCCATGACAAAACCAGGCGAATACGCGAAACTAACCTTTTCCGATACATCAATTATTCTGCATATTGTAGAGCCTCCGGCAGAGAAAAAGGACGAAAAGAAAATTGCAGAAGAGGGAAAACCAAAGTCCATCGATGATATTACACCTTCATCGCATGTGACGTTGGAAGCATATGACCGAAATGATCCCTTTGCTGATACTGACCTTCCTGTATCTCTGGACGAGTGACGTGAAGGAGGAGACTTATGGCATTTACATTTGCTCATCAGAATTTTAACGTACTGGATTTAGAAAAAAGTGTGTCCTTTTATCAGGAAGCACTGGGATTGAAGGTTGCTCGTGAAAAAGTGGCCTCAGATGGTTCGTTTAAGCTGGTATTCATGGAAGATGCGGCGGGTCATTTTCAGCTGGAGCTGACTTGGCTGCGTGACCGTGAGACGCCTTATGACCTTGGCGAGGCCGAATTCCACTTGGCGTTTGTCACGGAAGATATGGAAGCCGCGCATACCCTGCATGAAAAAATGGGCTGCATTTGCTTTGAGAACAAGGGCATGGGTATCTATTTTATAGCCGATCCCGACGGGTACTGGCTGGAGATTGTACCCAAGAGGTAAGTAGTCGATCATTTTTTTCTGTTTCTAAATGGATCCCAACGCATCGGGGGCTGGGCTAGAAATGCCTGCTTCCGGTGCGATTTTTTGCCACAGGCCACTTTCGTTGACATTCCTTACGCTTTGGGGTAAGATAATTGTGCCGGACGCCGCCATTTGACGTCCGATGAAATAGAAAGAAGTGAGGATTATCCCATGTCTGTCAGCAAAACAATGACAATCGGCGAAGTACTTCGCGTGAACCGCGGCACGGCCCGCATTTTGATGGAGTTTGGCATGCACTGCCTGGGCTGCCCGGCATCCGCTATGGAAAGCCTGGAAGAAGCCTGCGCAGTACATGGCAGCAATGCTGATGAGTTGGTAGATCAGCTCAATGCCTATCTGGAAGAGCAAAAGGTATAACTTGTGGATAACACAAGTTATCTCAACGGAAAATCAGACATAAAAAGCAGATATCCGCATGAAATTGTGGATAAACATGTGTAAAACAGGAGGCGCTTGTGCAAAACATGTGCAGTGTGAAAAGCTCTCTGCAGATAAAATCAGAGCAGGAAGTCTTGTATATCGCCTGTGAAATGGAAAGGCGCGCCATCCGTGTCTATGAGCGGGGTCTGATGTTATGTCATGACCCCGCTTTAAAAGCAATGCTCAGCCGGCTGCATGGTGATGAAACCATGCATTTGGCGAAATTTGCAAAGATGGGCAACGCTTCTATTGAAGCAACCGACCAGGAGCAACAGATACTGCTTAAATCTTACGCCGCTCAGATTTTGTTTCCAGGCGGATTGATGCAAGCGCAGAGAGAAGGCGCTCTTAGTAGTATGGAAGCGCTGTTGGCCTTTGCCCGGGATAGTGAGGCTACGGCGGTATGCTGCTATGAGGAGTTTGCGCAAAACTGCGAGCGGGAAGATGTGAGAGATGCTTTTTTGGCCATTGCTAGGGAAGAACAAGCACACCTTGCAGCCATTGAAGATCAAATGAAGTAATATCAACCAATAAATAAATAAATGGTTTCTTTGTATTTGTGAATCTGTAGCTGCCAAGAAGGTGTGGTAATTATGCGGGATGAGCGTGTCAAACGAATGGCGTTGGGCGGATTGTTGTCTTGCTTGGTTCTTTTGGCAACCTGGCAGTTGAAAGTTCTTCTTCCGCTTGGCGTAGGTTATGTTCATCTGGGAGATGGCGTCATTTTTTTATCTTCCATGCTTCTTGGGAATTATGCCGCCGTGATTGCTTCTATCGGGTCTGTGCTTGCCGATCTTTTGGTAGGCGCTTCTGCGTATATACCAGCAACTTTGATTATAAAGGCATTGATGGGGCTTGTGGCTGCGCTTCTGTTTCGCTCAGGCAAACATATCAGAAATCTTCTGGCTTTTGCACTGGCAGAGGTTATCATGGTCGGCGGCTACTTTGCTTACGAAATCATTATCTCTAACTGGGGTCTAGCATTAACTACTATTGGACCAAATCTTTTGCAGAGCGCAGCAGGCGTAGTACTGGGGATGGCCTTTAGCATATATTTGCCGCATTTAAAGAAATTAATCTGATTCAATGTTCGATCATATGCTCCCTTTTAAAGGGGGCTTTTTTTGTGTGTCAAACGGAAAAAAAGTGGGTATTAAAAAAGCACCTGTTGTAAAACAGCAGGAAAAGATATTACGAAAATTTGAAGCAATCAAAAAAGGGTTTTATAGTAAGTATCATAAATGCTAGAAATGCAGGTATGGAATATGTCGAACGAAATCAGAACGGTTGCTGTCGATTCATGATAAATCTATATACATAATGGGTAAGCATGCATGTTGCGATGTATAAGTAACGAACAGGTGTGCATTCTCATGGCAAGGTGCAAGAGCAAAATTCGACAGGATATTACCAAATTATCTTCTAAAAATAAAGAAATAATAAAATTTTGCTATTGTACTTCATTGATGTAACGTGTATAATTACTTACACGTCGAGGTAGAACAGGCATATTCCATATAATGGTAAGTAAGTTATTCTTGTCCACCCAAATCCATTTAAGTTCACCAAAGAACAGCGTCTGCACACAGCAGACCACTAGCGAAGCGAAAGAGAATAGGGGTGCTGATCATGGAAAACAAAAAATTGCGTAGAGTCATATCCATCATTCTTACGGTTTTGATGCTGTTGGATTTTGATTCTTCCGGCATCTTCACTGGGCGTGATTTTACACGTGCCGGCGAAGATGCGCCTGCGGCAACCGTTCAAGTGGAAGCGGTGCCGACAGAAGTGCCTGCGGAGGTACCGACGGAAGCACCGACAGAGGTACCGACAGAAGTACCTGCGGAGATACCTGTTCAAACACCCACCGATACGCCTGTAGTAGAAACCGTTACACAAGCGCCTGTTGAAGAGCCCACAGTTGCGCCAACGGAAGTACCTGCGCAGGAACCTGCTGAAAAAACAGCGGCGGAGATTCCGGCCTTCGTGATGGGTTATGCCAAGACAGCAATCGGTAATGTGCGCGTTTATACTTCAGAGCGCAGCGGCATTATTCTCACTCGCTTGATTGCTGACAGCATTGTTTATGTTGACAGTCGCTATATTGATGAAAGCCGCGACAGGCTTTCTGTGAATTTTGATACTGATCAGGGCGTACAGCACGGCTTTGTTGATGCCGACAAGTTGACTCCCCTTACAGATGGTGAGGCAACCGCTTTTGTCGCGCGCGGCAAAGACCGTGGATATTCTGTTTATGGAAATAACGCGGATTTGCCGTTGGCGTTGCTCGATGTCAATCTTAGGGTTGAAGAGACAGAAGCGCCGGTTGTGACAGAAGCGCCGGTTGTGACGGAAGCACCGGTTGTGACAGAAGCGCCGATTGTGACAGAAGTTCCTGCAGATGAAGAAGTGCACTTCACACCAGGTGGGCTCGTTGCATCGGAAGAACCTGTTGCGACAGAAACACCCTCACCGCTTGAGGAACTGCTGCTTAATGAGCGGAGCGTTGCAATTGTCTCGGGGGAAACAGCAGATGTGAACATCCCGCAAGGACAGCATGTCGTGATGAAAGCCGCACTGACTGGGTATGATGGGCTGACGCACTCTGTCCAATGGCAGTATTCTATCGATTTGGGACAAACGTGGATCGATATCAAAGGGGCAACTGAAACAGAATATGAAACGGATATTGTCCGCGAGAATGTGGGCTATCTGTGGCGTGTGCGTGTTTCAATTGCTGAATCGCCGGGTGAGGAAGTTTTATCTGAGCCGGTTACGGCGGATGCAGTTTTCCCGTATGCGGCATTGCTGACGCAGGAGCGCAGCGCGGTTGTCAGTTCTGACGTTGGGATTGAAGGAACCGTGCAGGAAGGACAGTTTGTCACTTACTCTATTGTTTTGACAGGATATGAAAACCTGACGTATGCTTTCCAGTGGCAGTATACGGAGGATTGGGAAAAACCCTGGAGTGACATAGAAGGCGAAACAGGCGCTGAATATAAAACGGCCATTACTCGTGAAAATTCTGGTTATCTATGGCGCGTACTAGTCACGATTGCCGAACTTCCGAGGGAAGAGGTTTTTTCGGATCCAATCTATATCAATGCAATGATATATAAAAATACGATGACTGGGCTCGAAGCATCAATTCCTTCCTTGGAAGATCGCCTTCATTGGCTTGCTGATCGTGGCTTATCTGTGAGCAGCAGTGGCGGAGACAGTGACTTTACTCCCGGAGAGGTCAAAATAAACAAAACAGCGGTGCCAGTCTCTGGGATGATAAATACCTGGGATGTTACCCTGCGGGTGGAAGGGCGTGACACCACAGCAAAGAAGCTCTATACTGTGGTGGTAATCGACTGGTCAACGAGTATGGGAAGCAATAACCTGCAAGCAGCAAAGAACGCTGCTGTAACATTTGTAAATACATTAATGCCTACCCAAAATCCAAACCCGAATATATTTGTTGCAGTTGTAGGGTTTGGAAATGGAGCATCAACGGAATCGGGGTTTAAAAACTATACTCAGAAAGCTGCATTGCTAAGTGATATTAACGATATATCAAGGCCAAGTGGTACGCAATATACAAATACGCAGGCAGCAATTTACCAAGCGCGCAATCTTTTGGCTGGTGTGACTGGGGATTTTGAGAATATTGTCCTTTTGTCAGACGGTGAGCCAACACGAAGCTTTACTTTCAAAGACACTGCAACGCTGAAACCGCTGACCCAACCTTGGAGGTATAATGGGAGCGTTTCTGCCAACCCTACATACTTCGATCAACATGGTACAGAGAGTATTAATGGTAATACTCATAATCGTTATTGGAACAATTATACAGGCCTTTCTACGGATATTTTTGATTATGGCAACAATACAGGCACAGACGCCTCTATAACGATTCGATATTTAACACGTAACGCCACCCCTGGTGTTAATCCAAGGGAATCTTACCACTACCATCATGGAAACAGTGCGATTTTCGAGGCGGGTGTTGCAAAAAACAATAACATCACGATCTATACAATAGGTTTGGGTTTAAGTGGCAGTGCAAGCACCGAAGATACCGGCCCCTATATTTTGACTAAAATATCCTCAGGTGGTAACTATTACAGCGCCAATGATGCGGATGACTTGGCTGGAATTTTTACCGGCATCGCTGGTGCTCTCAATGCTGCCGTAAGAAACGCGACAATCACAGATGTAATAGCCCCAGGCTTCGACCTTATAACCAACTCTATAACAACAGATCCTACTGGGGGAGCGGCATCTTATGATGCTGCGAATCGTACGATTACCTGGAACGGATCGTTGACCAAGAACGTATCAGGCAGTACACTGGTTAGGTACATGGAACTGAAATATCGCGTGACGATCAATGATGGTATCCTCAACGCAACGCCATCATCCGGAACTGGTGAAGGCAAGTTATATCCAACTAACGCGTCAGCTGGTATTACATACACAGATATAAACAACGCGCAGCAGACAAAAACTTTTCCTGTACCGACGGTTGATCCGATTCTCCTTAAATTGGAGAAGGTGCTTTTGGATGGGAATGGAAACCCCATAACGGGAGATCAACGTCTATTTGGCATCAGCCTCACGAAACCGAACCCGAACTCATACAGCTACAGTGGTATGCTGGGATCTGGGAGCGTTAATGCACGTACCCTGACTGATCTTAGGTATCCTGGTACATATACCATAAAGGAAACAAACGTTTCCGGGTTGCCATCCTCTACTTTGAGTGACTTCACTACCACAATATCTATAAATAATGGCACGCCGACTACTGGCACTTCGACAACAACCAATATTACTCGTGGTGCTACGCACGTAGGGGATCCTGATATTAAGATTGTTGTGACCAATAAGGTGAAGAGCGCATCGCTGACAGTAAAGAAAACCGGTACGAATATCGGAACGGATACGTTCAACTTTACAGTGAGCGGTCCTGGTTTGGCGACACCGGCAGTCTTTAGCCTTGGAGCAAACGGAAGCAATACGATGACGGGTCTGCAGGCTGGTGCGCAGTACACAGTGACAGAGGCAGCAAACAACAACTATACGACGCAGTATAAGGTAAATACAGGTTCCTATGTAACAGGCATAAGCACCCAGGTAACGCTGGATGCAGCGACAGATACGACAGGACAAGACGCCACAGATGTGGTGACCTTCAAGAATGATCGTAAGAGCGCATCGCTGACAGTAAAGAAAACCGGTACGAATATCGGAACGGATACGTTCAACTTTACAGTGAGCGGTCCTGGTTTGGCGACACCGGCAGCCTTTAGCCTTGGAGCAAACGGAAGCAATACGCTGAC
>JAEWSC010000068.1 GCA_023398575.1 Bacillota bacterium | reverse complement strand
TTTTATTGAATACACATCTGTGTATTACTGCGTTTAGAAAAAGTGGACATGCCAATTCTTTGAGGTTGACCTTCAAGCACTGCAAAATTGTTATGCACCACATGCCGCTGGTTATCAATCTGCAACGTTCAGATACACTTGCATCTCCCCTTCACCGCGGTTGGCCCACAGATGGTAGGGGATTAATGTGATATCAGCCTCTTCCCATTTGGGCAATTGATACTGATACAGCGAATCGTTGTCAGCGTAAGTGGCCTTCGTACCATGGGTTGTTAAGGCAATGGAGCCGTTGTCGATAAACGTCTTGGATTCTGTGAATCCGGGGGTGTGGGGGAGTCGTAAATGGAAGACACCATCTGCATTATCTGCCTGCTCGGCGCAGTAAACAATTGGCCCACGCATAACAGCTGCTTTGCCCGCGTTGTTTAATACCTTGGGATGTGATACCACATATCTAGGTTGAAGGTCATACGTCACTTCGACCACATCCCCCGGCTGCAAAGCTTTTAAATGATAGTAACCATGCTCAATGGGTAATACGGTCTTTTGCCCATTGATCTGGATATCCTTCACAGGTGCAAGCCCAGAGTGCCTGATAGCAACGTTTTGCTGCAACTCTGATACTTCAATGCGCAGCGTATTACCAAAGGGATAATGGGAGTGCAGTGCAAGGGAAAAGCGATCTGCATGTATTCTGGAGGCAATGGGAATATGAATATACAGCGTGTCGTCGTCTGCACCAAACGCATAGCGCCCAATGCTCATAATGGTCCGTGCGATATTGGTTGGGCAGCAGGCGACGTCGAACCACTTTTGGCGTACTGGCTTGACATGGTGAAAGCCGGGATTTCCGCAGCATGCATGGGGATTGACAGCCAGTGGCCCTACATAGAAAAACTCAGTCCCCGACTGGGCAATACCGCCAAGCACCTGATTGAAAAAGGCGCGTTCCACCGTGTCATAATACCCCCCCTCACCAGTCAATGCTGCCATGCGCGAGGAGAACATCATCAGCGCAACAGAGGCACAGCTTTCGCAATACATGGTATCATTGGGAAGGTCAAAATCGATGGTGAAGCTCTCGCCGTGCTCTGTGGAGCCGACACCGCCGGTTATATACATGCGCCGGTTTGAAACGCTAAGGTATAGTTTTTCACATGCAGTTTTCAAATCTGGATCGCCCTTGGCTTTTGCCAGGTCTGCCATGGCACTGTACATGTACAGCGCGCGCACAGCGTGGCCGACCGCCTCGGTTTGATGAACAGGGGCGGTATGAGTCTGCGCATATGTTCGTTCTGCAATCACCGGGAGGTTAAAAATGTCCTTGAAATTTGGCTTTTTCCGCTCCTGTTCGAAATAGAGCGGTTCTTGTCCGCGCTGGGCAATAAAGTAAGATGCAAGATCAAGATAGGCGGTATTGCCGGTCACATCGTATAGCCTTGTAAGGCCAACCTCGACCTCCTGATGTCCCGGATACCCAAGAATTTGACCTTCTTTTGTTCCGAAAACTGTTGCTAAATAATCGGCAAATCGGCAGGCAGTATCAAGAATCAGCCTTTTCCCGGTTGCATTGTAATATGCGGTGGCTGCTTCGAAAAAATGGCCGGCGCAGTACAGTTCATGGCCTTCCTGCAGGTTTGTAAAGCGAAGATCTGGTTCCTTAATCGTATAGTAGGTGTTGATGTATCCATCGCTGCCCTGCGCTTTGCTGATCAGCTCGCAAGCCTCGTCGGCCAGTGCCTCCAGCTCATGATCGCAGAACACTTCAATGCAATAAGCGGCAGCCTCCAGCCACTTATACAAATCGCTGTCTAAGAAAACTACGCCATAGTGATTACCCTGAGCCATTCCTGCTGCAATGCGGAAGTTCTCAATGCAATGACTTTTGGCCGCACCTTCCACACGGTCATGCAAGGCCTCCCATTGATAGGTGAGCACCTTTTCCTTAACAAGCTTCTGCATTTCCTGCAATATGCCATCTGAAACATGAATACTCCTTAGAGGTAGGGTCTTTACATGCATCATAAACCATCCATCCTATGCTTATAAATTTGGATTGCAGCTACAGAAAGTTTCATCTTTTCGCAAATTTTGGTTTGATAGCTAACGCATTTTGTGGATATAATCGTTTAAATTTTCGGTTAAAGGAGTGAGTGTGTGTTTAATCGTTTAAATATTTGAATAAAAAAATAGCAATTAATTTAATCGTTTAAATAGCTTGTAAAAGAATGTTATCATATCATTTGTGGAATGTCAATACGCACTTTATAAAATTGATTTTCTATTAAAATGGAAAGCAGACTACTGACTTAATGTATGTCAAATCGTTGATGAATATGATCCTCTCTCATACATATGTCTGATGAATAAAAATGCAGACTGTTGCCATTTATATGGCGTGTGCAGCCTGCAATGGGTAGAGATAGAATTAATGTGACAAACCCTAAAAAAGACATGAGACAATCAATGATAGCAATTATCAGTGCCGGATCAATAAAACCGAAACATCATTGACATTGGTGCCGGTCGGCCCGGTAATGATTAAGCCACCGCATGCTTTCAGTGCATGATAGGCATCGTTGTTCTGCAAAGACTGATAGGCATCCATTCCCAGCTGAGACAAATGAGCTGCTGTATTTCCATCAACAAAGCCGCCCGCCGCATCGGTTGGGCCATCTGTACCATCAGAACCGAATGAGAATACCGCTGTTTTGTTAAGGCCGCTGATTCCAAGCGCAGCAGAGAGTGCCAGTTCCTGATTGCGGCCGCCAAGGCCTGATCCTGTGACATGCACCACCGTTTCTCCGCCTGCGATTACGGCTATGGGCTCTGTGCCGCTTTGATGGTAGCGGGACAGAGCGGCAAAAAAGGAACCAGCTTCCCGTGCCACACAGTCCAGCGAATCAGTGAGGATCAATGGTCGATAGCCAAGCTCGCCGGCTGCCTTCGCTGCGGCATTACACAATTCGCGTACGCTGCCTGTAACCACCGTTTCTACATTGCTAAGGTGCTTTGGTGTTTCTTTCTGCAGCAGCGCTTTCATATCATTTGTAAGGTTCAAACGATACTTATCGGCAATGAGTATGGCATCCTCCGTGGTGCTGCTGTCCGGATGGGCAGGGCCGGATGCGATCATGTCCAGCGGATCACCAATGATATCTGATAATACGATGGAATAGATATGCGCGGGCTGGCAATGCAGCGCAAAACGTCCTCCCTTTACCTTGGAGAAGCGCTTGCGTATGGTATTCATTTCAATGATATTTGCACCACTTTTTAACAGTTGACTGGTAAGGTCAGCGGACTGTTCCGCGCTGATGAGAGGCGCTTCAAATAAAGCAGACCCGCCGCCTGATATCAAAAACAGCACAGTGTCTGTATCCGTTAGGTTTGATGTGGCGGCAAGTACCGCCTCAGTTGCCATAAACGAATTGGCATCGGGAATCGGATGGCCGGCTTCATAGATAGATATGCCGCTGATCTCACCCATGGAATGCCCATATTTGGTGATAACAATTCCTTGGTGGATGGTCTTGCCCAATACTTGTTTGGCAGCATCTGCCATGGACCAGGCCGCTTTACCAATGGCAACCAATATAACTCTGCCCTTGCCGAATATCTTCCCATTCAATGCCCTTGCAACGGCGGCATGCGGCTGAACGGCTGATATCGCTTGCCTAACAATAAAGTCACAATCTTCTCTTAAATGCATCATATGTCACTCCAAACCATGTCACTAATAGATAATAATCTATGTGATTACAAAGAGATGGCCGGACTGTTCTTGCAAACAGTCCGGCCCATATGCCTTAGTGCAGGAACAGGGATACAACAAACACGCCAAGGATGGAAGCAATGCCGACCACGAGCGTGCCCAACGTCTGCGTTTTGTAACCATCTTGGGTGCTCATGCCACCAAAATTGGTTACCACCCAGAAATAGGAGTCATTTGCGTGGGATACGGTCATAGCACCTGCGCCAATAGCGATGACAGTCAAGGATGCGAGGGCTGGGCTGGACAGGCCGAGTATTGGTAAAAGCGGGGCGACGATACCGGCTGTGGTTGTAATCGCCACCGTAGAGGAGCCTTGGGCTGATTTCAGAATGGCTGCCAGCAGGAAGGGGAAGAAAAGGCCGATCGATTGCAGTGTCAGTGCATTTGCTTTGATAAAATTGACGATATCGGTGGAGGCGATCACTTTTCCCAGTACGCCGCCAGCCGCTGTGATAAATAGGATAGGGCCAACGGTTTTGAGTGTTTCATTGGTCAGCTCGTAGAAATCTTCACCTTTGCCGGCTATGAACAAGCTGATGATTGCGATGACTGCGCCAACAGCCAGCGCGATGATGGGGGTACCTAGGAAGGCGAGGAAGGGAACCGTGATTTTTGCCATGGCAAAAGCAGAAGCCAAGCCCATTAAAAGGATAGGGGTTACGATTGGAGCGAAAGCCAACCAGCCGTTAGGCAGTTTGCCATAATCCGCTACCAGCTGTTCATACGTTTTGACTGCTTCGTCGCTGCTATTATCTTCTGTGGACTTCACCTTTTTACCAATGAGCTTGGCAAAAATATAGCTTGCAATCAGTGGCGGGATGGATAGCAATACGCCAAGGCCGATGACCAGTAGCAGATTGTCGCCAACACCCAAAGTGCCGGCTGCCGCAATAGGGCCAGGCGTAGGCGGTATGAAGCAGTGGCTGATGTATAGGCCCATGGAAAGAGCCACAGTCATCGCGACGCTGCTGGTGCCAGTTCGTCTGACCAGTGCCTTGCGGATAGGGTTCAAGATGACAAAGCCGCTATCGCAGAATACTGGGATGGATACAATCCAGCCCATCAGCCCAATTGCCAGCTCTGGGTGCTTTTTGCCCACTAGGCGTACAACGCTGTCTGCCATCTTCAGGGCCGCGCCGGTTTTTTCCAGAAGCGTTCCCACAAGTGCACCAAAGATAATGACAATACCGATGCTGCTGAAAGTTCCGCTAAAGCCCGCGCCAATGACATCGGCGATACCGGATACAGCGTTACCATTGGCGTCTGTATACTTGTACAGCGGGATGCCGGCAATAAGACCAAAGATGAGCGCAATACCCATGATGGACAGAAAGGGGTGGACCTTGTACTTACTAATGGCAACGATCATAAGTACAACGGCCAGAATAAAAACAATGATGAGCCCAATACCTGTCATAGAAAAACCTCCTTATGAATTTGTAACGACCTTGTTGTATTCTATTATACACATGCAGGAATAGATGACTATGTTACACAGATTAAAATTGGTGGCTGATTTATGGTTTGGGTAACAGATTATGTACCCTCCTTATGGTTCGCATCTGCATCCAATTGCATCTTTTCTCCAATATCATGATAAAAGTGGATTGCATTATAATATAAAGAAGAAAAGCGAATGCTTCGCGGGTCATATCCAGTTTTCTCATATAGCTGCTTCAAGCGGTATTGCAGCGTATTTTTATGTATAAATAAGCTTTTAGCAGCTTCAGAGATTGAGCCTTCGCACGAATAGTAAGTGTCAAGCAGCATAATCCAATTTGCAATCTCTTTTAGGGAGCAGTTGCGAAAAATCCGCCGTATGTATTCCAGCTTCGTCATATCGGGGAGTTCGCCAGAAAAAATTTCCATATTAATGCTGTCGTACAGTCTGACATCCTTTGTGGGTGAACGAAGGCAAGTGCGCAATGCTTTTTGCGCATGTTGGTAGGCTGTATTGATAAATACATAGTTTTGAAGGGCATCGTCAATTCCAATACAAACTAACAGCCTGCCGTTGTTTTCAATACTCTCCTTGATGTTGTTAGCAATTTGAAGCATACGCGCATCATCCATTTGACGTACACAACATACAAGCGCACTTCCGGATTTAAATACAATCGCATCAGTAATGGCGGTGATCATTTTTCTCACGCTGCCCTCCGCCGCATCCATTGCCCGTTGCAATGCGATGGTGGCGGTTTCATCCTTTGGCACAATGCTCACCAGCAAAAACCTGCGGGGCAAGGTGATATCGATGCCGATTTGTCTGCCGTTTTCCACCATCTGACGGTTGATCTCCTTAGGCGTGCCATGTATCCAGTCGTTTAAGAAACGGGTACGAATGCGCTGATCAATATCGTTTTCTTGCCGCATGGAGATATCCAGGAGTAATATTTCTGTCATCTTTTTGATAATCTGACCATACTTTCCGACCTTCTTCTCCGGACCGGTTACGCCAATAACGCCAATGATATTGCCATGAAACTCAATCGGCAGATTGATTCCGGGCTTTGCACCAATATACTCCTTATTGTCATGTACTGTCAGGCTGTCCATTTTTTCATCTACCACCAGTTTTGCACCGGCATGAAATGTACCAATACGGGTTGGATCGGTACTTGCGATAATCATGCCTTCATGGTCCATCATGTTGATTTGCTCACCGATAATGCCGCTGATCTCATGTACAATTTTCATACAGCTGCTTTTTGGGAATTTCATGAAATCACCTCTTGCTAGAATCAGGCTAAGTCAAAGGATGTTTCGTCTTCTTTTGACGGATGCATGAATAGCCATTGGAATCAGTTTCAGCAGACAATTCTGTGCAGTTTGGTTGGATTTGCTTATATTGCGCATTTTCGTATCATTACTATACATCATTATCGAGTAAATGTGTAGAACGATGAACAGTAAATAACTGGGCTAAGAGCAGGAATCAAGGTGACTGTAATTCTGCTCGGTTGGGTATGGGTCAGCTTTTCGTTTCGTGTTGATGTAGTGTGCTGAAAATTATGCTTGCAAAAAAAGACCTATTGATAAACTTTGTTTATCAATAGGTTGCTGTTGGTGCGATCGACGGGACTTGAATTCGAGGATTGCCGTAAAACGATGTAAAACGGTGATAAACCATGTCTGTAAGAATGGCTTAATTCCTAGGTTTTTTGGCGTTTTCAATAAACGATATACAATGACGTAAAATCGTATTTGGGGTAGAAATTGGGGTAAAAAATAATTATAAAAATATAAATAATAATTTAAAAGGCTTCTACGGTTTTTCCAAAAACACTTGAAATACATACGGGTATTCTTAAAACACTTAAAACACTTAAAAGCCATCTGCGAAGATAAAAAACGATCATACTGCCGGCATATACCCTGTTTGAATTCGCAGATTTTTGCGTGTTACCCGCCGGCCGTACGCTGCCAGCTGCAGGCAGAGAAGTAATGCCCCCTACGCACTGTCTCCTGTGGGAAAACAAAAACGAAGGACCGTCATGCCGTTCAAGACCCATCCACACCCCTGATGGAGCTCCGGGCAGCAGTGCCGATCCTTCTATCTGAGTTTAACCCCTGTTGTATATAACCGTCAAGCATTTTGGTCGAGCTGCCCCTTGCCTATTGCTCTGACAAAGGAGAGGGGCTACACGCCACCCTCCTGTTTTCTGACCGATAAAGCGTGATTCCCTGCTCGGTCTTATGGCCCAGGCTCCAGGTGCTTACCCATCCCTGCACATGAAGCTCAGCGCAAACCCGCGCTTTTGATCTCCATAATCCAAAATAGGTTTTTTCCCCCTGCCTGTAGGCAGTTGATATACATCAAAAAAACGGCTTTTTTGAGCATTAAAAAGTGCATTTTTTGGGGCTGTGCCTCGATTCTTACCAAAAGTAGAAATTCAAAAAGGGACTTTTTTCTGCGAGACAGGCAAAGATGCGGTTCGGAAAGCACGAATATACAGAATAGCGACCACCCCTAGGGTACATGTACGGCTTGCGAACCACCTTGTGAAAGTTGATTGGGGAATATTTTACGCGCAAGCCTTACCCTGTTGGTTCGGCCCCCTATACATTTTAGGGTGCCTACCCGCCGGGGGGTACCCTGTGCACATCATAGCCGGTGAAGGGTGTAACGTGGCGCGTTACATCCTTCAAAGGGTATGTATTCAATACCGCCCCTTTGCGAATCGTGCGCCTCTGGTCCGGCTAAAGGGTATGAATTCAATTCGCACCCTTTGCATGCCCTCAATTCAGCATAGCCCTAGATTCAATCTAGCTTAAAGGGTGTAAGCTTAAATGACCCCCCTTTCCACCATCATTTAAAATGAGGGTGCTAATTCAGATAGCACCCCTTGCGATGACCCTAGATTAAAACTAGGGTGATTCATACTGCGTTCAATACAGGGTGACAGCGTTCCCAGCCCTTGCCGGTGCATGCATTGCAGTAACACACCGGCCCCATGTGCAACGGTGCGCCAGGGATCGCCGCAAAGGATACGGCACAACAGCGCTTCCCTGGCCCTCTGTGCTGCCGTGTAAGGGTGTAGGTTAAGGCTACACCCCTTTTAAATACCCTAAATACAACTTGGCCTTAGATTCAATCTAGGGTGAAGGCGTCATTTGTGGTCTCTGAAATGCCAGGTACTACACCCCCTATACAGTGGCTTGCATGTTCTATTGTGGTATCCCTATTGGTCTGTGTCCCTTTACCTGTGCAGGTTTTTAAGTGGGGGAGTGGTTACATGCCCAGCTACCTTTCTCTCTTGTTTCATGGTAAAATTACAGAAAAGGGTCATCTTTTCGTTTGATTAAAGATCCGCGTGATACAATAATGCTACAGAGGAGGCGATAGCCTATGTGTGGACGCTTTTACGTTGACAAAGAAATCCCCATAGAAGAGCTGAAGGAGATCATTGCCGAAGTCAACCGCATTATCCAAAGTAACCCCGAATATGAGCAGATCAAAATGCCGCTGGGTGAGATCTACCCCACCAACATTGTTCCAGTCATTGCACTTGATAAGCAGCATATTGCCACCCCATGCCCCATGCAATGGGGCTTTGCAAAGTTTGATGGCAAAGGGCAGATCATTAACGCACGCAGCGAATCGGCATTGGAAAAGCCCATGTTCCGCAAACCAATGTTGGAGCGCCGCTGCCTCATTCCGGCTACCAACTACTTTGAATGGGAGAAGCAAGGCACCAAGAAGATCAAGCACACCTTAAAGGACCCAGTCAGCCAGGCGATCTACATGGCTGGCATCTACCGCTACGAGCAAGAGAAGAAGCTGCCTGTCTTTGTCATCCTCACCCGCGATGCAGCGCCAGGCATTCGTTACATCCATGACCGCATGCCTGTGATACTGCCCAAGGAAGCGCGCGAGGCCTGGTTATCCGACAGCGCTGACATCACTGGCATCCTGTCCACAGCGCTGGATGGTATTATAGCCGAAGCAGTTTAAACGCCGTATATAATCAAAGCGCCCCATCGCGGGCGCTTTTCTTTTGTGTGCCTTAATGTGTGCATCCATATTTTAAGCATTGCCAAATGCTCTGTTTCAGTGCTATCATGTGCATTAGAGAACATGCGTTCTCGTATGATAGATCTAGGTGAGATCATGAACCGCGTCATCATGAATCGCGTCATCCTGCACTGCGATGCCAACAGCTTTTATGCGTCTGTATTCTGTTCGATTTATCCTCTCTACCGCGGGCTTCCTGTAGCAATCTGCGGAGATCCGGAAGCCAGACATGGCATCGTCCTTGCAGCCACCAGAGAAGCAAAGAAAATGGGCGTCAAGGTTGGCATGGCTGTCTGGCAGGCGCGGCAGTGTTGCCCCCGGCTGATTGTGCAACCGCCTGATTACAATGAGTATATCAGGTACTCCCGGCACATGCGCAGCATCTATGAGGAGTTCACACCCCTGGTGGAGAGCTTTGGCCTGGATGAGTGCTGGCTGGATATTTCCAACCCCGGCGTCACAATAGAGGATGGCAAGCGCCTGGCCGACAAGCTGCGCCACAGGATCGTAAGCGAACTGGGTATTACCGTTAGCGTAGGCGTCAGCGATAACAAGATATTTGCCAAGCTGGGTTCTGATATCAAAAAGCCTGACGCCACCACCGTCATCACCAAGGAAAACTACCAGAAGCTTGTGTGGCCGCTGCCTGTCGGCGCTCTGTTGTATGTTGGGCCTCAAACAGAAAAGAAGCTGTTAAGCCTTAATGTTACCACCATCGGCCAGCTTGCCAATTACCCAGCGGAGATTCTAAGCTATAAGTTTGGCAAAAACGGCCTTACCCTGCAGGCCTTCGCCAATGGGTTGGACTGCAGCCCGGTCATGAATATTGATGAACGGGTTGCCATCAAGTCTGTGGGAAACAGTGCTACACTCCCCCATGATGTCACCAGCGTGGAAGCTGCCTCTGCTGCCATCTTCATGTTGTCTGAGTCGGTGGCTGCACGAATGAGAGAAAGCGGCCTGCGTGGGCGGTGCATCAGCATTTCGGTGCGCGACACAAAGCTAAACGTTGCCGGCTGCCAGCATACCATCGGTCACTCCACCGCCCTGGCCGGAGAGATTGCCCGGACAGCCATTGGCCTTTTCAAGCAGCGGTACATGGGCATGCTGCCGCTGCGCTCCATGGGTGTCAATTGTTCCAGCCTGGTGCCTGATAACGCACCTGTGCAGACCGATCTTTTCGGCCAGGTAATCCGCAGGGAGAAGGAGCACGACCTTGCCAAAGCCCTGGATGATATCCGCCGCCGATGGGGCCACAACGTGATCCAGCGCGGCGTGGTGATGACGGATAGCGCCTTCGCGGCCATCAATCCGGTAGCCGATCACACCATACACCCAGTCAGCTTCTTCAATGGCGGGAAATAAAGGAGGGCTTACCATGTCACTTATCACCAACAGCTTTCTGGATATATGCGTCAAACGCTATCAAGCCCTTTCGCCCCGCAACCAGCAGCGCATGGCCGACCGTTGGGATTTGTATACCGCCATGCAGCTGCACACGCTACTGGCCCAAGGCTGCCAAGAGGAGCAAGCTGCTGCGGCCGCACATGATGCCAATGAACTGTATGAGGTGATGGGACATTACTTCGATACAGCCGCCCAGGAAGTGGCAGAAGAAGCGCCGGCAGTCACCAGCTTTGCGCTGGACCATGACCTGTACAATAAACTGGTCTACATGGCCAAGCATGGGTTACACATAAAGGCAGGTGATTTGCCATGACCCAAACCGGATAGGCGTATTGCTTTGTGTTTCACGGGGTCAATTGATAAAGGAGGGTTTATCATGCAGGCTCCCACCTATTTGCGCGTGGACGCCACATTCAAGCCGGATGGCACCATTGTGCCGACAACGCTTTACTGGAAAGACAATACCCCGTTTATCATCGATAAGGTGCTTGATATCCGGCCTGGCGCGAGCCTAAAGCATGGCGGCGCAGGATTGCAGTATAAGGTGCGGATACAGGGCCGTGAGCGGGTGATGTTCCTGGTGGCGAATAAATGGTTTGTAGAAGAAAAGGACCCGGCGTAATGCCGGAACAATTCTTCTTATCCAATTGAAATAATTCTAAGCTATATATGATCTGTAATACAATCTTCATTGTACCCTGTCGCCCTCAATTCAAATGAGGGTGGAGGCGCTTATAAAACCCTCGTTTCAATCTAGGGTATAACGCAACGGTATACCCCTTACAGCCTGCCGGTGCCCTTACAATGCTCTGCCCATGCCTTTTTAGGGTGTCTGAAAACTCTGATAACTAAAAATAGGTGTCGATTAAGCCGGCACCCTCTTTTTTTATGGACCCCTTTTAAGGGTATCAGATAATTTCGATAATTAGCCTGGTGTGATCGCGAGGAGATATACAGGCAGTAAAAAAGTGGAGGCAGTTACACCTCCACTGGCTTGTTCAACTGTGTACGTACAGGCGGCTGATAAACTTGAAAATACGTTGAAGCGTGGTCTGGTTATCAATCTTATCCAATAGCTTTATGATATCAACTTTCCAGTTCATGCCGACACCTTCTTCCCGCCCGCTCTCCTGGCCCTGTCCAGCCGCTTGCCATCAGTTGCGTGGGCACGGGATGCACCAACGATAACGCAATTTTTCAACGATCCCTCTGTGCTGTCTGCGTCGATATTGATAGATATCGCGTCGTTGTTTTTGACAAGGTTTTCAGCAGGTACTATGTTTTGCTTAAGCTTCAAACATATGGTACCATCTCGCAAGACAGAGCTTTCCAATAACGTCAGTTTGCCGGTTGCATTTATGAGCATATCGCTTACCTCTCTTGATTTTCAATATTGGAACCGTCACTCCGTCCAGCCAAAGCCGGTTTTCCATTGCGCCCCGCCCTGTTGCGAACCGGGCCTTTCCGGTCTGGGCATGGCGTAATCGTCCATGAGGCTCCTTAACCTTTCGGCTCTGTGATACGGATGCTCCCGAAGCTGTCTGTTGATTTCCACTGTATCCGCGTTAGCTTTCCTCTGGATCGCTTCCCGCTCGGCAACGGCCTGCTTTACCAGCGCATTGTATTCACGGAAAGCTTCACTGCTGACTTTTGCCGCCTGGCCCAGCATGGCGCTGATCTCCGATGAAATATCACTGTTGGCCACGGCGCTTTGTACATCAATTACCAGGTTGATTTCTGCAATCTCCTTCGTGATCCTGGTGATATCGGCCTGTGACGTGGTTGCCGACAGCTTGAGTAAAAGCTTCTTTTTGTCGGCCTGCAGCTGCTTCACTTTCTCCGCTGCAGCTTGCTTCCTTGCCATTATCGAATCGTGGGCGTTCTCGATTTTTTTCAGTTCCGCAAGATATTCCAAAGATTTTTCCTGGTTCAGTTTCATAAAGTTTTCCCTTCACTTTCATTTGTTTTTTTGTCTGTTGCATTCCGACCGGCTGCGCTTATGTACTAAGTTTCCTACCCGCCATCAGGCGGTAAAATTATCTGCCTATACTTGTCCAGGTTCAGGAAAGGAAGCGGTACCATTGGCCGCCATACGGCCTCAATTAAGCCGCTTTTTCGATGGTAGATAATCCGCTTCACTTCGACTTCTCCTGCATCCTGGGCGTATTTGAGCGGTTTTATATCGGCATAATCTGTTGATCTGGTAGTCTGATCCTCCATGATCGCAACGGTAGCGCCTTGGGCTCTTTGCTGCAGAAGATGAACAGCGGCAGACTTGTCTGATCGAAGACTTTCCAAAATCTGCTGCCCTGCCTTTGGCTGATAAGTTGGCTTCTCAATCCTGATTTTATGGTTTGGCTGTAGAGTGAATCTGTATCCATATCCCTCGAGACTTAAGATCGCCTGATCACCTGTCATATCTCCTCTACCTCCATCTGATCATTTATTAAATTAGGATGCACCTCCCATAGCGATTCAGGTGGCCGGCCAATGCCGTTCCATTCGGGCGGTAAGCCCTGACGTATATATCCCAAGCGCTCCAATTCCAACAAAGCGCTATTGACACTGCCTTCCTTCTCGAATCGCTTCCGAAAGCGAAGTTTTTGCCTCAGGTCGTAGGCTTTTACGGTTGGCTGTGCCTGCTTTTTAATTTCATCTAGCACATCCCTGGTATCAGGTGCAAGGCCAAGGTCTTTACCAGTTATATGGAGGGCTTGAGCAATGAAGTATCGGGCCAGCTTTACGGCTGAGCAGAAATGATCGCCGGTGATGGGGTGTATCGGATCGGGATCATCCAACAGCTTGACGGCTCCTGCAAGGCGCACGGTGTTGCCTACCAATTTTCCTTCCCATCCGTTTGCAATACCGGACCACTCTTTTTTGATACGTCCTTCCACTTCCTCCGCCCAGCAAAAGTATTCTTCTGTTGCATCGGGGGAGAGCGTAAGCTGATAATCTTTGCCCCTGGCCTGAATGGATGTGAGCTGATGCATACGCCGGTCATATGCCAGTGTTACAGTGAGAGGTATAGTTCAGTGTTGTGGTATAGGACAACAAGCTATGTCGGTCTTAAGTATGTCGCCATTTATTCTCACCCCCTTTCGAAAGCCACACAAAAAAACCGCCATGCTGGGCGGTTTTTTATGTTATCAGTATAACGCCTTTGATTAGGAAAATTCGGACAGTTTATTCATTGTTGAAAAATAACACATTAACATTATAAACCCTATATATTGCCCCGTAGTCCCGTTTTACGCCTTTATATCCACAAAAGTGAATCACTTTCTGTGTCGCCCTTATACCGCCAGTGTAAAAAGAAAAGTCACCCGAGTAAGTGGCTATTCACGCTTACATTATATCATGTTTGACATGTAACATGCTGCAACATTGTGCTAACCTTTACGTTATTGTTTAATTTTCGTTTGCATTAATCTGGTTTGTATATCCTCTATGCCCATCTTCAGTCTTAGAAAAATTTTTACGCACCTTTTTCTGCGTTAATCGAAAGCGGTCTGGATTTCTTTACCTTGACATAGTAAGCCTAGTTCATCGTCATTTTCGTCACGTTTGAATATTGTTGAAGAAACCATATTAAGATTTTATCTCTTAGGATTGCCCCTGATTCCCCAAATTTATTATTTGAAGAAAAAAGTTCTGTGCAGTCCTTTGCCTCTATGCTAAATAAAAAGACCGCCAAACTAGGCGATCTTTTACACTTATAGTATATCACAGATCATACTACTTTTTACTACACTCTTTTATACATTATTATTAAACAACACATTAATACTATATACTATTTCAATTGCCCCGCAGTATCTCATTTTG
The DNA here is from genome assembly GCA_023398575.1 of Bacillota bacterium. GTDB lineage: Bacteria > Bacillota > Clostridia > Christensenellales > Aristaeellaceae > JAEWAH01. Next base: position 1,819 of record JAEWSC010000068.1, on the reverse strand, counting down.
AATTGTGATTAGCACTACGCATACGCCGATTTTGGAAACAAAAAGGCCACCAGTTTGAGCGACCTTCCACGCCTATAGTATAACACAGTTATGACTGTTTTTTACTTTACTCTTTTTTTTGCATTGTCGAATAATGGCACAGTAATATTGTGTCTCATTTCAATTACCCCCGGGTTTCCCTTTTTGGCATGGAAAAATTTCTACACACCTCCCTCCATGAAAAAAAGCTGCCCGGCTGTGCGCTGGGCGACTCTCTACGATATTATTATAACACAGGAGCATTACCCCCGATTCGCCTATTTTATTCAGCGTTGTGCGTTATTGAACAACTCCACGGTTATACTATACCACACTTGACTTGTGATAGTCTGTGATAATTTGTGACGGAGAAAGTTTTTCATGCATAATTGACATTCTTATCCGCATTCTAGTCTTATTAACAGTAGAGACTATTCTGTGATATACTAATAGCATCGAGTGATACATGTATGATGCCTGATAAAGGGGGTGGGCTAAATACCGCGCAAACGTAACTCAAACGGTGGAGGCAGCATTCGCCAGCGTCCCGATGGTCGCTGGGAAGCCCGCTATTCTGCCGGCTGTGATCCTGGCACCGGTAAGCCTCGGCGCTTTTCCGTGTACGGAGATACGGAATCAGAGGTTCGCAAGGCGCTTACCCAGGCAACGTCAGCAGTAGATACCGGCACTTTTGTGGAGCCATCTAGGATCACCGTAGGGCAATGGTTGGTTGTGTGGCATGCTGAATATGTTGGAAACGTCAAGCCGGCCACAGCAGCAAAGTATGAGCAGGACATAGAATTGTATATCAAACCTGCTATTGGTTCGGTCTTGCTGCAGAAACTCCAGCCTCCAGCCATTCAGAAGATGTACAATGATCTGAAAAAGACCGGCAGGAAGATCATCAAGGAAGACAAGCCGAAGGTGGAGGAACCGAAGGCCGGCAAAGAGAAGAAAGCTCCAGCGGCAAAGCCTCTCTCCCCAAAAACCATTCGCAATATTCATGGCTGCCTACATCGTGCATTGCAGCAAGCCGTGCTGCTGGGGTATATTCGCGTGAATCCAACAGAGATATGTACATTGCCCCGCGTCGAGAAGGCAGAAATACACCCACTCGACAACGCAGAAATAGGCGCGTTCTTAAAAGCAATTGCCGGCCATCCATTGGAAGCGCTGTATAAGGTTGCGGTGTTCACTGGCATGCGCGAAGGGGAATTACTTGGGCTCACCTGGGACCGGGTTGATTTCAAGCGCGGCACGATCCGTGTTGACAGGCAGCTCCTACGGCCCAGGAAGAAGGGTGACGAATTCAGATTCGGCCCCCTCAAGAACGATAAGCCCCGGACCATCACTCCGGCTCCCTTCGTCATGGAAACCCTCAAGGAGCATAGGAAAGCCCAGCTTGCACAAAAGCTTGCTGTCGGCCCACAGTGGGTCGATGGTCCTGGGCATGTATTCACCAGCGAGGTAGGGGATCACCTGTCCTATCAGGTGGCATTGACATGGTTCAAAAAGCTGCAGAAGAAAGCCGGCATCCAGCCGCGGCGCTTCCACGATCTACGCCATAGCTACGCTGTTGCAGCGCTCCGGGCAGGCGACAGCATCAAGAGCGTGCAGGATACCCTTGGGCACCATACAGCAGCTTTTACTATGGACACATATGCCCATGTCACGGAGGAAATGCGCAAAGAATCTGCCGCAAGGATGGAGGCTTTCATAAGCGGGTTGAGCAAGTGACAGACAGTGAGTAGCAAACAAAAAGAGCGCCTCTTTCAATAATCCCACACTTAGGGATAGAAAG
>JAEWSC010000056.1 GCA_023398575.1 Bacillota bacterium | reverse complement strand
GGCAAAGGCTATCCATTGGGGTTACAGGGAGAGGATATTCCGATAGAGTGCAGGATACTTGCTATTGCCGATGCATATGATGCCATGACAAATGACAGACCATATCGAAAAGCATTGCCATGTCATCAAGCAATGGAAGAAATTGAACGTTTCAGTGAAACCCAGTTTGATCCCAAATTGGTCTTAGTATTCTTATCCATTATGAAAAAAAGATGTTGAGTGGCCAGGAATTACCAAAAGCATCTACTTCTATTCACAAAAGCACATTTTCCCTTATGCCATATATCTGAACAGCTGCTTTATAGATGCTTGTATCAATGAAGGTGCTGCTCAGAATATTATTATGATGACAGACCAAAGACGATAAATCCTATTACATCTTTTAACACATCATCCTTATATGAATTGCACAATTGGCATTCTTACCAATGGATCGTCCATGTTCTTCCAGGAACAGAGACACTCCACAGATTTCCCCCCAATGATACTGGTGATAATTCCCCGGCATCTGAAGTAATACGATCAGGTTTATTTTTCATATAAAAGGCAAATGTTCCGCTTTCTTTTAGAAAGACCTGGCACCCATTTTCTTGATACAGCAGGCGTTCCACCGTGGCGGGGCTGACGTACTTGTCGGTAAGCCCCAGTACCGTGCACTTTTCATGCAGCGGTATTAGTTGAAAGACCGCTGATTGGCCGCCGGGAATTTCAAAAAGAACTCCGCCATCCTTAGACAGCACTTTGGCCCAGTTGCCGGCAAAGGATACGCAGACATAGGCTTCCCCCGTGGCTTTGGGGATATCTGACAACCGCATCATCCCATGAGAGGGCTGGTCCTCCCTGGGAGAAAAGGCTGCAATCACAAAGGAATCCTGATAGGTGTTCCATATCTTAAGCGGCCCTTCCGATTCCACCGGGTCACTAAGCAGGCAGTCCACTGTGGGCAGGCCCACCCCCTCGCAGCGGTAAACCGTACCATCCACGCTGATCAGCGGCCACAAAACGCTGGCGTCGGTTTGATTCACCTTGTCACTGACGTATACAGGCCCTCCGCTTACGGCCCTTAGCATGGCGTGTTGCACAGCTTTCTCATGGGCGCTCCAAAACATGTCAAAGTCGCCCCAGTACAGGAATCCAAACAGAAGCGCACCGTACACATTCTGCTTGCAGTGCTCCAGAAAGCCGTCCGGCGCGCCGGGTACAAAATCGTCGCTGGACCGTATCAGCGCGGCGGAGGGGCGCGCCCACATATCCTCCGGGGCCATGCCCATGCAATGGATGGCGTTCCCATCAAAATGTAGCGCAGCCGAAGCGCCAATGCCTGCCTGCATCCCCCGGGATGCCTCCCCATAAGTCATCCGTCCGCCGAAAAACAATGCCGGTGCGCTTTGCTCATCGATTTTTACGAAATCCACCCCTTGCTTTTCAAGGTGGCTGTGCCATGTGTGCCAGAACGCAAAGCTGTTTTTCGGATCGGGCACCTGCCGGCCATCCGGGAGAACCGTCAGGCTGTCCCGCAGCGCCTCATAGGCAGGGCTGTTCTTTTTTACGCCGTTCCAGTATCCCATCAGTGCCTGCCAGACGCCTATATACTCTACGCCATACGTTTTTTTGATGTGGGTGATGGTGTTTTTTAAGCCGCCGGGGAATTTCTCAGAAACGGCATCCAAATCCTGCAGTTCTGCTTTTTGATGATCCGCATCGGACCAACCGTCATCAATGAGCACCCAGCCCAGGGGCAGGCCCTTTTCTCGCAGTTCGTCCAGCTTTTGATCAATTCCCTGGGCGTCTACCTGGTGGTAAAAAGCATCCCATGTGCAAAAGCCCAGCTTTTCAAAAATCTGCGGATACCGCTTGCTTACGCGGGCCTTGCCGCATCCCACCATCTCAAGCCCGAAGAGCACGGCGTTTTCGCACGCCAAAAAGGGATCGGCATTATGGGCATAGGCAAGGGCAGGCGTTTGACAGTCCATTCTGCCGTCCTGGTTGGAGCTGAGCGTGACCAATAATCCTTCATCTTCGCCCTGGATATCGGCGCGGTAATCACTGCCGCACAAAGCGATCAATGCGTGGTATTCGTCCTCCTCCTGCCACAGAAGCAGCTGGGTACGGGGAGGAATCTGCGCCGCATTTACAGTGAACGTTGGGCGGATCCACCAATCCTTATGCTGATATACCGTCATGTACCGCGTATTTTTTGCTGGAAGGCGCACCTTGACAGCCCCTTGCCGTGCAAAGCCGTGCTGAATTTTGAACAGCGGCTTATCAGGCATAAACTGCGCATTCACCACAAGCCCCATAGCGCCTGTATCAGGCGAGGTTAAGATTGAAGTGTTCGCCTGGCACCCGTCCTCGCCCGGGTTGATTGTGCGCCCATCGTCGCGGCACAACAAAATGTGAAGCTCCTCAAACATTTATTCAGCCTCTCCTTCGCCGAAAAAATGCTCTTCCAGCATGGCGCACAGGGCATGGTAAGCAGGCAGATGCAACTCCTGCACATCTGCCGGACTGTTTCCCTGCACAATCACTGCTTTGTCGGCAGTCTCCGCCAGCTTGCCGCCGGTTCCGCCGGTAAGACCGATAACAGTAAGCCCTCTGGCCTTCGCCGTCTGCGCAGCCAGCAGAACGTTGCGGGCATTACCGCTGGTGCTGATACCAAGGAACACATCGCCTTCGCGGCCATAGCCCACCACTTGTTGTGCAAACATCAGCTCCGGGCTGACATCATTGGCAAAGGCGGTGTTCAGTACGCTGTGCTCACTGAGCACAATCACCGGCAGGGCACGCTGCAGCTTCTGATGCGCATCCGGCATGCTTTCGCTGGTGTATCTCTGCACCGCCTCCTTTTCTTCCTTTTTTAGAGGCCTTTTCAAATAAAAGCCCTTCATCAGTTCGCCCGCAATGTGCTGGGCATCGGCGCAGCTGCCGCCGTTACCGGCAATCAGCAGTTTTCCGCCCTGGTCGAAGCATTGTTTTAATGTCTTGTACACTGTAAGCAGTTCTTCCCGCTGCGCTTCAAGCGCCGGGTGGCGTACTATAGCCCGCTCTAGATGGGAAAGCACCTTGGGATTGCGTTCATGCGCCTCCTCCATGGGATCGATATGCAGGGCATGAAGGGCGACCATAATGCTGGCCAAATCGCCAAGTGCTTCGCCGGTCATGGCGGGCACCACCTTCAAGCCGTTTAGGGAAAAGGGAATGGCTTCCCGTTTGAGCGCCGCCTCCATGCTTGGGCGCAGCAGCTCCTCACAGCGTACGAACACACTGCCGATGACGATACACTCCGGGTTGAGGGTGTCCACCAGCAGGCTCAGACCACGCCCCAGCATTTCGCCCACATGGGCAAAGATTGCTTTGGCGTCCGCATCCCCCTGCTTGGCATAATCCGCAATCAGCCTGGTGGTAATGTCTGCCGGCTGCACGCCGTCCTTTATCCATTGCGGGGGCTTTCCTTCTTCTACGAGCCGCTGTGTCCAGGCCTGGGCCTGGCGGCCGATGCCTCCACCGCTGGTGTAGCCCTCAAAGGATCCGGCCTTTCCAAACCCAACCGGCCCATTCTCCGTCAAACGCAGATGCCCTACCTCGCCCCCCATGTCGCTCATGCCGCACAGAAGGCTGCCTTCGGCAATGATCCCCGCTCCCATGCCGGTACCCATTGTCAAAAAGATCATGTTCTGGGTGCCCCGCCCGGCACCTAATTTCCATTCCACCAAGGCGCAGGCATTGGCATCGTTTTGTAAAAAAGCGGGTATGCCATACCGCTGGGTAAGCATCCGTGTCAAGGGCACATTTACCCAGCCGGGCAGATTGGGCGGGCAAAGCACCACCCCACGCCTGGAATCCAGCGGGCCGCCGCAGCTTACACCGATGGAGCGCAGGTCATCAGCGCGAAGGCCGTGCTTTTTCAACATGGCCTCAATGGTTTCATATAGTCTGGCAAGGGTTTGGTCCTTGCCCAGTTCCGCATGGGTGTCAAAGCGCATCTTGTCGTCGATTTGAATGCCGCCGTCCACATGCGCAAGCAGCACAGCGCACTTGGTGCCGCCGATATCCAGCCCCAGAAATGGCTTGTTGATGGAGCTTTGCTTATTCATTGACTTCCCTCTTTCGATATGTACAGGTGCGCTGCGGTCACCGCAACACACGATGATAAATTACCAAGTAAATTCCGCCTTTGCCGGAGCGGGAGCCAATAGCGCCAGGGACCTTTCATCCGGCTGGCTGCCGCCGGCAAAGACCGCAATTTTGCCAGGCTCGAAGAAGAACGCGCCGTCATCCCGGATTAGCGCCAGGGAACGGGACGGCAGTACAAAGGAATACGTCTTTTCTTTTCCAGCCTTCAAAAAAACGCGGCCAAAGTGCACCAATTGATATTTGGCGGTGCGAACGCTGGCGTTTTGATGGCTTACATACACCTGCACCACCTCTTCACCATCCCTTGTTCCTGTGTTTTTAACCATCACCCTGCCCTGTACCGCTTCCCCAAGATGAGCGGGTTCCAGCACAAGATCATGGTATTCAAAGATGGTATAGGAAAGCCCGAAGCCAAAAGGGTACAGGGGCGTACCTTGAAAGTACTTGTAGGTGCGGCCTTCCATGCTATAATCGGCAAAGTCAGGTAGGGGGGCGCTGTTGTAGTAGAAGGTGACCGGCAGCCGGCCGGAGGGGCTGAATTTCCCCAGCAGCAGTTCGGCCACCGCCTGGCCGCCCAGTGCGCCGGGATAAAACGCCTGGATCACGGCATTGGCTTTTTCATTGCCTATACCCAAATCAATGGCGCTGCCGGTGATGTTGATAATCACGGTGGGCTTGTTTATCGCCAGTACCGATTCCAATAACAGCTGTTGGGCTTTGGGGAGCAGCAAATCCCCTTTGTCCCCTGTCCATTTCTCGCCTGCCTTGCCCATTTCCTCGCCTTCAATGGTTTCATCCAAGCCTACACACAGTACCACAACCTGCGCCAAATGTGCAACGGCCACCACTTCGCTGATGGCGTCGCCCAGGTATCCCGGGTCCTCCGCCGCGTCCTTCCACAGATGGCAGCCCCGGGCTCTTGTGATTCTGGCGTTCGGCAGCGCCTTTTCAAGCCCTTCCAGCACAGTGAAAGCCGAACCGTAATGGCCGTGGTAGTTTCCCAGCAGCGACGCGTTGGAATCCGCGTTGGGGCCGATGACAGCAATATTTTTCAGCTTATCCCCATCAAGCGGCAACAACCCATCATTATTTAACAGAACCAGAGATTTTCGGGCGATATCCAGATTCGCGTCCCGGTGCGCTATGCAGTCCACTACGTCATAGGACAGCGTATCCCAGGGAGTATGCGCATCAAACATACCCAACCGCATGCGCGTTGTCATCAGCCGCACACAGCTTTCACGGATCATATCCTCGGTGATCAACCCTTCCTGCAAGGCAGCCAGCAAATGCAGGTAGGTATTGCCGCAGTTGACGTCGCAGCCGTTTTTCAGAGCCAGCGCAGCAGATTCCGGCGCAGTATCGGTGACCTTATGGTGCAGGTGGAAATCGGCAATGGCCCAGCAGTCGCTGACGAAATAGCCGTCAAACCTCCATGCCTCCCGCAGGATTTTGCCCATCAGGGTGGGGCTGGCGCAGCAAGGTTCGCCATTGGTACGATTATAGGCACCCATAACGCCTTCCACCTTTGCCTCCCGGCAAAGCGCTTCAAAGGCCGGCAGGTAGGTTTCGCTCATATCCCGGGGAGAAGCAACAGCGTCAAACTCATGGCGAAGGGCTTCCGGGCCGGAGTGCACCGCAAAATGCTTGGCGCAGCCGGCGGCCTTCAAATACTTTGGATCATCCCCCTGCAGGCCGCGAACGAAGGCCACACCCATGCGGGATGTCAAATAGGGGTCCTCGCCATAGGTCTCCTGGCCGCGGCCCCAGCGCGGATCACGAAAGATGTTTACGTTTGGGCTCCAGTAGGTGAGGCCCTTGTACGCGCCATGGTCATTCTGGCTTTGAAAGGCATTGTACTTGGCCCGGCCTTCCGTGGCAATGATTTCCCCCACGCGCTCAAGCGCGGCTTCGTCAAAGGTGGCGGCAAGGCCAATCGCCTGCGGAAAAACGGTGGCCAGGCCGCAGCGGGCAACGCCGTGCAGCGCCTCGTTCCACCAGTTGTATTCTTTTACGCCAAGATGAGGAATAGCCGGTGCGTCGTAACGAAGCTGGCTTGCGGCTTCCTGAGCGGTCATACGGGAAACAAGGTCCCGCGCCCGCTCTTCAAAGCTGCGTGTTTCATCCAGATAAGCTGGCGTTTGCATGGCGGTATCCCTCCCCCGTCAAGCCATCGGATATTCCATAAAATCAACCTCAAACGCCGGTTGCGCCGCGTCCCTAGGTATGCGCAGCGCCAGCACCTGGCCTGGGCGCAGCTCCAAGGGGATTTCGCGACCCAAAAGGGGCAGGCGGAGCATGCCGCGGCATGCCTTGCGGGTTACCTGATCCAAATGCACAATCACATCTCCGCTCCCATCCTCGGCAAGCTTTAGGGCGGTTAAAAGCACGCCCTCGCCCTCCACCTTTGCATAGGAGGCAGACTGAGGCAGCAGGCCTGGATGGAAAGTTTCGGGAAGTACGATGGGAGGCTGGTTAAGAAGCTGGGCACTTTTTGTCATATCCGTTTGCTGCCAGGGCCCAAGATGAGGGGCAAGGGCGTAGGTAAAGCGCTGTATGCCCTGGTCTATCGCCGGGTACGTCATACCCTGCTCCACGACAAAGGGGGTGTGGTTAGCATAGAATGGGCTGCGAAGCACGGTCAAATGCAATGCCCGGTCGTGCGCATCATAGCTGTACTTGCCATCATTGAGAAGCGCCAAGCCAGTTGTGGCACCATCCCGGCCTGGCGCGGCACCGGTCACATCCAGCCAGCCGTGCATGGGATGTTCCTCGCCGTTTGGCACCCTGTCCGCATAACCGTAGGGCGCCTGGGCGGTTATCTGGCAATAGTTGAGATTGACAGGAAATCGTAGTTTTAATGCCGTGCGCGTCTGATGAAAATCCACCGTAGTGCGCACAAACAGCACCGGCAGATCCTTGTACAATATAAATTCCTGGCAAAGTGATGACTGCTCAAAGGCGCTTACAACGCGGATGACATTGCGCACAGGGCCGGATTCCGTGCGGGTAACGCTCTTTGCATGCATTGTAGCTTTGTGTTGGTCAAACCGCAGCACCTCATGAGACCAGGTGTCGCTGTTATCCTGCATCAATTGCGCCTGCGCGCCAGGCCCCCGCAAAAGCTCCGCGTCCATGCCAGCCAGCTTCAGGCTGCTGATGCAGCCCGTGTTCTTATCAAAAACAACACGCATTGCCTCATTGCAAAGCGTCAGCGGCTCGGCGGAAGCTTCCTCGCCCGGCCGTTCAAACCCCTCACAAGGTACCAAGCGGTAGGTACGGTAGCCCATGGCTGGCAGGTCCGCCACAAAGCAAAGCTTGACGCGGCCATTGCTGGCAACAGAGGAATCGACGATCTGATAAGGAACGATATTGTCGATGTCATCCATCAGGCGCATGTTTTGCGGTACAGCAGCGCATTCCATTTCCACCGGCCACTTTATGTCAAAAGCGTGGGGATGAAACACCACCAGAGGCCGCTGCTCTTTTGCATAGGGAATATTGATTTTCCAGGACAGCGCCTGCAGCGCGTCGTTCTGGCAGTCCGCAGCCACGCTCATGGCAAAGCCCAGTTCATTGCGGGCATCCTCATATGCTTCAAAGAGACTGGTACCCGCCAGAATGTCATGAAACTGGTTAAAGAGCACCTTTTTCCAGGCGCGGCCAAGGTCATTTGCCGGATAGGGCGTACTCAGCGCCGCGGATGCGATAGCCGACCACTTTTCACTGGATAGCAGGCGGTTTTCCCCCTGCCGTATCCATTGCTTGATACCGGAATGGGCTGCATAGCAGCCGCTGGCATGGTGCAAAAGATCGCCCTCCACCACCGGGAGATCGCCTTGCACTTTCAGTGCCTCATCAAAAAAGCGGTCCGGAGAAGAAAGTGTCAACCGCAGCCCGTTTTGCCTGTTCAGCGCCTTGATGGATTCCAGGTTCTCTATTGTGGGGCCGCCGCCATGGTTGCCTACCCCATAAAAACACATGATGCCGCGCGTAGCATCCGCATCCAGAGCACAGCGCGCGACATGGCTGTTAAGCTCTTTGCCCCAGGTACAGTATTCGTAGGGGACTCGAAAGCAGGCTACCTGCGTGCCCTCGCTTCCCTGCCAAAAAAACAGGGAGCCGGGCAGCGCCTTTTCGTGGCGTCCAGGCCGCATAAACACGTACCGGTCCATGCCGGAAAGCCGCAAAATCTGAGGCAAAGCGCCTGTATGGCCGAAGCTGTCAATCGAATAGCCTGTACGGCAAGTTATGCCAAACTTCTCCTCAAAATACCGCTGGCTGTACAGGGCATGCCGGGCAAAGCTTTCACCGCAGGGAATGTTGGTATCGGGTTCGACCCACCACCCGCCGACAATCTGCCACCGGCCTTCTTTCACCCGCGCCTTAATTTCGGCAAACATTTCCGGATCATTCCGCTCCACCCAGGCATAAAAGGCGGCAGAACTGGCGGTGAAGACAAAGTCGTCATATTCCCCCATGCGGTCCAGCGCGGAACGGAAGGTAGCCTTGATTTCCTGGAAACCATCTTGCCAGCACCAAAGCCAGACGGGATCGATATGGGCATTGCCGATCATGTGCAGCGTCTTTTGTTCCATGTTGCTGTCCTCCCTATCAAAAGCGTAAATAGAGACTTAGTAGCGATAAGTTTGATCAAAGGCCTTGAACCAGGGCGAGTAATAGATGCCGAAGCTGCGCCGCATACAATCGAGCCTTTCATCGGCATCGCAAAGCAGAGTGGGCGGGCAGTGGCCGAATACATAATTGTCGTAATGCCTGGCGCACAATTCGCTCAGGCTTTGGCGCCAGGCACTTTCGTCGGAGCCTACCTGATGGCTGAATCCGCCATGCAGCGTATCCCCTGCAATCAGCGTAACCATGCCTGCGTCCCTTACGATATAACATACCCCTCCCGGTGTATGGCCTGGGGTATGAACGGCTTCCAAGGTAAAACGGGGGTCCTCTATCACGATGCCGGGCTCCACAGATGCTTTCACAGGACAAGGCGGAAAAACTTTGCCATACAGCAGGCCGGCCGTGGTCTTAATGGGATCGCCCGATTCCACACAGGCAGCATCCGCCCGATGCAGATAAAGCGGTATTTGAAAATCACGCAAAAACAGGGCAGCTGCTCCCACGTGGTCATAGTGACCGTGGGTGGCAAAGATAGCCCTGATCTCCTTGGGGTCAAAGCCCAGGGAACGTATATTGCCAACGATGCGGTCATAACCTTCCACGGTGCCGCAATCGATTAAATACAAACCTTGTTGGCCTTTAAGCAGATAGGCCGTGGCATCGGTGGTGTGACTCAATCCCGGTCCTGCCACCTGGTAAAGATGCGGAAGAAGTTTCATGAATCGGCACGCCTCCAAGTGATAAAGTCTATTAACCATCATAACAAAAAAAGGCAATAAACACCATCTGAAAAAGGGGCGGGCATTCTACCCGCCCCTTATGATTGAGCTTACAGGCCATTGAGCTCGGGGTACTTGTCTTTTACTTCCGCCTTGAAAGCGTTGATGATCTCCTCATCCGTTTTGCCCTCCTGCAGGCCGTTGTTTACATGCTTGCCAAACAGGTTCTGCAGATCGCGGGTGTACTTATCGGGGCGGATGTTGGCAATGGCGGAGCAGATGCTGTCGTAGGTCTTTAAGATGTTCTGGCCGCCGAACTTCTCGTTGGTGTAGTCTTCGCCCTTGGCGCTGAGTACCAGCTTGTTGGCGGGCATCTGGTTGTTGGTGTCCAGGTTGGCGCTTTGGTATTCCACAGTGGTGATGAACTTCAAAAATTGGGCGATGAGCTCTTTCTTTTCACTGCCAGCATACACGGCGCGGTAGGTGCCGCCTTCATAAGAGGTCTTGAAGGGCTTGGCCACGCCAATGTTACCAGTGTTCTTGCCCCAGTCTGTGAAGAAATCCCAGGAGGGCATGACGCGGATCAAGAGAGATCCCTCGTTCCAGGCCGTGGCCCATTCACCGCTCCAGGAGCCCAGATTGGATACCGCACCGGCTTCATAGAATTTGCGCATGGTGGCCAGCAAGTCCATCCAGCCCTGATCGATGGCGAATGCCCCGTCGCGCACAAAGGGTGTCAAGCTGTAGCCTTCCACCTTGACCATTTCGGACAGGTTGGGCCAGAGCCAGACCTTGCCTTCGGAACGTGCCTTGATATCCAAAGCAGCTTCCAGAACCTTGTCCCAGCTGGATAGCTTGTCGCTGATTTCCACATCGTTATCGGTGCCCAGCCACTCTTTCATGGCGCTGCGGTTGTACCAGAAGGCAACGGGGCTTACGTTGTCGCAAACGCCCTTCAACACGCCTGTGGAGTCCCGGCCGAAGTCGATGGCCCAGGGATAGTAGTCCTTGCCAATATCGGCAAGGCCCATTTCTTCCAGATTCTGTACCAGCGGGCTGTCCAGGAATTTGTAAACGTAGCCCTCTTCCAGGTCGAACATGTCAGGAACGCCTTCGCCGGCAGTCAAGGTGTTGAGCAGCTTGGTCTGATACTCATCGCCGCCGAACACTTCCAGGTTGATCTTGATACCGGGGTTTGCCGCTTCAAATTGTTCCTTGATAAAGGGCGCCTGGTCAAAGAACGTCCACCACGTGAATTCGCCGGTGGGTGCTTCGGCCAGGGAGACGGCAGGCATCAGCGCCAAAACCATCAGCAGGCACAGGGTAAGAGCCAAGATTTTTTTCATACCGGAACCTCCTTATCATTCAGCGGAATTCCTCCGCTTGAAATCCGGGGAAAAGCTATCCTTTAATCGCGGCACCGATGGCGATCTTCTCCATGATGACCCTGTTGGCCAGCAGGAAGATAACAAGCAGCGGAGCTACCGAGATGAGAATGCCTACGTACTGCGCGCCATAGTCCGCTGTACCGGCGCTGGTCTTCACCGAAGCCAGCAGCACCGGCAGCGTCAACATGGACCCCTTATTCAAAATCAAAAGCGGCATCAAGTAACTGTTCCAGCTCCCGATAAAGCTCATTACGCCTTGGGTAACAAGTGCCGGCAGCATGCAGGGCAGTATGATTCGATGAAAAAGGGGGAGCTCCCGGCATCCGTCAATGAGCGCAGCCTCGATCAATTCATTGGGCAGGCCGCCATCCAGATACTGTTTGAAAAAGAAGACCGCAAAACAGTTGGCTATGGAAGGAATGGCCAGCGGCCAGTAGGTACCAGTAAGCTTCAAAGCCTGCATCTCCCGGAAAAAGCCGATGACGCCCAGCTGGCCTGGGATCATCATGGTCACCATAATGACGGTAAACAAAGGTCCCTTGCCCTTGAAGGAAAACTTGGAAAAGCCGTAGGCCGTCATCGAGGAGAAGTACAGGCACAAGCTCATACTCGTTGCGGCCAGGAGAAGGCTGTTGAGAAAACCCTGCCAGATATTTTTATTTTGCTGCATGCGCTCATAGTTGCGCATAAACTGGTCACCAGGCAGAAGGTTGACCGCTGAGGTGATGTGGAACGCGTCATGGGTGGAAGATATCAGCATAGTAAAGAATGGAAAGAAGGACACCAAGGCAACAGAAAGCAAAACAACGTAAATCAACAAACGCCATAGCCCTCTGCGCAGGCGGTCCGGCGACAGGAAAGAGGGAGTGCTTTTTGCCAAGCGGGCTTGCATCATTCCAAGTCCCCTCCTTTACCTCGGGTTACCCGTAATGCGATCAGAGAGAAAACCGCAATAATCATGAAGATGCCATAGGCAATGGAGGCGCCGTAGCCAAACTGCCAACGCTTGAAGGCGCTTTCATACATGTACAGAACCATGGTGCGGGTATAGTCTGCCATGCCCTCCGGAAACATTTTGGGAACGTCGAATATTTGAAGCCCGCCGATGATGGAGGTGATCATGATGTACAGCAGCATGGGCTTGAGCAGCGGCAGTGTGATGGATACCGTCTTTCGAAAAGCGCTGGCCCCATCCACCTCGGCGGCCTCGTACACATCCTGGCTGATGGAATGCAAGCCAGCGGTCAGGAAAATGATGTTGTAGCCAAAGTTCTGCCAGCAGGTGGCGATACCGATCACCATACGCACAAGGATGGGCTGGCGCAGAAAATCAACAGGCTCCGGCAAAAGCTTCAGCGCCGCAAAAAGATTGTTGACCGCGCCGCCGGGATAGCTAAAGAGCATATTGAATAGAAGGCCGACGGTGATGGGGGTGACAAGGTTGGGAAAGTAATACACGCTTCTTAGCAGCGTACGGCCCTTGACCCACCTTTCGTTGAGAATCAAGGCCAGAATCAGCGCAATGGTCAGCTGCGGTATAATGGAAAACAGCCAGATGACAATGGTGTTGCCTACATAGCCGAAGAAATAGTTGGATGTAAACAGGCGAACATAGTTGTCCAGCCCAGCGAATATCATACCCTTGCCGCTGAGTGGATCAGAATCGGCAAAAAAGCTGAGGAAGAATGAACTCAAAATGGGATACAGGCTGAATATGAGATAGACGATAAAAAAGGGCAGTATGAACAGATAGGCGGTTTTTTGCCGCTTTGCAATCAGCATGCCGCACCACCTTCCTCTGTTTCAGCTTTTACCTCCACCATGCTCGCTTTTGCGCAGGAGCTTCGCGCCATTAACTTGGGCTGAAGGTATACGGAAACAGGTGTCGTCTGCGGGTCCTGCAGCCTGGTCATCAATTGGCGCACGGCCATCTGCCCCATTTGCAAAAAGGGCTGGCGAAGAGTGGTGATGCTGGGGGTGGCGTATTGCAAAAGGGGGCTGTCATCAAAACCGGCGACAGATACATCCTCCGGAACACTCATACCCATTGCCTGCAGCGCCCTGGCCGCGCCAAAGGCGCAGAATTCATTGGAGCCAATCAGGGCGGTATAAGATTCCCGGCGCGCCGCAAGCTCCTCAATGGCAGCCCTACCGCCTTCCACCGACCAGGGCACATCCACCACCAACCCTTTTTGAAAAGGAAGGCCACAGTTGCGCAGGCCCTGCATATAGCCGTCCAGCCGGCTCAAGGCCGCCGGCATGACCTGGGGCCCGTTTAAATAGGCGATACGATTATGTCCCATGCTGTGAAGATAGCCGACCAGTTCGCTAATACCCAGCCTGTTGTCCACATCCACATGGGAGATGCCGGAATGGTCGGCCCGGGAGCCCAACAGCACCACCGGCAATCCTGTGGCGGCGATGGAGGCTATTTCCTGGGCATCCCGCTGGCGGAAGGTGGCAAACACGATGCCGTCCACCTGGCCCTGGGCAAACAGCGACAGAAAATCGACTTCCCGGCGGTTGCAGTTGGCACGGCTGAAAAAATTGCAGATGTATTGGCTTTGGTTGGCCACATCCTGGATGCCCTGCATGATCTCCGCGTAAAAATACATGGAAATATCGTCGAAGACAACGCCGATTACATTGGTCTTGGCCTGCACCAGACGGCGGGCGTTAATGTTGGGCGCATACTGCAAAGAGGAGATGGCGGCTTCAATGCTGGCCGCCGTTTTCTTTTTTACGGCGCCGCCAGTCAAGTACCGGGAAACGGTGCTTTTGGAGGTACCCGCCAGCTCCGCGATATCAATAATCGTTGCTGCCATACAATCGCCGCCTTTATTTTAGGAACGTTCCCGTTTCTGATATGCATTACATTATCACGAAAAAATGGGTATGTCAACCGTAATTATGTTAAAAATTATGCATAATGCCGCCAGAATCAAGAAATTGTAACAAAATAAAAATAAGTAACGTTCCCATCAAAAAATGCTGATGAGTGAAGCACCTATTTGGATGAATAGTTAAGAAAAAGGCACCTGAATGTATGCAAAGGTTCCGAAGCACTGCCGCCGCTGGCGTAAACAGGCAAGGCGCAGGAGGCCAGCAAAAAGGAGCAATGCAAGCGAAAGCGCAGCAATGTAACTATTGAGCTGGCCGGACTGAGCAGAAAGCCCTTTGGTCGCGTGCGAAGACGCGAAATCCTCACCGCCCCCTTCACGCATGCTCTCAGAGCCTACCCATTGATACGGCAAAATCCTGCCGTACGCATGGGCGGCTTAGCTATGAAAAGTGCAATAGCAAGCTTTTTACCTGCCAAGGGGTCATGGTTGTTTGGAATGTTTCCCCCATCGCGGCACGCTTTTCACCATGGGGCCGGCCAAGGTGGTCTGCCTCTTGATAAAAGACACATCCTGGCAGGGAAACGGTGATTGCGCCGGCGCGCCCGCCGCATTCCATTAGCCGAAGGAGGCAACTTTTCTCCTCCCCTGTGCCGCGCAGGGTGTTTACAAAGATATGATCGGAATCCGCTTTCATCAGCGTTCCCCCGGCGGAATCTGCCAGCGCTTCGGGAATTGTTCCGCGGAATTCCTGATAGCTCATGCGCTGGGCATACAACCCTTGGCGCGCGGCCCAGCCAAAGGCAAAGGCCTTTTCAAAGGGAATGGATACGGCAGAGGTAATGCTGTAGCGCAGGGTAAAGGTGCCGCCCTGGCTGCCCAAGTAGTTGCAGCGCCAATAATTGTTCAGTGCATAGGAGTACAGACGGCCTCCGCGCACCGGCAAATCGCTTTCCCAAAGCCCTTGCACAGGCTGGTTCACCGTAAACAAAAAGGCATCGGGAGAGGCTATTTGCAAATCGTACCCGTCGTCTTGAACCAGCATGGAGGTTTGAAGCGGTAGCCATTCTCTGCAGCCTCCAGGTAGAACGCCTTCCTGCCAGTCCACCCATCCCACCTGGCTGTCGCTGAGTACCTTTGCGTCCTCTTTTGCATGGAGGGAAAAGGCAACATACACGGCCTCCGGCTCGTCGGTGGCCTGCTTTTCGTATTCCAGGCAAATATCCAAACGTTTTACTCCCTTGGGCAGCGAATAAGTAACAACCGCACTGCCCAGCACTGCCTGGCCGTTAATGAAGGCTCTTTCCCCCGCCGGTGTCTTCTCCGCGCTCCAGCTTTGGGGAAAGAAACCGTCGGCCGTGATGCCGCCGGTTTTTGAAAGGCCCGCGTGGTTACCCAGCAGGGTGGTGCCCCGGCCGCCCCTCGTATACAATATCCGGCCAATGCCCTCCCCTTCTGCGCACACTTCCCGCCCGCATTCCTTGTCCCACAGGGAGGTCACAAAACCTGCCTCGGCATCGATAACCACTTTGTAGTATTCGTTTTCCAGAAGAATGCGCTTCTCCTGCGCAAGAGGCGTTGCCTGGCCGCGCGTATCGCCGGCCTTTTTCTGGCGCAAGGGAAAACGCCTGTAGGCGAGGGGCGGGATTTCTGGAATCAGCACTTCCGCTGCTACCTGGGTGGCAGTCTCCCGGATTTTACGCCATGGAAGCTCTTGGCCTTCGGGGGTGCATACGGTTTCATTTGCCCCGAACTCGACCTCCACCAAGCCGCCCAGCGGGAAGCTGTAGGGGTTATAGACCACCACTTCCCGACTCTGGTTGTTCCACGAAAGGCTCAGCCGCGTTGCTCCTCTCAAAAGCAGCTTTTCGCGCCAGGCAAAGGCATTATTAGCCATATGCTCTTTGACCTGCCATTGATCCCGCTGCAAAAGCGCCTGCGGATCGCTGCCAGACAAAAACGCGCCCCAGGTGTGCTCGTCGTACAGTAGCACCTGCTTCCAGGCCTGTGCATATTGGTCTTGAGGAAAGCAAGTACCGGGGGCATACAGGGATGCCAGGCTTTCCAAGACCTCGGCGCACTTGAGCCCTGCCTGGGCTTTGCGCACTTTGATTGAGGCCAGCAGGCTGGAGGCAGCCCCATCCTCCCAGTAAGCGCCCTCATCGCCTTTGAAAACGGGGAAGGTGTCCGAATAGGGTTGTACATATTCAAAAAAGCTGCTTCCGTTGGAGGGGATGAGCTTGGGATATTCCGCGTATTCTCCCCAGGCCTTCTGGAAAGCAGCCATGCGCACATCCAGGTCGGTATTGTCCGCCTCCTGACCGTAAAGGATCACAGCATCAGGCGCATAGTCCTCCCGCTCATACTCCATCAGCCACATATTCAGCCCGCGCTCGGCAGCCGGCAGGGAACCCGGAGAGCCGCACACCTTTTTCAGCTCACAATACATTCTGGCAAGCCACGTGAGAATACGGCTGCCATCCGGCCCCTCCCACCAGAAGGGGCTTTGGCGATGGAGGCCTCCGTTCAGCCGGAACGGCCCTCTATCCTGATTGTCGGCGTGAAGCAGGTATTTTACGCCCATTCCCGCAAGAATCGTGGGGTACGCGCCTGTGGCGGAGGCCACATCCACCATATCCACCCGGTCGGCACAAATGCCGTGAGGGCCTAAGAGGCTTTTTGTAAAGTCGCCGTTGTGTATCAAATCCTCAAGCGAGGCGAACTGGGTCAGCAAATCCACATAGTTTGCGGGAACGCCCAGCTTTCCGTCCCTTGCCGCGTTGATGACAGCAGACAGGGCCTGGGCATTCCTTGTGTCCAGAAAATCGTCTAGCGCCCAGGCAGAATCGAGAATGTAGGAAAAAGCGTCCTTTTCCTCGCCGCTCAACATTGAAAGTGCGGTATCCAGATTCCTGCTCATGCGCTCGGCCACTTCCCACTGGCGGTGGGTATAGCCGATATCGGTATGTGCATGAGGCGTGGTGAAAACCTTCCATTTGCGGCGGCGCAAAAACGTGCCAGTGGCATTTATGGCACCGGAAACGGTATAGGATACAGCTCCCTGCCCATCCGGCAATAAGAAGGGCACGCGGTATTGGCCAAATGCATTGCGTACAAAAGAGTAAGGCACAGTCATGTTGGCGCCTTCAAAAGTCAGCGCGATCCTGCTGCTGACCGTATCCGGCGCGTTTTCCAAAAAGGCAGGTGAAAGCACGCAGTCGCACTTTTCCATAAGCCCATCTTCGCCCTTTACATAGACCGCGCTGGGCCGCATATGGCACGTATCCCGCATGCTCACGAGAAGCCCGTGGTAAAGCGCCAGCTTGCCATAATGAAAACCGCAGGCGGATGCCATGCGGTCCAGCCGCAAAACAGCCTGGGGATTTTCCACCGCCAAGCAGCTGCCGTCATCCACAGCCGTCACAGCAAGTGTGTTTTCCCCATCGGCAAACAACCCCTTGTGAAGCGGCACCGTCAATGTATCCTTGCTGTAGATAGCAGCATGCAGGGCATGCGCCGGTTTGATTTCGTTATCGCGGCTGGGCGTGGGATAGGGATACAACATGCCCTCTTTGCCATTGATGCTGATACGGATGTCCGGCAGCCTGGGGGTGGAAGCAATAACCTCCAGAAAAAGCGTACAATCCACCGGCTGAGCCATCAAAAAGCGCACAGTATATGTATGGCATTGATAACCGCCGTCCGGGTCGGCCGGTGATGCGTGAAAGGAGGGCCAGCCCCGCAAAATGCCTCCATCAGGCGCAAATTCCCGGGAGGCCATGGGGGCGCGGAAGCAATCCGTCATTTCTTCCATTGCAGGGGTGATAAACAAAGGCGCTTGCATCATGGCAGGCATCCCTCCTGAAGGCGTTTTAGGCTGTCAATGCTTTTTGCAAGGAAGGAAGGGCTGCCAAAGCTGCCGCTCTTAAAGACAAGAAGCAGTTCCTCTCCCCGCTCCGTATAGCCATACATGGCCGGCAAACCGGCTTCGATTTCTTGAATAATAACCATTTTGCGAATTTGAAGGCCGTCAGCCACGGCGGACGATGTTTCGCCGCCTGCCGCTACCACCTTTTTTAAACCCGTGCGTTTTGCGACAATGGATACAATTTCCTCAAGCGCCTTGGAGATCAGGCGGCCGGTCTGCGCATCATCAAGCCCCATTCTTCTGCCAGCGTCCTTGGTCATGGCAATTTTGTCTTCCTCCTGGGGCGTATACAAAAGTGCCGGAGAGCCGCCCAAAAGATTCGAGCACAATTGATTCGCAAGACGGGCGATATGATTTTCGCAAAACGCATTATCAAACAGTTCCCAGGCCGGAAGCTCAACGCCCTGAATTCCTGCTTTCAGCAGGTAGCCTACCTGTTCTTTTGCAGGCTTTGTCAAGCTGCCGCAGACGACCAGCGTACCGCAGGGGTCCGCTATGCTATGCACAAGGCCCTCCGCCGGGCTGGTTACCGGCTGGAGATCCGCCCACACCTTGGGCAGCTCCTCACAAATGGCGCTGCTGCCGCACAGGCATGTTTCCCCAGCGATAAGCCCGGCAATGACAGCCAGATCCTGCTGATGCCGCACATCGAAGATAATATATTCGCATTCATTTTTTAGCAGATTCAATTCCGCCTGGGCTTCTTCCCTTGGCAAATCCAGGCTAGTCGCGTCAAATACTGCCACCCTGCCGCTGCTTTGGCCGGACAGTATGGCTTTCAAATCGCTTTGTGTCATGGGGTGGATCGGGTCATTACGAAACATGGTGTCTTCCAGCCTGACGCCGTTCACGTAATGAATACCGTGAACAGTAGTTCGCCCGTTTCTTGGAAAGCCTAATACTACCATGGAGCAGGCCGCTTTCAGGCAGGTCCTCATGGTATCAAACTGCGCGCCGATATTGCCACGAAACACGCTGCAGGTTTTACTGTGGTATACATCACAGGGCAGTGACTGCAAAAAGCGGCAGGCCTTCTCTGTCTTCCTGGCGGCGGTGAACTCATCGTCCAGGCGGCTGTCGGTATTGATAATCACCGCGTCAAGGCCTGCCGTTTCTGATACTTCCGGCATGTTCTTCAAGGAAAAGATGCCCGAAATATAACCGTTTCCAGCCAGCATGACCCCAATGTCATTGGCACCGGTGATGTCATCGGCTACTACACCGACACGTTTTTTTCGCACCCAAACACCTCCGCGTCCTCCGCCTTTCCCGCGCTGAACAGGAAGGTTTTGATGCGGTCCTCGCAAAAGGCCTGCACCTTTTGACCAGCCTTTTTCAACCGGGCTGGATCAAGCAGCACGGTCTCCCGGTTGGGGAGCCTGCCTATACCCATGACCTGCTGAAAAATCAGTTCCAGGTCGGTGGCGATGTTCAGCTTGCAGATACCGCCCTGGCCGCCCATGCGGATCGCCTGCTCTACTGTGTGCTGGGGCAGGCCTGAGCCGCCGTGAAGCACCAGTGGAACAGCCGTCAGGCCGCGTATTTTTTGAATGCGGGTGAAATCCAGCCTGGG
This sequence comes from Bacillota bacterium, assembly GCA_023398575.1. GTDB lineage: Bacteria > Bacillota > Clostridia > Christensenellales > Aristaeellaceae > JAEWAH01. Next base: position 103,946 of record JAEWSC010000056.1, on the reverse strand, counting down.
GTTTTTCACAGCATAAACGCCATGGGCCGTGCCCACGCTGACGGCCAGGCTATCGCAGCCGGTTCGCTCAACGAATTCCGCCGCCTGCTCAGGCACGGTGTAAAGAGATTCATCCCCGCCGGTTTCCAATTTGTCGGCACCACCGATACTGCCCAGCTCCGCCTCCACCGCCACATCCATTTCGTGGGCATATTCCACAACCTCACGGGTGATGGCAATATTCTTTTCAAAGGGGAGCTTGCTGCCATCCATCATGACGGATTGGAAGCCCGCCGCAATGGCGCTCTTGATCACATCCATGTCGTAGGTATGATCCAGGTGCAGTATCACGGGCACAGAACTGCCTTCTGCCGCGGCATAAAAGGCGTCGGCAAACTCTCTTGGCGAAAGCTCAAACCATTTCATTTCATTGGAGGATATCTGCACAATGACAGGGGATTTTTGCGCTTTGGCGGCCTCAATCACATAGGGGATCAGAACGGTGTTTCTGGGAGAAAAGCTGCCCAGGGCATAACCGCCCGCTTCCGCCAGGGCATATTGCCTGATAATATCATTTCTTTTCACTTGGCTGCACTCCTGACACATAGTCTATCTATGAATACCGCCCACAGGAAGGGGCGATGAGCTTTCACTTTTCAAACAGCGCCGCCAGGGCTTTCATGCCGCTTTCGGGGCTGGTAAGGAACTTTTCGCGGTCTTCTTCGTTCAATGTTTCCGCCGCACGGGCCATGGAGGCCTGGGCCAGCACAATCAGATCGCTTTTCGCGGCCAGCGCATGGAAACTGCTTTTGAGCAGTGCGTCATACCCCGCGATGTCGCCCTTGTTCAAAAGAGCTCCTGCGCCTTCAATCAAGCAGCTTTCCAACTGGGCCTTACTGTTTTGCTCTCTGGTCTTGCGCTCAATCAGATGAAGGGTGGGTTTTAGCGTGGAGGGCAGCGTGGCGCATACCGTTACGCGGCCTGAAAAGGCTGCCGCCATTTCCGCCATGGGCTCGTCAATGCGCAGAAAAGGGATGCAGAAAACACCGTGCAGCTCTTCTACCAGTTCACCTACCGAGGAGCAGGCGCACAGCATGGCATCTGGCATGCCAAGGGCCGCTGCTTGGGTAAGCGATAAAAAACGGTACCTAACAGCGGCGGAGAGGCATCCATCCCGGTTGATTTCAGGCAGCAGGCTGTCATCCAGATAGTTGCGCACGGAAACGCCGGGCAATATACGCTGGGCAAGCTGCCGAAGCGGCTCCAGTGTGGCGGAGGTGGTATGGATGATTGCTGCGGTTTTTGGCATATGCGTTCTCCTTTGCTGGTATCAAGCGGCCCCAGGCTAGAGTTCACAGCCCTTGGGCAGGCCGCGATACAAGAGGAGGGAGCTAACGGAATCGCTAACTCCCTCCCGCGCTTTAAATGGGCTTACGCTATGTAATTGAGAAATGAGTTATCTTACTCTCCGAAGATAAACTTCTCGTTTTCGATGGCAGCCTCGATCTTGGCGGCGGCATCGGAAAGCACCGTCGTGGGATCGGTGGCTTCGAAGGTCTTCATGATGGAGTTGACAGCATCATCCTTGAAGGTGGCGGCGTTGCGGCAGTAGATGTGATTGCGGGTGCCCTTGGTATAGTTCATCAGGTCCAGCACCTCGGTCCAGCCCACAGAGGCAGCCATGGTGGGATTTTCGTTGGCAGCGATGGCGCACATCACGTCTTTTTGCTCCACGGCCCAGATGGCTGCACCTTCGGTGGCCAGAAATTCAGCCAGCATGGTGGCTTCTTTGGGGTGGGCGGTGCCATAGGGCACGGTGCATACGAACCCACCGCCCCAAGCACCGGTCTTGCCATCCACCGCGGAGGGGCCGGCCGGAAGGGCGATTACGCCATAGTCTACCTTGGCTTCATCATTGTACTTGGCAATGGTGGCGATATAGTTGCAGGTCTGGCCCAGCATGGCTACCTTACCGGAGAGGAACAGGTCCTGGGCGCCGCCGGCGTTGGCCGCGTCAGTGGCCTGCACCTTTTCCTTGCCATAGCGGTCGGCGAACCATTTCATGAAGGTCAGGGCTTCCACGTTTTCTTTGGAGGAAAGGTTCACCTTGTCTGGGCTTACGTTATTGTCAAAGATGCCGTTGGAGCCATTGGCCATGGCAATGGTGTCAAAGCCAAAGTTGCCCAGGGTGGGACAGAAGGCCAGCATGTAGTTGGCGTCGCCGGCCATGGCTTCGTCCAGCTTTAAGCAAACGTTCTGAAAATCTTCCCAGGTCTTGATTTCTTCGGCCTTTACGCCGGCTTTTTCAAACATGGCCTTGTTGTAATACACAAGCCGGGTATCGGTGTTGAATGGAACAGCGTACACGCCGTCATTCCATTTCACCATGTCCCAATATTTTTCATAGAACTTGGCTTGGGTTTCGGGGGCCAGGTACTCTGAAATGTTGGTCGCCTGATTGCGCATCGCCTTCACAGCTACGTCTTCGATAGCGGTGATGACCACGGAAGCGGGGTTTCCGGCGGTGACGGATGCGATCATCTTCGTTTCGATGTCGCCGTAGGGCACGTATACGTATTCCACCTGTACGCCCTGATCCTTGTATTTCTCATTAAAGGCAGCCACAATTTTTTCAATGGTGGGCCGGCGCTGTTCACTGCCCCAATGAGCCCAGAAGCGCAGCATGATCGTATCATCCGCCAGAGCTGAGCTTACCGCGGACAGAGAGATGGCCGTCATGAGAACCAGACAAAGCAGGACGGCAATTAGGCGACGGGGTTTGTTCATGATTGTATCCTCCTTTTTATTATGTTCATGTGAAGCAGCAGCTTAACACATTGAAACCATTTGGAAGATGCCCTTTGCATACGGTCTGATAGCTCCTATTATACATGTGCGAAATTAGATGTCAATACGGATATTTTATTTTCTTTCATTTTCGTTCACTTATTTTCATTCAAAGACCAAATGCACAGTAGAATGTGATGGAATATTTCAAAATGCGTAATATGCCGTCAATTCAGTTCCAAATGGTTTGTTGCTTGACATTCCCCTTGGGGGCTTATGCGTACAGTCATCAATTGATGGGGTGTACAGGAAACAGCGTGTTTTTTTCCGCCGCAGACGATACTGCCCTCACTTTGCATACCTGTCATGTTCTGCAGCCTGAAAACAAAGCCATCCTCTTCCCCTTGTTTAACCAGGTGGATCATCACACCCGCCAACCCTTCCGTGGATAGAAAGGAAAGCCGGCGCAGCGCCTCGCCGCCTTCGTGCTGGCTATCGCACAACACCTCCACGGGTCTGTGAAAGCGTTGGGCGGCACGAACCCTATCCAACCGGTCCATATCCGGGCCATGAGGCCAAAGCTGAAGGGAAAAGCGCTGCAGGCCCTGATCGCAGAAGGCGTAATCATGGCCCTTTTTCGGCTCCTCGCCGGAGCCGAAGGCATGGATGGGGCTTCTGGATACAAGAATTTCATAATATTGTTCAAACACCCGGTAGCCATACTTTGCTTCGTTGACAATCAGCAAAGAGCCGGCATCGCCAAGAAGATCGCAATACCGCTGGCAGTGCCTTTCCCCCTGCAGGCAGTAGGTCCGTTCCTGCTCGCTGTAAGGCCCTTCGGCAATGACCGTGGAAAACATATTTTCGAAGGGAAAGCGCATCGAGGTCATCGAGAATATCTCATGATTATTAAGATGCGCATCCAGTGTGAAAAACGGATCATCCTTGGCAAGCGACCAAATCAGCGATGCCTCGCTTTTACTAAATTCCAGGCGTGCCCGCAGGGAGGAACGAATATTCCCATTCTCGATAACGGCCATATCCATCAGTTTGTATGTCCCAAGGCATGGGCCTATTTCCCCCTTGGCACCCCAGGTATCCCGCCGGTCTTCATACACGCCAAGAGAAGACGGCCCGTTCAGCAGTTCCCGGCCGCTTTGCTTGTTGAATACCCGTCTGGGGCAGCCGGTCGCATCATCAAACTCAATTCTAAGAAACTGGTTTTCCAGAACATGCTTTTCACAGGCCATGCTCTCCATAGCGATTTGTGCTGCTTCCGGAATCATGCTGTATACCGCGTAGCCAAAGGCTGGAACGCTTGCGCGGAATACCAGGTGTTTTCTGGTATCCGGAGAAACAATATCCCTCGTAGAAAAATCATAAGGGATTTCCTCCCCCTCGGCGTTTTTCAGCCGCATGAGGTGCTTGCTGCGCCAGTAGATGTCCGCATCCACCACACCTTCAAAAGGCGAATCACAGGCGTTTACCAGCAATAGAGGCGCACCATCGCCCCGAGTGTCCACCGCGGCGGATACCGCCTGCAAGGCGCCGCCGATCACCTCACGGCCGATGGACAGGCAGCGGCGCATATCATCGCAGGCATCATCTCTGGCCTCTTTCCTGGCCGTTCCCGCCATGGTATCGTGAAATTGCTGAAACAAAAGCAACTGCCACGCTTCCTTAAGCTCACGGGCCGGATACACAAAGCCCAGCTCCACGGCCATGGCGGACAGGGTTTCTGCTTTTGCCAAAAGCTCCTCCGACAGGCGGCACAAACGCTTGATTTCGCTGTCTACCGTATAGCAGCCGGGAAAGCAGCCCTCCAATTCTCCCTGGTATATAGGGAGCGGCTGCTCTGAAACCTCCTGAAAATATGCGTCCAGGCTGCCGTTTTCCATGGAAAGCTCTGGGTGCTCCTTTTTCAGCTCCCGAATCGCCTTGATGTTTTCAATGGTGGGGCCTCCACCGTGGTTGCCTACACCATAAAAAACAGGCATGCTTGTTATTTGGTGCTCCTGAATGGCTGTAAGGCTTTTGTTCAGGTTGTCTACGATGGAGCGCCGGGTCCAGGCGCAGTATTCGCCCTGGATTTGCAGGGCCTTTACCCTGGAGCCATCTTCATCCTCCCACAGGAACAGAGGGGAGGGAAGTCCAATTTCATGGGGCTGCGGCCGCATGAATACAAAGCCTTGAAGCGTTTGCCCGCGAAAGATTTTCGCAAGGCCTGCGCTGTGGCCGAAGGAATCCACCAAATAGGCGGTTTCAGCCATCTTGCCAAAGGCTTCCTTGAAAAAGCGCTGGCCGTACAGGCCTTGCCGAACCATGCTTTCACCGCCAGGGATATTCATGTCCGGTTCCACCCACCAGCCGCCGGCCAGGTGCCACCGGCCTTCTCTGACCCTTTCCGTAATTTTTGCAAAGACCGCCGGACAGTATTTTTGCAGCCATGCGTAAAAAGCAGCGGAGCTGCCGGTGAATTGAAACTCCTCAAACTCTTCCATGCGATCCAAAACTGAGGAGAAGGTGGCCTTGATCTCCTGCAGCCCTTCCCTCTCCCGCCACAGCCACACCGGGTCGATATGGGAGTTTCCAATCATGATTACAGAAGTTTTTTTATCTTGCATAGGCGCTCATCTCCAGCATGTTGACAACCGTCCATTTTCCTTGCGAAAGCAGCAGCGTTTGAATTTCATAAGCCGCCAGGGTAATGGTATACGCATTGCCCGCAATCATGATCTGCGTGCTTATTGCGATTCCCTCTGTTTCGTATAGCCTGATCACAAGCCCGTCGCCATCCTCCCACTTTTTCAAGGCCCCCAGGCGGATGTTTGGTGCGACCAGGCTTAAAAAGCTATGCAGCACCCGTGCATCCAGACTGCCTGAATGATATGTATCCATCAGACAGACAGGCGGGCATTGAAGCCGGTCGGCAAGCGCCGCCATCTCCCAGTTAGGAGAAGGAGCGCCATGGGGATTCAAGAGAAAGGTAAAGGTGTGCTCGCCAAGGTCGGTATATTCATAAGTATCATACGCGTGCTGCCATCCCACACAGGTACCCTGGGCGAAGATGGCACTGCGCAACAGGGTCAACTGCAGCTCCCTTTCTTCAAAGGAAAAGCCGTATATACCGTCATTTGCGATTGTAAGCCCTGCCCCCGCACTATTTCGCGCATCCACAAACCGGTGCATGAAGTACTCTTTTCCGGCCTCGGACCTAACCATCACACCATAGGGAGATTCGGCAATGGTATCCGCAATAAGGCCCGATAGAGGAAAATGGAGCCGCAGCTGCTTCCACGGTCCATCCCATATGGCTTTTACAGACATACGCAGGAACGTGTCACCGCTGTCCAGGGTATACAATATCTCCATCCGGCAAACGCCCATACGCTTGCGTACCCGGATGGTCTGGCGGATTCGCCCGCGCTCTACTATAGCAGCCTCCTCCAGAACCGGTTTATCCAACGCCGGCCCGAAGGCACGGCCTTCGCCCGCGTGGCCCCAGCTGTCCCGCTCATCCTCAAAGACATGAAACGCCGCGCCGCCATCAAGCACCTGGCAGCCCGTTTTCTTGTCTTTAAGGCAGCAAAGGTCGCCCTCCGCGTTCCATTTAGCCAGCAGCCATTCGTTTTCCAGGCACAACTCCCCTGCCTCGTGAGAAGGCGTCGGGTCAAAGGCAGGCGTCTTGGCGTAAGCACGCAAAACGCGCACGCCAAAGGGAGGCAGCTCACAGTGGAAGAGCACTCGGCGGCGTCCGCCCAAGCGGTACCACATCATGGTGCAGGACTGCTTGGTCCGCTGGTATTCGATCTCCCCTCCCTGCTCGTCGCACAGTGTCAGCGGGTCATTGCAGAACCAGTTCAGCTCCGTATCCACCACCCCGCTAAAGGGCAAAGGGCTGTCGTTGATCAAGAGGATAGGCAGGCCGTTCCCCCCCGTATCCAGCATGCCGGCCAAGCGCTGCACCGCCATTTGGCTTGCCTCTTCCGTCTGAGCCGTTACGCCCTGAACATCGCAAAGGGCGTTGTCTCTGGCCGGGCGGATGCAAGTGCCCCCCAGCGTATCGTGAAACTGGCAGAACAGCAGCCGCCGCCATAAAGGTTCCAGTTGAGAAAAACGGCTGTTGTATCCGTCTCCCGCCAGGGCAGCCATGGAAAGCAGCCTCTCCGCCCGCAAAAGCGCCTGTTCCGCCCTGCGCACCGCTTGCTTGTAAGGGTGATCGATGCTGTAGCAGCCGGTATTGACTTCTTCCAGATAGGCGGAAAGCGGCGGGAGCGCAGCATCCTTCGCCCGATCAAAAAAGGCTTTCAGGGTGGAAAAGCGCAGTTCCGCCTGTGGGTACTCCTCCTTCAGGGTGCGGATGGCCTCTATATTGGCAATAGTCGGTCCGCCGCCATGGTTGCCCACCCCATAAAAGCAGGGCAGGGCGGGATAGGGTGCAAGCTGGCTTAGTGTGGTCTCGATGTTCTCTCTGGTGGATTCCATAAACCAGCAGGTATACTCCGCCGGGAGGCTCAGTGCCGTGACACTGCTTCCATCAGGGGATTGCCAGGCAATGAGCGGAACGGGATTTTCCATATACTTCCCGTTGGACCTTGTAAGGGACGGACGCATGAACAGGTATTTGTCCATGCCGCACCCGCGCAAAATCTGCGGTAGCATGGGATTGTGTCCGAAAGAATCTACATTGGAGCCGATATCGGCAAGTACACCGAAGGTCTTAAGTAGGTAGCGCTGCCCATAAAGCCCCTGACGGACAAAGGCCTCCCCGCAGGGCAGGTTGCAGTCCGGCTCCACCCACCAGCCGCCGGTGATCTCAAACCGGCCTTGTGCAACCCGCTCCTTGATGGCGGAAAGCAGTTCGGGGTCTGCCTCTTCCAAAAAGGCAAAAAAGGCGGCGGAGGTGCAGGTAAAGCAAAATTCGGGATATTCCTCCATGCGGGCAAGGGCGGAAGCAAAGGTGGCCTTCACTTCCTGCATTCCTTCTTCCCTTGACCAGAACCAGACCGGATCGATGTGGGAATTGCCAATCATGTGCAGTACTTTTCGTTCCATGGCCGTCTCCTGAGAAAGATTTGGACATGCCGTGCAGCAATCAGCCTTTGAGCCCGCCGGCAGCGACGCCCTGAATGATGTATTTTTGCAGACAGGCGTATACGATCACCGTTGGCAGCAGCACCAGCAGAGACGCGGCCATGAACTTTTGCCATTCCACCCCGGCTGTGCCACGGAAGGAGCGGAGCCCCAGCTGCAGCGTGTACATGCTTTCCTTATCCAGGTACAGCATGGGGGCAAAGTAATCATTCCATTTGGCGTTGAACTCAAACACCGCAATGGTGGTGATGATGGGCTTGGACATGGGCAGCACAATGCGGGCAAAAATGTTCAGCTCGCTGGCGCCCTCAATTTTCGCGGCTTCGTTGTACGCCATGGGAATGGTCAGAAAGAACTGGCGCAAAAGGAAGATATAATAGGCACTGGCGCCAAAGGCCGGCACGATCAGCGGCAGATAGGTGCCTACCCAGCCAAAGCTGGAAAACATGACGTATGTGGGAATCATGGTGACCATACCGGGGATCATCATGGTGCCTAGCACGCAAAGAAAAATCACGTCCCGGCCTTTGAAGCGTATTTTGGCAAACCCGTAGGCCACCAGCGAATTGGATAGGAGGGTGCCAATCAGGCAGGAGAGGGTAATAAAAACAGAATTTTTCAGGTAGGTACCAAATGGACCGGAATGCCATGCCTTATAGAAGTTGTCAAATTGCCAGTGTATAGGGATGAAGGAGGGGTTGACCATTACTTCGGCATCACTTTTTAAGGAGGTGGACAGCATCCACACCAAGGGGATCAGTACTACAATGGCGCCGGCAAAAAGGGCAAGGGTGGCGAACAAACGCGCGATAGCCGCCCGCCTGCGCTTTGACTCCCTAAAGCTTGCCGTTTTCATACCAGCCGCCTTCTTTACGCTCAGATTCATTTGTCTGTACCCCCTTCATAATGCACCCACCTTTTCGAAGCACCCATCTGAATCAGGGTAAAGACCATGATGATGGCAAACAATATCCAGGCCATGGAACTGGCTTTGCCCATGGACTGATCCTTGAAGGCAGTCAGGAACAGGTACAGGTTGTAGAACATCAACGATTTGCCCGGGCCACCGTTTTCCACCATGATGTAGGCGGAATCATACACCTGGAACGCGCCGCTGATGCCGGTAACCATTACAAAAAAGAGGGTGGGAGAGATCATGGGCAGCGTGATGTGCCGAAATTTCGCAAAGCCCACTGCCCCGTCTAACTCTCCCGCTTCATACAATTCCACAGGCACTCCCTGCAGCGCCGCCAGCAAAAGGATCATGGTGCCGCCGGTGCTCCACAGGCGCATGATGATTAGAGCCGGCTTTGTCCAAGTGGCATCATACAGCCAGGCTGCACCCTTGATACCCAGCATCCCCAGGGCATTATTCAAAAGGCCGCTGGTGGGATCGAAAATCCACTGCCACAAAAGGAATACCGCCACGCCGGAAAGCACGGAGGGCAGGTAATAGATCGTACGGAACAGGGACATGAACTTTACGCGCATGTTCATCAAAAGCGCCAGAATCATGGCGACAACAATAACCAGGGGAACGCTGAACGCCACATAGTACAGGGTATTTCCAAGGCTTTTTATGAACATGTCATCCTGGGTGAGCAGTGTCAGGTAATTGTTCAGGCCGTACCATTTTTGAACGGCCGTGATATTGTAATAGGTAAAGGATGAAAACATGGAGAACAGCATGGGGAAGGCCGTGAAAAAGCCAAACCCGATCAGATAGGGAGAAATGAAGGCAAAGCCCTTCCAGTTTTCCCTGCGCTCGTTGCGGGTCATTTTGATGTACAACTTTTCTTTCTTCATCCAAAGGCGCCTATAGGCAAGGAACAGGATCAGCTGCAGAGCGCCTAGAATCACAAGAACAATCGTACCCCGGGGATACAGGTACTGCATGCCAAGCACATCATAACCAAGGCGTCTTACTTGCGTGTTGGCGGACGCTATTCTTAATAGAAGAAACAAATTCATGGTGCCGGCAGCCGCACCAAAAAGGCCGCTGAGCAGTAAACCAGTCTTCTTCGCTTTTGTCGTTTTTGAAAAACTCATCAGCGAACCCAATCCTGTGATGAGCAGGCAGACAAGTGAGGCATAGCCACAAAAGTCAAGCAAGGCGTTTGCCGCAAACATCTCTCGTATGCCGGGATAGGCTTTGGCAAACAGCTTATCAATCTCCATGGTGTTATTCAGAAAATACAAGTAGCTCCAATCCTTGATTTGAGGCAAATAGGCCGCCGGATTCAGCGATGGAATCAACAGCAGCGAGGATACAGCCAGGGGCCATAGGCGCAGGCACCACCGTAATACGCCGTATAAGGTTTGCTTTTTCAATGTTGAACACTGCCCCTTTCCGTCCACGAGAAAAATAAGCCGATTGGCACAGACATGGCAACGAGCTTCAGTTTTTTTCATTATAGGAGGCGTCTGTTTAAAAGTCAACCCGTGAATTATCAGAATATTGTACATTTTTTTAAATATTTTCATTTTTCAAAGCATATTGTGCATGCAAATCCAATAATGCACCAATAAAAGTCATATTCTTTTCATGTTTTTTCATTTTGAAAAAGCGGACGGCCGGTTTCCGGCTGTCCGCTCTGCGATTTCCATTTTGCTTTTACTCTTCCTCAGTGTAAATGATGTTGCTGTACGCGTCCAATTCCTTTCGGCGCTTGTCTGTAATGATCAGGCATTCATCTATGTCGGCCACCTTGCACATGGCTACATTGCCGTACTTACTGGAGTCGATCAAAAAATAGGTGCTTACCGACCGCTCAATGGCCATACGCTTGATGGACTGTTCATTGGGATCGTGGTTGGTCATGCCCAGCTCGATGCTCATGCCGTTGGCGCCCAGAAAGCTTTTGCTGAAGCGCAGCTGTGAAAGCATTCCCTCAGCCATGGCCCCCACACAGGAAGAGGTGTTCTTTTTAATCTGCCCGCCGATCATGATACAGTTAACATCCGCCTTCACCAGCTTGTTCATATGGGCGATGGAATTGGTAACGACCGTGACCCGTTCGGCGTGTATATAATCGATCAGCAGGTAGTTGACGCTGGATGGGTCCAGAAAAATGATATCCCCCGGATAGATGAGCCCGGCGGCGTATCTTGCGATGCGGTCCTTTTCATCCCTGTTCAAAAGGAGCTTCGTATCAATGTTCATTTCCACGTTTTCCCGGTGCAGCCGCACGCCGCCGCCCCGCAGCAACTCAATCTCCCCGCCGTGAGCAAGCTCTTTCAAATCCCGGCGGACGGTAGATTCGGAAATGCCCATGGCCGCAACCAGGTCCGCAAGGAACAAAACTTCATTTCCTTGCAACAAATCCACGATTTTTTGCCTGCGTAAGGTTGGGATCATCCAATCATTCCTTTATCAAAAGCGTTCTGATTGCTTACATTCATGCATTTCGTAAAGTATTATAGCATATTTCCAACATATTTCCATACATCAAATTTTTCTATTAATTTTCACTTTTTTTCATTATGCTTCTTGAAAACAGCAATTGTTCATGCTACCATACAGCAAGAATACAAGGATGGAGGGCAACCCATGTCTGTGTTGGCCTTGGATATCGGAACAACCCATTGGAAGGCTGGCATCATGGACGAATCGGGCCGCAGCCTGACGGTGCAGCGTATACCAGCGCCGGCCTCCCGGGATGATACGGGCGGATGTGTTTACCTGCCCACCGATATGAAATCTTCTGTCTTTTCTTTGATTAAGGCGCTGCCTCCGGATCTTTTGGCTGATGTATCGCAAATTGCCCTGGCCGGCATGGCCGAGGCGGGCCTAATCATCGACCGGTTCAACGGAGAAAGCCTCAGCACCATACTGCCATGGTTTGATATGCGAAGCCTGCCCCTGTTTGAGGCAAAGCAATTTGACCCATTGTTCAAAGACCGCTATGCCGTAACAGGCCTGCCAAACAGTTGCAAGTATAGCATCTACAAGCTCTTGGCACTCCTTGAAAAAACCGGCGCGCTGCCGGAAAGGCTGCTATGGCTGGGCATTGTGGAATATGCGGCCTGGCTTTTAACGGGTAAGGCAGCTACAGAACCCACCCTGGCTGCCCGCACTTATGCCTATGATTTGGCGGCAGGCGGTTGGGATGTACCCTTTATTGAGGCACTTGGGCTGCCACACACGATTTTTCCGGCGGTCATGCCTTCCGGCACACCGATGAGCCAGGTGAGGGATGATATCGCGGCTGAACTTGGCCTTCCCCGGGGGATACCCGTTTGCATCTGCGGGCACGACCATGTCTGCGCCGCGTACGGCGTACAGGCGCTTGCGCAAGGGAGGCTGTTCTGCTCCATGGGCACGGCCCAGGTGCTGTTGGCACAAAGGCAGGCCAATGAAATCGGGGAAAAGGAGCAGTCTTCCGGCCTTTCCTATGGTCCGGCGTTAAATGCGGGAAGCCAGACGGTGCTAGGCTCCATCCAATCCTCCGGGGGATCCATAACCATGCTCAATGCACTTCTGTATGAGGAAGACGGCTATTGTGCCATGCTTTCACACGCGCAGCAAATGCCAAATGAGCCCAGCGGACTTATGTATTTCCCCTACCTCATGGGCAGCGGCGCGCCGCATTTCAACCGACACGCCCGTGGTGGCTTTCTGGGGCTTTCACCCGATACCACAAAACTGCAAATGCTGCAAAGCGTATATGAAGGCATCGCATTTGAATCCAGGCTCATACTGGACGCCTTCGGCCTGAATGCGGTGTGCGAATTATACGTATGCGGCGGGCTTTGTGCACATGGCCGGCTATTGCAAATTTTATCCGATGTATTGAATCTCACTGTCTGCGTGCCAGATGTCGGGGAAGGAACACTCCTTGGCGCGGCCAGGCTCGCTTATGAAAGCGCTGGGGTTAAATTGCCCAAGCCTTCAGATAAACAAGTGTTTGCGCCGCGACCCTTCGTGAGTGAAGCATATGCAAGCATCTATCAAGACCAGTACATGCCGTTGCAAAAGCTGCTACTGGGCTATTACGGCACCGGTCGGCCATAGGAGGGACCCATTATGGAAAGAAGACAGGCAGTCGAGCTATTGGTGGAAACGGGCCGCCGGATTATGGAAAAGGGGTTGACTTGGGGCAATGCCGGCAATATCAGCGTGAAGCTGGATGAGGATCATATCCTGGTCACTGCCAGTGGCAGCCGGTTTGACAGCCTTTGCGAAGAAAGCCTGACGGTATGGGAACTGTCCACGCAAAAATATTTTGGCAAAAAACCGTCCAAGGAACTGCCGGTGCACATCAAGGCATATGAAAATGCCGCGTGGGCCGGCGCGGTGCTGCATACCTCTCCCCTGCATGCAACTACATTTAGCGCAACCGGCCTTTGCGTAAACAACAGGCTTTATGTGGAGAACATGTACTACCTGCAAAGGGTGTGCCGCATTCCCTACTGCCACCCGGGCAGCGCAGCTCTCGGCGATGCGGTGGCAAAGGCCGCCGCCAGCCATAATGTGATGCTGCTGGACCACCACGGGGTGCTGGCTTATGATACCTCCCTGGAAGAAGCGTGCATGGCGGTAGAGATACTAGAAAACACCTGCCGGATGCAGCTGCTCGCCTTGGGGGCGGGCATACAGTTAAGCACACTGGATGAGCAAACAGTACAGGATTTTCTTTTGCGCTCCGGCTACAAAACGCCAAGGCTCTGGCCGGATGATTTCGGTAAGACGCGTTAGCGTCAAGGGAAAGGATGGATGGGTATGCGTCAGATCCTTTCATCGGATAACTGGGAGCTAAAGGGCTTCTGGCCCAGCGAACCGCTTTGGACCACCAGTGTGGAAAGCACCGTAACCCGCCGTGGCATCATACCCTGGATTCCTGTTTTAGTGCCTGGAGGTGTGCACCTGGCGCTTCAAAAAGCCGGCATCCTGCCCGACCCCTATTTTGAACGTAACAGCCTGCTGTGCGAATGGGTGGAACACCGCTGGTGGTGCTACCGAACTTTTTTTACACCGCCGCCGGCCATGGAAGGCCGCCGGGTGAAGCTGGATTTCAAAGGGTTGGATGATCATGCCCACATTTACCTGAATGGGACTCTTTTGGGTGAGCATGAGGGCATGTTTGAGCCCGCAGTATTTGATGTAACGCAACAGCTGCACTACCAAAAGGAAAACAGCCTGTTGGTGATATTTGAATGTCCGCCCGGTGAGCAAGGGCAAATCGGCTATACCAGCAAAACCTTTACGCAAAAAGCCCGCTTCAATTACAAGTGGGATTTTTGTACGCGCCTTGTGAATATCGGCATCTGGCAGGATGTACATCTTCATGCCAGCGGCTCGGCCTGTTTCGATGACGTATTTGTATCGGGTGATCACAAAGAGGGCAAGGGGATAATCCGGGTGCGCGCAAGCGCCCTAGGTATGGCCGATGCCCTGAAAGTGGAAGTCTCCTTCCATGGCGAGCCGGTTTTGACAAAAACCCTGTCATCCTCCGGCCCCATTGATCCCCTCTTTGACGAAAGCATTACGGTTGAAAACCCCCGCGTTTGGTGGCCTTGGGGGCTGGGCGATCAGCCGCTGTATGATATCAAGCTTACCTTATTATATAAAGAAGAAATTGTGGATTCGTGGGATGGGCGGACGGGGCTGAGAAATCTTGCTTTCCGTCGCTGTGACGGCGCGGAAGAAGATGCGCTGCCCTATGTACCCATTGTCAACGGGGTGGATGTATACATAAAAGGCGTCAATCTGACACCGCTGGACATGTGCTATGGGGATATCTCCCAAGAACGTTACGAGCGGTTGTTTGCCATGCTTCGTCACATGCACGTGAACCTTGTCAGGATATGGGGCGGTGGCATCATTGAAACGGAAACGTTCTACCGCCTGGCAGACGAAAGCGGCATACTCATCTGGCAAGAATTTATCCAATCCTCCTCCGGCATCGACAACATGCCCTCCAGGGACGAAAAATATCTTGCGCTGCTCATGAAAAACGCAAAAAGCTCGGTAGCTGAAAAAAGGAATCACGTCAGCCTTGCCATATGGTCCGGCGGCAATGAGCTGATGGGGCGCAGCGGCCGCCCGGTGGATGTAAACGACACCAACATTCACATGCTGTGGCAACTATGTTCTCAGTTGGACCCTGAACGACTCTTTTTGCCCTCCTCCCCCTCCGGACCGGTGTTCGGCCTTTTGGATGGAGGCCCGGGCGATCACCACGATGTGCACGGCAATTGGCAATACGACGGCATACGCACCCATTATGAAAAATACAACCAATCCGACAGCATGCTGCAGAGTGAGTTTGGAGCGGACGGCTTATGCTCGCTGCGTTCGATGAAAACCTTTCTTTCCGAGCAAAACCTGCAGATCACTTCCATGCGTGATAATCTTACCTGGCGGCATCACGGTGAGTGGTGGGATACACTGCTTTATCGCGACCGGCCACTCTTTGGCGAGCCGCCCCACATGGATGCATGGATCATGGCCAGCCAGCTGATGCAGGCGGAAGCCATCCGATATATCGTGCAGGCCAACCGCCGAAGAAAGTTTCAAAATTGCGGCAGCATCATCTGGCAGTTCAACGAGCCCTACCCCAACGCTTCCTGCACCTCGCTTACGGAGTATGCAGGTTACCCCAAGCATGCTTATTATGCTGTCCGCAAGGCATACTCGCCTTTGGATGTATCCCTCAAGTACAGCAGCCTGCTGGCCCCGGCGGATGAGCCGCTGACGGTGGAAATGTATGCCCACGCCACGCAGGCGTCAGGGCCAGCCTCCATACACTATGAAGCGCTGGACGTGTACGGGAAGCACTTGGCAAGGGAACGGATAACGGTGGAACTCCTGGCAAACCGCTGTATTTATGCGGGTGCCCGGACATTGGTGTTGCCCAGCCAACCATACCGGCTGTTTTTCATAAGGCTGACGCTTGAAGTCAGTCATGTGCCCTGTGCGCAGCAGCTTTACTTTTTCACCCAGGCCAGCGAACAAAATACGCCGCTCCAAGCCATGCTGCATCTGCCGAAGGCCAGCATGCGCATTACACGCACCGAAAAAGAATTTCTGGCTGAGAACATCGGCGAAACTGTATGTCTCTTTTTGCATGCCGAGCCGGTGGTTGCTTCAACTGCCATGCTCAAGGATAGCTTCGTCACCCTGTTTCCCGGAGAATCGCTGCCGCTTGTCCCGCTGAGTTACGCACCAGAGTGGCGTTTTACGGCTTTGAATGATATGGAATAGATCTGATACAAGCATTGGGGAGGACTGTATATGCGGGAAATATCCAATCAAATCATGCTCATCACCTATCCCGACAGCCTGGGCGGCAACCTGAAAGCGCTGCGGGAAACGCTTCAAAAGGAACTATCCGGGGCAGTGGGCGGCATTCATATTCTGCCCTTTTTCCCCTCCAGCGGCGATAGGGGCTTTGCGCCCGTCACCTACGACCAGGTGGAGAAATCCTTTGGAGACTGGGATGATGTAGAGGCGCTGAGCCGCGACTATTACTTGATGTGTGACATGATGATCAATCATATTTCCCGCAGGAGCCGGGAGTTCCAAGACTTTTTGCTAAACGGAGACGCATCGCCGTATGCCAAGATGTTCTTTGATTATGACGCGTTCTGGGGCGGCGATCCCACGCCGGAGGAAGCGGCTATGCTGTACCGCCGCAGTGACAAGCCGCTGTACGTCTCCATTCCCCTGCCGGATGGGTCCGTGCGCAGGTTGTGGTGCTCCTTTTCCACAGAACAGATCGATTTGGATACCGACCATCCGGCCACGCGGAAATACATCATGGAAACGCTTCGCGGCCTTGGCAGCCACGGCATCAGCTTGGTCCGAATGGACGCCTACGGATACATTACCAAGGTCCGGGGTACCAACTGCTTCTTTGTGGAGCCGAACGTATGGGAACTGATTTCCGACTGTGAGCGGCTATTGCAATCGCAGCACATGACCCTATTGCCCGAAGTGCACGACCGATATGAAACAGCATTGAAAATTGCTGGCCAAGGCTATTGGACCTATGATTTTGTGCTGCCGCTTTTAATGCTGCACACCCTTTTGTCCGGTTCCGGTGCGGCAATGAAGCATTGGTTCATCATCTGCCCCCGAAAACAGTTTACCGTGCTGGATACCCATGACGGGATCGGCGTTTTCGACGCAGCCGGCATTGTTACCGATGAGCAGGCACAAGCAGTGGTAAAGGCTATCGAGGATAATCTGTCCTATGCCTTTAAGCCATTGAACCCCGACAGAAAGAAATATTACCGGTCGTACCAACTGTACGGCACCTATTACTCCATTTTGAAAAGGCAGGACCAGGCCTACCTGCTGGCCCGGGCGCTGCAGTTTTTTGCACCAGGCATCCCCCAGGTGTATTATGTGGGTATGCTGGCTGGCGAAAATCAGTTAGATTTTCCCGAGGATGGCCCCAGGGATATCAACCGGAAAAATTATTCCACAGAAGAACTGAACGCGGAGTTTAAGCGGCCTGTGGTCAAAAAGCTGCTTGCACTAATGCGGCTTCGCAACAGCCATCCGGCGTTTGATGGAGATCTTTCGGTAGATGATACTCCGGATCATCAATTGTCTTTAAGGCGCGTGAACGGAGATGTGCAAGCAATATTGAAGGCCGATCTGCACACCCATGACTTTGAAATCACGCTTATTGAAAACGGTAAATCCATTCGTCTTGATCTTGATCGTGATACTTAAGTAAAGCGTATAAGGAGCCTTGCCGCTTATGCCGGAATATTCTTTGCCACTTCTGTTTGAAACGGATGCAGTTGTCATCGGCGGCAGTCTGGGGGGCATGGCCTGCGCGCTTGCACTTGGCGCTCAAGAAAAAAAGGTGCTCCTTATAGAGCAGGGCACCTGCCTATATAGCAATCTGCACCGCAGCGGTGAATATGAAATGCCGGTTTTATCGGACAAGGCTTGGGCAGAACTGCTGTTTCCTTCCGAGACCAGCACCGAAAACGGCATGCTGCATCCTGCCCGGCTGAAAAGGTATGGCGAAGCGCTGATGAAGTCCCGGGGCATTGAACTTCTGTATGCCGTATCGGTGATTGATGCTCAAAAAGATGAGGCAGGACGCATGCGGCTTGTGCTCGCCCACAAATCCGGCCTGTACGCCGTTCCATGCGCAGCATACTTCGACTGCAGGCAATTGTCTTCCCAGAAGCTCACGAGAAATACCCAGTATGCCTTGCATGTGGTTCACGGTCCGGAACAGTTGCCGGAGGATGTTTGTTTGCCCTGCGATATCAAAAGAAACGGCGTGCTTGTGCCGGCAGGCAGCAAGCTTTCCTTGTCGAGGGGTTCCGCCGGCAACGACCATTGTGTGTTACATTTCCCCGTGTTATGGGATCACGCTGATCAGGAAACGCCCGAAGGGCAGCAGGCCCTTCATCAGGCAGCGCTGCTTCTGCTGGCCGCCTACAGAGAGCTTACGCATATGCCGCAACTGGCCCCTGCCCGCAGCGGGCATTTTTGCAGCCCGCAAAACGGGATTCCGGCGAACCAAGCGATTTATGAAGGGGTTGACAAAGCGAACTTTCCCGACTCTCCCGGCAACCGACCACATTTAAAGGAGTATCTTTCTTTTGTGAATCCTCTTTGGGATTCATCCCAGTCTGTACATTCTTCCCTGCCAGATGTGCAAAATACCTGGCAGGGTGATGTGATCGTCGTAGGCGGCGGAACATCCGGTGCCGTGGCGGCACTGCACGCGGCACGTATGGGGATGCGCACCCTGGTGCTTGAAATGAACGGCATACTAGGCGGCACAGCCACCGCAGGAGGGGTCAGTACCTATTGGTTTGGCCTGCGGGGCGGCGCTACCCGGGAAATTGACCAGCGGGTGGATCAGTATTACAAGCAGCTTTCCTTGGAAAGATCGGCCTGCCTGTGGAGCGGAGACGACAGGTTTCTGCCCGATATCAAGGCGCTAGCCTTGCTGGACCTGTGTCTGGAAGCCGGATGCTGCATCCAGTTTCACAGTATCGCTTGCGCCGTGATGATGGATGAAGAGGCCGTTCGCGGCGTCGCCTATGCCAAAGGCGGAAAACTGCATCTAGCCCATGCGAAAATGGTGATCGATTGCACCGGCGATGGAGATTTAGCCATGTTCGCCGGTGCCGCCCACACCTACGGCAGCCGGAAGGACGCCATCACCTATTGGGCCTCCCTGGCGCAATACACCGGCCCGAACAAGTATCGCAACAACTTTTCGACCGTGGTTCATGTGGGAGACCCCATGGACTACACAAGGTTCATACGGGCTGGGCGCCTTCGCGGCGGAGACCTGCTGGATCACGGCGAATACGTGGCGCTGCGGGAAAGCCGCCATATACAAGGCATGACGGAAGTTACGCTTCGGGATCAGCTTTTGATGCACCAGCCGGAGGATACACTGTATTACTGCTTTAGCAATTATGACCCTAAAGGAAAACTATCCGCTGATATCGTATATACCGGTCTTTTGCCTCCCAATTTGCTAATCTGTATCCCCAGAGGCGCCGTGATACCGGTAAAGGTGAACGGACAACCCATCCGAGGGCTGCTGGTGGGGGGCAAGGCGATTTCCTGCACACACAATGCGCTGCCAGCTATCCGCATGCAGCCCGACCTGCAACAGCAAGGCCTGGCGCTGGCGGCGCTGGCGGCGGCGTCCATCCGCCAGGGGGTTCCTGCCTGGCAGGCGGAAGGGGTAAAAGTGATCATACTGGAGGCTGGCGGAGAAATCCCCCACCTCCCCGATCTGGCCTGCGGCAATTTGCATTCAATGGTGGATGCGCTTCATGGCAGCAAAACGCTGGAATGGCTGGATACCTCCCCCGCAAGCTATCTCATGCAAACGGAGCCGGTGATCGCCTGTTTCCTGGCGGATGCCTGCGATATCGTTCCCATCCTTGAAAATACATTCTTTTTAGAACCGCATGGAACACTTAGAAAGCTGCTTCTGGCCAGGCTGATGCTCTGGCATGGCAGCGAAATAGGTGTGCCTACTATTCTTGATGCTATCCATGCATTGCTTGACAGAGAGGAAGGGCTGCCGCGCCGCACGGGCCCTATTACCTTTGGGCAGCTTCTTCCCGATCATGGCCTAATGCCCGAAGCGGTCTACCTGCTCAACAGCCTGGCCTTTTGTAAAGAAACGGATATCACACCTGTATTTGAAACCATACTGCATAGGCTACACGCCTATCCCAGAGATTGGTACGACCTTCGTCAGGGGATGTACTGCTATATCGAGTCCTTTGCCTATGTATCCTTGCGGCGGGGCGATACACGCTTCCTCCCAATGCTGCGGGCGCTTTGCGCGGTGCCGGAGTTTGGTGAAGCAAAGGAAACAGAACTGCGGGAAGACCTCTTAAGCGAACGCTTTGACATACTTCGACTAACCCTTTTGCATGCGATTGCTGCACTGGGGGGTGAGGAGGGGTTTGCAGGTTTGAAGGCTTTTACTTACGACTTGCGCCGCCCGATTGCTCTTTCGGCACAAATGGCACTGTCATGTTTGGGTGATGAAAATAACTCTGTGAAAGTTTATGAGTGGTGAAATTATTCGTGGTTGTTTGATCAAAATTAAGGATTAACCAAGCGGTATGGCAAAGAAGTTGTGCATAACAATATCACCATCACTTTATGGGCTAGGCAAGGTTATTGACTTTCCAAAACATACAAGGATCATACTGGAAACACCTAGCTTCCCGCCACATTATTCTGGCCGAAATTTGCATGTCCGCGGTACTTTTTACAGGTATATGCAGGCTCATAACCGCATTTATTCATGATCCAGCTGATCCTGCGCCGGGATACTACCCAACTCTTCCTATGCAGTACACGCTTTCGTTTTCACTGCTCATAAATGTGGCTGTTTTCATCATATTCAGTCTGAACTGCTTCTTGTATGTTAATCTTATTCTACTTGCCATGCCATTTGTAAGTATAGGTACTTCGTAAATAGCCTAAGCATCTGCAAAGCGCTGTTATAGCCTATTTTTAGTGATTAACGGCAGCAAGTCAAACCTTTCCTTATTAAGGTAGTGCACAGACTTGGCTTTTTGCTGATACAGAAGCCATTGTATGAAAAACTTGACCACCAAACAAGCAAGTAATAAAATAAACATGAAAAAGGCAAGACTTTTATTATGTTAATGCGTAATAAGTTGACCTTGATGCTGTAAGTAGATTCCACGAAAAGAGCATTGTTATAGATTAGAAAAGGACTGATTAGCATGGAACCGAAGCACCAGCGTCGTGTCCGTTATAAAGGCACACACCCCAGGAGTTTTGAAGAAAAATATAAAGAACTGCACCCCGAAATGTATCAAGAAGATGTTGATAGAATAATTCAAAATGGTAAAACACCCGCGGGTATGCACATTCCTATCTGCGTTAATGAAATACTTGATTTCCTTAAGATTCAGCCTGGGCAAGTCGGCCTTGATGCAACACTTGGCTATGGCGGACACACTCAGCAAATGCTGGCTTGTCTTAAAGGACTTGGACATCTGTATGCAACCGATATAGATCCGATTGAGTCGGAAAAAACAAAGGCACGACTGGAAGCGCTGGGCTTTGGCTCCGATATTTTGACCATACGCCGAATGAACTTTTCAGATTTGGATCAGGTTGCCAAAGGCGTAAAGTTTAACTTCGTATTAGCTGATCTGGGTTTATCCTCCATGCAGATTGACAATCCCAAGCGCGGCTTTTCATTTAAACATGATGGCTCGCTGGATCTGCGCCTCGACCCCACTACCGGAGTCACCGGGGCACAACGCCTTCGGGAACTGGACTATGCAGAATTGGTCGGAATGCTCACAGAAAATGCTGATGAGCCCTTTGCTGAACAAATTGCTGCATCGGTACTGCGCACTTTCAAAAATGGCGGCACCATCGACACCACAAAGCAGCTTACGTTCGTTGTTGAACAAGCTCTTGCCTTCCTTCCCTCCAAAGACCGTAAGGAAGCAGTAAAGAAATCCTGTCAACGAACCTTTCAGGCTCTGCGCATTGATGTAAACAAAGAATTCGACGTATTATATACTTTTCTAGAAAAGCTTCCTGGCGTCTTGCAAAGCGGTGGCCGCGTAGCAGTGCTGACTTTTCATTCTGGAGAGGACAGGCTTGTGAAAAAGTCATTTCAGCAGCTTTATCGGGACGGAATATACAGCGAGGTCGCCAGGGATGTAATACGTCCCTCCAGGGAGGAGTGTTATAAAAACCCAAGGGCTCATTCCACTAAAATGCGCTGGGCCATTCGTGTGTAAAGGAGATGTAGGGATGCTTCGCGACGAGACAATACAGCGGGTACTGAAATTTCGTGATGACCGTGAGTGGCGTCAGTTTCACACACCTAAAGATTTAGCTCTTTCTCTGAGTCTGGAGGCAGCGGAGCTTTTGGAGGTTTTCCAGTGGAGCGGTACTGACTTAGCGTGCACCAGCAAGACGGACAGGATTCGTGAGGAACTTGCCGATGTACTCAGTTACTGCATTTTGATGGCAGATGTATGCAATTTGGATCTGGACAACATTATGAATGAGAAGGTTGATATAAATGAAGCCAAATATCCGGTTGAGAAATCGAAGAGTAGCGCAGCAAAATATACAGAACTTGGTTGAACGACAATAAATTTCAACAGAAAGAGATGCACACCCACACTCCTTCTCAAAGAGAAAATGCTTATAACCATCGCTACACCTCCTTTATTTCAAATGATGCACCAAAATGATAGGATAAAACTCATTAAGTCTGTTAAGGTATGATGTCAAACCTCAGTACGCATTCAGGATTTTTCTTGTTTTTTATATTAATATAATGATTTCGCTGCAAAATGTTCAGTGAGGCACTTGGAAATAATCCGTGATCCTGATTCTATTCATAGGACTGCAAAAAATCGAGTCTTCTTAACAGCCAAGTTTTCATAAGAAGATTGCTCCTGACTCGTCTCTATTTTTTTATCATCGATCTTCCTTCTATGTTGTCTTTCATGATTACAAATTTCTTTGCCCAACCATATGGTTAAAAATGAGCCACGTCCGCTAATATGCGATCGTGGCTCATTTTAAGTATCACTTATCCGAAGGTCAGGCTTATACGCGGTCAGGAAAGGATCATCTCCGTGAAGGAGAATGCCCCAATGGCATAGGTATTTGGTCCCTGCATATTGGGCGTGCTGTATTCATATTCCACCTTGATATTTCCGTTTGAGCGCATTGTCTCCTGCGTGCGGCCGCCCGGGGCGGACATGCGGCGGGCGCAGGCCGAATGGAACTCACGTCCAAGCGCAGCGAAATCCAGCGACACACGCGTGTCCTGATCGCTTTTATTGACAAGATAGACGATCAGTCGGGTTTCATCCTCGTTCCAAGCGGCCTGTATTTCGATGCTCTTGAGACTGTCCGGCTCGTATCCCTCGATACCAAGCACCCAAGCGGCTTCAGAACGCGCCATCTGCTCATAAAGCAGACCGCAGATCGGAAGCATTACTTGTTCCTTCGCGACCTCGATACAGGACTGTCCTGAGGTATTGCACAGATTGTTGAAGCACATGAAGCGCACGAGGTCACCATAGCGGTGATAATTCAACAGGTTGCCAATCAGCGTAAGGCCGTATATCCAGGTTCTGCGTGCCTCACGGATCGTAATGCCGTGTTTCTGGTAGAATTCAGCAGTGAATGGCGCCAGCGTGTTCACGCGGTTCTGCAACGCTTCGGTATCAGTGTAATAAATCTGGTGCTCGTGGGTTTCATTATAGCGCCGGACGATCCCCACTTTATAGGCAATGTTGTCCGGTGCACAGACACGGTCGGCCAGGAAGTCGATGGCTTCTCCGCAGATGTCCAGCATTGGCTCAACCACCAGGCGAAAGTCATGATAAGAGCACAGGCCTATCTGAACTGACGGGTCAACCGACTTCATCGCCTTGGAGTATTTGATAACCGTATGGGCGTACTCCTCCTTGGTAAACCAACGGAAGGTTTCGTTGTCCATCTCCCAGTACTTTACATTGTAGGGTTTGGGATGGCCGTTTTTGGCGCGAAGGCTGCCCATCGGCGTGGTCACGTCGCCGTTGCAGTATTCGACCCACTGGCGCGCGCATTCAACCCCTGCATCGATGTCTGTAATATTCGGCAAATCGTCGCCATGAGCGTCGAGCTTTTCATTGCCCATCACCAGATGGGAGTTCAAATAGAATCGCTTGCCTGGATGAAAGAAGTTGACGACCAGCATGGCTTCGCTGCCCAGTGCTTCGGTCAATTGCAAAAATTCATCCGTACCGACATCGTTATAGTTGACATCGCCCCAGAAATAGGAGTCTTCCGGCTTTCGGCTGTTTCGCGGCCCAATCGCGTCTCGCCAGTCATGCAGCGAGGCGAAGCATCCGCCTGGAAAACGCAGCACAGAAGGCTTGACCCGCTTAAGCCCTTCGATCACGTCTGGACGCCAGCCGTTCAACGTATCCAAAGGCATCAGCGAAAAGGCATCTGCAATCACGCGGCCTGGCGTAATAAACAGGGAGAATGTCGCCCAACCTTCAAATTCGTGATTTTCAAATGTTGTTTCATAAAGGGTATTTTCAGACGAAATCGTACCCAGGGGCAGCACAGCAAGGGGCTGTTGAGAAAACGTATCCCCACACGTTGGATAAAACCGGATCTCGGCGCGGACTGGCTGCCCGCCTACGTTTTTCAGATAGCCGCTGAATTTGTACGACTGTCCTGCACGAAGGTATTTCCCGCTTTGGGCGACGCCGCACATCCTTTCGATTTCAAAGTTATGTATCGAAAGGCTGCTCTTTCCATGAGCTCCGCCTTCTACTCTCTCGACCGTTATTGCGTAAAAGGGTGCTTTCTCAGTGATAAACGAACAGTCCGGCGTAATACTTTCCGGCCTGTCCATTGCGGGACATGCAAACCAACGTGGATGCATATAACCCGAATGGTACCATTCCTGCTTCGACCAATCATTGCCGACCACGTCCCAGCCGCCAAACCAGTCGTACGTTGCAGGTGTAATGGGGCATGTCTTTTCAAAGCTGCGGTTGTAAAACATCTCTGACCACATTGCTTCAACCTGATATCCGAAGCCAACCTCAATAAAGTTTCCGCAGAGCATTTTGCTGACCGGTGTGTCGCTTACTTTTTCCCTGGTTATGCGAAAAACTTTCTTCCCATTTTCAAATTCCGATGCATTCGTCACAGCCATTGTGCATCCTCCCATAGCATTTCAAGTTGTGAACAGTTTAACGATACATTGCCTTGTTGTTGACAGTATAGCTTACATTTCTCCTCATGTCGAGCTTTTTTTGTTTCATATTTGCTAAATTTGAATCTGTTGACAGACGTCCGACGATATGCTATTATTCAACTAAATTTATGTGATCGTGTGTTTTATATCTCCTGTGCCATTACTGAATGATCGAGAGGGTGTTTGTTTTGCCGTACAAATCGCGGAAGATTTGGGCGCATATCAAGCAGGACGGAGGGTTGTATCTTCTTCTGCTTCCAGCCGTGCTTTACGCGCTGATTTTCCTGTATGCACCCATGGGTGGCGTTTTAATCGCGTTTAAAGATTATTCACCTGTCAAAGGCATTTTGGGCAGCCCATGGGTCGGCTTGAAATATTTCGCGAAATTTTTTAACGCTTACAATTTCAATCAGATTTTTTTCAATACGCTGTCCCTTAGCCTATACAATCTTGTTGCCCAGTTCCCCATTCCTATTCTCTTTGCGCTGCTTCTGAATCAAATGCGTCAGCGCCGTTTCCGAAAAATTGTTCAGACAGTGTCTTACGCGCCTCATTTCATCTCAATGGTTGTGCTTGTCGGCATGCTGAATGTTTTTCTATCCCCGTCAACAGGTATCGTAAATATTTTGATTAAAGGCCTCGGCGGTGACGCGGTCTACTTTCTGGGCAAGGCTGATTTGTTTCGGCCGGTTTATGTCTGGTCAGGCGTCTGGCAGGATACCGGCCGCTCCGCCATCATCTATATCGCCGCTCTGAGCAGCATAGAACAGGAACTTCACGAAGCCGCGATGGTTGACGGCGCGAGCAAGCTGCAGCGAACGCTCTATATTGATATTCCAGGCATCATGCCTACAGCTGTGATCATGCTGATCCTGAACCTGGGAAGAATTATGTCGGTTGGGTTTGAAAAGGCATATTTGATGCAGAACACCTTGAATATCGCTTCTTCTGAAATTATTTCAACTTATGTTTACAAGGTCGGGCTTCTGAACGCGCAGTTCAGCCTCTCAACCGCGATCGGGCTTTTCAACTCGGTAATCAGCTGCGTCCTGGTCGTCTTTGTCAATTTTATTGCCAGGCGATATAGTGACACAAGTCTTTGGTAAGGAGGAAAGCCAGATGACCGGAAAACGTACCCAAATTCAAAGCGGGCTGAACGATAAGATTTTTGATACGATCGTCTATGTATTGATGTTCATCATTTTGCTGATATGTCTGTATCCGCTTTATTTTATCATCATTGCATCCATCAGCGATCCAAACCTGGTCTCAGCAGGAAAAGTACTATTTTTCCCGCGAGGGATCACATTTGATGGATACGAACGCATTTTTCATTACAGAAAGATCTGGAGCGGTTATCAAAACACAATTCTGTACACCACCCTTGGTACTTCAATCAACGTCATCATCACTATCAGCGCGGGCTTTGCGCTCTCACGCAAGTCACTTGTGGGCCGAAAAGCGTTTCTGCTGCTGTTCGTTTTCACCATGTTCTTTAATGGCGGTATGATTCCGACCTACATGATCGTCGATTCCCTTGGGCTTATCAATACCATCTGGGCAATGGTGCTGCCAAACGCGCTGCAAGTGTGGAACTTGATGATCGCGCGATCCTTCTTTGAATCAACGATTCCAGAAGATCTGCGCAGCGCCGCCTTTATCGATGGTGCCGGCAACCTACGCTTTTTCTTCCAAATTGTATTGCCGCTCTCCAAAGCAATCGTGTCGGTCATGGTTCTGTTCTATGCAATTTCCCACTGGAATGCTTTTTTCAATGCTTTTATTTACCTGGAGTCGGATAAGCTTTATCCGCTGCAAGTTGTTTTGCGCGACATCCTGGTTTCCAATCAGCCGGATCCTGCTATGATCGACGATCTGGCCACGCTGATTGAAAAGCAAAAGGTAGCAGAGATGTTGAAATACGGTCTGATCGTGGTAGCCAGCTTGCCGGTGCTGATCCTGTACCCGTTTGTGCAGCGCTATTTCGTCACAGGCGTAATGGTAGGCTCCATCAAGGGGTAATTTGCTTTTCTTCTGATACCTGTTTGTCTCTTATTGCGGGGCGTAACCCGCAAATATAATAGGAGGTATTTACCATGAGGAAGAATCGGCTCCTTGCTCTCGCACTTGCCTGTATGCTTGTCCTGCTTAGCGCAACGACGGCTCTGGCGGAGAACTCCATCCCGAACTTCAACCCTGAAGGCTATCCCATCTGCCCGGATGAAAAGGTGACGCTTCGGGTCATGATTCAGTCACGGGCTGAAATGCCATCCGACCTTAACATGCAGGAGATTCACCAGCGTGCTGAGGAAATCATGAATGTGCATATCGAATGGATCATGGTTCCGGCTGAAGGCTGGAATGAAAAGAAGAATCTGATGCTGGCGACAGGCGACCTGCCGGACATCATCGAGTCAAAAATCAACGAAGCAGACCTGACCCGCTATGGACCGCAAGGCTCGTTTCTTGATTTGACCGATTTGATCGCCAAATACGGCCACAATATCAACAAACTGATCGATACCGAGATGCCCGAACTGCGCGCTTTCAACACGGCGCCGGACGGTAAAACCTACAGCCTCTTCCGCGTCAACTCCGGACCCTGGATGACAACAAATGGCGTTGGCATGATGAACATGGAATGGCTGAAGAAGCTTAACCTTGAAGTGCCCAAAACGCTTGACGAGTTCGCAGACGTACTCAGGGCTTTTAAAACGCGTGACCCGAACGGAAACGGCGTTGCTGACGAGATTCCGCTGTCGTTTAGCAAAAGGATCTTTGAGAACTTTGGCCTGGGCTACATTTTCTCCTTTTTCGGCCTTGGAATCGGCGGCCAGGGATTCAACCAGACGTTTGCCGATGTCAAAGACGGCAAGGTCTACAACATGGGCGTTACCGAACAATACCGTGACGCTGTGCGCTATTTGGGTAAACTCTACGCAGAAGGCCTGATTGATGTCGAAGGATTTACGCTGGAAGATGCCCAATTTTTCTCCAAGCTCAACCAGGAACCCGGTATTGTCGGCGTCAGCCAGATGTGGGACATCAATGACAGCGTATCCAACCCCAACAACAACGCTGCCTACGATTATTATCCACTGATTTCTGCCTATGAGGGCAAGGATCCCGTGTTCTACCGTCAACCGCTGCCTGGTACGGTTCGCGGCTGGGGAACAATCACCAGCGCCTGCAAAACCCCCGAGGTTGCCTTGCGCTGGCTGGATTACTGGTTTGACCAAACCAATACGATCGAGAGCATCGAAGGCCCGATCGGCGTGCGCGTTCTTGAGAACGCAGATGGTACCCTGTATGTCCGCAAGCCTCCGGAAGGTATGACAGTTGCCGAAGACCGCTTTGCCAATTGCCGCGCAGGCATTCTGGCCGCTACAGTCAATATGTACAAGACCCGGCTCAAGCTCCCATCCACCAATGAAAAGGTGGCTTTCGTAGAGCAATATTGCCACCCCTTTGCCGATCCCGATCCGATGATGCCCGTGTTCTATTCGGCAGAGGAAGCTGAGGAAATGGGTATCCTGCAGTCTGACCTGCGCACCTACATCGAGCGCCGGACCAGCGAATGGATCATCAATGGCAAAATCGATGAGGAATGGGACGCCTATCTCAACGAGATCAACGGTGTTGGTCTGACCAGATGGTTGGAAATCAACCAGGCTGCCTACGACCGGTACATGGCGAAATAATTTCGTGATCTGATATCAACAGACTGCGCCGCGGAATGTGGTACATTCCGCGGCAGGATTGATGAACAACAACCCCCATGCTTCAATTGAAGCATGGGGGTTGTTGTTTTTGAAACTAAACGAATGAATCGTAGATTCTGTTTCTTGCGGAGCGCTCTTCCGGGCTGAGCTTTTCCGCACCTGCTATGTCATATGCACCGAAGGTATCAAACAGCCTGGATAGGGGATCGATTTCAACATAGGTAACCCAAGGCAGCCAGTGATAATGGCTTGTGAAGGTTTGACTCCCGAAACTGCCGCCCTCATGAGAAAGGCCTGGGAGAGCATAACCAAAGCTTCCGTCCACATCGTTGGCCTGGCGCGTGTTGTTGTGGATGAACTCAGCGTAATCTCTGTAATGCTCATCATTGGTGATGACATACAGTCTGTAATACACATAGGCGCATGCCGCCATATACATATCGCCGCCGCCACCGCCAAGCGTGACCGGACTCTGACCGCTGATAGCATTCCTGGTAAATGGGTGGTTCGGCCATAGAACCCGCACAGGGAATGACCACGCGTACGTCCATGTTTCGGTGTAATCAGCGGCGCCAATGAGGGCGTCAAGCCATTGTTGTTCGCCGGTCAGGTCATATAGCGATAGAAAGCCGAACATCGCGTAAATACCCGATTCATTGTCCATGATGTCGGAGTTATCACACGTGGAACCTCGATACTCCATAAGCTTATATGTGTTATGGTATGACCATTCTCCGGCTTTAAGCGCAGCCTGCTTATATGTATCATCACCTGTGACCAGGTGGTATTGGATAAGGAACCTTACAACACTGATGGTATTGGCTTTAGAATCCATGCGCATAGAACCATCGTTTGTGTTATATGCGCGATACCAGCTTCCATCGTCATTCTGTATACGAACAAACCAGTCGGCGGCTTTACGGCAGAATTCCAGCCATTCTGGTTTAGCCTCCCCTTTTTTCTTCATATAAACATAGGCATCAAGAATGCTCTCAAGCCCATCAGCGATCATCCTTGTCCAAAATGGCATGGGTTCAAAACCGGCTATT
Organism: Bacillota bacterium; assembly: GCA_023398575.1. GTDB lineage: Bacteria > Bacillota > Clostridia > Christensenellales > Aristaeellaceae > JAEWAH01. Next base: position 74,084 of record JAEWSC010000056.1, on the reverse strand, counting down.
GTTGGGTTATAGCAAACCTGCGGTGCACCGAAATCGGTCATGGCAGTTCTTACCCAAAAGTCGATGATGTGTAAGCCTTTTTGATAAGATTCCGGCCGGTTCTCCTTATCTCCATATCGAATGAGCTGATAGCCTATCCCCGGCTGCTGCCCCACAAACCCAAATTGAAAGGATATGCTGGAGACATCCATCTGAGGAAGCTGACAAGAAAACGGCAATCCCCATGAATCACCATACTGTCTTGTAAGCTTCGTGAGGGATTCCATACAGTTGCGATATTGCATTTCCTGATCCACAGCATAGACAGGATCTTTTAGTCGCGCGTAAACCGTGCGCCACGCATCTCTCATCATGGGATAAAACCCGTTATATGCGCCGAAATTCACACCTATGGCATAACTGTGGGCGAAGCCCTCTTCCATGGGATGATACATTCGGGTCATTGTCTTGGTTTGCATCATGTAGTCGACATTATAGTCAATGCCTACTCTGGGCATCTGGCCGTCTACACCTGGATATACATAATCAATTGTCAGGCCGTCGCGCACCGTATCTATTTCCTTGCGCAGCGGGTAGCCGTAATACAAATAATTGATGGTTTTATTCTCGGGCTTGCTAATTCCAATGGAGCCAATGGTGAATTTTTTATCCACGACATGTTCTGATTGGACAAAATTGTGATCTCGCATGGTAACATCGGCAGCCCAACGAGAAAGCATAGCCATTTCACCCGTAGCTTTATTCTGCGCTGCGAATAAAGGCAGGGTATAGTTGACTTCTCTACGCCAGAAGTATTCACAGTTAAGGTCATGGCCCATGATGTGCGGTTTGGCGTATTCATTTTGGCGATACCAGTTTGCTGGAGCGAAGTAATTGTAATCAAGCACATCATCAGATGCTGCCATGACAAACGAGATTTTTGACGCAAAACCATAATCGTCAATATTCTTCACCACGGTTACGGTTCTGGAGATTTTAAAGCCTGTTCCAGCCGCCTCATAGATATCGTGAAAGGCAAGTTCCGAACCGGTTGGGGCTTTCAGTATACCCCTTGCCGCGATACTGCCGCACTCTTCATAGACTTCATCATAAGGCGCATCGTAGAACTCGGTAATGGAAAGAGCTGTTTTGATAAAGGCGTACATCGGCCGTTTATTAAAATATAGAATCGCACCATCTTTCCATATCTCAATCCCGCCCTTTGAGTATTTCATTTGATAGCCGCCAGACTGAATTACCATTCTTGTTGCTCCTTATCCAACGCCTTTGCTTATCTAATCTGATTGATGTATACTTTTGCATCATTAATGACATATCATCAATGTCAATAGTATTGATCTAACACATAGTCTATATATTGTCAAAAGCACCATGAAAAGCTGCTCTTTCCAACTCATCCTTATTCATTTGCAAATGGTGGGTCATTGCAGCTGATGCCATTGAAGGTTGATGATTCTTGATTGCCTCTACGATTTCCCAATGCCCATCTATGGTAGCCTGAAGCAGGCTTTCCTTTGTGATTTTTACAAACAAGTGTACAGACTGATTCAGTATGGGAATAATGGAAGACACAACGTCGTTTTTACTGCATTGCGCTATCATAACATGCAGTTCAGTATCTTTTTGCGCGTGATTCTTGCCGGCTATAATCTGCGTTTCCACTTCCTTGGCCAGCGCCTCTAACTGCATAATATCGGATGCTGTTGCCCGTCTCGCCGCAAAATCAGCGATTTTAGGTTCGATAATCATTCGCATTTCCATCAGGTCAAAAACAAGTTTTCGCTTATCACGTACAAAGCTGAATCCAAAAGGATCACTTACTACACCTGGTTTTTCAGATACGTACGTCCCATGTCCGCGCACAACATATAATACATTCAGGGAAACAAGAAGCTTTATCGCTTCGCGAACTGTGCTTCGGCTGACATTGAGCATCTTTGCAAGCGTTTCTTCATTTGGCAAACGATTGTTTTCCTTGAGATCACTGTTGGTGATATACTCAACAATTTTATCTGCTACTTGAGAGGATAACAATCCGTTGTTTTGCTTAATGGCTTGAAACATGCAAATACTCCCTACAACTTTGTCAACATTTAAACATATTATATCTATTTCAGCCCGAACCGTCAATGTAGCAAATAACTGAGCAAATATTGACTTCTTCTGCCACCTGCTCTATAATTATTGTCATACGTCAGACAACCAGAACGCCCATCCATATTGAAAAAGGAGGGTTGTATCACTTGATGCATCTCATGCTGTTTCTCTATTCTATTGGCGGTTGATTCAGCAAATCATGTCGTTGAAAAAACGTACAGAAAAGTACAGGAGTATACATAATGAATGTGAAAGACAAAACCATTGTAATCACTGGCGGCGCAGGAGGCCTCGGCTCTAGCATGTCAAAGCTCCTTGCTGCAAACGGGGCGGTCATCTACATTTTCGACCTGGATACGCAAAAGGGTGAAGAGACTGTACAAGAAATCTTTTCTCTCGGCGGGAAGGCCTGCTTTAAAAAAGTGGACCTGGTCAAAGAAAACGATTGGATGACAGCCATGAAAGAGGTGTTGGAAGAATCAGGCAGGGTGGATGTGCTTGTCAACAATGCCGGCATAAACATCAGAAAGCCGATTGAAGAAATGACTATCGACGAGTGGAATACCATGATGAATGTAAATACCGGCAGCACCTTCTTGGGTTGTAAATACGCAATTCCCATCATGCGCAAGCAGGGAGGCGGTGCCATTATCAATACTTCTTCTGTTTGCGGCCTGATTGGCCATAGGTATACGCCGGAAGCATACACTGCAACAAAAGGCGCAGTCACGCTGCTTACCAAGTCCATTGCCTCCCGCTATGCAAAGGATGGTATCCGCTGCAATTCCATCCATCCAAGCACGGTGGACACCCCTTTCGTGCAAGAGATGTTTCGTGATCCAGAAAAAAAGAAACAGCGGCTGGAAGAAGTGCCACTCGGTCGGCTGGCCTCGGCTGAAGATGTGGCAAATGCCGTCCTTTACCTTGCGTCTGATGAAGCAACGTTTATTAACGGCATTGCTCTGCCCATAGACGGCGGAGTTACTTGCTACTGATGGAGGAGATATGATGTACGAACAGGATAGATTGATAACATTGCAAAATAAAGCGGTTGATGTACGGGCAAACATTCTTCACATGATACCGCCAGGAAAGATTGGGCATTTGGGCGGCAGCATGTCCATTGCAGACATCGTGGCTGTTTTGTATTTTGGTCACATGAATGTGTTTTCTGATCCAAAGGATGAAAGGCGCGACCGCTGTGTATTCAGTAAAGGCCACGCGGTGCTTGCGCAGTACGCCTGCCTTGTAGAACTGGGCTACTTTGACCGAGCGGAGTTGCCAAAGGTGAAAACGCTGGGCGGAACGCTGCAGGGGCATCCGGATATGGATCAAACCCCGGGCATTGAAGCTGTAACGGGCTCCCTGGGTCAGGGCTTGTCTGTTTCCCTTGGCATGGCGCTGGGCCTTACGCTTTCCAAGAGCGCATCTCGCGTGTATTGCGTTGTTGGCGACGGCGAACTGGCGGAAGGCCAGATATGGGAAGCGGCGATGGCCGCCAGCGCATTTAAAGCAGATAATCTTTGTGCAATTCTAGACTATAACAAGGTTCAAGCTACAGCCGAAACGGCAAATGTTTTTCCCATTGATCACCTCAAAGAAAAATGGGAAGCCTTTGGCTGGAAGGTTTTTGAAATCGACGGTCATGATATAAAGCAAATTCTGGAGGCGCTGGACGCCGCAAAGGAAGTAAAAGGCCAGCCGTCTCTGATTCTTGCCCATACCATCAAGGGAAAAGGCTTTGCATTTGCGGAGGGGAAAGCGCAGTTTCACAATGCTTCCATGACGGAAGATCAATATGCGCTGGCTTTGGCAGCCATTGAGCAGATGCGAAAGGAGATTTCATTATGACCAATAGTTCAAGGCAGGCCTATGGCGAAGCCCTTGTGGAACTGGGAAAAACCAATGAGCATGTTGTTGTGTTGGAAGCCGATCTTGGAAAGTCAACCATGACCACCCTCTTTGCAGCAGCATATCCCGAGCGGTATTTCCAGATGGGCATTGCGGAACAAAACATGGCTTCTGTAGCGGCGGGTCTTGCCCTGACAGGGAAAACGGCATTTATCAATTCCTTCGCCGTGTTTGCCTCCGGCAGGCCGTATGATCAGATTCGTTCTTCAATCTGCATCCCCAGGCTGAACGTCAAAATCTGCGGTTCCTCCGCCGGCCTCTCCGACTTTGGGGATGGAAAAACGCATCAGTCGGTCGATGATATTGCGATCATGCGTGTATTGCCGAACATGACAGTACTATCTCCTGTGGACGCGGTGGAGACGGAGCAGATGGTGAGGGCAATGGCGGATTGGAATGGCCCTTGCTATATCCGCATCAACAGAAACGACCTGCCAATTCTGACAGACTCCCATCAGGAATACACGATTGGCAAGATGAACCTGATACGAGAAGGCGGAGATGTGGTTGTTTTCGCTTCGGGCATTATGGTTTCCCACGCGCTTATGGCGGCACAGGCACTTGAAAACGAAGGGATCTCTCTGCGGGTGGTCAATGTCAGCACTATCAAGCCGCTGGATGCACAGGCAGTCAAAAACTACTGCAAGGGCATGAAGGGCGTTGTCACAGCCGAAGAACATAATATCTTCGGAGGCTTGGGTTCAGCGATATTGGAGGCTCTCTCCACAATGAAGATACCGGTGATGCTGCTGGGAATCAACGATACCTTTGGCACATCCGCCATGAAATATGAAGAATTGTTGGAAAAATACCACTTGCTTCCGATTGATATCATCGAGAAAGTCAAGGCAGTTTTGGCCTTGGAATAAGGAGAAGAATATGCAAGTTGGATTTATTGGTCTGGGAATCATGGGGAAGCCGATGGCGAAGAATCTGCTCAAAGCCGGTTACAAGCTGAAGGTATATGATATTACCCGCGCATCTGTTGAGGAATTGGGAACATGCGGTGCGCAAATGTGTTCGTCTATTGGAGAAGCTGCGCAAAGCTGTGAAATCATTATCACCATGCTTCCCAACAGCCCGCAGGTCAAGCAAGTCGTATTAGAGCAGGGGGGCGTGATTGAGTTTGCCAAGCCAGGCACGCTGGTTGTAGATATGTCTTCCATCGCACCGGAGGCAAGCAAAGAAATACAGGCCGCGCTTGCAAAAAAGGGTATCCGCATGCTCGATGCACCGGTATCCGGCGGAGAACCCAAAGCGATCGACGGCACCCTGGCAATCATGGTCGGCGGTGAGGAGAAGGATTTCGAGGAAGCCAAGCCGCTTTTTGAAGTCATGGGCGCCTCCTATACGCTGGTTGGGCCGATTGGCAGCGGAAATACCTGCAAACTGACAAATCAGATCATTGTTGCCCTGAATATTGCCGCCCTTTCGGAAGGCCTGCTGTTTGCCAAAAAGGCCGGCACCGATCCCCGCAAGGTCTATGAGGCGATCAAAGGCGGTCTGGCCGGTTCCACGGTCATGAACGCCAAAGCCCCGATGATGCTGGATGGCAACTTCAAGCCGGGCTTCCGCATTGACCTGCACATCAAAGATTTGAACAACGCTTTGGAGACAGGTGAAGCGGTTGGCGCAGATTTACCGATGACGGCTCAGATACAAAAGGTACTCAAAGATCTTTCCGCCGGGGGAGAAGGCTCCAGCGATCACAGCGCAATAGCTAAGCATTATGAAAAGTTGGTTGGCCTTGTTTTGAAGGATCATTAATCTATAATGCAAAGCGTTATGAAAGAAAAATCTCTCATAACGCTTTGGATTTTTATCAGAAAAAAATGATATGGTTGGAAGCCGCCAGCCAAGGCAAGCATCCATTAAGCCAAATAACCCTGTTTGTTTTGCGCCATTGCGATGGCGTAATCCAGCGCGTTCACAAGGCTTAGTTCGCTGGAGGTGCCTTTACCGGCCTGATCGAACCCCGTTCCATGATCGACACTGGTGCGGATGATCGGAAGCCCGAGCGTAATATTGACACCCTCCACAGCCTTCCAAGCCTTTATTTCACGGTCGTAGACAAAGCCGATCGTCTTTAAGGGGATATGCCCCTGGTCATGATACATGGCAATCACCACATCATACCAACCGCCAAGCGCTTTTGAGAACAAGCTGTCTGCGGGAAACGGGCCTTCCGCGAGAATGCCTTCCAGCCTAGCCTGCTCAATGGCGGGTATAATCTCCTCCAGTTCTTCGTTGCCAAACAGCCCGTTTTCTCCTGCGTGCGGGTTAAGCCCAGCCACAGCCACACGTGGGCTTACGATGCCGTAATCCTTCATGGCGCGATTTGCGATGCGAATTACATCCAGCACCCGATCCTTTTTCACGCGGTCACAAGCTTCCCGAAGGCTGCAGTGCGTGGATACGTGCATGACCCGAAGGTCATGATGCGCAAGCATCATAGCGTATTTGGAGGTATGGGTGTAGGCAGCGAAAATCTCAGTGTGCCCATCAAAATGAAGCTGCTCCTTTTGCAAGGCCCGATTCATGGCTTCCTTATTCAGCGCATTGGTGCAAGTGGCGTCTAGCTCACCTGCAAGAGCAAGCTCGATTACCTTTTTTACACATTGAAACGCGGCATTTCCGCACATGGCAGACACCTTTCCATATTCAAACGAGTGCATATCCACCAACTCAATATGCAATACGTCCACTGTTCCATGCTCGAATTTCGCCTCGCAGGCGCTGTTCACCGCATGGATCGAAAGATGGCTGCAGCCGGAAAGCTGTTTCACTGCCTCAAATACTTTTTTATCGCCAATGACCAAAGGCCTGCAATGCTCATATAGCTCAGGGCGGTTAAGCGCCTTTAGTGTAATTTCCGGCCCGTTGCCCGCGGGATCACCCATGGTGATGCCTATGACAGGTCTCTTTTTCATACAACCCCTCGAATGATAGATTTATTTTTTCATGAGCTTCATTAGCAGGTTCTCATCGCCAAACCCGCCGGATTTGGTTAAAAGCTGGTGGTTTTTGCCGTGGTATGTGATTTGCGAAAGGATTGTTCCTGGTGCGATCTCGCTAACGGGAATGAGAGTCTGCACGTCAAGCTGGCCTAAAAGCCCTAGGACCGTATCGCCGCCGGTAACCATCAGCGCCCCGCAAAAGCCATAATCCAAGATTCTTTTCGTTATCTTCCCCAGGGTCAACGCAATCTGCTCACGCATTTGCGAAAGCTCCATGCCGTGCTTTAAGGCATAACGCAATGTTTCTCCCTGTTCATGAAGGTCCATGGTATCAATGATCACAAAGCTGTTAGCGTGGTATGCGGCTTTCCATTGATCAAAAAAGACATTTATGTGCTCCTCATTGGCTGTACCAAGCTTTATAGCCAGTGGCAGGTTCAGGCGTGCAAAGCCGTTTTTCTCAGCCAAAGCTATCTGTGCTGCCGTGATGGGATTCACACTTCCGCAAACAAGCAATAGTCTATCAAAAAGCAAAGCCTCACCTTTAACTGCCTGTCGAGGTAATGGTATATGCGCAAGCATCGCTTCGGCCAAACCGCCGCAGCCGGCCAGCAGGTTTATCTTCCCGGCATTGCAAAGACCAGTGATAACCCGCTCCATATCCATGGTACTTGCAATATTGTGAACAATGATGCCGTTTGTGGCTGTATCTATGTTGCCAGCATCCGATAAGGTAACAGGTATGCCGGTTTGAGCAGCAATGATATCCGACACTGAGGATTGGCTGACCGGTTCAAAAGGATCGCGGCCAAATACGCTTTGCGCCACTGGTATACCATCAATAAAATGGATGCCGCCTACGGTGTACCGATTATGCTTAGGAAAAGCAGGCACGAAGTGAATCTGCGATTCACCGCTTGCACAAAGGGCTGCCTGAAGCTCACTGCCGATATTCCCCCGCAGGGCTGAGTCGGTTTTTTTATAGATGTAGGGTATGCCAAGCGCTTTGGCTTCTTTCACGATGTCAAACACAATCCGGTATGCTTCCGCCGGTTCCAGGTGGCGTGTTTTAGCATCCACAGCCAGCACAGTCATATTTGGGTTAGCGTGAACACATTTGCGGATATTTGTGTCCACAGATACAAGCGTCTGGACGTTATCTGCAGAAAAAGCAACGGCTGTATCCAGCGCTCCGGACAAATCATCTGCAATAATCAGCATTTTCAACATTTTGAGCAGCACCATTTCTCTCTCTTGGGGTCATGTGAAAAGCCATACCAGCAAAGTATGCCAATGCCATGGTACACCGTAATTGGCCGGATGGCAACCGATTTCAGCACAGAGCTTTGCATGATCCCAACACCCTGCATGAAACAGGAAAAGCCGGGGCGCACAATGCTGATGGCATTTGCGCCTCCGGTTTACCCTTGCTGATTTACTGTAACGCTGGTGCTCTTTATCGCAGCTCGACCGCCACCACACTCATTTTGGGCAGGTGCAGTTGGAGCGTGCCAGCTTCAAAGCTAGCCCCGGTGTATGCACGCGGGCGAACCTTGTCCCCGTCTGAAAAGTCGTTATAATCATTTATGCGCGCTGAGGTAAGGATTCGGCCGGAAGCCTTTGTTGGCATATAGGAACCCAAGTCCACCCGGGCTTGCACATCCACATTGGGGTCGGGATTGGCAATGGTCATGATGATCGCACCGTCATGGGATAAAGAAGCTGAAACACTCAAACCGGGAACGGTTTCGCCGCCAAAAGTATAATCTGTTGTTTCGATCGTGCTTTGCATCAGGGTGGCATCCTGATGTGGGGTAAACAAATCAAATACATGATAGCTGGGGGTTAGTATCATCTGTTCGCCCTCGGTAAGCACCATGGCCTGCAGCACATTCACTGTCTGGGCAATATTGGCCATGCGCACCCTTTCCGCATGGTTATTGAATATGTTCAGGGAAATGGCGCCGGACACGGCATCCCGAAGCGTGTTCTGCTGGTACAGAAAACCCGGATTGGTGTCCGGCTCGCAGTCGAACCATGTCCCCCACTCGTCCACTATCAAGGCCACTTGCTTTTGTGGGTCGTGCCTGTCCATGATTTCGCTATGCTTGGTGACCAGTTCGTCTGTAAACCAGGCGGCCTTCATGATGCCAAACCAGTCTGTCTCATCAAACTGTGTGGCTGACCTGCGGGAACGTGATTCGTCACGCAGGTATACTTCGTTTCCATCTTTATGCTTGACTGTAATCACCTTGTCGCCGACACGCGTATAGTGATGCAATCCGATTCCATGCATGAGGCTGCCTGCTTCACGCATCATGACATCCATCCAATGATAATTGGCGCCCCTGGGTCCGGCTGCGACAAGGTACAGCTTATGCTCGCCATAATTGCGCGCATAGGTGGAGTAATTGCGGTACAAATCAGCGTAGTGCTCTGCACGCATCCGGCCGCCGCAGCCCCAGTTTTCATTCCCGACTCCAAAGTAGCGTATTCCAAAGGGCTTATCCCGGCCGTTTTGACGGCGGAGATTTGCCATAGGCGACTCCCCGTCAAAATTCATGTATTCGATCCACTCGCTCATTTCCTGCACGCTGCCGCTGCCCACATTGCCGCATATATAAGGCGCTGTTTCTAACAGTTCGCACAGGCGGAAAAACTCGTGGGTGCCAAAGCTGTTGTCCTCCACGACGCCGCCCCAGTGTGTATTAATCATACGCTTGCGGCCTACTGGCAAGCCTATACCATCCTTCCAGTGATACTCATCGGCAAAGCAGCCGCCTGGCCACCGCAATACCGGAATTTTGATCTTTCTCAGGGCATCGACAATATCTTTGCGAATACCATCCTCATTGGGGATTGGTGATGTTTTGCCTACAAAAATTCCATTGTAAATACAGCGCCCCAAATGCTCTGCAAAGTGGCCATAGATATTTTTATCAATAACGGCTCCTGTTTTGCCCAATTTGATAACGGCGGTTTTGATACTCATGAAGATGCTCCTTTTCGCTTCGTTTTTTACTCGTATGGCGGCAAGTACATGCTGGCTTGCCTGTATGAATTTTCTGATTACTGGCATCAAATACGGATGGCATGAGTGCCTGGGTTTACCAGCGAAAGTAAAAACTGAGATTTGGGTCATGACTTAGAGATATTCAGCTTGCATAATGGATGGTACCGCCTGAAAGAGATGCAGCACCATAAAGCATGTCTTCCTGCTACGTCTGCGCAAATTCTCCTCTCCACTTTTCATTTTAGGAGGAACTATAACACATCCCTATATTCATTTTCTTTCACGACGGCGTTAAAATATAGAAATACTACCATTTAATCATTCACGGCTACTCTTTGTATCTATTATATATTTCACAAAGCTCAATCGCAAGCACCATGACAGATTAAATATGTATGAAGCGATATATGAAGAGATAAAGTAATGGCATATATAATGTTTCGTTTTAAGTAAACATCGAATGATATTCTCAAATGTTGTGCCATTGCTTGCCTAAACCAACCCCATACTTTACAATTAGTTTCAAACAGATAGGAGAGTGCAGCGCTATGATGTTCTTTGGAAATCTTCAAGATGCGATACCTCTTTGTAAAGCGCTTAGTTCTGAAGTTCGTGTCAGAATTATTGAACTGCTGTCAGATGAAAATGGAATGAACCTGAATGACCTGGCCAAAGCGCTGTCCATCACCAATGGCGCAATGACAGCGCATATCCGTGTGCTCGAGGAATGCGGCTTAATTGATGTTGTCACCCGCGTGGCCAAACACGGCACACAAAAAATCTGCATTGTAAAACCTGAAAAGTTCTTGATTGATATTGTCAAGCGGAAGGGAACCCAAAACGCATACCATTCAGAGGTTTCCCCTGGCCAGTATATTGATTACCAGGCATCATCGCCCTGCGGGCTGGCAACAGAGTCAAAGATTGTTGGTGTGTATGATACACCTCAGTACTTTTCCGATCCCGAACATTACCTGGCACGTGTTGTTTGGCTGACAACAGGCTATTTGGAATATGAAATTCCAAATTTTCTGCCAGATAATACACGCCCTTCAGAACTGATGCTGCACGCAGAATTGGGGTCTGAAGCACCGAGCTATTGCAATGATTGGAAGAGCGATATACATGTATCTATGAATGGTATCGAGCTGGGGGTTTGGCAAAGCCCAGGGGATTTCGGCGGCGTGAAGGGAGTATATAGCCCGAGCTGGTGGATACATTCCATCAACCAGTATGGCACATTGTTTGCAATGACGATTAACCATTCGGGGTGCTATTTCGATCAGAAAAGGGTTTCTGATATCACGATCGATGATCTTTCCATCAACAGTCAGAGCCGTATTCGCTTCCGTCTTGCAGTGCCGCAGGGAGTACCGGAATCCCGCGGGTTGACGGTATTTGGCCGCGGATTTGGCAATTATGACAATGGTATCGTAGTGCGAGTCAGTTATGAGGGGTGTGAAGAAAAGATTTGCCGCTGAAGGAGGCCGCCTGCTGTGTAGCGATTGTAGAGTAGCGTTCTTGCGTTGTAGAAAAATGTTACCGCTTCCACATCAATGCCATAGATCCTGATTAAAAATGGGATCATTGTACACAACCATACAAGTATTTTTCTCTCCGTTTGATAAGTGATATTGAATAATGTGCACATATATCTTGATGAAAATATATTGACAGCGCCATTTGCACATTGTAATATGTAATGGAAGCGCTCCCTTGACGTTTAATTTTCACATTCATTCCTGTTAAAGGATATGCGCGATTAACATATCAGGAGAATCCGATATGAACATTGATGAGATCGCAAGTAAAGCGGGTGTGTCCCGTGCCACAGTGTCGCGCGTATTGAACAATCACCCCAGTGTGAAAGAAAAGACAAGGCAAACAATCCGGCAAATCATTGAAAGCATGAATTATATCCCCAATGCGGCAGCCCGCTCCTTGGCCAGCAAACGCAATGATGTCATTGGCATACTGGTTTACAATATTACGCAGCCCTTTTGGGCGGGTATATACGCCGGTATAGAGCAGTTCGTGTCACAGAATACGAGTTATGGCATTCTTTTGGCTAACAGCAAAAGTAATATCAGGCTACGCTCTTATACAAAAGATCACAAGCGCTATCTGAAGACGCTCATTCAAAAAGGGGTTGACGGCCTGATCGTCGCCTTGGAAAATGACCTGCAGCCGGATGATATCGACTTTCTTGTTGCTTCTGGCATTCCATTTGTGATCATACAAAATCATACGAAGGATAAGCGAATCACAAGTGTGAATGTAGACAATTTTGACGGTGCTTATCAGGCCACCAAATATCTGTTAAAACAGGGGCATGTAAACATTCTCCACGCCTCTGGGCCGCTGGATGGCAGCATTGCCCGCGACAGAATGGAGGGCTTTGTGAAGGCCATGCAGGATGAAGGCATTCCACTTACGGAAAGCAATGTTATACCATGCGGCTTTATGTTTGAAGACGGTTATTGGTGCATGAAGCGTTTGTTGTCAAAAAGCGCCGAATTTACTGCCATACTGTTCGCGAATGACGCGGCTGCCTTTGGAGGATACCTTGCGGCCAAAGAAGCCGGAATAGCTATCCCTGATGATTTATCGATTGCCGGTTTTGATCACCTGACGAACGAAATGGATTTGGCCGGCTTGTTGCCAGACTTGACAACGATGGCTCAGCCAGTTTCCGACCTTGGCAAGATTGCAGCTGAACTTCTTATTAAAAAGCTTTCTGACGAAGAAGACGTCCAGCCGGTTATGTACCCAATGACGCTATATAAGGGCCACACCGTAAAAAAACATCAGCCAAATAGCTGATTTTGTATGGCTGTGGCCGTTAAGAGAATTTGTTAGGAGGCGTTTGCTTGATTAATAATCCAGTTCTTCCGGGGTTTCATCCAGACCCATCCATCATCCGTGTGGACAGCAATTTTTACATGGTAACATCCTCTTTTGAATGGTTTCCCGGCGTTCCACTTTATCATTCCAAGGATCTATGTCATTGGCACCAGATAGGCAACCTGCTCAAGTCAAGAAAGCAAGTTGATCTTACGGGCGTAAAACCATCCCGCGGTGTTTGGGCGCCAGGGCTGAGCTATTGTGAATCTGAGAGACGTTTCTATTTGGCCTATTCGAAAGTGGTAAACCGAAATCCCTGGTTGTTTGACGTAGAAAACTACATGATTTGGACCGAGGACATACGAGGGGAATGGAGCGAGCCTCTATATATCAATTCCAGTGGATTTGATCCTTCCATATTCCATGATGAGGACGGCACAAAGTGGATATTAAATAAAGACAGGGACTTCAGACCTGAAAACATTGACAAGCGCTCCATTGTAATCCAGCAGTTTGACATGAATGCAAAAAAGCTGGTGGGAAACCCGGTCGTAATCAGCCATGGTGCAACTTCCCGAAGATTTGTGGAAGGCGCGCATCTGTTCAAAAAGGATGGCTGGTATTACCTTTTTACAGCTGAAGGTGGGACTGGATATGGTCATTGTGTGGCCTTGTCAAGATCAGCATCCATTTTAGGCCCATATGAAGCCTGTCCCCACAATCCAATTCTCAGCAGCGCTGCAGAAGACTTCAGCGGCACAGAAAACGCACACTTTTTACAGCCAGAGAGATATAATCCGCATATCAGGCTGCAAAAAGCAGGCCATGGCTGCCTGGTAGATACTACAGACGGTGAGTGGTATATGGCGCACCTATGCGCACGCCCGGTACTGCCCCAGCTTCGATGCATTCTGGGCCGGGAAACCGCTATTCAAAAGATGACCTGGACGCCTGACGGATGGCTCGCCATGGCATCTGGAAGCCATCTACCGGAGGATACAGTACCCGCACCGGCGTTGCCTGCCCATCCGTTTCCCCCTGAACCAGTACAGTACGATTTTGACGACGAGCAACTTAATCTTTGCTTTTGTACGCCGCGCAACGAGATCACACCTGATTGGGCTGATGTTACTAGCCGCAAAGGCCTTTTACGCCTTCGCGGGCGTCAGTCCCTTTCCAGCAACTATAACGTCAGTCTTCTGGCCAGGCGCCTTACCTCCTTTGAGGCGCAGGTAACTGCTTCTCTTCATTTTATGCCGGAGCATTATCACCACATGGCTGGGATTACTTGTTATTATGACAGTGATAGTCATTATTGTTTATACAAGACATATAATGAGGCATCCGGCGAATCCGAATTGAAGGTGTATGCCTTTTTGCACAAGCGGATGCAGATTTTTGAAGCGTCTTTCTGTGTACCCTCAAACGCGGTCGTTTTTCTACGGGCCAACATCCGTAACGCGGAACTTGTCTTTGAATACAGTACAGATACGGCCGTATATCACCAGATCGGACCTGTGCTGGATATGAGTATGCTCTCTGATGAAGCCAGCCGAAGCGGTTGCTTTACAGGTGCATTTGTTGGCATGTTTGCTCAGGATACCCATACCATGCAAAAATGGGCGGAGTTTGATTGGTTCCGGTATGAAGAAAACCTGCCCGCCAAATAAATAGCTGCAATTGACCGCATAACTCAATTTTTGTGGATTCCATTGCGAAACTGACCGGCATAACCTCCTTGATACCACAAATGGATAGTGCAATAAATAGTCTGCAGTGGAATGGGAGCGATTCCAATAGCAACCAAGCAATCACCATAACAGGAAAAAATAATTGAAGATATGGAGGAACAGCTTATGCTTCGAATTGAACACATGGCACTTGAATGCGTATATAAAGCAGACTTTGCCTGTAACAACTCCTGGCTTATCATGCTGACACGAACAGGCTGCACATTCTGTATCAATGGCAGTGATGTTGAGTACCCTCCCAACTGTATTGTTCTATACAAGCCAAGGCAGATCATTAATCTACATACTTACGATGAAGCACTCCGCCTTGATTATATCTGCTTTTCCACAGATGAAACCTATATAACCAGTTCCAATTTACCATTTGGCATGCCAGTTGCTATTTCAGATCCGGATTATTACCACAGCCTGTTCCATTTGATGGCTGTAGAGCATACAAGTGATGGCATTTTAAAAGAAATCAGTATAGATAAATTAATGCAGGTGTTATTCAATAAATTGTCTCAAATCTATGAACTCAAGCCCAAAACGCATCTATACAAATCTGTTCATGATTTGAAAAGAGACATTTATTCCAGGCCAGATGAGCAATGGTCAATAAAACTGATGTCGGATATGCTATGCATAAGTGCCGGACATCTGGAGAGCACCTACAAGAATATTTTTGGCGTTTCTTGCATGGAAGATGTGATTGTCAGCCGCATCACCCTGGCAAAAAAGTATCTTCAAAATAGTACATGCAGTATTGCAGAAGTTATTACACGGTGTGGTTATCGCAGTGCAGAGCATTTTTACAGGCAATTTAAAAAGGTAACCGGCATAACGCCTCGCGGATACCGCTCAAAAGCGCAGCAGATAGAGGAAGGGAGCCAGAATCGGCTGCGAACCTATGAGAACTAGCCACCATGCGCTGGTGTTCCATCAGAGGAAAAATCATAATCTGTAGCAGATACATCATTGATTAATTGGTACAATTGCTTATAATATTTCTATAGACATGAGTTTTCCATATAATAATACCTGGTTGGGGCCGATTTGATAAGCGTAGGATCTTGAGGATAGAAAGATTCCGTGAACTGTTCGCGAAAAATGGAACCGCTCCCATTTATCGGCACGCAGCATATAGGTTTTGCTGCATACTGTAACCCCGCCAACACACTCATCCGTTTCATCAAAGCGTTGATGAGCAAGGGCCCCTAGTTTCGTAGGGTTGAAACAGTCTGGTAAGAGATACAAATTCTCTTCAAGAAATGATGAAAAGGAGAACTGCACATGAGGAAAACACATACCTGGTTCCCCCTGATAATGGCGATCATCATGATGCTTGCAATGATGGCCCCTATCAGCACAGCCCTGGCGTCAAACCCCGACTATTCACAGAGGATGACTGTCTCTATCGCCAACGTTGGCCCGATCGAGGGGTATGATTACACCGCCGGCGATAAATACGTGAAGTTCTGGACCGATCGTTACAATGTGGATATTGAAATTGCCGGCCTGACCTGGGATAACTGGAACGAAATGCTGCGCATCTGGATCAGCACCCAGGATATGCCCGATGTGGCCGTGTTCAATTTTGGCACATCCACCTATCCCGATGCTGCCAGCTTTGCGGAGCAGGGCCTGCTAAAAAAGATGCCCGACGACTGGCGTGAGCGTTGGCCGAATGCTGCCGCCGTGTTTGACAAGACCACCCTCGGCCCGCAGATGGAACAGGCCTTTGGCGGCGTATACTTCCTGCCCAGGGCACGTTTTGACGTAAATCTTCCTGGCAGCCCGCTGCCTAACCACATGAGCATTCATATCCGCAAGGATTGGGCCGATGCGGTTGGCTTCCCCATCAAAGATGCTTACAAAATCAGCGAATTGATGGAATATGCCCGCCTGGTCAAGGAAAAGGATCCCGGCAAGCTGGGTATCAACCTGGTTCCCCTGGCGATGAAGCCCGAATACGCTATGCGTACATTCATCTACCACAACAGTACCTATTATGATACCTTCTACAAGGATACCGACGGCCAGTATAAGTGGGGCTTTGCCAGCGACGATACCCTGGAAGGCCTGAAGCTCTACTACCAAGCCTATAAAGACGGCCTGCTCAGCCCTGAATTCTACAGCATCAAGAACGAAGATGACTGGGATATGTTCCGCATCGCGGGCGTGGCCGGCGCTTCTTACATGGGCGGTACCAGCACCGGCATGCAGCTGGACCTGGAAGCCAGATTTGGCAAGAGCCTTGGCTTGGATGCCAAAGAAGTTGTTCATGTGGCCAACGTGCTGGGCGAAGACGGTCATTACCACCAACGCGACCTGATCAACTATTGGGGCGCACTATGCTTTAACCCCGATATTGACGATGCAAAATTTGAACGGTTGATGGATTGGATCGACTACGGCTGCACGCCCGAAGGCTTCCAAGTTCAGGTCGCAGGGTTTGAAGGCGAAGACTATAAGATCGAAAACGGTCAGATGATCAACCTGCTGCCTGAAGGCATGCCATTGGAAGGTGCCACCGGAAAGTATCCCGGCATCGGCGGCTACTTCATGCTCAACTTGAAGCTGTGGGACGATTTCAGCTTTGATAACCCCAATGTGCTGCCCTACTACCGTGATTTGTCCAAAAAGCTATATGCCAACCGTGTCGAAATGGGCACCCCTGAATCCTTCTCTGAAGTAGATTGGACCGTTTATACCCACGACTCCCCCGCTCGCCGCAAGATCGCTTTCGACTACAAGACGGAGTTTGCCAATCTGGTTACAAACGCCACCAGTTTGGAAAACCTTGAGGCCAACTGGCATGCCTGGATCGATTCTCAAATGCCGCTGGTTCAGCCCGTTCTGGATGAGCTAAACGCTAAGGCAAATTAATCTGTAAAGGTCTACAGCTATTTGACAGGAGAATCGGGGCGGTTGCGCAAAAAGCCGGCGATACATTTACCGGCTGGCGCCGCCCCGGTTCTCTTAAAGGTTAGCCGGACCATTTAACGGCAAAGGAGATGAAGCATTCCCGTGGAGAAAAAGGCAAAGCAATCCGGATTCAGGCGCTTCTGGTCCGGCATTAGGATGAATAAGCAGGTGTATTTATTACTCCTGCCTGGCGCGGCCTGGTACGCGATTTTTGCCTACATTCCCATCTTGGGCCTTTCGCTTGCATTTAAGACATACAAAGCAAAGCTAGGCATATTTGGAAGCCCTTGGGTTGGATTTCTGAACTTCGAGTATGTGTTTAGAGACCCTGCTTTTATTGATTCCCTGTTTAGAACATTCTGGATTAATGCCGGCCGTTTTATCTTTGAATTTCCCGTTCCAATTTTACTGGCGTTAGCCATTAATGAGGTGCGAATCGGACGATCAAAAAAGATTGTTCAATCCATTTTTACATTCCCGCACTTTCTTTCCTGGGTTGTTGTATCCAGCATCATGATCAACGTCTTAGGTCACACAGGTCTTGCCAATTCTATTATACGGCTGCTTGGCGGTGAGGCAGTTAGTTTTCTTGGTACCCCAAGTTACTTCCAGCCAATGGTATATATCACTGCTATCTGGAAAACAGCCGGATGGACTGCCATTATCTACATGGCCTCCATTGCCGGTATAGATCAAGAGCAGTATGAAGCTGCGGAAATCGATGGTGCGTCCCGCATACAAAGAGTACTTCATATCACGCTTCCCGGTATACGTAATACTGCCATCGTCATGCTCATTTTGCAGGTTGGTTTTATCATGACAACAGGGTTTGAGCAGATCTTTAATCTGAGCAATCCGGCCACAATGAAAGTTGCGGAGACGTTGGATATGTATATCTACCGCGTCACCTTTCAATCCGCATCCGATTTTTCCTTTTCCGCATCCATCAGTTTGTTTAAGTCTCTTATCAATTTCTCGTTGCTGCTTGGCGCAGACCGGCTGGCAAAGTTTATGGGTGGGGAGGGATTATTTTAATGATTAGCACTGCGAAAATAAAAACTGTAAAGCGCGGAATGCGTGACCGCTTTCAGTTAATGGATGCGATCCTCCTAACAATTCTGCTGTTATGGGCTTTGGTCATTGTGCTGCCCTTTGTCAATGTGCTGGCAGCCTCTTTTGCAACGCCTAAGGAGTATATGGATTCACCGCTCATGCTTTTTCCCGCTATGCCTACTCTTGATAATTACAAAACCCTCTTTCAGGATGGAAGGATTTGGACTGGATACCGCACAACGCTGACGATCTTAATTTTGGGCGTTCCGTTGAACATGTTCTTGAGCACAAGCGTTGCCTATGCATTAAGCAGACCTGCATATCCCCTTAAAAAATTTTTCACCTATGCCATTTTGTTTACTATGCTCTTTAATGGCGGTATCGTACCTCTATACCTGCTGATGCTTGAATTGAAGCTAACGAATAAAATATGGTCAGTCATACTGGCGTATGGTGTCAACAACTTCTACATGATCATTATGCGAAGCTACTTTTCCACAATTCCTGATTCTCTGCTAGAATCAGGTCGTCTCGACGGTGCCAGCGAGTGGCGTATTCTAGCACAAATCGTACTGCCACTGTCTATGCCTATAATTGCTACAATGGTCTTGTTTTATAGTGTTGATCGGTGGAACGAATGGTTTAACGCCATGATCTTTATACGCAAAAACAGCATGATACCGCTGCAACTTGTACTGCGCAACATGGTATTGGAGGCAAGCGCAGAAAAGACGGTGATGGCTTCCCAATCTGCCCTTACACAGTCTACATTTTCCACAGGAATCAAGATGGGTGCTGTTATTGTAACCATGGCGCCTATTATGTGCGTTTTCCCATTCCTGCAGCGATATTTCGTCAAGGGGATCATGATTGGCGCAATCAAGGCTTAACCACATTCGAGGCTGTTGTGATAAGCCATTGAATTCTTTAGCAAGGCGTTATAGCGCAGGTGTATTTTCATGCACCACGATTCAAGTCACCTTTTCAATGCACAATGTCTAGTCCTGCTTTTCTCTACTGCCGCAAAGAAGAGAATTGTGGCTGTCATCCAGATACAAAAGCCGGCACAAGGCAGTTCTGAAGTAACAAGTCAAACAGCGAATGAAACTCTGATCCCAATCATCCAGGTTAAACAGCTGGAACCACATCGCGGATACCGATCCGGATGTGAAATACTACCCATTCCTAATTCTCGCCAAACCGTAGCGGCAATTGCTCACGCCAAGCAGATCGAAAATGCCGCTGCGGGTGGCGTAATCTGCGCAGGCAATCTTTCTGTCATAAAGCGCGATTTGTCCACTGCGGCCCAGGCATGGTCCAGTAAGTGCCACGTTCTTTATACGGATATGATTTTTGTTACATCTAATTCATTTGCCTTTATAAAACGTAAAACAGCCATTTTCTCGTTAACATCATCTCAAAACCCTGCTATAAAGATTCTCCCTGGTTCGTTATAGATGAAGAGATGCCCGAGCAGTTGACGATGTCACCGATGCTTGACATCGGTTTTTTTTTGAATATCATTTTGTGGCAAAGATGTCAGAAGGGCTTGTCGTCTGATTTTTTTTATCTGATGCAGCTCTATGCATGTGCAAATTTGGACAATGTTGGCTTCACCTAACTTCATAATTGTGGAACTTGGTTCATGTGCTCTTACTGCAAATTAGCTATGCTGACCAGTAGTAACCTCATTTTTGATTCTAATACCTTTTACAGCCAAGAACACTATTATCACCGCGAAATCCGATAAATTGAAATAGCAAAGAGGAGCCGCAGCCCCTCTTTGCGCTAAGTATTCCGAGGTTTGGATATTGCTGTTCGTTTAGATGAAACTACTTGACATAGGGATTGTAGACAACTTCACCGGTTTCCAGGTTGCGGCTAAAGTGCTTGGCATAATCCCAGCAGATACGGCCAAATTCCTGATATAGGCCATGGGGCAGGTAATCGGTGATATTTAGGCCAACCATGGGGATACCGTCTTTGTTGTACAAGAGCCAGGTGCGGTTCATATACTCGTTGTTCAGGAACTTCTCGAAGTATTCATCGGCGCGGAAACCGGACATGGGATAGGTTTCAAAATCGTAAACAATGCTTTCCATGCCGTTCAAGGTCATATAGTCATTGATGCGGTTCTGATAGGATTTGTTGATGTGCTCAGGATCGTAGGGATCATCAGCTACCGGAGTCGCAGCAAAGCCTGAGACGCCGCCGAAGCCGCAGAAATCATAGGTAGCGGTAGTGAAGAGAATCGGCATATTGAGGTCGTCGGTTTTTACAACTTCATCTTCCGTGTTAAAGATAGCAGCAGCGTTCGGGCAGGCAGCTGCAAAGACCTTGGCATTGCCGTTGATGGCATGCAGTGTGGCGCCGCCGCCCATGGAGTAACCGGTGACATACACACGGCTTGGATCCAACGCAGGATACTTCTTTAGGAAGTATTCAACAACAGCCGGCAGAACGTCGTCGCCAACGGTGAACATGGCGCCGTGGATAGGAGCGATCATAGCAAAGCGCTCTTGGCCGGCCAGCACCATGAAGCCCATTTCGTCCAGGAACTGCAGAGGATCGTCACCGCCGCCGTGCAGCATCAGCCACATTGGCACAGAATGCTCGGGAGCAGCGCCATTCTTGACTTCTTCAGGCACCACTTCGTACCAGGTGTCAATATAGGCGCCAACCTGTGCGGGTCTGCCAAAGAGGCCCATGGTGCCTTCAGGGACGCTGTAATCCTTGAAGGTTTCCTGCCCCTTGAATTCTTCGATTACCAGCCCATCAGCGGTCTTATAGCCGAAGAAGGCATTGCGCTCGCCAAGGGAGTAGGGGGCAGAATTCCAATTGCCGGTGGTGAAGTCTTGAGAGTAGGTATGCAAGCCTGGCAGGACACATGGTACACGCATGGTTTTGATCAGCAGGTTGTAATAGCCATAGCTGATTTCAGCGGCCAAGTCAACCTTCTCCGTGTTCTTCACGAGAATTTTCTGGAGAGGCAGATCCTGATTGTAGTAGTAGTCAACGTCCTTTACGTATCCGAAACGGTTGGCCTCGTTGACTTCCTTATACCTGTTAAGAGCCGTTTCGGAAGGATTTACCATGTAAACCGGCACGATGCCGGCCACGTCATGGATGCGATCCATCTTGCCGCCAATGAGAATCATGCCCGCGATACGGGTCACATCGTCAAATGTGGGTGCGATGAAGTTGTTGATGAAGGTCGCGCCGCCATCGATACCGATGACATAGCGATAGGTGGTGCCGCCGTAGTGAGCACCTTCAGCGCAGGTAAATTTGTTTTCCCCGATGGTCACTGAGCCACCCAAGTTGCAGGAAGCCGCCTGAATGAGGTAATAGGCGCGGGCGTCAGCCTTATCAAATACATCCCCAACGGGGTTTACCAAAATGATGCTGCCCTTGGCTTCTTCAATGATATTAATAAGGCCCAGGGACTTAAGGTAAGCTTGCGCAGCCTCCTTGGTTTCAAACTTGGTGTCGGTGTAAACTTGAAGTACGGTATTCTTTCGATAGCCAGCGCTGGTTGCAGACCAACGCGCGGCAGAACGGTAGATATAGGTGGTGCCGGCCGGATACTCAGCCAGGCAGGGGTCGGAGCAGTAAGTACCGCCAAGCTCCGCAGCCATTGCAACAGGGCCGCTCACGCTGGCTTCTTCGAAGGTTTCAAAAGTCGAAGGGTTATCAGAGAACTGCACCTGGGCAAAACCTGTCACTGCCGTCAGACACAGGCAAAGAATGACCAGCACGCAAAACTGTTTTTTCACGTTAATGCCTCCCTATAAAGTAAAATTGGTCAACAAAAGCATTTTGAATTCCGACTATATCCTCCTTTCTCGGAATGCAATCAACAATGGAATTGTAAGTATTTCACAACTACCGTGTATTATAAATGGTCATACCAATTAAATGAATACAGGAATTTACTAAATTGGTTAAGTTTTTTTTTGAAAATGCAGGATGCCAACAAAATGGAAAATCAAAAAAAATCTGTATGCCAAATAGTTGAATCAAATGTGACAAATTAATATATTATTTGCGGCTCAGGTAACGCACCGTATCAACACCCCCATAACAGGAAGAATTACTGTATGATGCGGATATATTGTTTGGCACCCAAGCTACTTGGCAATCACAGTTAGTCAGCATCGATAGAGCATTGTCTGTACTTGAAATTGGGCCTTGTAATCAGCAAGATGCAGTCATGCTTTATTGTATATATTTGTCGAAATTCAAGGCATTTAACTGTAGGATTACGATAATATTTTGAACCAAACTCGGAAATAAGTACCTTTACTTACCCTCTTCATTTTTCTATAATACTGAATAGTATTTAGTCTTGTTTTCATGAAGTAAATATGAAATTCTAAAAATTGTTGACCTTCACTTTTCTCCCCATACACTTATTACAACCAGTCTTATCTATTTTCGTTGTCATCCATCGCTTTATGAGATT
The DNA here is from genome assembly GCA_023398575.1 of Bacillota bacterium. Taxonomy (GTDB): domain Bacteria; phylum Bacillota; class Clostridia; order Christensenellales; family Aristaeellaceae; genus JAEWAH01. Next base: position 51,086 of record JAEWSC010000056.1, on the reverse strand, counting down.
GCATACCCCAGAGAGCTCTGTCTTTCTTTTGCCAGTATGTGAAGGCATTGCCTTATGGACGAGAAGAATGCAAAGAAATCATCGGGAGGAGGGTAATATGAAAAGCAAATTTATCCCAACAGGATGCAGTTCATGGCCGTAATCTCAATGTACACGTTATCAATCTGTTGCACCTGTATCTCCCCTTGAGGATTGGTCCCTATGCCGTCTTCATCTAGTTTTGCTCTGTCTGTTGATGCGCAAAATGAAAGGAGCCTAGCAACATGATTAAAAAGCAGATATGCCTGATGGTTGCCATTACGCTTTTGGCAAGTATGTTCACATCCAGCGCCTTTGCGCTAAACTACTCTGGCAGTCAAGAAAACAGCGCCACCTTCGAAACATTGGAAGAAACGCGTTTGAGCAGCCCAGTGGCCGTTGCCAATCTTGAAACCAATGCCGGCAAGGCTTTCAAGTCCCATCCCGTGCTGGACGGATATCCACAGGGGACCACGTATATCTACCGGTCGCCGAACCTGTTCGGCGGACGTGCAGCGGCAAGGCTGAATACGGATATCCTGCTTTTCTCAGATAAATCCTTCAAAAACAAGGATGATGCCCTGACCTATCTCAAAGATTTGGGCTTGATCGATATCATAGATGAAGCCATCGGCAGTGTTGTTCTTGTCACACCCTCCAATCCCGAAACCGGCTTCACTGCCAGCGACCAAAAATACTATTACGCACTACAAACTGCAATGCTTGCTCAAAAGGCATCGGAAAAAGCCGGCGATGTAACCACATACTACTCCGACGCAGAATACTTCGGCGGATACGGCTACACATATGTTGTTGGCATAGATGGAGGTGCAACATTCCTCAACAATTATGTCGCCGGTACAATGGATTACGTTAGCCGTATCGCCGGCATGCTGCTTATAGGCGGAAAGATGGATGATTTTCGCGACGTAGCGTCATTGATTCCTGTCTATCTGGTCAATGCAGCCGATGCGGTGATTGAAAAGTACAAATCTGCCAATCACACGAATGCATACATATGCGAAAACAATCTAGAAACCTTCTTTCACCAGGCACTTCCGCTTCAGAAGGTTGTCGTAGGAAAAGATGAAAACGCAGATCCAGCCAAATACATCAAGGATGCATATTACAACATGTTCATTAAAGCAATGCGAGTGCCTGTTATCAAGCAGGGCTTATACAGCGCATCAACGCCTTATCAGGGCTATAATTTTGATGAAGCACCTTACTCGCTTTGCGCCAGGAATGCAGTCATCAATGGTGTTACATCAGATGGCATTCATGTGATCCGCCATACGGAAGAGATATTCAATGACCTGGTTACAGAGAAAGGCGAATACTTGCAAACGTGGTTTGAGTATTTGCCTGACGAGGTTCTTAGCGGAACAGCTGCCGCGGGCACGGTTCCCCTGATCCTGGCCATGCATGGCGGTGGTGATGATCCCAGGGTATTTGTGGATGAGATCGGCCTGCTGGATCTGGCTGGGGATGAGCGCTTTGCTATGGTTGCCCCTGAACATCAGTATCTGGGATCCATCAGGCAGAACGACAAAGTCATTGAAGGTATCCTATGCGACGCTCTGCCCAGGATGGTAAAATACATGCTTCAAACGTATCCATCCCTGGACCCCTCCCGTGTATATGTTACGGGCTATTCCATGGGTGGCGGAGCCACGCTTCGGGCAATAAACGGTGATCCATCCTTATTTACAGCCGCAATACCCATGGCTGCATCCGGGTACACTGGTACACCGGAGCAGACAGCACAGTTTGAAAAAGTTGACCTGCCAATCATGTTCACCACGTCTGCATTTGACCTTGGGGGTGCGTTCGATCAAGCCAACGGAACCATCGCAGTGGGGTATCAGACGCAACTGAATCTGTTTCTTCAATACAACGGTATGAATACCATTGACGCATTCGACTTTGCGGCTTATCCCATTAGCGGTTTTTATGCTGACCTGGTTGTTACGGAAACACTCAACAACGAGTATAAAAATACACGCTGGTACCTGAATAATGAAAGCGGTATTCCTATGGTCGCTTTGAGCTACACCGAAAAGCTGATCCATGCCCTCTACCCCGAGTATGCCAAGATTGCCTGGGATTTCGCGAAACACTATGCACGCAATCAGGAGACCGGTATTGTAGAATACAATCCCTATGCCAAGTAAGACACTGTGCATCAAGAATGCCTATTCACGAAGGATGCATATGGAACGCAGCTTTCTTGAATGGGTCAGTGATTGTTTTTAGCTTGAATCCATCTGGCATGCTGCGCTGCCTAAACAGGCAGGCTGCATTCATGGATTTCATAATGGATGGCCGATGAAAGGAGATCTTCATGAAGAAGCTGCTTACCACGATATTGGTTTTTGCCCTGGCCATTTCGATGTCTGGAAATGCCTTTGCCTTGAAATTCACCGGTGAACTCGGCAATCAAGCGACTTTCGAGACCCTTGCGGAAGCTCACACCAATTCTTCCGCAGTTGTGCAAGGTATAGTAGAAAATGGCTCTAAGACCTTTGTAGGTCACCCAGTGCTGGATGGGTATCCTGAAGGGACCACCTTCGTATACCGGTCTGCAAATCAGTATGCCGGCCGCGCTGCCGCTCGGCTGAACACCAATATTATTACGTATGTTGACAAGCATTTTGCCACCAAGGACGAGGCGTTCGCTTACCTGAAAGAGGCCGGTCTGATCGATATCATTGATGAAGCCATCGGCAGTGTTGTACTGGTCACACCCATCGGCGAAGCTTTTGACCGGGCTGACGTTGCGTCGTACTATGCGCTGCAGACTGCGATGCTGGCCCAGAAGGCCGGAGGCAAAGACACACAAGGCAATGCTGTAAGCTATTCCGATGCTGAGTACTTCGGTGGCTACGGATATGTATACTTCGTGGGCATTGATGGCGGCGCAACTTTCTTCAACAATTACCTTTCTCCTGAGATAGATTTTGCTGGCAGAATCGCCGGCGCACTGCTCATCGGCGGCAATATGCAGGAAATACGTAAACCCAGTATCTTCGTACCTGTATATCTGGTAAACAACAAGGAGGAAATCATCAGGAAATATCAGGCGATCAACCTTGTGGACGCCATCAAGCGTGAAGGCGGCCTGACCACTTACTACAACCAGGCTTGGCCGCTTCGTAAGGTTGTGACGGAGACCGTAGCTGAGATCAATCTGGCTGCGCATGTCAAATCCGCGTACTATGGCCTGTTCGTCAAAGCCATGCGCGTCCCCGTGCTGCCTCAGGCAATTTACAGCGGCGGCACGTCCTTCAGTGGCTACAACTTTGACGAAGCCCCCTATTCCCTTTGCAACCGTAATATCATCATCAATGGCAAAACTACGGACGGCATTCACATGATCAAACATCAAATGGATGACAATCGTTTCTCCGAATTTAAGACCACACAGGATGTAACTGGAATGGATGGTTCTGTAACCCCTGCCGGCGAGTATATTGATGTGTGGTACGAATATCTGCCTGAGGAAGTGTTGAACAACACAGCGCCTGCTGGCACAGTTCCGCTAATCTTGGCCAACCACGGAGGCGGCGATGACGCCCGTGTGTTTGTGGAGGAGTTTGGACTGCTTAAGCTTGCAGGCAAGGAACGCATTGCACTGATTGCACCAGACCATCAGTTGATTGCGGAGGTTCGCGGACCGGCGCTGACGGCTGTGGTGAATTACATGCTGGAAACCTATCCCGCTTTGGATGCTTCCCGTGTCTATGCCACCGGTTACTCCATGGGCGGTGCCGCCACATACACCGTTGGCTATTATAGCCCCAAACTGTTCGCGGCTGTTGCCCCCATGTCCGGTTCCCCTACCAATGTCCCAGAGAATCTGGCAGAAAATTTTGAGCGTACGGAGCTGCCTGTCATTTTCGGCTTGTCCTCCTTTGATGGTGTGCGCCGCATGGATGCCTTGGAGGGGAACCTGAATGAGGCTTCTCAGCAGATGGTAACATACTGGGCCAAAAATAACGGAATTGAGTTGACCTCCTATGATTTCGACACCTATCCTCACATCGGCTTTGGCAGGGATGTGCGTATCACCAGCACGGTGAATGATGAGTTTGAAATGGTTACCACCTATCTAAAAAACGGTAAAGGTGAACCGCGCGTTGCTTTTGCGTTTGTCAAAGGCATGATACATGCGCTGTATCCCGAGTATGCGTTCATCCTCTGGGATTTCGTGAAAGATTATTCTCGCAACCTCTCCACCGGAGAAGTAATCTACAATCCTTGAAACTGCAGCAAGGGGGCAATCAGTACAAGCTGATTGCCCCCTTTCCTCCGCCGTGTCTGATGTCTGACGTGGGAGAAGCGTGCCGGATAATGCTAGAAAGGAAACATAAAAAATGAAGAAATGTTTGATTACACTCCTGGCCCTCGTACTTTTTTTCAGTTTTAGCTTGTCATCCGCTGCCCATGCCCTGAACTACAGCGGTAATCTGGGTAATCCATCTACCTTTGAAACAATGGCTGAAGTCCGCGAAAACGGTGCTTCTGCTATGCAGCCATATAATGAAAAAGTGACATATGCACCCCATCCTGTTCTGGAAAACTATCCAGGTGAAACCACCTATGTCTACCGCAGCGCCAATATGTATGGCCGTAATGGCGCAGTTCGCATCAACACCAATATCCTGGTGTTTGCTGAACATTCTTTCGCAGGTAAGGAGGAGGCCCTGACATACCTTAAGGATCTGGGCTTGATCGACATCATTGAGAAAGCCATTGGCAGCATCGTGCTGGTGACACCCGCTGATTCTGAAAAGGGATTTGGCGCAGCCGACCAAAAGAATTACTATGCACTGCAGACTGCTATGTTCTCCATCAACGCCGGCAGCAATGTGAACGGTGAGAATATACGCTATGCTGATGCGCTGTACTATGGCGGCTATGGTTACTATTATGTGATCGGTATAGATGGCGGTGCCACCTTCTTGAACAACTATGTTGCCGGTACCCTGGACTATGTGAGCCGTATCGGCGGCATGCTGCTCATTAACGGTAAAATGGAGCGCATTCGCAATGTAGCGGCGTTTGTACCTGTCTATCTGGTCAATGCACCCAAGGATGTTGTTGAGAAATATGAAAAAGCCAATAGTGTAGACGCGATCCTGCGGGTAGGAAAAAAAACCACAACCTACAATCAGGCATTCCCAGTACGTCAAGTTGTGACTGTAGAAACCGAACAAGCTGATTCAGCCGCCCTTATTCAGGACGCATACTACAACTTGTTTATCAAGGCTGTTCGTGGCCAAGAGCTACTGCAAGGCCTTAACTCCGCCTCCACACCGTATCAGGGCTATAGTCAGGACTCCGCTCCGTATTCGCTGTCGGCCCGTAATGCGCTCATCAATGGCGTTACAGCAGACGGCATAATAGAGTTTACCCGAGTCGAAGATCGATTCGGCGATATTCAAACCACTGCCGGCGAATACCTTCAGACCTGGTATGAATACCTGCCTGAGGAGATTGTGAAGGGCACCGCCAAGGACGGCACCATACCGATGATTCTCGCATTACACGGCGGTGGTGATGATCCGCGCCAATTTGTGGACGGGCAGGGCTTTTTAAAGCTGGCCGGCGATGAGCGGCTGGTCATTGTCGCCCCTGAGAAAAGCGCTCTGCACGCCAAGGATGCCAATGACAATTCCGTATTGGCGCAGGTGTTGCCAAAGCTGGTCAAGCATGTTCTGGAAACATATCCCGAAATAGACGCTTCCCGTGTGTATGTAACAGGCTATTCCATGGGCTGTATCGCCTCCTTTGATGCCATTTTCGGCGATCCCACTCTTTTTGCAGCAGCCTTTCCTCAGGCTGGTATTGCCGGTGTTGGTCCCACGGAAGAGCAAGCAGCAAAGTTTGCAAATGTGGATGTTCCCTTGGTGATTTCCACCTCCGAATATGACAGCATCAAGAATGTTGATCCCGCGAACAAGGGGATTGTAGCTGAGTTCTATCAGCTTATCAGCACATGCAAAAAACTCAATGGCCTGCAAGCGCTGCCTGAGGCTGATTATGATGCATATCCCTTGTCCGGTTTCGAATCGGACGTGTATTCGGAAAAGAAACTCAATGGTGAGTACACCATGCATGGATGGTACTTTCTCAACGAAAAGGGTGTACCTATGGTCGGCCTGGCATATGTAGATGACATTATCCATTGCCTGTATCCCGAATATGCCGGCATGGTCTGGGATTTTGTGAAGCATTACAGTCGTGATTTGGCCACCGGCGAAATTGCTTATAATCCTTACGTCCACTGAACAATGAGAAGAAGGGGTGCCATAGTTGCTATGGCACCCTTCAGCGTGTCGAAAAAGTGGCCATGCCACTTTTTCGAGTTTTTCCCTCGCTTCACTGCACAAAGACTATGCCTTTGTGCGGCCGTTTGCTCGGGCAAGGTGGGAATATCTCCGAAATTCCTGCGCAAACCACCGCACATGTCGCTGGTTTGCGATCTGCAATTGGAGGACTCCGGTCTTCCAATACCTCCTGAGAGGTTTTTTGACAGTCTGAGGGGTGCCATAGTTGCTATGGCACCCTTCTTTTCCAAATACGTGAAGGACAATTCAAGGCCTCTATAACGGAGGATTTTCAAAGATGAAGGTTTTGATTGGCTGTGTCTGTCAATGCGTATTCAAGCGCATTTGGTATTATATAATGGAAGGACTTATTGCGCCTGAAATGTAACTTGTACATTTTCCTTGAATCTTTGGTGGAAAGGAGATATTGCAGGCATCCTGCACCTCACGATGCGATCTATGTTAGATAATTGGATGGATTTATGAACCTGTATGGAGATTTACCCAAGATTCTACAGGGCATTTGCCTGATCTTTTTCGGCGTGTTCAACCTTTGGCAGGGGCTATATATGAGGACAAAAAAAGGCGGATTTATTCCTGACTCGCACTGCCCTCATCTCCTCGGTATACTCGATACAGCACCTGGTGGCTTACAGGAATACATATTGACGCTCCAGGCAAGCCTTGACAAACGGTAGGGATAACTAGCCTGACCCATGTCATCCTGATTTACGCCAGATGGACGGCTATCGCCTCAAAACCCGCCTTTGGTATGATCGTCAGTTTGCCATCCTCCAGGCTCACTGCATTGCCTTCGCTGGTCATTAAGCGAAGGATGCGCCGTGCCTTCACTGGGAGGGTGATTTCAGCAGGCAGCGTTCCGCCAAAGGTATGGACAACAACAAGTGTCTCTCCTTGTTCGCCTTGCCGGCATACTGCCTGCCAGCCATCCGGATTCCGCCAGCTTGCAGATACCTGGCCATGGAAAGTGGATACACCATCCCGGATAATGTGCTGCACTGACCTAAAGAAGCTAATCCCCTCGTCTACTTTCTGCCATTGCTCAACCGTCAGTGCGCCAATATCACCAGAGAGGCACATGACGCCAAGTAGGGTGCTGATCAGCGAGTAATTGATTCGGCGAAGGCTGTCCGCCGCCCGGACCACTGCCCAAATCTGTGATTGTCCGGGCAGGATCAGGCGATGGAGACTGGCGGCGATGAGGGGAATCTCCGAGCATTCGTGGGCATCCGAAAAGGAGGCCATATCTGATACCGCCATCAGCGACGGTTCCAGCCGATGACCGCCGGATGCACAGTTTTCAATGCACAAGCCAGGGATTTCTTCCTTCATACCGCCGAAAAAGGCCAGCGTACCCTCCATGTTCTGCCGCAATCCTTCACCCAGGCTTTCAGCTCCGTCACAGCCTACGCCGATACAATCATTATAATCAATTTTGACATATTCAAAGCCGCAGGCGGATAAGAGTCCCGTCACACGTTCCTTAAGGTATGCCTGCACCTGCGGCTTGCGCATGTCCAGGAATCGCCTGTTGTCGGTGTCGATGATGGTGCCATGCCGCTTGAGCAGAAGTTCTTCCCTGGCTTTGATTGCACTCTTGCGGGCACAGGTCTCCGGCTCAAACCATAGTCCCGGCTTGAAACCAGCCGCCCGGATCATGTCGGCCGTATGCTTGAGTCCCTGCGGGAACATTGTTTCTTCATTGGGGATCCAGTCGCCGCCGCAGTCGCTCCAGCCTGCATCCTTCGTGCCATACCAGCCCGCATCGATCACCAGATAGTCCACATCGTGACCTTTCAGCATCTGCGTGATTTGCTTAAGGTTGCTATGGGAAGGATTACCCCATGTGGTGCAGTATTCATTGAACACAACAGGCAAGGCCTGATCTCTACCTGCCCAGTTTTCTCTGTGGATTGTCTGCAAACGCTGGGAAACAGCATCCACACCACCGCAGCCTACTGTCAGGTAAGCCTGCGGCGATGTGAAACATTCGCCGGGCAGCACTGTTTTTGCCCAATGACCGTAATCATAATCTGCCAGCCCACCAGTCATGCACAAGCCGTCATCCTTTCTGCGGACTTCCACCTGCCAGGATGAGGGTATCGCCAGCTGCGCCGCCCAGGTCACATGGGCCTGTCTATCCTCCAATGCAGCAAATGGGAACCAGCCCCGTACCGGCATGGACCCGACCTGACCAAATTTCTCTACGCGCACGCCATGATGTGCCCATGAGGGTTCCAGGTTCAGCTCCTCGATGGACTGCGTGACAAGCCTGCCCTCAGCGCTCCAGGCGCTTCTGGCCCGATGGAGCTGCAGCGTGTCTTTAGTATCACCATCAGCAAAAGGGGTAAGGCCGCCAAGGCTGAAGCTGGATAACAGCTCCAGGGTCAGCGGCTCGTTTGTGCCATTCTCAAATTCCGCTGATACCCGTATCGCTTTCAGTCCCGGATGCCACGAGACCCTGTGCCGGACGATTCTTCCCGCTTCATCCCGCAGGGTCGTGATGATCCTGTCACTGTGATGTTCCTGGCGGGCATAACGTAAACGTACAGTGGAAGCACTGAGTGCCAATGTATGCCCGTTACCATAGGCTGCCGGCAGCGCGTCCCCGCGCACGTGCAGCTGGACGAGGCTCTCTAACATGCAGCGCTTTTCTATTGCCTCCGCAGCCTTTATTGCCGGGAGCAGCTGTATGCCGACGTGCCCGTCATCGTCCAACCCGTAGGTCAGCAGCATATCTCCCAGACTGAATTGGCTGATTATCTTCACAGCTTGTTCCTTCCCCGCTTATTCCAGCGTAAATGATTTAAGCGCGGCACTCCCCTGTCCCTTGTAGGTAAAATAGAGTGCCTGCACGCCGTCAGGGAGGAGGATTGGCTGACTGTAATCAGTCCATACGTTGGTGAAGCCAACTGGGATCTCGCAAAGCACCGGGCCGTTCCAGGCTGTTTTCACCTGGAAAGCACCTTTGCAATAGCCCCGGACGCTGATGCTGACCTTCTTTACACCTTTTAAGTCAAAATACTTGAACCCGCAGGTGGCTGTCTCCGTCATGTTCATAATGTAACCAGGCTCCTCATCGCCGTCGCGGCCATCCTGGGTGATGCGGGGATAGCGACTGTTCAGCCAGAAGCCGTTTTGCCCCGCGCCGCCGGAATACATGTTTTCCGTGGCGCAAAAGAGGTTACAAGCGATATAAGCCGGATATGTCCCCTTGCCCTCCAAAGGACCGCCATGTAAGCCGCAAGAGGTCATCTCTACCTGAGGGATTGAGCCGTCCTGCAGGAGGCTTACCTAATAATTTTAACATTCCAACCAACCGGAAGATATTCCCCATTCCCCTCTGTCGTATGCGAAAGACTGCCGCTCGCATCATCCCAGCGAAGGTGGAGCCACGCGCAATCTCCCTTCTCGTAGCCATAACCGTCTCCCGCATCTTCATACAAATCAAAGGTGCAGTCTGCTCCCGCGTAGACATAGATCGTCAGCGGAAGGTCTGTTTTTTCTGCTGCGTATTGCTTAACGGGCCCAATCGGAAGAATGCTGCCTGCGCGCACATACAGCGGGATGATATGGATAGGCGCAGAGGCTGTGATCCATTGTCCGCCGGCAAGACGCTCGTTAGTATGGAAATCAAACCAATCTGCTCCGGAGGGCAGATATACCCGCCGTTCATTTGCGCCTTCTTCCAGCACCGGGCAAACCAGAAGTGAGCTGCCCAGCATGTATTCGTCCATGATTTCCCGTGCCGTCGTGTCCTTTGCAAAGTCAAATGCCAGCATACGCAGCATGGTGAAGCGATGGAAGGTTACTTGGGCAGCCAGTGAGTACAGGTATGGTATAAGCTGCATCCGAAGATTTATCATGCTGACGAGCCCATCATAAACCGCATCACCAGTATAACCAAAGCGCCATACCTCCCGTGGGGTATCGGTGCCGTGGGCCCGCAGCATCGGTAAAAATGTACTGGCCTGGAACCAGCGCAGGTACAGTTCTCGGTACTGCGCATCCTCCACTCCATTTTCATAGTCGCCGCGCGCAAACCACTGCTGCCAGCGCTTGACAAAGAAAGCGCCCACATCCTGCGTCCAGTAGGGGATGCCCGTAGCGCACAAGTTCAGTGCGTTGGGTATCCAGTCGGAAAGCTGCTTCCATGTCGCGCTGGTATCCCCGTTCCATACAAAGGCGCCATACCGCTGCTGGCCGGGGAATCCTGAACGGGTCAAAACCAGAACGCGTTTGTTTGCATCCACCGCGCGCTGCCCCTCGTATATGCCCTGGGAATGATAGATGGAATACGCATTTATGAGCGCCGGGTCGATGTACCGTTTGAACTCGGAAACATTCAATTGCATCCGCTCTTCGCAGGTCTGCGCTTCTTCGCCCTTCCAGTCGGATTCAAAAGGCTCCGTGCAATCGCACCACCAGGCATCCACACCGTTTTGATACAAGCCCGTATCCGCTTGTTCCCAGTAAAGAGCCCGCGCTTCCGGCCGGAAGGCATCATATGTGGAACGGTTGCCCAGCAAAAGCCCCTGTTTCTCAAAAGCGAGCCGGTCGGCGCCATCGCCGGTCATGTTTGGCCAGATAGACCACATCAGTTTGCAACCCATGGCATGCAGTTTATCGGTTGCAGCTTTCAGGTCCGGATATCGTGCTGTGTCAACGCTCTTTTGCCCCCATTGCCCTTCCGGCCAGGACCGCCAGTCCTGTACAACCGCATCCAGCGGGATCTTTCTTTGACGGTATTCCGACGCGATGTCGATCAATTCCTGCTGCGAGGCATACCGTTCCTTGCTTTGAAGGTAGCCAAAAGCCCATTTGGGCGGCAGCGGAGCATCCCCCGTAAGGTCGCGAAGCATGGATACGCAACCATCCATTGTTTCGCCCCAAAACACAAAGTAGTCCAGTTCATCCGCCGTATCCACGGCCAGGTAACTGCCAAAGGCATCGTCATGATAGGTGACAAACGCACAGGTATTCAGAAGAAGGCCCCATCCGAGGGAGGAAACCAGCACGGGACAGCTAATCTTGAGGTTGTGCTGGTACAAAAACTGGTGCGTACCGCGGTGGTTCAGCGTGCGCTGCTCATGCTGCCCAAGCCCGTACAGCGCCTCGTCCTTTCGAAACTCAAAGTTAAGCTGCGCGGCGTAGCCTTTGCGGTCAATATAGGGTTCGCCATCCGCAGTCACGCGTGCGCCGTCCACGCTCTGCCGCTCCGTAAGGTTTGCGCCGCGTTCATAGCGGTACCTTACAACATCAATCTCCCGCAGAACGCGCCCGTCGCGCTCGGGTTCCCGCATGAGCGGCGCACCCTCTTTGGATGAATAGGATATGGCACCCGTATCACGCCGCATGGTCAAACAAAGCCGGCCGGCAGAGACAGCAATCAATTCCTCCGATTCGGAAAGGGACAAAAGCGCTTGTGCTCCGACCCTTACGATCATCGGCTCGTTTTGCAAAAGAAAATCCTTGCCTTTTGTCTGCGTCAGCCTTATGCAGCCGTCCCTTACCGCCTCGATGCGCAGCTTGCTGCCGCCCTGCCCGACCACAATGACCGAAGGTTTGATTTCCAGGACTGTCCACATATCCTTTTCCCCCTGCATTCATAACTTCGCAAATCACTTTGATGAATATTGCTGTAATTTGCCTATCTCCTGATTATCCCTTCACAGCGCCCGCGGTCATGCCGGCAACAATGAACCGCTGCCCCAAAAGGTATACCGCAATCACAGGCAGGCAGGTCAAAACGATGTCCGCGCAAACCAGGTTCCAGTCGGTGGCGTACATGCCAAAGAAATTGTATACCGCAAGGGTCATGGGCCATTTGGCCGAGGAGCCGAGGAAATACAGCGGCATTACAAACTCATTCCAGGTATTTAAAAACGTGAGCACCATGACCGTAACCAGCACGGGCTTTAAGAGTGGAAGCACAACCGCTGTGAACAGGCGGATGGGCGTACAGCCGTCAATCACCGCCGCCTCGTCAATATCCCGTGGTATCTTGCCCACAAAGCTGTAAATCAGAAACACGTTAAACGGCAGCTGAACAGCGGTATACAAAAGGATGATGCCCAAGCGCGTATTCTGCAGCAGCGTAAACTGCATGACTTTCATCAACGCGACAAAGTTGATGGGCATGGTGATGCCCAGCACGATAAACATGTACAAAAAACGGTTAAGCCGGCTGCGGCTGCGGGAAAAAACATAGGCCGCCATGGCGCTGAGCAAGGCGCACAAAAGCACGCTGCAGGCGGAATACAGAAGGCTATTCAGAAAGGTCGCAGACAGTTTTCCCTCCTCAATAACGGTGCTGAAGTTTTCAAAATGCAATCCGCCCTCGGGCAGCGCAAGCGACATATCCGATGCTGCCTGGCTGGTTTTCAGCGAGTTCATAAGAATCAGTACAAGAGGCGCAAGCAGCAGCAAGGAAAGAACCCAAGCCAGCAGATTGACGCCAATCAAAGAGATCCCTTTCCTTTTTTTCATGCCAGCGTTTCCTCATTTCTGGTCAATATCCTGATCATAAAATAACCAATGCACAGTAAAAACACGAACATGATGGAGGAGAGCGTGGTGCCGATGGCATACCGTCCCAGGCCAAACTCCTTGTACACAGCGGTATACAAAACCTCTGTGGCAAAGCCGGGGCCGCCGTTGGTGAGCGCATATACCGTATCAAAAACCTTCAGACCGTAAATCACATTGAGAACCGTCGTTACGGCCATGGTTGGAGAGAGCATCGGCAGCATGATATAGCGGAAACGCTGCCACGCGTTGGCGCCGTCAATATCCGCCGCCTCAAAGTACACGGACGGGATGGACATTATGCCTGCGATGAAGATTGTCATAATGTACCCCATACCCTTCCAAATATCTACCGCCATCACAGAGCTAAAGGCTATCTTGGAATCCGTCAGCCATTGAGATGCAAGTCCGTTCAGGCCGACCGCGCGAAGGCTCACATTCAAAAGCCCCACCTTGGGGTTCAATATGGACCGGAAGATCATACCCACAATCAAAGCCGAGAGCACGGAGGGCACATACATCACCGCACGGTGAAAGTTCAACAGGCGGACCCGTTTTGTCAGCATCACCGCCAAGGCGAGCCCCAGCACGTTCTTGACCACCGTAGTCACGAATGTGAACACAAGAGTATTGGTAATATATCTTGTGTAATTGTAATCTGAGGAAAAGACCTTGATGAAGTTGTCAAAACCCACAAAGTGAAGCGCGTCCGAATAGACAGACCAGTCTGTGAAAGCGTAACCGATGCCGATCAGGCTGGGCGCGACATACAGAACAATATACAATAGCAACGCCCCTGCGGCAAAATACGTGGGGTAGATTTTTCGCTCGTTCACAATAATCCCTCCGACGGGTGGATAAATGAGGGCGGGCCTTCGCCCGCCCTTCTTTGGAGGATGCCTGTCTTAATTACTTCCAGTTCTCGTCCTTGGCAACAGCCGCCTGGTCCGCGCGGTTCCTGTCGATGTTCTTCAGCACCTGGTCAACCGTTTCGTCGCCTTGCAGCAGCGCCGCCAATTCCTTGCCCATTTCCAACCACTGAGGATTCAAATATTTCACAAGCGTCTGATACACGGTGTCGTGCTTGGGATACGCGGCATAGAAGGTTTTGATTTCAGCGGAATACTTGTCTTTCAGCCCGCTGAAGGGAAGGATATTGTACTTGGGTACGTTGTCCACCAAATATTGCAGGTTCTCGGGCCGTGCGATATAGGCCAGATACTGCTTGGCGGCATCTGCGTTCTTGGAGCCGGAATACACAAAGCGGGAGGGGCCGACGGGGTTGACGTTCAGGATCTGGTTGTCAAGAAGCGGGATCACGAAGAAGCCGATGTCTTCCGCCTTGAAATCCGGATACGCGTTGTGCACTTCGGTGGGGAAGCCCTGGTTGGCGACCATCATCGCAAACTGGCCGGAAGCGAAGTTCTTTGCGCCATCCGCATAGGTGTTGGCCATGTAGTTGTCGCCCCAGAAGCCAAGATCAACCATTTCCTTGATTTGGCTTAAAAGCGTTGCGGCTGCCGCGCTCTGGGCGAAGGTGGTTTCATTCTTGTTCAGCTTGTCCGCAAGGCCGGGTTCCGCGTTTTCCAAAGCCACGCCCATTTCCGGGAACCAGAGCACATGGTGCCAGCCATCGGCAACGCACTCATAAATGGGTGTTACGCCGGAATCCTTGATCGCCTGGCAAACGGCCTTGAATTCAGCATAGTTCGTGGGCACGCTCAGGCCGAGTTTTGAGAAGATCTGCTTGTTGTATGCAATGGCCCAAACCGAGGACAAATCCTGAATCGGCTGCCCGTAAAGCTTGCCGCCAACACTCAGCTGCGCCGCAGCCAGCGGATCAACCGTGGAAGCCCATGCTTCACCAGACAGGTCAAGGGCGTTCTTTTCCACGTTGAGTTGGGTGACGATGTCAAACTGTCCGCCCTGGGAGCCGAAAATATCCGCGCACTCGCCGGCGTTGAGTTTAGTCATCAGCAGGTTGGGATACTGATCGGAAGGTACAATCTGATAATCCACTTTGATGCCGGTTTCCTGGTAGAACTTTTCGCCCAGCGCCATTTCAGCATCCATGACCCAATCCTGGCTGGCCATGTAGGTGATAGTTGTCTCGGCGGAAGCACCGATCACGACCACAGAAAGCGCCATTGACAGTACCATTACCATGCAAGCCAATTTTTTCAAGACTGCCCGATTCATTAGATAGCCTCCTTTTTCTTGACAGGATTATAACCCGCCGCTTACAATGAGGGCACCAGCCCTCCATCTGGGATCAGTATACGGATGATGCCATACATATGGAATGTAAAATACCAACAAGTATTTGTATTTTTTGAACCGGGGGACGGATCATGAGGCGTCATACTATACGGTCAACACTGTTTGCGACCTATGCCATTATTATTCTGATATCCTTTATCGCTTTCTCCGCCTATTTTATTTTTACTGAAACAAAAAATCTGCGCGTGCAGGTATTTTCTGCGCTCAGGCAAAACGCGCAAAATGTCTCGGTTGCCATTGACAACGAGCTTACGCAGATGAATATGGTCGCGATGAACGTAAGCTATTCCAACCTTGTGAAGGATACATTCTACAAGTATCTGGAGGTCAGGCAGGCAAAAGATACGATGTCCACATTTGAAAACGCAAAAATGCTCGGCGAGCTGTTGACAAGTATACTCGGCCCAAACCGCCCGGTAGATCAGATCAATCTATATGCCCTGGATCAGGGCGTGGTTGCATCCGGCATGTGCAGCGGGACCCGCGATGACAGGGCGGAAGACCAGCCCTGGTTCAAGCCACTCAAAAATAACGGATTTAGCAAGACAGTGTATTACAAGGGGCAGGATCCCTATATTTCCCGTTATTATACAGACCCTGATGGCAAACGATTTATCGCTTTCGTGCGGCGGTATTACGATTTGTTTTCAAACCCCCAGGGCTATGTGGAAATTCAAAAAAGTGTGCGCAAGATGCTGGCCTCCGCCATCAATTATGAGAGCCTGTACGGGGAATCCATACTGATCCTGGATCAGGACGGCAATGACATGCTGCCGCAAAAGTCCGCCTGGGGTGACATACCGGGCACATTAAAGGAGAAGGGCCAGCCAAATGATTTTTTTGAATTGAAAGCCGGTATCGCCGGCCATGACGTTTATGCCCTCTATATCCCTTCCGCGCAGTCGGATTTTACTACTGTCCTTCTCATTGACCGCTCAGACGTGCTTGTCCCAGTCACAAAATACCTACGCGGCATCATCCTTCCGCTTTCCATGACGCTTTTATTTGCGCTGGTGCTGGCCTTTGTCGCTTCAAAAAGGATTACCCAGCCCATCCGAGCAATTTTTCATGAGGTCCGTCACTTCGATTTGGAAAAGCACCGTGACCGCAAGGAACCGCTCACAAAAATCATGGAGCTTTCCGCATTGCATGACAGCTTCTTTGACATGCAGTCAAAGGTGGAATCGAGCATGCAAAAGCAGTTGATGCTGCAGCGGCAGGAGATGCAGTCGCGCATGCTCGCTCTGCAGTCGCAGATGAATCCCCACTTTTTGTACAACAGTCTGGGCGCCATACAGTCCATGGCCGAAGAAGGAATGGCGGAAGAGATTGTCACAATGTGCCAGGCCATGTCTCGTATTCTTCGCTATATCTCCTCGGATACAGGCATGTCTGTGCGCCTGCGTGACGAACTGCAATGCACGGAAGATTTTTTGCAGTGCATGGTCATCCGGTACCAGGGGGATCTTTCCTATGACACGGACATTCCGGAAAAGCTGATGGATATCCAGGTGCCCAAGCTGTGCCTGCAGCTTCTTGTGGAAAACGCGGTCAAATTTGTATCGTCAAATCGGCCGCCCTGGCACATACACATCAGCGGCAGCTTTTCCGCCGACCGGTATGAGGTGACCGTCAGTGACAACGGGCCTGGTTTTGACGAAAATACGCTGCGGGAGCTGAATGAAAGCATCCGGGTCATCAATGAAACCGGGCTGCTGCCCTCGCTGTCCATCGGCGGGATGGGCCTGCTGAACATCTATGCACGGTACCGGATGCTCAATTCCCACGATGTGATTTTCGTCATCGCCAACAATATCGGCGGTGGAGCCAGCGTTACGATGGGAGGTTATTATGAAGGATGAAATCTTTCGCGTGATCGTTGCAGATGACGAGCGGCTCATCGCCAACAACATTGCCAAGAATATTGAACGGGCGAATGCGTCCTTCCAGGTTGTGGGGATCGCACCGGATGGTGCGGAAGCGCTCAGGCTCTGCGACGAGCTGCTGCCCCATGTTGTTTTTTCAGACATCAAGATGCCGGTGATGGACGGGCTGGAGCTGTTTGAAAAACTTAACGAAAAGCGCCCAGAAATCAAGAAGATCATCATCAGCGGATATGACGATTTCAAACTGGCAAGGGAGGCCATGCATAGCGGCACCTTTGATTATCTGCTCAAGCCAGTCAACCGTGATGAGCTGAATGTAACGCTGAACAAGCTGCAAAACCAGCTCTGTTCGCAGCGGGGCCTGCTGGCTCAGGACCGCCTGGACAGCCCTGAAAAAATTGTGGAATCCCTTAAAGCCTATCTTCGGGAGAATTATGCAAGCTCTGTGGACTTTGCCGGCATTGCCGCCCGGTACGGATTTTCGAGCCCATACCTGACCCGTATTTTTCATGCGAAGGCAGGCGTATCACCCCTTAAATACCTGATCGAGTACCGCATGGCCTGTGCCAAGCAATTTTTATCCGATACGGAGCTTACCGTACAGGAAATTGGTTCAAGGACAGGCTATCCCGACCCCTTCCATTTCAGCAAGATCTTCAAGCAATACACAGGTCAAAGCCCAGCACAGTACCGCCAGGATTGGCGGTCTGGCAAGAAAAGTTTCGGACTGGATTTGTCATGATCAGAACGCTTTTCATGATCATAGCGTTTCCCAAGTGCGTATTATACGGGGCTGCCCTAAGGATTATCCCAGATAATGCAAGCAGGTGTCGCAGTTCCCGGCTTGTGTGTAGGTTTTCACCGTTTCTTCTGTCGGCTCCGTCCGGTATCACTGTCTGCTTTCATCCGGCATTTTCATAAGCAGACCCTAAATATAATGTGCTATTGTATCGACTGCTCCTTCCCTAGGAACAGCCGTTGAATTTCCAATAATAATCGGCATACGCACTATTTGACCTTCAATAACCTGCCCAGTACTTAGCATTGTTAGCATCAATTTTATCGCCTGCTTACCCATTTCTTCCTTAGGATGTGCTGCGGTAGTTAAACGGGTATTAGAACTCGATGGAAAGACAAGGTCATCTACGCCGGTGATAGACATGTCTCTTGGAATAAAAAGGCCGCATCTGGCCAGCGTGGCTTCGAGGTGCCGGGCAAAGTGATCGTTGAAGCAAACCATGGCCGTACATTCCAGTATACTGGAGCGATATGCGTTAAACAAATTGTCAAACACATACTGCACTTCGTTATTGGCAATGTACATGATCCGGCGGTCTTCAATCACAAGACCATTTCTTCGCATTCCCTCAAGATATCCTCTGTAGCGCTCATGACCGGCATACTCCATAGTGTTGAAAATTCCGCCGATTTTCACATGTCCAAGTTCCGCCAAATGGTCTACCATCGCGGACGTTGTTTCCCGGTCATTTACCACCACATAGGAAACGCCGTTTAATCCATGATGAAACCCGTTTAAAAAGACACATGGGATTCCTTTTGACACAAGCTTTCTGTAAACATCCTCATTGGGAGAAGGCAGGGCAGTTTTAAAGGCCTCAATGATCAATCCGTCAACAGACGATTCCATCAGGGATTCCAAGGTGCTCCTTTGTTCTCTGGTATCATCCGTGGTAGAATAGACATCCAATTCGTATCCTGACTGTCTGCATTCAGATTTCGCTCCCTCGAGCGTGTAGGCAAATACATGTCCCTTTAAGTCACGAGTGACAAATGCAATTTTTTTATACTTTGGACTCCGAAAAATAGACGGCTTACAAAAAGGGAAAGTGCCCTTACCTTGGATTCTGGTCACCAAGCCTTCCTGCTCCAGGCGCATAAGGGCTTGCCTTACCGTCGGCCTGGTCACCTGAAAGCGGGCTGCCAATTCGTTTTCCGATTCAAGGCGCTGCGTTTTTTCGTAAACCCCACTTTTCAGACTGTCCCGAAGCCAGTCTGCTATTAATGCGGTTTTGCTGCCCTTATCGGGTATGGAAGCGCACATGGATGTCATCCTCCCTGTATCTTGCTATAATCGTATGGTCCTTTGGAAGCTAGGAACTCACTTCTTTTATCATATCATTTTAAGGGCGACATGCCAAGTGCCGCAGGCTGAAGAACATACCATATGGTATGTTCTTATGCTGTAACTGAACGTTAATTGTATATACATCATTCAAATAATAAAAAAATATATATAAAAATCTCCCAGACATATTGCGCACCTTATGGTATACGTGGTATTATGCTCTTGAGGATGGGCATCGTTATAAACTTACTTGTATATACCTGTTTGAAATGAATGGAGGAGACCATCATGTTAAGAGGTTGGTATCTCTGTTTCTGGCGACCATGCTCACGCTGAGTTTTGCCATACCTGCTGCCTTTACGGAAGACACGGTACTTCGGGTGGGCGGATGGCCCGCGGGAGATGAGGGCATTCAAGGCTATCATACCGGAATTTGAGGCCATGCATCCCGGAGTAAAAGTGCAATTGATCTTTAACAAGCAAAAGCATGATACGTTACGTTGTTGTCCTAATACTATACATAAAGGCAGAAACAGTGAGTGTTGTGCAAATACATTGACTTCTCACGATTCATATAGTAGTATATAATAAAATCAATCGGACATATGGTGAAATTAATACTGGAGCGCAGCCTACCGTAAAGGGGTGTCGGATCAATGCAACGAAACGTTACTGTTAGCGGCATACACGCTAGGAAAAAAGGGAATACGTTCTGGAAGATATTTTGGAATCAGCGTTATTTGATGGTTCTGGTATTGCCGGTGGTACTGTGGATGATCATTTTCAATTATATCCCCATGCTTGGCCTTTCCATATCCTTTCAGGAATACAACCCTTTTCTTGGTCCGCTGAAGGGCTTTTTGGAAAGCCCGTGGGTGGGTTTGGCCAACTTTCAGGAAGCGTTTACTGATAAGTACTTCTTGGCATCGCTTTGGAACACCATATTATACAGCCTTCTTAATCTGCTGGTTGGCTTTCCCTTTCCTATTCTATTTGCCATATTGCTCAATGAAATATACCGTACAAAATTCAAGAAGTTTGTACAGACGGTCAGTTATCTGCCCCATTTCATTTCTTGGGTATTTGTTATCGCCTTTATCAACATGCTGCTTGCAGTGGACAATGGGCCTGTTAACAGTGCGCTGCTGAAAATGGGTCTCATCAAGGAGCCCGTTGCTTTCCTGGCCAAGCCCCAATATGTACCTGCAATGATTGTACTTTCGCAATTATGGAAGTCGTTTGGCTGGAATTCCATTATCTATATTGCGGCGATCACAAACATTGACCAGGGAATGTATGAGGCGGCGACGGTGGATGGCGCTTCCCGGTTTGCGAAAATCCGTTACATCACGCTGCCATCCATCAAGCCGACCATAGTCATTATGCTTATTTTTAGCATTGGCGGCTTAATCAGTGCCAACTTCGGTATGTTTGAGCAGTTGTATCTGCTGTCTAATTCCATCATTCAAGACGCCACAGAAATTGTAGACACATACACGTACAAGATGGGTATTATCCTCTCCAGATATTCATACGCCACAGCCGTAGGTCTGTTCCGATCAGTAGCGGCAGTCATTCTATTGACAGGGGCCAACTTTATATCCAGAAAGATGACTGGCGAAAGCTTATACTAAAAGGGGTGAATGTCATGCAAAAGCGTCGTATTGTGGATGGAGATAAGGTCTTTAATGTTGTCAATATCATCTTCATGAGTGTCATTATGCTAATTACCCTGTACCCTTTTTACTACGTTATTATTTCCTCGCTGAATGATCCGATAGATTTGTTAAATGGACCGGTATACCTTTTGCCAAGGCAGTTTTCCCTTGTCAATTACATATATGTGCTAAAAGACAGTGAAATACTAAATGCAGCTTTCATAACGATCGCGCGCACTGTGCTGGGAAGCGTATGTGCCGTGCTGTTCACCGCCGCATTTGCATATGGCGTATCAAAAAAGTGGCTTCTTGGCCGTAAGTTTTTTATCGGCATGGCGCTTGTTACCATGTATTTCAGCGGCGGACTCATCCCCAGTTACCTGCTCATCGCTCATGGGCTGAAATTGCAGGGCAGCTTTCTGGTTTTCATTATTCCCAATTTGTTTAATGCGTTTAACGCATTTATCATGATGTCGTTCTTTCGCGGCATTCCTGCTGAAATGGAGGAGTCGGCGAAAATTGACGGCGCAAATGACATCAAAATATTCTTCCGTCTGGTGCTGCCGGTTTCCATGCCGATTCTGGCAACGGTGCTTTTGTTTAACGGCGTGTTCCATTGGAATTCCTGGTTTGACGCGATGCTCTACGGCGGCAGAAAGCTGCAAACCCTGCAGCAGTATCTGGTCAAGTCTATACAGTCTGCTTCAGTGAATCCCATGGCAGCCAGTTATGCCCAAACCTATCGGATATCTTCCACATCCATACGGTTGACCACCATGGTCATTACCGCATTTCCTATCGTCATCGCGTATCCATTTTTGCAAAAATACTTTGTGAAGGGAGTGATGATTGGATCGTTGAAGGGATGAAATGCCATCGTAAAAAATGGGGTAACTTCGATCCGAAAACATTTCAGGGTATCATTTCTCCGTGGTTTACTCTAAAAGGGTTGGATGCATGCTTGTATGCAGAACAAGAAGGGAGATTCTTATGAACGGTAAAAAAACACGCGGTGGATTCTTTGCAAAAGCTCTGATGGTATTGTTGGTAATCGCAATGCTTATGCCCAGTTTTGGCGCAATGGCCGAACCCTCCTGGAAACTGGATACCTCACCGTTTGAGTTCGATCAGTATTTCTTTGCATCGTGGGGAACAGGGTATCCCTGGCGCGGCAGCCTTGTGGAGCAGTACATTACCGAGGATACCGGTGTGAAGCCCAACATCATCATCCCCACCGGGAATGAAAAAGAGTATCTGAACGTGATGATCGCCTCCAATGATCTGCCGGATGTAATGGTGCTGGAGTGGTTTGCGCCGGAAACAAAGAAGCTGATCGAATCCGGCATGATCTACTCCATTGATGAGCTGGCCGAAAAATATGCGCCTGAACTGATGGACATGATTCCGGAAGATGTCAAGACATATCACCGCCAGGCTGACGGAAAGCTGTATTATCTGCCTTCCTTCTTTTCCTCCAAAGAAGAGTTTGAGCAATCCGTCGAAAAGCACAATGCCCGTCCCCTGTTCATTCAAAAGGGCATTTATGAAGCGCTGGGCAGCCCTGCGGTGGATACCCCCGAAGCGCTCTTGCAGTTGCTTCGCGATGTCAAGGAAAAGTATCCTGATGTGAAGCCGTTTGCCATAGAGCCGCCGGTTGACGTAAACCAGTTCGGCTTGGTGGGCAGCATGACACTGCAATACTTTGCCGGCATATTTGCGCCTGAAACCTATGCTCACAAGGATGTGTACCTTGAAAATGACAAGATCAAGATGATCTTTGAAAACCCCAATTTCGTGGAAGCTGTCAAGCTGCTCAACGAAATCTATCGGGAAGGCTTGATCAGTGTGGATACGCTGATGATGAAGCACGAGAACTTTGGCGAAACCACCGATGCGGCCCAATATGCTGTTACAGGCAGCTTCCCCATTGATATTTGGAAGACCCACAACCCCAAAATCATGGCACTGACCAACGATGAATCCAAGACCTACATCCCCCTGCCGTATTTCAAGTATAACGGCAAGGAACCGCAATATGCCGGCGGCAGAGGTGCGGGCTGGGTTGCGACCATGATTACCAAGAACGCTGAAAATCCTGAGCGCATTATCCGCTACCTGGAGTACTGCTGGAGCGACCAAGGCCAGATGACCAACCTGTTTGGCCGTGAAGGCGTCACCTTTGATTATGTGAATGGTCGGCCAGAGTACAAACCTGAAATCATTGCTGAAATGGAAAACGATTCTGCGAATTTCAGCACCAAGTACGGGTTTGAGCAGCGGCTTATCATGTGGCGCTCCAAGTGGGCTGGCTTGCAAAAGATCGCCCTTTCTCCCAAGGCATATACCGATTATCAGCAATCCGTCAGCGGATATGGCGTAGACGTCTGGAACATGGGCCTTGACGGTCTTGACCCGGAATCCACCAGCAGCGAAGGCGTTGCCTTTGCCAAGATCAAAAACATCTGGAACAAGTATCTGGCACAAATGGTCATCGCGAAGGATGACGCAGAATTTGATGCCGCATACGCCGCCGGTATGAAGGAAATCACTGACGCCGGTCTGGAAAAGGTAAAAGATTTCATGACGCAAAAGCATCTGGAAGATGTAGCCAAGAAGGCTGGCAAATAACACTATTCATCCAATAAAGCGCAATCGGGCGAGGTGGCCATTTGGTTGCCTCGCCCGGTTTATGCAATTTGCACCTGCTCCATTTTTCCGGTGAATTCAGAATACTGAACTGGAGCGTGACTGACATGGAGCATCCATTCCATCTTCGCTACAATACCCCGGCTGATGTTTGGCATGACGCTATGCCCCTTGGCAACGGAAGGCTTGGCGCTATGGTCTATGGCCATACCGGCATTGAGCGCATTGCGCTCAACGACGACTCCCTTTGGTACGGCACGTTCATGGACCGAAACAACCCTTCTCTGAAGGAGAAGCTGCCGGAAATCAGGCGACTTGTGCTTTCGGGAGACATCTATCACGCCGAAGAACTCATCATGCAATACATGGCGGGTACACCCGGCTGCATGCGACACTATTCACCGCTTGGCACACTGAATATAGCGCTGAACCGGCATCTGCCCTTTTTGCTGGGCTGGCTGCCGGACAGCAGCGGGGCGGAAGAATATACAAGCGACCTTGACCTGATGACAGGTATACTGCATATCGGCCACACCCAGAGCGGCGTATGCTATGACAGGGAGATGTTCATCAGCCATCCGGCTAAGGTGATGTGCATCCGCCTTACGAGTTCCGTGCCCAGCGCAATCAATCTTGATGTGATGATGAACCGTATCCCCACTTCCGACGCAGTTACGGAGGATGACCGAAGGCCGGGCAAAAAAGTGAACGGCGGCGGCTGGGGTGCGATAAACGCCGACTCTATCCGCACAACGGACGGTCACACAATCCTCATGCAGGGGCACGATGCCGGGGTATCGTACGCTTCGGCGGTCAGTGTTTTATGCGACGGTGAACTGCTAAATCCCATCTCGCAATTGCTGGCCCGTAATTGCAGCGAAGTGGTACTGTATTTGGCATCTTCAACATCCAACCGCTCGGATGACCCAGCCGGGGATGTGATAGAGCTATTAAAAGCGGCGCAAGCAGAAGGTTTCAATGCCCTGCGGACTGCGCATATCGCAGATTTTTCTGCGCTGATGAACAGGTGCGTGCTTGACCTTGGCCCATCGCAGGATGAAAGCACCGACAGGCGGCTGGAAAGGGCCGCGGCTGGCGAAAGCGACCCTGCGCTAGCTGCGCTGTACTTTCAGTTTGGCCGTTACCTGATGGTCTCAGGCGGGCGTGAAGACAGTGCGGCGCTGAATCTGCAAGGCATCTGGAATGCCGATTTCATGCCCATGTGGGACAGCAAATATACCATTAACATCAATCTACAGATGAACTATTGGCAGGCTGAGGTGTGCAACCTGTCCGAACTGCACATGCCACTGATGGACCTGCTTAAAAAGATGCATGTGCGAGGCCAAGAGACTGCGCGTGAAATGTATGGCATGCGCGGCATGGTCTGCCATCACAACACCGATTTTTACGGTGATTGCGCGCCGCAGGATTGGTACATGGCTGCGATGTCCTGGGTGACAGGCAGCGCGTGGCTAGGCCTGCATGTGTGGGAGCACTACCTGTATACCAGGGATGTAAGCTTCCTTCGCGATATGTACCCAATCCTCCGTGATATGGCATTGTTTTATGAAGATTTTCTGATGGAAGTGGATGGCAAGTTTGTGACCTGCCCCTCCATTTCGCCCGAGAACCGCTATCTATTGCCGGATGGTTATGACACGCCCATTTGCACCGCCCCGGCGATGGATAACCAGATCCTTCGCGAATTCTATGCAGCATGCATTCAAATAAGCAAAATTCTTGATACAGACATACAGCTAACCGGCATATGGCAGGATATTATTACCCGGCTGCCAAAGGACCAAATCGGATCAAAGGGACAGCTTCTGGAATGGGACAAGGAGTATCCCGAGCTTACGCCGGGCATGGGTCATGTTTCCCATCTTTTTGCCTGCCACCCCGGCACAAGCATCAACTGGCGCGACACGCCGGAACTTTTGCAGGCTGTCAAAAAAACACTTCAAATACGCATGGAGCATGGCGCCGGCAGGGAGCATTGGCCGCTTGCGTGGTATATCAACCTGCACGCACGGCTCCTGGACCGTGAAAAGACTGATCAGGGGATTCAAAGGATGATTGCGCATTCCACCGTGCGCAGTTTGCTCAACGCAACCTTTGTGTTTCAGATCGACGGCAATTTTGGCGCGGCAGCCGGTATTGCGGAATGCTTGCTTCAAAGCCATATCGCGCTGCATCTTCTACCGGCGCTGCCTCTTTCATGGAGAGAAGGCAATGTGACCGGTCTTTGTGCCCGCGGGGGCCATGCGGTGGATATATCATGGAAGGATGGCAAACTAACGGAAGCTGTCATCCACCCAAGGTTTGACGGTCTCATTGAAACTGTTGGTGAACCGCTTTGTGTTATGTGCGGTGATGAGCAGGTGAAGACAGAAGGCACGTCCGTCGGATTTATGTTTGCCGCAAAGGGCGGGAAAGTTTACAGGCTCACACCACAAGTATGAAAGTGTATTGCATATGGCAAAGCAAGTGAAGTCCATAGGCATTGCGGACGCCATCGACGCCTATCAGGTTGCTTATGACCGTTACCTAGCCCACTAAACCAAGCAGCCTGTCTAGATAATAGAAGGAGGGGTACCTCTGACGCTCCTCCCTTCTTCTGTGACAAAAGCATTTTGAACGCTTCAAATTCTGACGAAAAAGAGGGATGCGACCATGATTGATTTTGCAAAACTAGAGTATCCACTCCCTTATATCCCAATGGAAAAACGGCATGATATTCTGCCAGAGCACAACATCTGCTCCATCTCTCCGGCCGACGATCCGTCTGATTATTTTATTACCGGCAGCGGTTCGCTGCGCATCGCGGCCTCCGGCCGCCCATACAGCGAAGAAATGAGCTACACCCACGAAATGCTCTATGAGCCCCTGTGGGATAAAACGCCTTTGCCGCCCGACCTGCGCCCCTACCTGCCCCGCATCCGGGAGCTGCTGCTTCAGGGCAAACCGGAAGAAACAGATAAGCTGCTGGATGAAGCCCAGAAAAAGGCCGGCTTTGAGAAATACATGAATTTTGACAACAAAATCGTGTATCCCACCGGCTCTCCCCGGCTGCATACCGCCTTTTGGCTTACCTTCAACCAACCCGAACAGGAAAAAACCTGGGATTACCTGCGCTGGCTCGATATGCAAAACGGCATGATTACCGCCGTCTGGCAAAACCCAAATGGCGCCTACCGCAATGAATGCTTCTGCGCCTATGACGGCGATGTGATTGTCAACCGTTTCAGCGCCCCCAAGGGCATGCTGGATATTGACATAACGATGGAACTGCCGAGAAAGCCCTTCCG
The DNA here is from genome assembly GCA_023398575.1 of Bacillota bacterium. GTDB lineage: Bacteria > Bacillota > Clostridia > Christensenellales > Aristaeellaceae > JAEWAH01. The sequence continues at coordinate 24,320 of JAEWSC010000056.1, read as the reverse complement.
CCATGGTTATATGGTCCTCAATCAGCCCTTTACGGGCAGCACACATGAGCTGACCATCTCCGACAACATGATCACCCTGGCCTGGGCTTACAATCCTGACTTTGGCCATAAGGGCTACGTGTCTGCCATCCGCCTGATCAACAAGGGGGGCAAGCTGGAAAAGACCGAAAAGGGTGTCAGCCTGAAAGAAGCAGATCAGCTGCTGGTGGTTTCCAAGATCGAAAAATTTGAAAAAGACTTTACATTCGACTGCGCCACGGCCGTGCGTGATGCGCTTTCGGCCATGAACATTGATTTTCATAAGCTGCTCAAAGGCAACGAACGCCACATTGGAGAGCGCATGGACCGCTCCCGTATCCACCTGGGGAAGAAGGAGGACAACATGCTCTCCGGCGAGGAGCTGCTCCTAAGATCCCACAGCAAGGAGGCGCTTAACCCCACTCTTCTGGACAAGTTGTATGACATGGGCCGCTTCTTCCAGATTTATGAAACCGGCACTTTGCCGCCCATGATGGGCCAGCACAACATCAACACCAACTTGCAGGTGTGTGCCGGCAATAATACAGGCCTTTTTGACGAAATGGACGTATATTTTAGATACTACGAAACCAAATTTGATGATTTTCGCACCAATGCCAAGCTGCTGTTCGACGCTCGAGGCCTCTTGGCCAGTGTCCATTGCGATCCGGATTCCGGCCTGTTTTATCACTTCTCCCGCACCTATCCGCATTATTGCTGGACCGGCTGCCTTGGCTGGATTTACAATGAACTGTGGGGTTATTATCTGGTCAGCGGTGACAGGGAATTCCTGCGCACCCGCCTGATTCCCGCCTACAAGGAAATGGCCGAATTTTACGAGGACTATGCCTGTGACCGGGGCCCTGACGGTAAGGTCATCTTCTACCCCTCCTTCTCTCCTGAAAATCCTACACCCAATCCAGGCTACGAGACCGTCACTTGCTCCAGCATCCATCCTACTCGCATCAACTCCGTCATGGATATCGCCATCTGCCGCGAAATTCTGACCAATCTGATTGAGGGCTGCAAGACCCTTGGTATCGAGACGGTAAACATTCCTCATTGGGAAAAGCAGCTGGCTGACCTGCCCACCTATCTGCTGGACAACGAAGGCGGCCTGAAGGAATGGGCCTGGAAGGATATTGAGGAAAACTACAACCACCGCCATGTATCCCACCATTACGATGTATGGCCGGGCCGTGCCATTACTCCGGAAACGGAGCCCGAGCTTACTGAGGCCATCATCATCTCCAACCGCAAGCGAGGCCAGCAGGATGACTCCGCCCACGGCATCATTCACCGCGCCTTTTCGGCCATACGTCTGAAAGATATGGAGGAAGCCGTCCAGAATCTGTCGCAGCTGTTTAATCACGGCTTCGTACGCCGCACCCTGCAGACAAGCCACTTTCCCTACCGTGGCGTTTTCCCGGATCTTCAGGGCGCAGTGCCGGCTTTCTTGGTGGAAATGTGCGTCTTCTCCGCTCCAGGCATCGTGGAATTCCTGCCTGCCATGCCGCAGAATCTGATGCAGGGTTCAATCGATGGAGTGTGGTTGTACACCTTTGCAAAGCTAAACCATATGGAATGGAACGAAAGAGGCGTGAAGGCCGAGTTGACATCCCTTGAGGAGCAAAAGTTGGCCATGTCCTGCCGCATAGGCGGCGCGAATCTTTCTGTCAACGGCAAGGTAATGCCCATGCACAGCGGACATGCCGAATATGCATTTATGAAGGGAGAAACCGTTCAAGTCGAAATACTGTTCTGAAGTATGCTTATCATGCGTCCCTTAAGTTGCTGCTGGCCGTCTTCGCTTTTTTATCTGGCCACAGGCATATATTTGAGTCTGATCCGGCAATTCTTTGGTTGATATCATGTAGGATAGTATACCTTTTTATGCATCTTGAAGGAGGAATACGATGGAGAAATCGCTTGCGCTTGATCATCTGACGCTGGGGGTCTGCTATTATCCGGAGCATTGGGATGAAAGCCTGTGGGAGAATGATCTGGACAGGATGCTTTCCTCCGGTATTGAGGTTATTCGGGTATTTGAATTTGCCTGGTCTATGGTGGAGCCTCAGGAAGGACAATTTAATTTTTCTTTCTTTGACCGGTTCCTGAACCTTGCTACCGCCAAGGGGATGCGCGTTATCATGTGCACGCCCACGGCTACGCCGCCCGCCTGGCTGACCCAGGACCACCCGGAGGTGCTCAATGCCGACAAGCAGGGCAATCTAATGCACCACGGCCACCGTAGGCACTACAATTACTCGTCACCTGTTTATCATGCTTACACAGAGAAAATCGTTACAAAGCTTGCCCAGCGTTATGGCGATCATCCGGCCATCATCGGATGGCAAATCGATAATGAGATCAACTGCGAGATCAATGAATTTTATTCCGACAGCGACCGCAAATCGTTCCGCGTATATCTACAACAACGCTTTGTCACCCTTGAGGCGCTCAACGACGCCATCGGCGCGCGCTTCTGGAACCAAAGCTATACCGACTGGCAGCAGGTGGATATGGAGCGCACCACGTTACACAACCACGCCAATCCCCATATGGCGTTGCTGGAGAAGGCTTTCTTCTCCGAAAGCGCTATTGCCTATGTGAAGCTGCAAAGCGATATTCTTCGCATGTACATCGGCAAGCGCTTCATCACCACCAACGGGTTCTTTGACCATGTGGACAATTACAAGATGACGCAGGATGCCCTGGACTTTATGACCTATGACAGTTACCCCAATTTCGGCTATGGCCGGGAGAATTTTTCTGACCCGGACGAGCGGGAGGATCTGCGGGACCGTTCGACCAGCCTGAAGCTTGCGATGATCCGCTCCATGTCGCCCAACTTTGGCATCATGGAGCAGCAATCCGGCGCAAACGGCTGGGATTTCCGCATGGTTGCGCCTATGCCCAAGCCAGGGCAGATGCGTCTGTGGACCTATCAATCCATCGCTCACGGCGCGGATTTCGTGAGCTATTTCCGCTGGCGCACGGCCGTGTTCGGCACGGAGATATACTGGCATGGGCTCAACGACTACTCCAATCAGCCCAACAGGAGAACGACGGAGTTGGAGCGAATCTTTGGTGAAGTCAGACAGATGGCATCCGTTGCGGGAAGCCGGTACCACGCCCAGGTAGCCGTGGTAGCCGATTACCTGAACGAATGGGACGGGGAACGTGACCAGTGGCATGGCCCGTTGGACAAAAAATCCCGTATGGAAATATTCAAGGCCTCGCAGTTTAAGCACACACCCATGGATGTGCTGCACATCGACGCGCTGGAAACAGACAAGGCGCTGTTGTCACTGCTCAAATACAAGGTGCTTATTTATCCCCATTCCACTATATTGACCAAGGAAACGGCGGAGTTGCTAGAGGAATACTGTCAAGCAGGCGGTACACTTATAATGGGCGCTCGAACCGGTTACAAAGATGCATATGGCCGCTGCTATATGATGCCTATGCCTGGCTATGCCCGTACGCTTTGCGGCACTGAAGTGGAGGATTACACCTTTACCCGGCCCGAGGAACCGCCGATACACATCCAATGGAACGGTACTACCTTTGACGCGCCGATATTCATTGATGTGCTCAAACCGGTATACGGTGGAGAAGCACTGGCTACCTTTGACGGCGGATATTACAAAGGGAAGCCGGCGCTGGTGTGTAAACGCTACCCGAAAGGTGGCGCCGCATATTACCTAGGCGCAGGGTTTACGCAGGCTATAGTGGAGGAACTACTACGCACCTGTGGCCTGCTTTCACCCTATGCACAGGTCATCGATTGCCCACCCGAGGTAGAACTTGCTTGCCGAGAAAAGCAGGGAACTGCCAATTACTTTGTGCTTAATTATGCAGCGGAACCACAAACCATAAAAGTATTTAGGCCCCTTGTGGATATCTGGACCGGAGAGACTGTATCCAGCGAGTTCGTACTGGAGCCCTACGGTGTGAGGGTGTTGAGAGCAACTGTGTTCTAATAGTAAAAATGTTTACGCTTTGCCGTCTATTCTCCAGAACTGTTTGCTAAATATTACGTTTGAATGTTTTATTGGCTAATATGAAGCTTCACAGGCGGATCGAGGCCCAAAAAAGCTCCGGTCCGCCTGTGTAAAGACGGCGTTTTCTTTTGAGAAAGTATGGCGTATTTGGAGGATTGCACTGGCTAGACTGCGTGGCGCAACTCTGTGTAACAAAATTGGAAAAACAAATCAACTCCCACACATTGTAGACCATATTCAGCCTTGGTTTAGAGGCTGAGGTGCTTCTACTTTTATTCCATTACAAAGCAGGAAGGTTAAATGATTACCACGCTCCACTGTAACTCTATCTACCATGGTATACCAAATAGAATGATTGAAGTCTGTTATAAGGCCATCCAGATCAGCTAATGAATTGAGAAATGCTTCAGCCTTCATACCACGTACAGAAAGGCTTTTATTGCTCGTTGATTTCGGAAAGCCTCCGCCGTGCAACATCATAGCGCACGGCGTACCCGCTATAGCGCTGTTGATAGTCCTCCTGATCCATGGCTATATGGGTATTTTCCATAACACATTTTTGCAATAGCTCCAGTGCAATATCCATCTCAATCTGGACTTGTGAAGCTTCCATATCCAGTTTTTTTGTATCCATCAGTTCTCTGAGCATGATTTTGTACTCTGAGATGATTTCATCTTTGTTTAAGATGATTTGGTTCATTGCTTGGATAAACCCTTGCTGTATTAATTCTTCTCGGAGATAATGCGTCGTGCAGGCAATGCCTCGATGCTTACCATTGCATCCCCAGACTGTTGTTTTATAACGGTCATTGGAATGGATCACCTTACTTCCAAACAACGCGCCACATTCTCCGCAGAATATCTTGCCGGAGAAACAATGGGGAGTCACCGTTCTATGCCCATCTGACTTACGGCGATTCAGCTCATCCTGTACAATGTCGAAAATCTCAGGGCGGATGATGGCCGGATGGCTATTTTGTACATAATATTGAGGGACCTCCCCTTCGTTAATCTTTTGCTTCTTATTGAGGAAATCCACTGTAAATTTCTTTTGCAAAAGGGCGTCGCCCTTGTACTTTTCATTTGTGAGAATGCTTATCACAGCATTAGGCTGCCTATTGACTATTGCTCCAGGTGTTGCAATACCTTCTTCAGTCAGGAATCTGGCAATGGCATACGGGGATTTCCCTTCAAGAAATAGAGAATAGATGCGTCGGACAATAGCGGTTTCTTTTTCTACGATTTATGGCAGCCCATTCTTTCCTTTGCAATAACCCAAAAAATGCTTATATGGTCAGGAGACCTTGCCATCCGAGAATCGCTTGCGCTGGCCCCAGGTTACGTTTTCCGATATGGAGCGGCTTTCCTCCTATCTAAAGGGACATTAGTTGGTACAAATACACGGAGGGCGAAAATGCGTGTATTTGTACCATTTTTTTCTGTTGGGGTATGCACAAATACACGAAAGCCAATGGAACGTTTCAGTTTTTATATCTTCGGTAGGCCACGGGCGTCATTCCGCTGTGCTTTTTAAATACATTCTGAAAATAGCTCTGTGAGGAAAAGCAAAGATATGCAGCAATATCAGCCAGGGACAGAGTTGTGTTTACCAGCAGCCTCTTTGCCTCCTCTACCCGCGCAAGTGAAATATATTCCGAAATAGGGATACCCACTTCCTTTCTGAAAAGAGCGGAGAGGTGTCCGCAGCTGATATTGGCATATGCCGCCACATCGGCAAGGGCAATGGGCTGGTTGATATTCCGACTGATCCAGCGCAGACAGGAGGCGACGACTGGTGAGGCCCTCTCCGGCGTTACGCATATGCCCACGCGTTCCGTAAAGTCAATCACCATACGGGACATTAGGGCATATATCGCTTCTGGTTTATTTATAGTCTCAACAGATCGAATGTACAGATCGCTCAAGGCAAAGGCTTTTTCCGGAGCCAGCCCGCCTGAAATGGCCGCCCGGGTAGCCAGTGTTGCCGCGACAATGAGTATGTTTCTGGCGTTACGGATGCTGTCGCTTGCAATCAGATAATCCTGGCGGAACTGGGTATGCATTAAATATTCCCGCAGGGATCGTACATCCCCCCTGGAAATCAGGCTCATCAGCTTTTGCTCAGTCCTGTAATTGGTAAGGGAAGCGTCATTCTGCATCTCCGACTCACCAGATGGCAAGAAAGCCGACAGGTTCCCTTGCGAGGAGATATCCCCAAGAAGAATACTGTCTGGCGGTACAACTTCGCCGTTTATGATGGCGTTGATCAGGCAGAGGATATCTGCAAATTTGGTCATGGACAAGATGGGCAGCGTATTAAGATATGTGCGCAGGGAAGCAAGGTCTGTGCCTACAGCGCCAATTTCCAGTGCAACCTCCTTCATTTCAATGTCATCCGGGCGCATGCGAACCACGGGTCCGATCACATAGGCATCCGCTTCTGAGCGTATGATGCCGTAACAGTGCAGAGACCTGGTCATCATCAGTGTGACATGCCTGCCTGATCCAAGCAGCGTGCTAATGTACGGCATGGCCAGATCAGGTTCGAATATGCTTCCGGTGACGCAAGAAAGTATGCCGTCATGATAGGTGCGCACAGTCAAGCCAAATATGGTATGAAAGTATTTCATGTCGATGTTCATATCTCAATATTACAATATTTCATCTTATATTGCAATACCAAACACACCGCTTGCGGTATAATCCAGACAAGAGAAACGTGGATACATATCGGACCGACATGAGCTGCGACGGTTATATCATCGTGCAATGATGGAGGAATGTTGTTATGAACAGAAAAATGGATTTTTTGAAGTCCAGCCTTCTATGTACCAGGGTGAAAACGGAGAATACCACCGGTGGGGAACGTTGGCTGGGCTACCTCTTAGGGCCTGCCGGCGCGCTGCTGCTCAACGCGGTTCTCTCCATGTACCTTAACGTGTTTTACACCGATGTTCTCAAACTGACAGGCCTTTGGGGCGGCGCGTTTCTGGTGATATTCCCCATTGTGTCCAAGATACTGGACGCTATTACCAATTTGATTATGGGATACATCATCGACCGTACGCACTCGCGCCACGGAAAAGCGCGCCCTTGGCTGCTGGTTTCCGCACCGCTGATGGCGGTTTCCGGTATACTGCTGTTTACCGTTCCCACAGCCAATGATACTGTACAGAGCATATGGATCATGCTTTCTTACAACTTCTTCTTCTCCGTCTCCTATACGATCTTCAATATGAGCCACAACCTGATGGTGCCCCTTTCCACCCGCAATATCCTAGAGCGCGGCAAGTTGTCGGTCATGAACCAGGTGGCCACCATCATGATGAGCGGCATCATCTGTGCGCTAATCTTTCCCATGCTCATCATGCCAGCTGTAGGCGTTGATAAGGGGCAGTGGATCGTTGTGATGAGCATCATTTCCATCCTCGTCCTGCCGCTGACACTGCTGGAATACTACTATACCAAGGAGCGGGTTACGGCCGAAGGCATGGAGGAAGCGGCGAAGAACCTATCCTACAAAAAGCAGTTGAAGGCGATCTTTACCGATAAGTTCATGTTGATCATTTTTGCCTATTTCTTTGTCTATACGCTGGGGGTCAGCTTTAAAAACACCTCCCTTGTCTATTTTTGCAACTATGTGCTGGGTACATACAACGACGGAGTGACTCAAACGATGCTTTCCATTCTTGGCGGCATTCCCATGGGCATCGGTATATTCGCCGTCTGGCCGCTGGCCAAGCGGTTCGGCAAGCGTAACGTGACACTGGCAGGCTTTGTGCTATATGCGTTTGGCAGCGCGGTATGCTGGCTCTTTCCAAAGGATATGACCCCGATGCTCATTGGACAGTTCATTAAAAACATGGGCAGCCTGCCCAGCGCATACGTGTTTATGGCCCTCCTTGCAGATACATTGGATCATATTGAATGGAAGCATGGCTTTCGCTGCGATGGCATAGCCATATCCGTATACAGCACTATCAGCGTCGCGCTGGTGGGGATCACCACAGGTGCGTTCAACGGCATTTTGCATGCGGCCGGGTATGTGGCTCCCTATTATGAAAATGGGCATCTTGTCGCTGTGCAGAACCAGTCTGTACAGCAGGCGATTACGTTTCTCTTCGTTGGCCTCGAGGTGTTTACAGGGCTTGCTGTCATTGCCCTGCTTATATTTTTGAACGTGGAAAAGGATGTAGAGAAAAAACAGGCACAGATCAAAGCACGCAAGGAGGCTGCGGTATGCTTGGCATCACAGGAATAAGGATCAATGGCTGCACAGGCCGCTGCATCACGGACAGGCAGCCGAATATCGCCTTTGCCCTGGAATCAGACGTTCAGGGCGAGGCTCTTGAGCATGCCACCATCACCGTCGGGGATTGGCATCATGAGACTCAAGATCAATTGAATAACCTGTACGACGGGTCATGGAAGCCCTTTACATCATACAGGGTGCATATTGAAGCCACCGGGCTGAGCGGGGAGCAGGCGGAGGCCGAAGCAATTTTTGAAACGGGGCGGCTTGATACCCCCTGGCAGGCAAAGTGGATCACCGACGGAAGCTATGATTTCCCTGACAAGGTATCTCCGCGCCCCATGACATTTATGAAGGACTTTCAACCCAAAAAGCCTGTGAAGCGCGCGCTGGTTCATGCGACGGCGCTGGGCATCTATGAGCTTTCCATCAATGGTACAAAGGTTGGGGAGGATTACTTTGCGCCGGGATTGACCTCCTATGAACATCAAATTCAGTACCAAACCTATGATGTAACACCCATGCTTGCAAAGGACTGCCGCATTACCGCGGTGGTGGCCGGCGGCTGGGCGGCCGGCTCCTTCAATTATCAACGGACCAGCAAGATCAGTGCCGACAGGCAGGCATTCCTGATGGAAATACGTATCGTGTATGAGGACGGCACCAATGATGTCCTTATCACGGACGATACCTGGCGCGTCACCGAGGACGGGAACTACAAATCGGCGGAATGGTATGACGGAGAAACCTATGACGCCACGGTGGACTTGCGTGAAGCGGCCTTCAAACCAGTCACCATCACGCGGCCGCGGGGAACACCTCGTCTGCTGGCGCAGTACGGCTCGCCGGTCCGGATGCAGGAGCGCTTGACGCCTGTTCTTTGTGGTGTCTCCCCTGATGGGGAACTGGTCTATGACTTTGGGCAAAATTTCGCAGGGGTCATAAGCGCCAGAATTAACGGGCGGCATGGCCAGAGAATTGTAATCCGTCATACCGAAGTCTTGTATGAAGGAAAGCTGTTCACAAGGTCGCTGCGCACAGCCAAGGCTGAAGCGGTATATATCTGCCGCGATGGGGAGCAGGCCTATTCCCCCCGCCTGACGTATATGGGTTTCCGCTATGTGGGCGTAAGTGGCGTAAGCGCTGAGGATCTTGCGCTTACCGCCATTGTTCTTCACTCGGATATGGAAACCACGGGCAGCTTTTCTTGTTCCAACGCGCTTTTAAACCGGCTGAACGAGAACATACGCTGGGGAGGAAAATCCAACTTTGTGGACATCCCCACCGACTGCCCGCAACGGGACGAGCGGCAGGGATGGACCGGGGACATCGCGGTTTTCGCTTCCACCGCCTGCTTTTTGTTTGACATGGAAAGCTTTTTGCAAAAATGGCTTATGGATATGCGCTCAGAGCAGAGCAAAGGCGGCGGCATTCCCATGGTAATTCCACGCTGCGGTGACAAATGGCCGGCCATGGCTACCTCCTGCTGGGGGGACAGTTGTATTACCGTTCCCTGGGAGGAATACCTGGCCAGGGGCAACAAGGAGCTTCTTAGCCTGCAATATCCGGCCATGACCAAATTCCTCAAGGCCGCCAAATGGTGGTCCTCCTTATTTTCCTTTACACCCACGGGGCGTTATATCTGGCGCTTTCCCTTCCACTTTGGCGACTGGTGTGCATCGGAAGGAAGCGCCAAGGAGTGGATTCAAAAGGGGAAATGGGTGGCCACCGCCTATTTTGCCAACAGCTGCGAGCTTGTAGCGCAGATTGCCGGGCTTTTAGGGAAAAAGGAAGATGAAGCCTATTACAGGGCGCTTCGCGAAAAGATTGTTAAAGCTTACCGAAAGGCCTTTACCGACGGGAAGGGAAGGTTGAAAAAGGAATTCCAGACGGCCTATGTGCTGCCCCTGCACTTTTCGATGACAGGGGGAACAGAAACGGGTGCCATGGCGCAAAACCTCGTCCGATTGATACATCAGGCGGGGAATCATCTCACCACAGGCTTTACCGGCACACCCTACCTGCTCTTTGCCCTTTCGGACAACGGCTATGTGAAGGAAGCCTATGATGTCCTCTTGCAAGAATCATGCCCCTCCTGGTTGTATGAGGTAAAGGCCGGCGGTACCACCATCTGGGAGCGCTGGGACGCCCTCCGGGCTGATGGAATGGTAAATATTACAGATCTGAAAACCGGCAAGGATGATGAGACCTCCGGCGGCGGCATGGTTTCCTTCAATCATTATGCCAACGGTGCTGTAGGCGCCTGGCTGTACAGACGCATGGCGGGTATCGAGCCGCTTTCAGGCGGATACCGCTCCCTGCGCGTTATGCCGGTGCCCGGCGGCGGCATCACCTGGGCAAAGGCAAGTGTTAAAACACCATTTGGCACAGCGTCCTCCAGCTGGGAGATATGCGGTGATGTCTTTACCATCACCGTAGCGGTGCCTGTTTCTGCAGAATGTACGCTCGTTTTGCCAAACGGGGATGTGCAAAAGCTTTCAAGCGGGAGACATACATACTCGTGCCCCATGGTAAATACGGGAGGTATGCAATGAACAGCAGGGAACTCCTGATTAGGATGAGCCTGGAGGAAAAAATCGATTTGTGCTGCGGTGCGGATTTTTGGCATACATCCGCCTTTGAAAAGTATGGTATCCCCGCGCTGACCGTATCGGATGGCCCCCATGGCGTGCGCTATCAGCCGGAAAAGGGCGATATGCTGGGGCTGAACCAATCAGTGAAAACCACCTGCTTTCCCACCGCTGCCGCCACCGGATTAAGCTGGGATAGGAAGCTTGTCCGCGAAGTCGGCGCCGCTATCGCTGCCGAGGCCAAATCCTACGGGGTGGATGGCCTGCTGGGACCGGGCCTGAATATCAAGCGCAGCCCCCTGTGCGGCCGCAACTTTGAATACTACTCTGAGGACCCCTATCTTGCGGGACAACTGGGCGCAGCCTATGTGAAAGGCGTGCAGGAAAATGGCGTTAGCGCCTGTCCCAAGCACTTTGCAGCCAATTCTCAGGAATACAAGCGCTTTTCTTCCGATGGGCATATGGACGAGCGAACCCTGCGAGAAATATACCTGCCAGCTTTTGAGCATGCCATAAAGGAAGGCAATCCTAAAATGGTCATGAGCGCTTACAACAAAATCAACGGCACCTATTGCAGCGATAATAGGCAGCTGTTGACAGATATCTTGCGGGAAGAATGGGGTTTTGAGGGCATCGTTATCACCGATTGGGGCGGCATGCATGACCGGGTGAGGGGATTCAAAGCGGGATGTGACCTGAGCATGCCTGGCGGAGGTATCCATCATTTACAGGAGCAGGCACTGCGGGCGTTTAGGTCCGGTACGCTTTCTATGGAGCAGATAGACGCTTGCGCTGAGCGGATCATCCGCCGTGCCTTGGATAAAGCAAAAGTCAAAGGCTGCGCCGATGCTTTTGACCCGCAGGCGCACCACGAACTGGCACGCAAGGCCGCCGTCCAAAGCGCTGTACTCTTGAAAAATGAAGGCCTGCTTCCGTTGAAAGCGAAGAATGTGGCCTTGATCGGGCATATGGCAAAGCATCCCCGATACCAAGGGACTGGGTCCAGCCGCATTGTTCCTTCCATGCTCACTTCCCTGTGCGATGCGGCGCCTAGTTGGACATATGCGCCGGGCTGCGACGGTTACGGCGATACGAATGACACATTGCTTCAGGAAGCGGAAAATGCAGCAAAAAGCGCACAAGCGTGCGTGATTGTGGCAGGATTGCCTGAATGGATGGAGTCGGAAGGGTTTGACCGTGACAATATGCAAATGCCCATGGGGCATATCCGTCTGATTGAGACAGTGGCCAGCGCAAACCCTAACACAGTGGTGGTGCTCACTTGCGGCAGCCCTGTGGAGGTACCCTGGCTTCACATGGTAAAGGCCCTTGTGTATATGGGCCTTCCCGGGCAAGCGGGGGGGGGCGCGATCCTCGACATTCTTCTGGGTAAAATGAATCCGGGCGGCAAGCTTACGGAAACCTGGCCCCTTTATTATGAGGACGCCCCCTGCGCAGGCTGTTATGGAAGGCCTTACCATGACGCCCAATACAGAGAGGGGATATATGTAGGTTACCGGTATTATGAAACCGCCGGCATCCCTGTGCGTTTTCCCTTTGGTTACGGCCTTTCCTATACGGACTTCGCATATACCGACCTGTGTATTGAGGGGCGCAAGGTAACGGCCATCATCAAGAATATCGGTGCTGTCCCCGGTACGGAGGTGGTTCAGTTGTATATCACCCCGCCCACAGGTGGCCTCCACCGTCCGGTGAAAGAGTTGAAAGGGTTTGAAAGGGTGTTTTTGCAGCCGGGGGAGCAGGCACAGGTGACCTTTATCCTCAAAGACCGCAGCTTTGCTGTGTGGGCGGACGGCTGGAAGGTACCAGGAGGAATCTATGGCATACAGCTTAATTCCTCCGTGCGTGATGTACGCCTTGCAGGAAGCATGACCGTAGAGGGGGAGGTTGTTCCGGCACCAGCCTGGCAGCCGGGCAGCTGGTACGGGCATCCCGTGGGACAGCCGCCCAAACTGGATTTTGAGGCCATGCTCGGTTATTCGGTGGCGGAATATGTACCGCCGCACCGGGGCGAATTCACAGATGAAAATACCATCATGGAGATGGCGGAGCACTCGTTTATTCTTCGGCTGGTGCTCTATTTTATCACAAAGAAAGTAGCACGGATGTGTGGAGGCAAACCGGTCAAGCGCGACCCCACCTACCGGATGACGCTCTCTTCCTCGGCAGACTGTGCCATCTATTCGCTGGTCATCTCTGCCTGCGGTTCTATGCCCAAACAAGTAGCATATGGGTTTATTGAGATCGCCAATGGACATATCCTGCAGGGCATCAGGAAAATGGCGAAATGTTAAGTCCGCATCCCGACTCTATCCTGAATTGTTTAGTTAATTGTTTCTGATGCGGTTATCATACCCTTGCCCGATACTGCTTCCGCCGGCCCCTCCGCCATAGCGGCCGCGGTCATCCAAAGCAAAAGGGGCGCTAACAGCAACAGAGTGATCTTTCATTGCACTGCAACCTTTTGGTCCCGCATTGTTGTGTTACTTAGAGGTATAGGTGCTCAAAAAGACCGAGACTGCTGATAAGCCGACTCGGTCCTTTTTGAGTGCCCTTTGCCAGCTATCCATGCCTGCATTCGGGTCCTATCGGAAGATATTGCTTAACTACCGATCCGTGTGTACCAACGGGATTTTATAGTGATTCTCAAGATACTTCACTTCTTTTTTCTTGTCGGTATTTCTTGTACTAGCACATATTGAATCAATGCAATGGAAGATTGATAGGCGTTACTCTGATGGTTTCTTTCAATGCTCGAATCATGTTCTGTATGAGTAATTTTTCTTGTGGATTGCAGTCGGACAAAACGGCAGCTATGTTGTCGGAGAAATAAGCACTTTTGTGGACAAGGTAACCATCCAGTAAATCATCTACAGTACATCCAAGTGCATTGACTATTTTGCTAGTGCGGATTAAAGATTGCTTGAACAATACGAAGCGAAGATTTATGAAGATAAAGCACCATTAGTAATCCAATATTTTTCGAACGTTACAATCGAAAGGATTTTACCAAACTGCAGCAATGTAAGATTTCAATCTTGACTCTTTCTTGTTTGCTTTGGAGAACGATTTGTTACTAGGCAGCTGCATATATTAGTTCTTACAAGAAATACTGGAGGAAGGAGGATTACGCATGGCATACATAAATGGTGATGTGGATCATTTATTGTTTTTTATAATGATCTGTGCTATATTTGTTGTACTTATATTGTCTAAATTTGGAGTAACTCTAATGAAAAAGTTGAAAAGAGAGCAGAAGGAGCACCAGATCGCTTGCAGTAAAAAAGCAATGCGAAGACTTACAAAAATAATTAAGTATGAAAAGCGAAGGAACCATTATATACGACCCAAACATGCATCCGATCCTGAGATACCGGTCTCTGAGAAAACTCATGTATTATCAGCGCCAAAGGAATTCAGCATACTCGGCAATATGCAAGGGACGATCGAGTTTTTTAATAAAGTATTTGAGGCAATTGGAAAGTGCCGGCCCCATGAGCAACTGTATTTCAATTTCTCTATCGTTGAAATTATTTCAGCAGATGCGATTATGTATGTAATAGCTATTCTAAGGAATGCTCGAAAGTTGCAATTACTAAATATTGCTTGTGTTGGCAACGAACCAGAAAATGTCGCTGCAAAGAATCTATTAAATAAGGTAGGTTTCTATAAATATGTAAGGTCAAGGACGTATCACCCAATAACCGGAAACAACGAGAACATTCAGATATCAAGTGGAGAACACGCTGATGGGGCATTGGCGGCTCGCATATGTGATTTTGTTCATACACATGTGAGAAGCAATGATGATTTAGCTATGATAAGAACAAAGCGATTATATCCTATGATTATTGAGCTTATGACGAATACGAAGCAACATGCTTATAATGAGGGTAAGAAAATGTTTTCTAATTGGTATATCTATGTGGAAAACAAGCCTTCAAGAATCCAATTCATTTTCCTTGATACTGGTGCTGGTATCCCAAATACAATAAGAAAGACTTTATCAGAAAGGATACTACAGATATTATATGATAATGACGCGAAATATATAGCCTCCGCCCTACGGGGTGAATTTAGAACCGAAACAAAAATGGCGAACAGAGGAAAAGGGTTGCCCGAAATATATGAAAATGTAAAATCTGAAAGGCTTTGTTGCTTAAAAATCGTATCAGGAAAGGGTTTCTGCTATGTTACTCCTGATGGAGTAATAACTGAAGAGATTGTTTCGGATGAATTTAACGGCACGCTTTTTATGTGGGAGATCATAAAATAGGAGGGTGTTTATCTATGACTATCAATATTGCGAAGGAATATACCAAGACGCCGGGAGGAAGATATATTGTTGAGGGTCCATATTCTGGCGAGGACTTTAGAAAAACTGTATTAAGGCCCGCTTTCATTAAGGCAAAGACTGCTGGAGAAAAGCTTATTGTAATTATGGATGGTGGATATGGCTATGGCACATCATTTTTGGAAGAAGCATTTGGAGGGTTGGTCCGAGATTTAGGAGATGAGGATATTAGCGATATTGAGATCGTATCGGAAGAAGAACCTCCACTTATACCGAAAATCAAAATGTACATACGTGAAGCCCTTAACACTCAAAGGAGATGAAACTATGAGTCACAAGACTTCTACCATTGTTTCATATTTCTTCGTTTTTGCTGTAGTAGGTGGACTTATATGGATTGGTTTATATAATTTCAATACTAATAGTAAGTTCTGGGAGATGTCATTTTTCAATATAGTTACGATTATAGTAGCTGTATGCGTTTCGTTCTATTTGACCCAACGCTTTTCAGATATAAGGAAGAAGAAAGACATTTTTCAAAAGGTTCTCGAAGATATCCAATCCATAGTCGGATCTAGTGATGCATACTTAATAGAAGATAACACGGAAAAAGAATCACTTTTAATGCGTCTGCGAGGTCTGAATTTAAAATTGGCTACAGCAAAGAAGTGTGCCTCTTTCCTTGGTGTCGAAAAGGAGATTGATTATTTAAGTAGCACTTTTAAAGAATACGAGACTTTGATTAGTGATCATATATCTGACCTCAATTATCTTAAACATTCAAGAAAGGAATTACAGAGGCCACTTGATATTATCTATAACCACATATATGAAGTTCTACTAAAGTTATATTGAAAGATCCACGCTCAGTATTGTGAAATAGCGCATCACAATAAATAAGCGTGCCTACTCAAGACATTCTCTAAAACCATATTCAAAGAATTGATTGATAATACCATCTAGTAGGCTACTGGAGTGATGGTGTACAGTTAATATACGGGTTGCTTTTACATAGTTATCCGACATTGATATGAATATCAAATTCCCCCAATAAAATCCAAGATTCTCTTTCCTAATTAAGCAGTAAATGGTATAATTCCTGTAAAGTCATTTGGCCTATTATTGGGTTGACTGTGCATTTGACTTACTTGAACGAGAGAGGACTGTTTTCATTTGAAACGCAATTTTCTGCACCTCTCAGATATTCATTTCTGCAATTCTAACTTTAACACTTCTCGAATGCGAGACTTACTAATTAAAAAAATCGGTGAGTTAGCAGTTATTGACCCGATTTCATATATACTCATTACTGGAGATTTAACGTATCAAAATGCACCTTACGGCGAGCCCTTATTATTATTTCTTGAAAATTTGTTGCGTAAATGTGGTTTATCTCATGACAGGATATTAATTGTTCCTGGTAATCATGATGTAGCAAGGTCTACACTACGAACAACAATTCTGAAGACAATTCAGGCAGATGAAGATTTTAACGATTTTCCGTATGATGTGGAGAAACAATTACTGGCCGATCAAAATAGCTTCTTTGCTTTTCATGATAAGATAGTCAACGTCACTTTTCCACAAGATTTGATACATTGGTCTTTTGCTGGTGAAGGTTTCAATATTATTCTAATAAATACTGCTATTACATCGGGGCGAGATGACGAGGAAGGTCACTTAAAGATTAATTTACAAAAGTTGTACAATGCTCTACATGCGAAAGATGGCAAAAATGTAATCAATATAGCAATGGGTCATCATGGATTAGATTGTATGTATAAAAAAGACAAAGAAAAAACGATTTCGCTATTTGAAGATCATGATGTGAATATGTATCTTTGTGGACATATACATAAAAGTGGCTACGCGATAAATGCTGATGGCTTTCGAGAGATACCTCAAATCGTAGCCGGGGCTGGTATTGTAGATGGATATGGAGAACCAGGGTTCAATATTGTTACAATTGATGACAGTGATATGAAAGCGAAAGTGACGTTTTATATTTGGAATAATGAAAAGGATATTTGGGTTGTTAATACAGGTGTGGGCAGAAAGGCAGTTAACGGTGTTCTTGAACTTACTTTGGCAAATAGCAATGCAGAGTCCAATTGTGATTATGTGGTGGATGAAGATGATTTTCGCAGGTTTATTGCAGAATTTCATAAAAATGTTCAAGCGCCACCAGAAAACGCATCTACACTTTATATGAAAGACGTTAGCGAAAAATTCACTAATATGAAGTGTAGCAGCACAGTTTCTAGGCAATATGAAAAGCTCTCCGTCTACTTTCCAGTTGTAGATCAGGTGATGGAAAGTCCACTTTTCATGCCTGCAGAATGCAAATTGATAATAGTTGGTGTTGTTATATCAGAGTATAACAATGCTTTCGATCTATATAGCACTGGGAATCAAATATTGGAGGCCGTTGTAAGTGGTATCTTTAAAAAATATCAAGAAAAACTTCGATATCCTGAGCCAAGGTTAAAACACTATATCAAAATTCTGGTTTTTTGGCTTATTTATGGCTGTGATATCTTTGATGACATCAAGGAGTAGGCATATGGATTTCTTTTTGATCTCAAAATACCATTCAAAGTACGAAAACGTACTTTATGTCGCGAAGACAATCTATAGCTGCCTTGATCAACCATTAACAGTTGATAAAGTTTTTAATGCTATAAATAGAAAATTTGCACTTAATGAATCTCTAGAATATGAAAAGGTTACCTCTCTCTCTTTACTTTTTCTATATGTGATTGGACTCATTGATGTTGACTCCGGTCTTATTAAAAGGAGTGATAAGAAGTGAAACTAAAAGGTCTCACTATACTGAACTTGGCAGATGAAAAAGTATACAGAGATTTTAGATTTAACGAATCTGGTCTAAATGTGATTTTAGGTCAAAAGAGTCTGGAAAGTGATGAAACAAATGGCGTAGGGAAAACTGCTATAATAGAGTGCATTAGATATTGTCTAGGGGCTTCACTCCCCAAGTGCTTTAAAGATAAACCAGCTTTAGCAAAGCATAATATATTTGTTGCGCTCGATATTGAGATAAATGGTTTTGCACTGAAACTAGGTAGGATTTTGTATGATGACACTTATGGATATACTATCGCTTCAGGCAAATTGTTATTCCGTTTAGATTTATGGGATATGTATGAAAGTAGTAATTATCGTGAATATATTGAAAACCTTGCTTTAGGTGGCAGCTTTGGACTTCAGCATAAAGCACCTTCATTTGCATCAATAAGGGAATACTTAATGCGTGATGAAAAGACGGGATTTCAAGGTATCACGCTTTCGGGGCGGAATGCTGTACAGAACAGTAAAATCCTAAATTTCCTTTCACTACTACCAACAGATTATGAGTTGAAACTAGGTGCTATTAAGAGCAGATTAAAAGACCTTCAAAATCAGCTAAAGGACATAAAAGCAATAGGAAAAGAGATCAAGACGATAAAACAACAGCATACGGATACACTAGAGGAAATAAAAAGCCTTAATCAAATGTTAACCACTGCAGATATAAGCGGTAAAATTTCGTTTGATAATGTGAAGTATGCATCTATAAAGAATAGATTAGAAATAGTTCTTCGTGATATTCATATTCTTGAGCATGCAAAAGAGCAACATGCAAAGAGCATATCCAACCTAGATGAGAATGTGAAAAAGGCGAAGGAGATCATAGATCTGAAGTCGTTCTACTCACAGTTATTAGGGTACTTTCCTGACAAATTATCAAAAAACTATGATGATATGGCATCTTTTTATGATTACATGACTGCAAATAGAGGGCAATACTTCAGAGAACAGATTTCTTCAATTTCAGGGAAACTCGGCAGTTTATATGTGGAACGCAATGCCTGTTTAGAAGAATTGTCGTCATGTACTGAGTTCATGCGCAACACCGAAGTCGGCGTTGATTTACGAGATATTAGTAAGAAACTGAATGAGAAGTATCAGCTAGTTGCAACGTACTTATTCAAAATTGAACAGTATGAAAAAAGGAAATCCATCGAGGAAGCGATTCGTAGTGAAACTGATCATCTTGAAGAAATGGCTACTGCACTCCATAGTGATTTCGCATCATATGATAAGACTATAAACAATATAATACAGCATTATCATAATCTCAATAACATTGCATATAAGGAAATGGGTGATTTGGATTATGTTTTTGAAGATAAGACTAATATGCGTGCAAATACTGGTCGCATAAAAATTACTTGCTCCCTGCCAGATGAGGGTGCTTATGGAAGATTCCTGATGAAAATAAATATGTTTGACATATCGCTACTACTCAACCGAGTTGATAATCACAATCCTTTGCTTTTTTTGGTACATGATGGATCTTATAGTAAGCCCGCACCCTCGATAAAAGGAGATATGCTAGTTTCTATTGACAAATACCTTAAGCAGAGACATAGAGGTCAGTACTTCATCTCAGTAAACACAGAAGAGCTGGATTCGGCAGATCTTGATCGGTTTAGAAATATGGGAGCAATAGTAGCGGAGTTGGAAAGAACAGAATCGAATGAGAAAAGATCGATTGGGATAAAATATTAACATGAATAACTAATGGTACGCGCATTGGCGGCAAGGTTCAGCCAAAGTAGTGATCTAGAAAGAAACACATGATTCATTAAGGACTAGTCTATATCGAAAGAAATCGGGATTAGCTACTGCGTATAAAACACGCTAAAAGACGCCATTAGAGCCTTTTTGGGGTTACGCGTTTGCGGACTGAAAGCAAATGTCTCACAGATGGCCCTGCACTCCTGATCATCCAGTTTACAAATACATACAAGGTGAAGTCTGGCACGAGAGGCACCAACATAAAGAAGCCGTACATTATCACGTTCGAAAGCAGACTGATCAATGTCAATAAGGATGACCGCGTCTGCCTCCAGCCCTTTGAACTTGCGAACGGTTGTAAACAACAAGCCGCGGTAACGGCCCGAAGACTTGCTACCCGAAAGAAAGCTGGAAGATTCGGTTTTGCAGGTGAGAATGACGATATCACTGATACCGATATCTTTTATGCGGTCTATGGCGATATTGAGCCTTTCAAGTTCCGCCGACTCATCCTGAACAATATAGCCTTCGGGCAATACGCCCCGTACACTACCTTCTAGCATTTTAGGATTGATCTGCTGACCAAGTAATCTAGAAGTCGTGCGAGCAATATTGTCTGTATTTCGACAATTTCTGTATAATGTAAGCCGACAATCAGCATTTGCAATATAACTAGGAACGGACCGGCTTTGAACCATTTGGTTTCGGTCATAAAATAAGTAGAAAGTCCCATTGTAAGCTTCATCCAGAACAATACTCTCCAGTAACTCAATCAAACCGGATTCCTCAATACGGTCCTGGCCAAAGTCCTGGCCTTCATCAATAATAATATGCTTGTAAGGGAAGGTCATATTAACATATTCATTTTCGATCACTTGCCTAAGCAGCTGAAAATCTGCCAATGGGGTGCGACATTCGGAACAAGCATATTTGTCAATGGTGAAATAATCAATGTATGGATTTGGGTGTACTGCGGCAAGGTGATCGCGCAAGAAACTATTGAAGCAAAGGAACAAAACGCGTTCGCCCTTTGTGGCATGACGTCGTGCTTTCTCCTCGGCAATCATCGTTTTTCCTGTTCCGGCAGCACCATTGATTACAGCGGTTGATTGGTCTTCTAGATAATCCAGCAAACGGCTCTGCTCTTGGATAAGCCTGTGAAAGCGCGCGTGGCTAGCCTCCCGGTCTGCAGCTAGCGATGGAATCAACTGAAGGCTTGGGCAGAGAGCATCATATAGAACCCGCCTGCTCTCCTGTTCTGTGAGAGGCTGATTTGTGGCATTACCCTGATGCAGGCTCAGGATGCGGTCGATAGCTCGTTGTGGATCTAGTAAATCAGATGCAGTCATAGTAAGCGAGCGCTCAGCATCAGGCGGAAAGGATATACCTTGAAGATCCTGGTCTGAAATGGATGGGAACCAGACGGCCTGTTGAATGCGGATCTTTCGGCATATGTCTTGCATCCCATGATTTTGCATGTATTTACTCAAAGCCCATTTGTTTCGGTTGACTTGGTGGTAAGGACCGCCATGTGGCATCTCACGGCCGCTTCCATAATACCAAATTGCATTCCTGCAAAAGACTTTGCCTGCCTTGGCCTCAATGCACAGGATTCCTTTTATAGGATGAAACACAATAAAATCCGTTTCGCTTTCTCGGATTGTTTGGCCCTGTCGCACGACGATATGGAAGGAATGCAGCACGGAGTAGTCATCGGGCAGTTGTGAAAGCGCAGCAAACATTTCACCTTCCCGGCTTAGTGGATCAAACTCCCGCGGGGCATGAGGCATCATATTAGCCATGGTCATACCTCCTGTATCTGCTCACGAAATGCATCTGCCCTAAATGTGCTATTTAGCAAAAAGCAAGTCCAATCACAGGAGTTGCATGCCATCCACTCATCCTCTTGATCTGCCGTAAACAGCATCACTTTCTGCTCAGGCCAAGCAAGCAAAGGAGAAACTGTCCTATGTTTTTCCCCTATGTGAGCAGTGCATCCATATAGCAGCATACCGCAGGGATTGGAAAAGGATAACCGCATCATCTCATCAACAAGGTATTGATCAACCTTGGGGACATCATCCCGAATGTACTCCCATACAGAGGAATAGGCTTTCCCCGCAAGATCCAGCCCACCTGAGTAGGATAAATTTAACGGGGAGCTGGGCAGATCATTCTCGGCTTCCTCACTACTTAGGTATAAGGAAAGATATCTTGCGGCAGCTTTCCGATTTAGCTGGTCATGGAATTTTTGATTAAAATATGTGCGTAAGCAGGAGTAGCACGAATTATCGCATTTGCAGGCGGAAACGGTATTGTATGCCTTTTCAAGCACCAATCGCAGCACATTGCCTTCATCAGATAGTAACCGCCGGACATGCCCGGCTCCGCCTGCCACTGTATCATATAAAACCAATGATGTTGTTCCGTTTGCTCCTGTTTTCAAGCATCCCCCAATATCACCTTGTTCAACTTGTAAAGCCGTTCCCAGCGCGCTTAGCACGGCAAACAACACAGAATAGGCCTGATCGACATTCTCAAAAACACGAGACCATTCCAGTCTTACCACATCCGTCCTGTAGGTATGGTTTAGGCGCACACGGCTCAGGCGTTGGTTTGGACAATCCGTCCGCCGTTCATTTTGATGAGATGCGGCCATATCGATATAGCTCTGTCTGCTCTCTCTAGAAAGCGTAGCATCTTTATCTTTTTTGCCATCAGGTTTACGCAGTACATCAGTTTTTCCATAAGCAAGGCCGCATAATTTACATACATAAATATCCGTACTTGATGTCACCATGATTATATCGTTTTCGCTGGAGCGAAGGATGATTTGCTCTCTGCCCATAGGCATTGTAAAGGCGCTTATTTCATTCCCATCCCCTATGTAGGAATCGTCGCTGCGATGAAGCTTTTCCGGCCGATGCATTGGCACATCCTCATCATCGGATTGGGCGATGAAGCCTGCCTTTGGCTGGATAGCTTCCTCCCACCTGCCGTTCAGCGTTCGACCACAATCCACACATGTTCGAAGCGTGGTAGGCCTAATCTGTTGATAGTTCCATGTCCCACAATTGCATTGACATACATAGGAATAATCGTAGCCGTATTCACCGCCTTTTATATGTTCCTTGCGAATATACCGGCTTGTGTACATTCGACCATCGGCAATGACCTTGGCACCCGGTGAATATTCTGAAATGGCTGTTTTCAGGTCGCGCTGCAGCTTGAGCGATTTATTTGCATCAGCGTAGATCTCGCCATTTTTATACAGCTCCGCCGTATCCACCGGGAAGCCATATTTCGGAAGGATGTTTTCACAGGCGAGGAAGTCGATCATTTGAACATTACGATACCTATCCATACGGCCGGTTAGCGTCGCAGCCCAACTAAAATCCTTGGCTTGCCCTTTTCGCACTGCATCTTGGATGGCAGCATTGTATTCATCTATCACTTTGGCGTGAGTTTTAACTGCTTTAGTAAGAATTCCATCTTCTCCAGTCAACGCTTCAGCCCAATCATAAGAATCTATATGGACGCCTTCGCAAGGTGTTTGGCCAAAGGCCGCCAACAGAGACGACGTCAGATCCTCCGGTCTGCCCGCGAGCATGGAACGCAATGCATCGAGTCCGCCGTCCTCTAAAAAATGCTTTGAATTACCCCCCTCACCATACCAGCCTTCACAGGTACGGAAAAAGTAGCTGAGCACCACAGCGTTGATATGGCGTGTGACCACCTTGCGGTTATCAAGCTTGAAGATGGGTGGCTGAACCGTGCCTGCGATCAACTCTCTAGGGTCATTATAATAATAGAAGTCATGGGAGGATAGTTTAGCGTATGTCAACGCGTAGGCGGCTGCATTCCGGCTGCGGCCCGCACGGCCGGCTCGCTGGGCATAATTGGCGGCGCTTGGTGGAACGTTCCTAAGAAAAACGGTTTCCAAATCACCCACATCCACCCCCATTTCAAAGGTGGTCGAGCAGGAAAGAGCGTGGATCTGGTTCTGCTCAAACTGTTGTTGATACTCCATTCCCCGTTCCCGGCTTAATTGTGCTGTATGCTCGCGGATTAGTAGCGAACGGAAGTCATTTTTCTGATACAACTTCATATAGTGATTACCTGCACCTAGTGCTTGGGAATCGACAGGAGAAAGATGTCCATCAGGGCAGTTTCTGTTGGCACAATGGCCACCAATATTGAAAGTGGTAATACGCCCGCACTGGCTACACTGATACCAACGAGCACAAGGATTCATCGGCAAGAAGACAATAAAGCTGACAACTGGCATCTGATAACAGCCGCTTCGGCCAAGACGCATAGCATAGGCATTCTGAAGGCCATCTAGTCGGTTGGTCAGCCAACGGAAATAGTCCTCAAGGAGTTGTATAGCCAGATGGTTGTCATCAGTCCCAAGTGCCTTCTTGACCATTGAGGGAGTGTCGCAAAATCCGTGTAAATGGAATACTTTCTGAAAGTTGGGAAAAAACTACTACCGCTTTTACTCCTGCGCAGGGTAGGGCAACGCTGGGGAGCGACCCGAGCGGTACAGGAGGTTT
>JAEWSC010000032.1 GCA_023398575.1 Bacillota bacterium | reverse complement strand
GGCATTTGGGAAAGGGCATGAGTAGATGCATTTTCCCAAGCGCCTAAACTCTTTCATTAATGGAGGCGGTTTGAATGCTCCCGGTAGTTTGTCAAAAGCCGCGGCGGACCTTGCGGGCGAAATATGGCAAGGATGTGATTGGTTGGCTGATTATGCTGCCAAGCCTTGCCCTGTTTGCCTTTTTTGTTTGGGTACCGCTGGTGGAAAGCATTAAGCTCAGCGTTTTTGAAACCCAAGGCATACGCATGATCCGTTATGTTGGCCTGGATAATTTTAAAGCTGTTATCAGCAGTCCCGACTTTTGGCCGGCGGTTAAAAACACTTTTTCCTATACCTTATGGTCTTTGATCATTGGTTTTCTGGTGCCGATTGTGCTGGCGGTTTTCATACAGGAAATGGTTCATGGCAAAAGCCTTTTTCGTGTGGCCGTGTATCTGCCCAACATTGTGCCTGGCTTGGCCACGGTTTTTTTATGGAAGTTTATCTTCTCCAGCGGCGATAATGGTGCCCTAAATATGTTGTTAAACTCTGTGGGCTTGCCCAAAGGTGCATGGCTTAGCAGCATGACCATGGCCATACCCATGATTGTCGTTACCATGACCTGGAAAGGCGCGGGTGCCACGACACTGATCTATCTGGCGGGCTTGCAAAGCATTAATCCGGAACTATATGAAGCAGCAATCATCGATGGCGCCAATGTCCGCCAGCGTTTATGGCATATCACCGTTCCCCAGATTTACAATCTAGGGCGCACGCTGCTGATTCTTCAAATCATCGCTGTTTTCCAAATTCTCTATGAGCCGCTGGTCATGACCAACGGCGGCCCCAACAATGCCTCCGTCAGCCTGATGCAATTGGTATTCCGTTATGCCTTCCAGGATTATCATTACGCCAACGCGGCAGCCGTATCGGTGATCATCTCCCTGATCCTCATCACGTTGACGCTTGCGTATAACAAGCTCAACAAGCCAAAGGACATGTAAGGGGAGGCAGAAGCATATGAAATCATTCCGTCAAAAATCTGAAGGCGCGATTCGCGGCTACGATTTTCACAAGCCGGCAGTCAAAATAGGATATGCGCTGATGGCACTGGTGCTGATTGTCGCTTTCCTGGCCGCGGTCATGCCGCTGATCTGGGTTATTCTTTCCGGCTTTAAGGAAAACCAGGAGTTTATGCGTGGCGTCAAAGCGGCAAACAAGCGCTTTTATCCACAGTTTTTACCGGTATCCTTCAACTTGAATGGATATGCGGATACCTGGAAGGAAGTCAAGTATTACCGGTTTTACTTAAACAGCCTGTGGGTGGTGCTGGGCAGCTGTGTAAGCGCTGTTCTCTTTAACGGGCTTCTGGCATACGTCATTTCCCGCTTAAAGCCAAGGGGCAGCAAGCTGGTGCTGGGCCTTATCATGCTCAGCCTTATGCTGCCGGCTACTACAAGCCTTGTGCCTTTGTTCATCAACATTACCAACCTGGGCATGATAGGCTCTTTTCTCCCCCTGTGGCTGAGCATTGGCGCCAATGCGTTTTACGTAATCCTGTTCAAAAGCTTTTACGATAATTTACCGGATTCGCTGCTGGAAGCGGCGCGGCTGGATGGCTGTAATGATTTGGCGCTGTTTTATAAGATCGTGCTGCCGCTGAGCATGCCCATCAACATGGTGGTGCTCATCTATGCGGTAAATGCCGCCTGGTCAGACTTTTTGCTGCCGTATCTGGTGCTTACCAACACGCCATTGGAAACGGTGATGGTGCGCCTGTTCACCTACCGCACCTCCGATCGGGTCAACCAGATTGACATTATCAAGGCCATCGTTTTTGCCATCATTCCGCCGATTGTGCTGTTTATCACCTTCCAACGGCAGATTACGCAAAACGTTGTTTCCACCGGCATTAAGGGATAACTTAACGATTCGTCAAGCAAAGGATGGGTATCATGGCAAAGATTGCGGATATTTATTTTCAGTGCCTACCCTGGCAGGTAAAGGAATTGGGCTTTGATCCTGTCTACAGCAGGGTCAGCGAGTCCATTTTCTCCCTGGCCAACGAACATATGGGTGTGCGAGGATATTTTGAGGAAGGAACTTCGGCATCCAG
Source organism: Bacillota bacterium (assembly GCA_023398575.1). Lineage (GTDB taxonomy): Bacteria > Bacillota > Clostridia > Christensenellales > Aristaeellaceae > JAEWAH01. The sequence goes on along the minus strand of JAEWSC010000032.1, from coordinate 8,582 downwards.
CTTGATGGGCAGTTATTTGGGCGGCATTTATGAGCTGGATGGAGAGGATACCCCCGGCGGCTACAAGGGGATTGTAAAGCAAACCCATTATATGGTCTGCGCGCCTGATTTCTTATACAGCCCCATTGAAATAAGTGGCTGCAAGCTGGATGTCATGACCTGCGCCATTGCTGATTTTGAGCGGACTCTGGATTTAAAATCCGGCCTTCTTTCCCGCAGCTTTGTGTGGGAGCTGCCCGGCGGCAACAGGGTATCTGTTCAGTTTGAGCGCCTGTTTTGCATGGATGATCCCCATGGGGCAGGCCAGCGGATTACGCTGACAGCGCTGGACGCTCCGGCTTCTGCAAGCCTTGTTCTTGGGGTCAACGGCCATGTGATGCATCAAAACACCGGCCGCTGCGATTGGCAGGATCGGGGCGGGCTTACGGATGGCCTGAGCGCTGCACATTTATATGAAACAAAAACCACAGGGCAAAAGGCACTGTATGGCTTTACGCTGTTGCTGCCGGAGGGAGACGTGGTGACTCACCTCGAAAAGCCGCTGTTCTCGGGCTTTGAAGTAGTATGCAGCCTTATTCCCGGTGTGCCTTACGTAATTGAAAAAAGAGTCTGGGTGGATTCCATACGCCAGGGAGATGCCGCACCCAGTGATGCGTCGCTTCTTGAAAAGGCGGTTGCACGCGCCGGCAAGGTCCCTTCCTTTGACGCGATGCTGGATAGCAATACGGAGCATTACGCCAAGCTTTGGCGTACCGCCGATGTACAATTGGACGGCGACCCACTCAACCAGCAGGGTATCCGCTACTGTATTTTCCAACTGCATCAAACGTACCGGGGTTTTGATGGCCGCAACAACATCGGCGCCAAGGGCTTGACCGGCGAAGCGTACAATGGCCACGCCTTCTGGGATACAGAAACCTACTGCCTGCCCTACTATCTGCTCAATGATATGCAGGCGGCCAGAAATTTGCTTTTATACAGGTATCATACCCTGCCCCAGGCCAAGGAACGGGCAGCACAGCTTGATTGCAAAGGCGCTTGTTACCCCATTGCCACCTTAAACGGCAAGGAGGCCTGCACCCTCTGGCAGCACGCCAGCCTGCAAATGCAGCCCAGCACTGCTGTAGCTTATGGGATATGGAATTATCATCACCTGTCCAAAGATGATGCTTTCCTGTTCCGCGAGGGTGTAGAAATGCTGGTGGAAATCAGCCGCTATTGCGCCTCCCGCGGGGGCTGGAACCAGGACCGCACAGCCTTTGGCTATTATGGCGTTATGGGCCCGGATGAGTTTCACCTGATGGTACACCACAATTACTATACCAACTTTATGGGCAAAAAGACCATGGAGTTTACCTTGCAGACGCTTGGCCGCATGGAAGCGGAAGCTCCAGATGCTTTTGCGGCCCTTGCCGGCAAATTATCCATCACAGAGGAAGAGCGGGAGTATTGGGCAGCGTGTTCTAAAGCCATGCTGCTCAAGCAGGATGACAACCTGGTGTTTGAACAGCACGAGGGGTTCTTTACCCTGCCGCATCTGGACATTCACAGTATTCCGCCTACGGACTTCCCTTTGTATCACCACTGGAGCTACGACCGCATCTACCGCACAGATATGATCAAGCAGCCGGATGTGCTGATGGCTATGTTCCTGTATCCTGGTGATTATACCCTTTGCGAAAAGGCCGCCAATTACGATTACTATGAGCCCAGATGCATACACGAAAGCTCACTGTCACCCTCTATACACTCCATTATCGCCAGCGAGCTCAAGCGCCATGAGGAGGCTTTCCGCTTCTTCGGCTTTGCGGCGCGGCTGGATTTGGACAATTATAACTGCAACACCGCCGAAGGCTTGCACTTGACCAGCATTGCCGCTGCGTGGGTGACCATTGTGTTTGGCTTTGGCGGCCTGCGCACCGACGGACCGGTTCCTTCTCTCAGCCCATCCATCCCCGCTGTGTGGGAAGGATACCACTTTAACTTTACGGTTCATGAAAGCACGCTCAGGGCAGACATTACCAAGGAAACGGTTGCCCTTTCCCTCATTCAGGGAGGCCCGGCACAGCTTATCGTGTATGGCCAAGAAGTTACCGTAGGCGAAACGGAAATAGTTATTCCCCTGCCGGAGGATTGCCGTGAAACGGCAGCCAAAGAAGCATCTTGACCTTTCCTCAATTTCATATTTTCAAGGAGGCGTCCGCCATGAAAAAGCTTGTGTCCCTGATGTTAAGTATGCTGCTTTGTTTCTTGGCGGCCCCTTCTTTTGCCCAGGAAGCATTTGAGGTCAAGCTGTACAGCCAGCCCATGAACATGCAAGAGAGTAAAAACTGCAAGGTCTTCATCGATGGGCAGCCGCTGTCTGTTATCGATACGGCCGTTAACCACCAAAGGACATGGACCTCCCGGCCCATGCTGGATACGACGCCTGTGGCCCTTTTTTCCATGGGAGGACCGGTATCGGTGTCGGTTCAGTTTTCGGGTGTCACGCTGGAATCCGTTACGATCAGGCCGCTGTCGCTGGGCATTACGCCCAATATCTCCGGCGATACGGTGCAGTTTGTGCTCCATCAGCCGGCGCCTGTAACCGTAGAGTACAACAACCAGGTGAAAGGCGCGCTGCACCTTTTCGCCTCGCCACTGGAAACCGATATCCCCGATCGAAACGACCCCAACGTGTTGTATTTTGGGCCAGGGCTACACGAAGCTGGGCTGATTACCCCCCAAAATGGCCAAACCATCTACTTGGCGGGCGGGGCGGTGCTTCGCGGGTATATCCAAGCTGGCGGCGTTGAGGGCGTGCGCATCATGGGCCGGGGAAGCATTGATGGTAGCAAGTACGACCGGTGGGAAGACACCATTGTACCCATCAACTTTACTGATAGCAAAAACATCACCATCGAGGGCATTACTATTTTGGACCCGGCCGCATGGACGGTGAACCTTTACAAGTGCGATAACGTCACGGTGGACGGTATCAACATCGTAGCCGCCCGGTCCAACTCCGACGGTATCACCACCCAATCCTGTACAAATGTGACTGCCCGAAATTGCTTTGTACGCGGCTGGGATGACAACCTTGTGGTCAAGGGCTATGATGGCAATGTGAAGACCATCCTCTTTGATAATTGCGTGCTGTGGACTGACCTGGCCCAATCCTGCGAGGTGGGCTATGAGACCCGGGCCGATGTAATGGAGGATATTACCTTTCGAAACATCACCGTGCTTCATAATTTTCATAAGCCGATCATGTCTGTACATAACAGCGATAACGCCCTGATTCAAAATGTGCGCTTTGAAAACATTGTGGTGGAAGACGCGCAAATGGGCAACGGGGACGGAGCCAGGTTCTTAATTGATCTGACCACCACCAAATCCCAGTGGTCCAAAGCGCCAAAGCGCGGAAACACGCGGGGCGTGGTGTTTGAAAATATTAAGGTTTTAGGAGGCAAGCAATCCTCCATTCGCATCTTTGCCTTCAACAAGGATTACACCATTGACGATGTGCTGTTTAGTAACATGGAGATCCTGGGCAAGCGGATTACTGCTTTGGATGATATCACGCTCAACAAGAATAAGAACATTGGCGAAAACATCCGGGTAGAGGCGAATATCGGCAAAGTTACAGCCAACTACCCCGGTTATCTGCACACCTACAAGAAGGCGGTTGATCCTGCGGCGCTGGAAACAGGGATAAAATTGACCGCTGCTGCCAATGGACAAACCCAATCCTATGCCGCGGCCAATACCGTAGATGGTGACTTGAACACCTATTGGGAAGGCAGGGGTCAGGGGCAGGACGAGCTGACGTTGAATCTTGCGCAAGCTGCTGCGCCTGTAAGGCTTATGCTCCGCCTGAACCCAGCCACTGTCTGGAGCAAGCGGAATCAAACCTTCTCGATTCTTTACAGTGACGACGGAAAAAGCTTTGAGGAACTGGTTCCTACTGCCGAATACGCTTTTGACCCTGATACCGGAAACAGTGTTGAAATTCCCTTGCCATTACAAAGCCTGCTGGCAGTAAAGATTGTGTTTACGAAGAACACGGGCGCAGCGGGCGCGCAGGTGGCGGAAGCCATACTCAAATAGCATTTCTCTATAAGAAAAATCCTTCCGGAAACGGCCCTGCACCTTTCCGGAAGGATTTTTTGCTAGGATGGAAGGTTTTGTATTTGAAGCGACGGCCGAATGTGAAAATGCTTTGGGCCAGCCGCTTTTGCCAATCTTGGCAGTGATCGTGCCGGCAGTGCCGGCTTGATGTATAAATAATCTTTTCGCAAAAGAGATTCCGTAATCAGCATATGGCCTTTGGTATTTGGATGCATGCCATCCAGACTGATCAAGTCCGCAACGTCCCGTCTGGAAAGAAAAACATCCCTCAGGTCAAATATGTCGCAGCCCGTTTCCAGCGCCACATCCCGCACGGCAATGGCGTAACGCTCCTGCCATTTGTAGATGTTCTGTACATCGATCAAGTATTGAAGAACGGCCTGTGCGTCAAGGCCCTTGGTGACCCAATTGAAAAAGCGTTGGGCATCAAGGGGCGGAGGTGTTACGAGCAGCGGCGCCGCATTGCGGCCGCGCACCCTTAGCACAAATTCCTTTAGCACGCGCCGGAAGGTTTCCAAGGGAACCTTGGCCTCGTGGTAGGCGGAGGGGTCTTTTGCCACTTCATCCCAATGAAGGTCGCAGTCATTCCCGCCGTATTCGATGGCCACGATGGTGCCACTTACATCACCGCTGTCCAGAAAATCCGCAAGCCCTTCCTCCACCGTCGCGCCCATGCGGGCATGGTTTTCCACCGTCACGCCCAGTGCCTCCTGCAGCTGTATATCACAGCGCTCCCGGGCAATGGCGTAACGACCCCGTCCCTCATCAAACAATATGCCTTTTCCAATGGAATCGCCAAACAAATGAATCGGCCGTACCTCCACTGCTTTCGCCCCGCTCTCGTTATCTAGTAATCAATACTAGATTAAAACACATTACCAACAATGTCAAGTGGTTTTTTATCCGGTGTTGTAGAATGCAGGATGATATGATAGTATGATATTATCCTGCTACGGAAAGGATTATTGTATGCAAAATCAAATGGCCCAGAGCAAGGAAAGTGCTGCCTATACGCCACCTGCCTGGGATCAGCTGCCTGATCTTGGCCTATATATGGATCAGGTGATCACCTATATGGAGCGGCAGTTCAAAGCGTTGTATCCCAAGGCTGGTGCTCTTTTGACGCCGGCCATGATTAACAATTATGTTAAAAGCGGCTTGGTCAAGCGCCCGGCCGGCAAAAAATATGACCGGGAGCAGCTGGCCCAGTTGATCATGCTCTGTACACTAAAGCAGGTGGCCTCGATGGAGGAAATGAAGCAGCTGCTGACTCCGCCAGATGGGCAGGATACGGAGCAATTGTATGAAAGCTTCCGTGGTGCGCAGGCGAATGTTTTTCAAACCCTTCTGTCCCGTCCACCAGAGCCGAGCGCTATGCAGTACGCCATTGAAGCCGCTGCTTTCCGCAGCCTGTGCGCGAAGAGGCTGGCAGAGGAAGTAAAGCCACCGGCAAAGCCTGAGCCCAAAAAGGAAAAGAATCCGCAGCCTGCGGATGCGCAGGCGCAATAAGTTGTTTGTATTCAAACTTGCCGCAGATGATAGCGGCCATAAGGAGCAGACGGATGCAGAAAAACCAGATTATTGAGACCACATGCCAGCGGCTTGGTGCGGATATGGAGGGCGTATGCTTTCATGAGGGCATGGCGCTTTTTGTACCCTATGCGCTGCCGGGTGAAGACATTTCCTGCCGAGTGGTAAAAACGCAAAAGCGTCATGCCTTTGGCAAGTTGATACAAGTGAAAAATGCCAATCCCTCCCGCCAGGAGCCCCCCTGTCCCGTGTATTACCGCTGCGGCGGCTGCGCGGCACAGCACATGGCCTACGAGCAGACCTTGCAGTTTAAGCGTGTGCAGGTAGAGGATTGTTTTAGGCATATTGGAAAGCTGGAGGTTACCGTGCCTCCCGTCATCGGTATGAAGGACCCGTGGCACTACCGTAATAAGACAGCGCTGCCTGTCGGCGGAGAAGCCGGAAAGCCAATTATCGGCTTTTACGCTCCGCGCAGCCATGATATTATTGATATTGCCACCTGCCCCGTTGCCAAAGATGGTTTAAACGGCGTTATGAAAGCGGTCCGCCGCTGGATGCAAGCGCATTTGATCGCCCCATACCAGGAAGAAAGCCATACCGGGCTTGTGCGTCATGTGATGGCCAGGGAAGCCCGCAGTGGAGAAGTGATGGCCGTCATCGTTATCAACGGCTATGACCTGCCAAAGGAAAAGGAACTGCTGGCGGAATTGAAAAAGGAAGCGCCTGCTCTTGCTTCACTGTGTATAAGCAGCCATACCGCCCGCAGCAATGTAATCCTGGGTGACAGCTACAAGGTGCTGTGGGGAGAGGAACGGCTAAAGGATACCCTTTGCGGCCTGCATTTCTTTCTGTCGCCATTGTCTTTTTTTCAGATCAATCCAGAGCAGACTGAAGTGCTGTATCAGACTGCCCTTGACTTTGCCGGCCTTAAAGGTGGGGAGACGGTGGTGGATGTCTATTGCGGCGCCGGAACCATCTCCTTGCTGTTGGCCGCCAAGGCAAAAAGGGTTATCGGCCTGGAAACAGTAGAGGCAGCGGTCAGTGATGCGATAAAGAATGCACAGCACAACGGCATAAGCAACACGGAGTTCCTGGCCGGCAACGCGGAAGTTCTTTTGCCGCGGTTGGTGGAGGAGGGCCTTCGCCCGGACGTCATCGTACTGGATCCGCCCAGAAAAGGTGTAGAGCCGGAAGTGGTTGCGGCTATCGCCAAAGCAAAGCCGCGGCGTGTGGTATATGTCAGCTGCAATCCGGCCACCCAAGCCAGGGACGCGGCTCTGTTTTCTGAGGCAGGGTACAAGATTACCCGCTGCCAGCCGGTGGATATGTTCTGTTGGACCCACGGTGTGGAAAATGTGCTGGCTTTTGAGCCTATAGATGGATGAAGTAATACTCTTTATTCGTTACCTTCTTGCATGCGTGCCCAACGTTCTCGCGATTGCATTTTGAATCTTGGACGGTTATAATGAGCCGGGTATGCAAAAGTATATTCCACCCCGTTGGGGAGGAGGAACAATTCTTGATAAGTAACTTGAAAAAGCGCCTGTTCAGTTTGTTTTGTGTGATGGTGCTGCTCGTGTGCATGCTGCCTGCCGCCCTTGGTGAAGAAGATCCAGAGATTTCCTTTTTTGGGGATGAGATCAAAAAGGAACTGGATGCGGAAGACCTGGAGCAATGGCAGCAGTGGGAGCAGGAAGACTCCGGTGCCGCCACAGGTGATGACGAGGCTGCTATTCCGCTGGATCAACTGGATGCTGAGCACGAGCAGATGCTCTCAGAGCTTGGCGAAGGTGATATCGCATCGATCGATCTGAGCGAGCTGGAGGCCAATCCCGATCTGCCAAGCGACGTCATCAACATTCTATTGCTGGGTGTTGATTCCCGCACCAATGTTACCGATACGGGCCTCTCCGACGTGATCATGATTTTGTCCCTGAACAAGACGACGGGGTCTATCAAGCTATCCTCCATCGCCAGAGATACGGCCGTCACCGTGCCGGGCTACAAGAATGCCTACCGCATCAACGTAGCCTATAAGTTTGGCTCCACAAAAGAGGAAAACGGTGGTCCGAAGCTGGCCATGCGTACCGTCAACCGCAATTTCCAAATGAATGCAGAACGGTTTGTAGCCATCAATTTCTTTGGCCTTGCCGCCATCATCGACAGTCTGGGCGGCGTGGACATGGAACTGACCAAAGCCGAAGCAAACCGCATCAACTACGAGCTGCGCAAGGAACCCCTGGATGATGTGAAGCGCCAAAAGGTGGAAGGTGTTGCCGGCGTACATCATTTGGATGGCATGCAAGCCGTGACCTATGCCCGTATCCGCGGCATTGATAACGACTTTATGCGCACCGCTAGACAGCGCAAGCTGCTGGAGGTGCTGCTAAACAAGGTCATGCAGGGCATAGACCTGAACAAGATGATGGATCTGATGACCTCTGTGCTGCCTTATGTATACACCAATGTCAGCGTGGGTGAAATGCTGGAATTGGGTACCGGTATTTTGCAGTCAGGTCTTGCTGATAAGGCCGCCGCCGGCCAAACGCTGCTGGAACAGCACCGGGTGCCCATGGACAAGACCTTTGGCTATAAGGATATCAACGGTGCCAGTCTGGTATATATGAACGGCAAAAATCTGAAAATAAACATCGAGGCGCTGCACGAGTTCATTTACGGGCAGAGCTATTACAAAGAAAAGTGATGGATGACTTGAAATAGCATTGCAATGGGTGATAATCAAGCAAAAAAATCACGCAACGGACTTGCCGGAGCGTGATTTTTTTCTGCATATGTACCTGCTATTGGACCAGCATGAGGGAGTGTCGCAAAATCCGTGTAAATGGAATACTTTCTGAAAGTTGGGAAAAAACTACTACCGCTTTTACTCCTGCGCAGGGTAGGGCAACGCTGGGGAGCGACCCGAGCGGTACAGGAGGTTT
>JAEWSC010000065.1 GCA_023398575.1 Bacillota bacterium | reverse complement strand
ATGAGGGAATTATCCATGTTCTTGAACGCGCCGGATACAAACATGTACACCAGCGAGTACAACTGCAGCGACATGACCAGCACGATACCGGGAAAGCCATAGATGTCCGGCAGCAGGAAACCGAATGTATCCTTGAGAAAGCCGGTGACCGAGCCGCCCCGGCCAAAGAGCATGATCCAGGAATAGGCGCCGATGAAAGGCGCGGACATAGAGGATACCAGTACCAGTATCTCCAGCACCGTTTTACCGCGAATTTGGTACACAGCCATCAAATAGGCGAGGGGCGTTGCCAGCAGCACAGAGAACAGTGTTACAGCCAGCGTTACCTTAAAGCTGTTGCCCATGGCTCGCAGGTAATACGCTTTGGAGAAAATACGCTGAAAATGCTCCAGAGAAAAGCCGCCCTCTTTGTCCATCACGCTTTGGGATAAAAGCGTGAACAAGGGATAGAGCAGAAACAGGGCATATAAAAGCATGGCGCCTATGGAGATAAACAGCCATACCTCCCAGCGGACGGCCTTAGCGCGCATCGCTGACCACCCCCGCGGTAAGGCTTTGCAAGCCGTCTTCTCTAAAAATGTTGATCTTATCCAACTTAAGCCCCAGTTGTACCTTGGTCCCGTTTTCCAGAATGCTGGAGATGGAGCTTTCCTCCACGATTTCTGCTATATCGCCATTGAACAGCCTGACAAAATAGGTGGTGTTGAGGCCCAGGAACACGCTGGAGAGAATTTCGCCCTCAATACCCTCGCCATTGCTTTGCAGTATGAATTCTTCCGGACGTACGGACACTTTTACCTTCTGCGCCCCCGTTTGGGTGCTGGACAGATGTTCATAGGGTAATTTATAGCCGTTGCCAAAGGTGATTTGCGGCTGCCCGTTTTTGCTATCCAGCACTGCGTCCAGTGTGTTGCTGCGGCCAATGAAGTTGGCGACAAACAGGTTAGCCGGCCGTTGGTAAATGGCTTTGGGCGTACCCACCTGCTGGATGACGCCTTTATCCATGACAGCGATGCGGTCAGAGACGGCCATAGCCTCTTCCTGGTCGTGGGTCACATAAACTGTCGTGATGCCGACCTCTTTTTGAATCAGTTTGATGGCGTTGCGCATTTCAATGCGCAGCTTGGCATCCAGGTTGGAAAGGGGTTCATCCATGAGCAGTACGCTGGGATGGATGACAATGGCCCTGGCCAGCGCGACGCGCTGCTGCTGACCGCCGGATAGCCGGTCGGGCATACGGGATGCGAATTCGGTGATTTTCACCGTTTCTAAAATCGTATCTACCTTCTGCTCGATTTCCTTTTTGGATAGGCCACGGTTTTCCAAGCCAAAGCCAACATTCTGCCGAACGTTCATATGCGGAAAGACCGCATAGCTTTGAAACACCATGCCGATATTGCGCTTGGCCGGCGGAACATCATTGATGACCTGCTGGTCAAAGGCGATTTTTCCGCCTTCTATGCTGTTAAAGCCTGCGACCATGCGCAATAGGGTAGTCTTGCCGCAGCCAGATGGACCCAGCAGGGTGAAGAATTCGCCTTTGTGCACGGTTAGGGATAAGTCCGGAATAATCACATTGTCGCCGTACTTTTTGACGACATCTGAAAATGTAATTGTAACGCTCAAGGGCGACGCTCCTTTACATGTGCAGAAATTGGAAAGGGGCATGCCTGGCGAGAAATATCAGGCATGCCCCCAGGCGTTGAGCAACCTTTGGGGAGCACGAGGGGCTGTAGCCCATCGTGAGGCAATCCGAAATCGGCGACATGTGCGGCGATTTCGGAAGGATTTCGCTAGAAATCCTTTCCTTACAGAATTTTCTGACCGTACTGATATGTGCGTAGCATAGAGCAGTACAAGAAAGTTCTGCAAAACTCGAGAAAAACGCGTTAGCGATTTTCTCGAAATGTTTAGATACCCATCATGATATCTTGTACCTTTTCTTTGAGCTCCGCCGTGTGGCTGGTGACATAATCGGAATCTTCAAAAATCAGCTTGATATCGGCCATGGGGGTCATGAATTCATTTCCGGCTTCCACAACGCGGATGGGGCGGCTGGTGGTGTTTTCGGCCAGGAAAACCTGCGCTTCTTCGGTGAGCATGAAATCCACAAAGGCCTTGGCATTATTCAGGTTCTTGGCGTTTTTCACGATACCGATCTGGGCGGGCAGGAATACAGTGCCTTCCACGGGGTATACGATCTTGATATTGGTGGCGCCGTCCTTCAAAAGGGTGACGCAGGGGTCTTCATAGGTGAGGCCCACAACGTATTCGCCGTTGTACACTCCCTTGTACACTGCGCTGGAGGAGCTGACAACCTTGCCGTTGATGTTCTTGAAGAGGTTTTCCACATAGGTCCAGGCTTCTTCGGACTCGTAGCCGCCCATAGCCAGCAGCATGTTGGTCAGCTGGCAGAAAGCGGAGGAGGAGGCGGTGGGGTCAGCCGTAACGATTTTGTCCTTCAGCTCGGGCTTCAAAAGATCGGCATAGCCGGTGATTTCAATACCCAGGCCAGCCAGCAGCTCAGTGTTCACCAGCAGCACGGAACCATCTACGGTGTAGTTGGTGCAGTAGCCCAGCTTGTTTTGATATTCGGGCATGAGGTTTGCATCTTCGGGGGACAGATACTCCTGAAATAGGTCTTTGTTGGCCACATAATTAGCCAGGGAGCCACCATACATCAGGTCAAAGGTGGGGTTTTCGATTTCGGTGCCGATGCGCTTCATAGCATCGCCTGTACCCAGGGACTCCACTGTGACCTTAATGCCGGTTTTTTCTTCAAACTTGGGGATGATGGAAAGCAGACCATCGCTGTTGGGGGAGACGATAAACAGTTCGCCCTGGGCCAGCGCGGTGGATGCAAGACCAAGTACCAGGATGGCTGCCAGTACAATAGATAGGAGCCTTTTCATGAATATGCCCTCCGATTGAAATGAATTTGGGGAATCTTACACAATCATCCCCGTTCACTTACAATTATAATACACAAATCTTACATACACAATACAATATGCAGAATCAGCGCCAAAAAAAGAACGCCTGCTCGTCACGGAGCGGTGTTCAAAAATGAAATAGCGATGTATGTGGTTGTACTTATAATGTAATAAAAATACCAAAGTCCTAGAGCAGCAAACCGCGCTTGATCATCAGTTGTCGCTCTTATCATTTATTACCAGTCGCCCTGGCGTTCATTTTCAATGCCGCTTCCAGTAGCGCGTTTTTTTCATTGATTAACCTACCTTCCATCACCCTTTTCAGAAGGGTTTGAAGCATCTCACCCAACTGCTTCCCGGGCGCAACACCTATGGCGGCAAGATCATTGCCAGTGATGGCCATATCCTTCAATCTGTAGGGAAGTCCGGTCTCCAAGACGCTATTGATACAAGATTCCAAACGATCTATATCGTCAAGTTTTGCTTGCCTCTTGTTTGGATGCTGGGCGGCAGCATCGGCTCTTTTTACAGGCAGCAACTGCCGAAGCCTTTCTTCACCGATGCGGTTGAGCCATTTGAGCACATTCTTTTGTCTTGCGGGAATGGTGGCATCGTGGAACAAAACCAACTCCTCTACCGTCTTGCGGGTCTGGTTATCGAACCGCAGCCTTTCCAGAATGGTCTTTGAAATTTTCAAGCTTACTTCAGGATGGCCGTAAAAATGACCTACTCCTTTTTCATCCTGAAAAAAGCAGGCAGGCTTGCCGGCATCGTGTAAAAGCATGGCCAGGCGAAGTACCGGGTCCTGAGGCGCGGCCGTTATGGCTGCCAGTGTATGTTCCCATACATCCAGGTAATGGTAGGGGTTGTGTTGATTCAATCCCAGCATGGGCGCAAGCTCCGGCAGAAAGACGAATAGCACTGGAGCAAAGTCGCGTAGTATATCAGCCGCGCCAACACCTAAGAGCAGGCGCAATAACTCCTCCCGAATTCGCTCCGGTGCAATCAAGAGCAAGCGATCTTTGCTCGCAAGCAATGCCTGCGCCGTTTTTTCATCAATGAAAAAGCCATAGGTGGCAGCAAAACGCATGGCCCGCAGTATGCGCAGCGCATCCTCATCAAAACGTGTCTTTGCGTCGCCTACGCAGCGAATGATTTTGTTGTTTAAATCATCCTGCCCGCCAAAGGCATCATACAATCCCCGCTGCGGATGGTAAGACATGGAATTTACTGTAAAGTCTCGGCGGCTTAAATCATCGCGTACATTGCTGACAAAATCAACGGTGTCCGGGCGGCGGCTGTCGCTATACACTCCTTCTGTACGATAGGTGGTGACCTCGTATGGCTCACCATTCCACAGAACCGTTACTGTTCCATGCTTGATACCTGTTTCAATCACCCGCTGGCCAGCAAAAACAGCGAGTGTCTCTTCAGGATTTGCGCTGGTGCAAATATCCCAATCGTGGGGGGAAAGGCCCAGCAGGCCATCCCGCACGCAGCCGCCTACCACCCAAGCTTCAAAGCCTGCCTTTTCAAGCTGATCTATAATAAACGTGGCACCTTGCGGGAGTGAAATCATGGGCTCACATCCTCATGTTCGTTTGATTCAGTATACCACGATACCGACAAAACTACCAACGGCCATGCTATGCAAAAAGGCCCCGGCAATGCCGGGGCGGTGCAAGCGATTATCATTCGGCCGGATTTTTGCCCGCGGTAGGCTCTGCAGCCACTGAATTTATCAATATGAACCTTCCGTGCTTTATCAAGTACCATTCCTTGGCGACATCCAGTACAAGCCCCAACAGGGCAACAAATGCGACGGCGATAAGAATATATGCCCAAAGAGGCAGGTAGCTTATCATCAGATCCTTGCCCAGGCGTATGGCAATGATGACAGCCAGCAGTATGACCCAGATCAGCGCATCCCAAAGCTTATGAGCTGACTTTTTTTCAAACTGGATTTCGCCGCCGCAGTGAATGCAGCACATGGTTTGTGAAAGAATATCGTCCTTCAAAAAATACTGTCTGAGGAATTTCCCAAAGCGGATATCCGGCTTATGTACACAGTTTTCGCTCAAACGGGATGCCTCCTTTATATCCTTTGTATGATGGCCCTATCATACCCCCAAAGCGGGTGCTTGTCCATAAATTTCCTCAAAAACTGGCGGCTCCAAAAAGCGGGGCCGCCCCATGATGCAATGATACTGGGAAAGAGGAACTAAAACGCTAGAAATGTGCGGGGTCGGTGGGGTTGTTGAGCACGCCAAAGGCTACCAGCGCAGCCAGCAGCGATTCCACCAGTGTTTGCCAGGTTTCATTGTTAAGGCCCAGTAATTCGTACAGGCCATAATGGCTGAAGATCAGGCCTATCAGGCCCAATAGAGATGCCCAAGCGGCTTTGGATCGCCAGCGGCTTTGGGTTTCCTGCATGATCTCCTCTCCTTTCTCAAAATCTTCAGGCAATTGTATGCTTAAAAAAATAGAAAATTGCATGAACCTGGCGGAAAGCGGATTTCAAGTGCTTGGACAAATGTTTTACAGGTGTTTCTTCTACTTGGCTTCTATTACGCATACCGTTTACCATCAAAGCTTCCGAAACGGTTTGGCATCCGACGGATTGTGGAGGAATGAGACATGAAGCATCGTATCCTGCGCCTTTTGGTCGTCCTTTTGTTCTGCCTGTCCATCCCGGTCTTGTCCTTTGGGGAAACGTACAATGACAGCGTGAAACTGCCGGGCTTTACCCTGACGGATTATCCTGCCATGACCGCTTCTGCCGGTGTGACCATTCAGTTTGCCGGCGCCGATGGCTATACCTATGTACTGGAGCACCAGTACAAGGGTGTTTGGCTGGCCCCCATATCGGTGCAGCTAAGCGGAACGGCAGGCAGCTTTACAGTTAACTGCTTGGCGGGCACCAATAAGTTTGTGCTGCGTAACTATGGCCAGACGCGCAACGCAAAAAGCTCCATTGTGTTTAGTATCAAATGCACCGCGGAGGATGCGCCTGATACGGTGGTGCTGCCTACGCCAACCCTGCGCAAAGGCAGCAAAGGGCTGGCTGTAAAGGCACTGCATCAAGTGTTGACGGAAATGGGCGTATATACAGGTCCTATGTCTGATACTTTTACCAATCAGACGCGCAAGGCCGTGATTGCAGCCCAGGAACTGTTTGCCATCACGCAGGATGGTATCGCAGGGCCACAGACGTTGCATTTACTGGACCTGGAATCGTATACTGTTGAGACCAGCACTATGGGTGGCAGCAATTCAGGTAATACTGATACGGGGTCCAGTTCCAGCTATCTGCAAAAAGATATGCGCGGCGATAAAGTGAAAAAGTTGCAAAAGCGGCTGCTAGAATTGGGTTATAATACAGGTAAGGCCGATGGTGTCTTTGGGGATATCACACTAAGCGCTGTATTGCTCTATCAAAAAAACGCGAAAATTACCCAGGATGGCATCGTCGGGCCAGTGACGTGGGCAAAGCTTAACAGCGGTGCGGCATCTTTGATATCCAATCCGCCCCAATCCCGATATTTGAAAAAAGGCCATAAGGGTGAGGATGTGGAAAAAATACAGGCGAGGCTGATTGTGCTGGGCTATTTAAATGATGACGTCGATGGTATCTTTGGCAAGCTGACCCAAGCGGCAGTGAAAGCATACCAAAAGGATCAGGGCATAAAAGTGGATGGCATTGTTGGTCCGGTAACATATGGTTTGTTGTTTCCGTAGCAAGGGCGCTGCCCCTGCACCCCGCTAAAGGGATAAAACCCCTTTAGAATCCCCATTATTTACCTCGTGCAAAAACCCGTCCTCGGCATTGTAGGAGGACGGGTGATTTTTATTTAGTTTTCCTGCCCAGCGTATCCATTTGGCGGAGGTTTGCTGCCGGGCATACCATTGAGTGTTTTACTTGCCAGTGCTTCCCAGGCCTTTACAGTCTGCTCCATGTATTGGCCGGTGGTCAAGCCCTCATTGGCGGCCCGGCTGCACAAGCCAAGGTAGAACTCTTTGTCAAGCCTGAGGTACACGCAGATTTTATCTGGCGGGCAAGCCCAATGGCTGTCAAAATCCTGGGTGTCGGTAAACAAATGGCTTCTCAATCTCCTCCCTCCCCTAGAATCCTATGAGGGGAACAACTGCATGGTTCCGGGATGGCTGTATCATTGCGCAATAATTTATTCCAGTTAAAGTTTTCTGGGTAGGGTGCGGGGAGGGCTTCTTTATCAAAAGAAGTCCTCCCCGCAAGGTACTCCATTCGTTATTGCACGGTTCTGCCGACGCTGACGTTATCGGCCTTACGGTTTTGCAGGCCAACCACGGGGTTGGGGGCTGTCTCCCAGCGATAGTCCTGGCCCTTTTGGCGAATGTACATATCAATCACCTGATGGCTGGGTACAACGTCCACATTATGGTTCATTTTGTTCTGGAACTTGAAGAATTCATAGTCCCTGGGCAGCATGTTGACGGGTTTGAAGATTTCCTTCTCCGCAGAGAATTCCACCATATTCAATGCGCTGCGGACGTAGTCAATGTTGGATTTAAACTTTAGTGCCGGTGGAAAATCACCATTGCCCACCACTTGCTGCCATTGCTTGTTTTCTCTTTGGGCCAGCATCTGGGCTGCCTTGTGCAGGTGGGACACTTCCATGTCGAAGAACT
>JAEWSC010000030.1 GCA_023398575.1 Bacillota bacterium | reverse complement strand
TACTCACCCGTCCGCCGCTAGAAGACACCCGAAGGCGTCTCCCCGCTCGACTTGCATGTGTTAGGCACGCCGCCAGCGTTCGTCCTGAGCCAGGATCAAACTCTTGTGTTTAATCCTATCTTCTCTCCTTATCTCGGTTTCCCTCGACAAAGTGAAAACTCATTCTTAGAATCAACTGTCGTTTTTCGCTTCCATTTTTAAGTCTCTCGACTCTGTATCGTTTTCAAGGTCCGGCGCTCGCTTGCAGTGAGCTTGATAATAATATCACGGTGCAAATGCTTTGTCAACACCTAAAATCAAATTTATATGCATTCCTTTGAAGATTATGATCTAGTCGAACAATAACTATTCTCATTGACCTTTTGTTCATACCACTCCAACATATTTTCCAGAGTTCTGCTCTATCGTTTGCATTTTCTCAAGCATATTCCGGCATATGCCCACTGTCCAACACCTCATCAACAATGGCTCCGCCAAGACAAACCTCCTTTTGATAAAGAACGATGCTCTGCCCTGGTGTTATAGCTCGCTGTGGTTCAAGTGCTTGTACAAATAGTCTGTTTTCTTCTATAGTTACGTGCACACTCTGATCCGGCTGCCTGTAGCGAAACTTGGCTGTGCAATCAAACGTTTCACCAATCGATACAGGCGGATACCCGCTAATCCATGTTGGCTGCACTGCATGACATTTCGTCGCATACAATCTGGGATGATCTTCACCTTGGGCGACAATGAGCTTATTTCGCTCAAGATCTTTTCCAATGACAAACCAACTGCGTCCATCACCACGACCGCCAATGCCCAACCCACGGCGCTGCCCCAAGGTGTAGTACATCAGCCCATCGTGCCGCCCTACTACTTCACCGCCTTCTGTACACATATCTCCGGGCATGGCAGGGAGATATGTTTGCAAGAATGCCTTGAAGTCCCGTTCGCCAATAAAGCAAATGCCGGTAGAATCCTTTTTGCCGCTAACAGGCAATCCAGCCTCACGGGCAGCCTGCCTTACCTGCAGCTTCGTCATGTTCCCCACAGGAAATATGGCCTTGGAAAGCTGATGCTGGCCAAGCATATATAAAAAGTAGCTTTGATCCTTATTACTGTCCACTCCGCGCAAGAGCTGATAACTACCGCCCGTATAACCTGTATTTACAAAATGACCAGTGGCTATTTTTTCTGCACCAAGCTTCATTGCAAAATCTAGAAAAGCCTTGAACTTGATTTCTCTATTACACAGTACATCGGGATTGGGCGTACGCCCGGCTTTGTATTCCTCAAGAAAGTAGGAGAAAACACGGTCTCGATACTCTTTGGCAAAATTGACAGCATAGTATGGAATGCCTATCTGACTGCAGACTTCCTGCACATCCCGCCAATCCTCCTCGGCAGTACAAACACCGTTATCGTCCTGTTCCTCCCAATTTTTCATGAAAACACCGACGACATCATATCCTTGACGTTTTAATAGCAACGCCGAAACAGAGGAATCAACCCCGCCTGACATACCCACGACAATACGCGTCATGCCATATCCTCCATTGCATACAACCGTTGAAGGACAACATCAAAAGCTTCGGCGGCTATTACATCAGGGGAACGGGATGCATCCACAGCGACATAACGATCTTCATTTTCAGTCTTCAATCTATTATATGCTTTTGCCACCCGCTCATGGAAAGCTGCTTCCTCTATTTCAATACGATCCAAGGCTGATGCATTTCCCCTGCGGCGCAAAGCCTCCATGTGATCGATTTCCAGATACACCGTACAGTCCGGCTTCATCCCATCCACCGCCGGTGCGTTGATAGCCGATACAAGCTCCACCCCCAGCTCGCGGCCCGCGCCCTGATATACGATGCTGGAATCTACAAACCGGTCGCACAAAACCACCCGGCCCTCATTCACGCTTGGGCGGATAACTTCACTCACATGCTGCGCCCGGGAAGCAGCGTACAGCAGCGCCTCGCAGGTAGAAGTCATGCCAAGATTGGCAATATCCAGTACCACCTGCCGAATTTTTTCTGATATTGGGCAGCCGCCAGGTTCCCGGGTGCGCTTTACATCAAAGCCCCAACGCTTAAGATTCTTTTCCAGCAGATCCACCTGCGTTGTTTTTCCACTGCCATCCAACCCTTCTACCGTAAGAAAAAAACCTCGAGGCAATGGTAAATCACCGCAGAGCAAATCTGTAAGCTCTTTGACAGAAGTCACAAGATGATCCGCACCTGCCGCTGTGAGTTCATTCCGGCTGCCATAACCATAAGTAACGCCGATGCTGCCAATGCCTACTGCCTTTGCGCCCTCCACGTCAAAGCGTCGGTCGCCTACCATCACCGCGTTGGTATATTGCTTGGGTAAGGCACGAATAATCAGCTGTTCCTTGTCGGCTGTTGTATCGTTTTCTTCAATTCCTGCCACTGCGTCAAAAAACTTTGTAAGTCCAAAATGGGCAAGAATACGCTCTGTCGGTCCCTGAGGCTTGCCTGTAGCCACCGCCAGCCATGCACCAGCCTTTTTCAGCCGCTGCAAGGCAGACCGTATGCCCACATAAACTTCATTCTCATACAGGCCCGTTACCACATACCGCTCCCGGTAAAAAGACACTGCCTGTCTGCTCTGCTCATCGTTCATACCGCAAAGATCGCGAAATGAAGCGTACAGCGGAGGGCCGATAAACTTGCGCAGTTCTTCCTCCGGCGGGACAAGAAATCCCATTTTCTCCAGCGCATACCTGGCACTGTTGATAATTCCCTCTTCTGATCGGGTCAGGGTGCCATCCAAATCAAACAAAACAGTATCAAAAGGATAATTCGACATTTACGCAAAAGCCTCCGGTATCATAATCCCTTAACGCATACAACGCGTCCACTGTCTATGCCAAACCTGTTTCTATTAGGAACCGACAATAGTATTTCTATGGCCTCAGCCGGAATTTCTTCTCCCGGAACAACCAAAGGTATACCTGGCGGGTACAACCCTGCGCTGGCAGCCAACACCCGACCAACGGATTTCTCAACTTCTACCCATTCCACATCACCCAAGGCTGCTTGCCTTGGCGACATGATACGCTTTGGAAGTATATGTGTGACATTGGGCGTAAAGGTTGAGGCTACGGACGTTTTCTCAACTGCCCGCAGTGCTCTTTCAAATTTGATAAAAGTCTCCTCATTATCCAACACCGAAAAAACGCATACGATTCGCCGGTCATCGGCCATCTCTACATCTATGGTCTGATGTCTTAATTCTTCCGCCAAGGCATATCCGCCTTGCGGCGCAGATATCACCAACCGCGTTTCATCAAAGGTAAGCGGAAGGTCGTGCCAACACAGATGGGCATCTTGATAGCCTATTTCTTTAAGCTTACATCGGAACGTGTTCAAGCGATTTTGCAATTCAACCAACGCATTTCCACCATAGGCATCCATCCATGCTCTGGCATCGTCCATGGATTTCATAAGGTAAAACGCAGGACTGGAGGTTTGCACCATACGCAGCATCCGCCTTGCCCTTAGCACACTCTCCTGTTTTCCCAGGTGCAAAAACGCCCCAGCCGTCATTGCCGGTAGCGTTTTGTGAGCCGATTGAACCCACATGTCCGCACCGGCAGTGCAAGCACTCTGCACATATGGCATCCAATTCAAGTGGGCGCCATGTGCTTCATCGACCAGCAGTCTCATACCCCTTGCATGGGCAGCCGCGGCAATATCGGCAAGAGGCATCATTCCACCATAATAATCTGGCCGCGTCACAAATACCGCCTTGGCTTGCGGATACTGCTCTATTGCTTGTAAAAAACCATCTGCTGCCGTATAAGCATACCCATCCGCTGTTATTTCAAACGGCACATACACCGGATTCAGGTCCGCCAAAATGCAGCCATGGATGCATGATAAATGAGCGTTGCGGGGAAGAATCACCGTATCCCCGGGTTTTGCAGCATACAAAAGCATGGTCAGTATACCGGCGGTAGAGCCACCTGTGAGGAATAGCGAATGACCTGCACCGGCCGACGCGGCCAGCAACTCCTGAGCTTTTTTGATCGCGCCAGATGGATGATATAGGTCATCCGTCATATCAAGCTCCGTCATGTCAAAGTCAAGAACATCTTCCTCCCCAAAGGGAGTTTGCCCTTTGTGACCGGGTACATGGAGTCGAAGCCTGCCTTTGCATTTAGTAAGCATATCATGCATGGGGCGGTTAAACGGCATAATTTCACCTTCCAAACTATTGTACAGGGGATAGCGGGCAAATGCAAGGTGATGTAGGCCGCACTTGGACTCTAGTAACACAAAAAAACGGTGCATCCGCTTTTTTGATGCATAGAAAAAACGCACTCCCGAAAGAATGCGTCTGCTGTCGCAAGACAATGCTCAGGACAAACGTCGTAGGGTATGTACCATCGGGCTTTCCGGCTGTGCAGCCCGTATCCATTGTCCCAGCTTGCGCCTGCGCGCAATGCTGATACGTTCGGCACCGTTTGGCAGCAACAGCTTCTTCTCGCACGGAAAGCAGATCAGGCATCCCAGCACGTGCAAGCCGGCTGGATATTCTTTACCGCAGAGGATGCATTTTTGACCCGGCATTGTTTTTCCCCCTTCCACTGATTTTCCAGTTCAAGTATCACCTGAATGCTGGAAAAATATACTGTGTGCCCTTTCTTTTTTCATTATTATGCGGGCAGGGGAAAAAGGTGCAAAGAAAAATCACTGAAATATCAAGGCTGCGGGGCAGGAGAGGCCATCCATTCCGGCGCCGGCTCCTGCAGATTGGAAATCAGGTAATCTATAAACCTTACCGTATCCTCCTGGTTGCCGCCGCGCACCATGACACCAAATACCATATTCCGACAATCAATGCCAAAACGCGTCATAAGACCATAGAGACTGTCGGCCGGTATTCCCAACAAATGTCGTTCGCCTGTATCTGCAACCGTAACATAGCCACCAGCCATATCAATGCCGGTTGTATCAATCGCTCCGTTTTCCACATATGCCTCCAAAGGTGCCATGGCCCCTTGGGAAGCATAGCTCTGGAAACGATCCCTGTCCAGCAAATATACATCGCCTTCACCAGCCATGATGAAAGTGGAAAGCTGCATTTGAGCATAGGGGTCTTGCGTGTCCGCCATGACCGTGTAGGCTTCTATCAGTTCCATGTTTGGGAACGCCTGAACACGTGCTTCTTCCAACCAGGCTTGCAGCACATCAACATCCACGGTATTGCTGGATACGTAAAAATCAATGCGCTTTTCATCCGGAGGCCGATATTCAGTGGAGCTGTAGATCAAATTCCACCCAGCAATGGCTACGACAATCAGAAGGAGGTATTTCCAATAGCCGTAAGCAAAATGGTTTTTAACTTTCGCAGGGTCAAGAGGTGTTTTGATAGCCATGGTCGATCCTTTCTGGGGAATGGGCAGATCAATCCCTGGGCTTCATAGTGGGGAAGAGTAAAACGTCGCGGATAGAGGGGCTGTCCGTTAAGAGCATCACCAACCGGTCCAAGCCAATGCCAAGACCGCCGGTGGGCGGCAGTCCATATTCCAATGCGTTGACAAAATCATCATCTACCTGGGCCATAATGCCCTGAGTCCGGCGCAAGGCCACCTGGTCTTCAAACCGCTTACGCTGGTCAACAGGATCGTTAAGCTCTGAGAAAGCATTGCCCATTTCACGGCAGGTGATGAAATACTCAAACCGCTCCGTCATGTCCGGCTCGTCCTTCTTGCGCTTGGCCAGAGGCGAAATAGACACGGGATGATCGATGATAAAGGTGGGCTGGATCAGCTTGTCTTCTGCGAACTCATCAAACAGGGCAGCCAGGCAATCACCCTTTTGCGCGTTCTTTTCCACAAAGACGCCGCGCTTTTTGCATACTTCACGGGCAGCGGCATCATCCGCCCAGGTATAATAATCCTCGCCGCTGTGTGTTTTTACAGCCTCCGCCATGGTAACCCTGGGCCAGGGCGCGCGCAGATCAATAACTTCACCCTGATAAGGCACCTGGGTGGTTCCACAGACCTTTAAAGCCACATACTCATATAGCTCTTCCACCAAGCGCATCACTTCGTGATAGTTGGCATATGCCTGATACAACTCAATGGAGGTAAACTCGGGGTTATGGGTGGTGTCCATGCCCTCGTTACGGAAAATGCGCCCCACCTCATACACCCGGTCAAAGCCACCTACGATCAAGCGCTTTAAATACAGCTCCGTCTCGATGCGCAGGAACATATCAATATCCAAAGTGTTGTGGTGGGTTTTGAAAGTGCGGGACGCCGCGCCTGTTTCAATGGTATGAAGAACAGGTGTATCCACTTCCAAAAAGTCACGGCTGTCCAGGAACTCCCGAATGGCACTTAATATCTTGGAACGGGTACGGAAAACATCCCGTACATCCTTGTTGACGATCATATCCAGATACCGCTGCCGGTAGCGCAGGTCGGTATCTTTGAGGCCATGGAACTTTTCGGGCAGGGGCTTTAAACTCTTGCAAAGCAACGTAATCTCCTGGGCATGTATGGAGATTTCACCCTTTTGGGTACGGAAAACAATCCCCTTTACACCCAGCACATCGCCGATATCAAAATTTTTGAATTCGGCATACGGCTCCTCGCCCAGGTCATCACGCTTGGCATAGATTTGAATCTCGCCCCAGGTATCCAAAAGATGAGCAAAAGAAGCCTTGCCCATAATGCGGCGGCTCATCATACGGCCGGCAATGGACACGGCTTGAGGTGTCTCCTGCTTCTCCCAGGTTTCAAATTGATCGAAAATTTCTTTGCTGGTGTGGGTTACATCAAACCGTGTAATATCATAAGGATTCTTACCGGCGGCCTGCAGGCCTTGCAGCTTTTCACGGCGAATCTGTTCCTGTTCGCTTACATCAAGCCCGTTCTCTTGCGGGATACCCCTATCCTCCGTCATGGGAGCCCTCCTCTGGAATTGTAATTACTGGCGGCGGATTTCCAACACCTGAAGACGCATGGCACCGATGGGTGTCATTGCGGTTACGGTTTCGCCTTTCCTGGCTTCCAGCAGCGCATGGCCTACAGGGCTTTCGCTGGATATACGGTTGGCATAAGGATCGCTTTCCCGTGCGCCAACAATAGCATACTCATCCATATCGCCGGTCTCCATGTCTTTCACCTTGACGATGGTGCCGATACCCACCCGGTCGGTGGAAATCTCATCATCCTCGATGATGATGGCGGTACGTTTAATATTCTCCAGCTCGCTGATCTGGCTTTCCAAGGCAGCCTGCTCTTTTTTTGCCTCGTCATACTCGGCATTTTCGCTCAAATCGCCAAAGCCGCGGGCAACAGCAATCTGTTCGGCAATCTGATTGCGCCGTACAGAGATTAAATAGTCCAATTTTTTCTCTAATTCTTCATAACCTTTACGGGTAAATTCATTTTCCCTATGCTTTCGCTGTTCAGACATAATCCTGCTCCTTTCCTGATCCGCCGGGCCTAAATCCCGATGCGGTGGAAGAAAATGAAGAAGCACCTGACCCTTTGCTTTTCGCTTGGCGGTGCATTCCTTTTGCTTTCATATACAGTTTGCGTCATGCAACTGATATGCCGAATGCATTATACTGTATCTGCCTGTAATTGTCAATGTCCGGGTGTGTGCCCTTCGAAGATTTGCAGGTCATAATGCCTTTGCGCCTTGGATTCATCATCGCGGCTACGTACTGTCCAGGCTACGAAAAGAGGTTTGAATATCCGCCTCAGCAGCCATAAACTAATGTTTTCATTGCTTCGAACATCATAGGCAATGAAGTCAGGCCTGGAAAAAACATTGAGCAATAGATACTTAAGCACGCGCTGCAGAGATTTGGGTGTTTCTCCGCCAATGATTCCTGAAGCCAACTGGCCCCTTATCACCTCTGGTGCGTTTTTTTTATACCAGCGCATAGCTAGCGGATGAAAGGATTCCACGCAATAGGGGCCATTATACCGGCGCAACATCTGATGCACTTTGGCGCAAAGCGCTGCTACACTACCGTAATGCTTGATTTCCACAATCAGCGGCACACGACCGCCCACCGCCTCCAACACCGCAGAGAATAGCGGAATGGTTTCATTTGTGCCCCCCAAATGACAGTTTCTCAAGTCCGCCGAGGCAATCTTCCTCAAACTCACATCCATGCCGCACATACGGCGAAGGTCCTTATCGTGAAATACTGCAATCTCCCCATCCAGGGTAAGTTGTACATCCAATTCGATACCATAGCCATGCTCAACAGCCTTTAACATCGCAGCAAGGGAATTTTCAGGCACACCAGCATTGTTGTCAAATAGTCCCCGGTGAGCATACCGCCAGCCTAGAAGTTTAGAAATATCCTTACCCTTTCTTGATGGCGCAATGAGAAAAAGGTATAGCACGATGAGCAGCAAAACAGTGTATAGTACCCAAATCATGCCTCAATCCTCCACCTGGAATGCTTCCAGTTTGCTGGCAAGCTTTACCGGTTTGCTATCGCCATGCTTTGTAAGGCTGATGGTGATAAAGGCCAGCGCCACTAGAACAGCTGCATAAGGGAACAAAGTCCAATACCCAACATGCTCTAGCAGCTGTCCGGACAAAATGGGGGTGATAATCTGGGCAGCCATGGAAAAAGTATAATAGTAGCCGGTGTATTTGCCTACGCTCGGCCCGCGGCTCAACTCGACCACCATGGGATAGCTATTGACATTGATGCAAGCCCAGGCGCAGCCCACAAGGGTAAACATCACATACAGGGCCGGACTGAAGCCGGAAAAGAAGTAACCTGATGCGAAACATGCAGACAGGAGGATGATGCCGAATTGAATCATGCGCTTTCGGCCAAAGCGCGAGGAGAGAATGCCCACCGGCAGATACGAGAGAATGGCACCGCCCTGGGCGACCATCATGCAAAGGGAAGCACCACCTTCACTCATCCCCCAAGTGGTGGTGGCATATTTGCTGAAAACGGAGGTCACCGCATTATAACCCATAAACCAGAGAAACACGGAGGACAATATCAGCAAAAGGCTGCGCCAGGATTCAGAAGAGAGTTTTTCCGAGCCACCCTCTACATGGTACTCTTGTGCCTCTTCCTCTTTGGATACGCCGTAATTGATTTCTTCCATCTGTGCGACCAGCTGCTTTTCCCGGGTGGTGAAGACCAGCGCAATCACCGCCAGAACCATTACTGCAGCCACCGCAAGAAAGATTACCGTGTAATCAGACCGCCCGCCGTCTGCCGTCTTTTTTACCAACAGCGCAATGGCAGCCAGGGAGAAGATGCCGCCCACTGCCCCCATGAGATTGATAACAGCATTGCCTTTGGAACGCAGCGGTTTGGGCGTAACATCCGGCATCAGTGCCACTGCCGGCGAACGATAGGTACCCATCGCCACCAGCAAGAGACCAAGTACAACATAGAACAGTATGGCATTTCCAGATCGATCAGCCTGTGCCAAAACGATCATCAATGCTACTGCAGCAATGGTGCCAACCACGATAAACGGCATACGCCGACCCAGCTTTGATTTGTTCTTGTCGGAAAGCATGCCAAAGAAGGGCAAAAGAAATAAGGCCAGAATATTGTCCAGTGCCAGTATAATGCCTGAATCCCCATCTCCCAAGCCAAATGTATTTTTTAGCATCAGGGGGATTGCAAAATCATACAGCGACCAAAAGGCACAAATCGACAAAAAAGCCAACCCCACAAAAAAAGTACGCTTTAAATCAAGTTTCATACGCACTCCCCCTTTATAGGCAAATTATACCCAAACGCAAAGCGGTTTGCAATCCAGAAATCTGTAAGTATATTGCTTGACAGGGGCTTTTATTTTGCTTGCCGTATGCTATACTTCATAATAAGCCACACCTTATTGAGGAGTCTTTATGAAAACGATTGCTTTGCTGGCTACCGGCGGAACCATTGCAAGCTCTCCTACCAAGGATGGATTAGCCCCTGCACTGACCGGGGAAGAGCTTGCGCGCCTTTCTGGCGTCAATGCGCTTTGCCAGGTGAAATGTCATGATGTGTTTGCGCTGGATTCCAGCAACATACAGCCGGAGGAATGGCGTGTGCTGGCCGCCGCAGCAAAAGAAGCCTTGATTGAATGCGATGGTGTGGTGATCACCCACGGTACCGACACCATGGCCTATTCCGCCTCCGCCTTGTCTTACATACTATGCGGCCACGAAAAGCCTATTCTCTTCACCGGTTCACAACTTCCTATCACCCATCCGCTTTCAGACGCCATCCCCAATTTGCATTGCGCCTTTGCCGCTGCGCTTACTGGGATTGGCGGTACATATGTGGTGTTCCATCAAAAAATTATCTCAGGTGTTCGGGCGGTAAAGACCCGCACCACCAGTTTCGATGCCTTCGACAGTGTGAACGCCCCACTATCCGGTTACGTTGATGGGGATGGTGTTCACTTTGTAAGTCCGCAGACAGTAAACCTTGCCTATATGTACCGCGATGAAATCGACCCCAGAGTATTTTTATTAAAGCTTATGCCAGGAACCATGCCGGATGTGTTCGACTGGATTGTTTCGGCCGGGTATAAAGGCGTGGTCATCGAGGCCTTTGGCCTGGGCGGGCTCCATTACATCCGCCGCAACTTAGTGGACAAATTGCACATGCTGGCGGAAAAAGGGCTGTACGCCCTGGTCGTAACCCAATGTCTATATGAAAAAGCCGACTTCACAGTGTATGAAGTCGGCAGCCGCATCCTGTCCAGTCACGTATTTTCAGGACGGGATATGACGACGGAGGCCGCCGTTACCAAGCTTATGTGGGCGTTGGGGCAGGGGGAGCCGGAAAAGTACCTGAGCCAATGCCTCTGTGGGGAAAGCTTCGGGTG
The DNA here is from genome assembly GCA_023398575.1 of Bacillota bacterium. Classification (GTDB taxonomy): domain Bacteria; phylum Bacillota; class Clostridia; order Christensenellales; family Aristaeellaceae; genus JAEWAH01. The sequence continues at coordinate 23,453 of JAEWSC010000030.1, read as the reverse complement.
ATCCTTTTCACTATCATTCACTCGCCAGGGCACGTTCGGGGCAGGCACGGCTATATGAGGAGAGATTATGAACGGCAAGCTAAGAAATATGGCATCCGTCTACATTACTGACAATGATCAACTCTTGATGCTTTACCGCATTGGTTCCAGAGTAGTTCCCCCCTCATGGTGCGGAGTGGGCGGTCATTTTGAACAGCACGAGTTGAATGACGCTAAAGCCTGTGTTTTACGAGAGTTGGAAGAGGAAATCGGCTTGAAGGTTGGCGATGTAAAGAACATTCAGCTGCGATACATAACGCTACGGCTCAAAAACGGAGAAGTACGTCAAAACTATTACTTTTTTGCAAATTTAGAAGAAGGTACACATGTATCGCTCGTCTGTGATGAAGGCATACCGGAATGGGTGCCGCTGCCCAAGGTAATGGAACTTGAAATGCCCTTCACGGCCAGATATGTTCTTGAGCATTACATGAAAACCGGACGCAACACGAAATGCCTATACGGTGGTTGTGCGGATGAAAATGGCGTCCAATTTACTGAGCTGAATGAATTTTGATATCTTTGATCTATAAAAAGAAAGAGAAAACAGTTTTTGCTGCCTTCTCTTTCTTTATATAGATCGGTTTATCAGAACACCAATCGCTTTTCTATATACTCTTTCACATCGGCAATCGCCACACGCTCCTGGGTCATGGTATCCCGGTCGCGGATGGTAACAGTGTTGTTTTCCAACGTGTCAAAATCCACGGTAATGCACATGGGGGTGCCGATTTCATCCTGCCGGCGGTAACGCTTGCCGATGGAGCCTGATTCGTCGTAATCCACCATGAAATACTTGCTCAGATCCTGCTGAATTTCCGTAGCAAGGCCGCCCAGCTTGTTCTTTTGCAGGGGCAACACGGCTGCTTTATAGGGGGCCAAGGCGGGATGCAGGTGCAACACCGTGCGTACGTCTCCACCCTCCAGTTCCTGCTCCTCATACGAATCGCACAGGAAGGCCAGCGCAGCCCGGTCGGCGCCCAGCGCCGGTTCTACCACATAGGGAACATACCGTTCATTGGTGATGGGGTCAATATACTCCATGTTCTCACCACTGACACTTTGATGGGCCTTTAAATCAAAGTCGGTACGGTCGGCAATACCCCACAGTTCGCCCCAGCCAAAGGGGAACAAAAACTCAAAGTCAGTGGTGGCCTTGGAATAATGGCTTAGTTCCTCCGGCTTATGATCGCGAAGACGCAGACTCTCCTGCTTCATGCCCAAAGAGAGCAGCCAATCGCGGCAGAAGGCGCGCCAATAGGCGAACCACTCCAAATCCTCGCCGGGCTTGCAGAAGAATTCCATTTCCATCTGCTCAAACTCCCGGGTACGGAAAACGAAATTCCCGGGGGTGATTTCGTTGCGGAAGGATTTGCCCACCTGCGCCACACCCATGGGCAGCTTGCGTCTGGTGGTGCGGACTACATTTTTGAAGTTGACAAAAATACCCTGAGCCGTTTCCGGGCGCAGATAAATTTCGTTGGCGGAATCCTCCGTCACGCCCTGGAAGGTTTTGAACATCATGTTAAACTTACGGATGCCCGTAAAGTCAGTTTTTCCGCAGGTAGGGCAGGGAAGCTTGTTTTCTGTAATATAGGCTTCCAGCTTATCGTTGCTCCAACCATCGGCCTGCAGCTCTTCACCCTTGGAAATAGCATAGTCTTCAATCAATTTATCAGCGCGGAAGCGGGCTTTACAGGCCTTGCAATCCATCAGCGGATCGTTAAAGTTGCCCACGTGGCCAGACGCCACCCAGACATTGCGGTTCATCAAAATAGCGCTGTCCAAGCCAACGTTATACTTGCTTTCCTGAACAAATTTGCGCCACCAAGCCTTTTTCACGTTGTTTTTGAACTCCACACCCAGAGGGCCGTAGTCCCAGGAGTTGGCTAAACCGCCGTATATTTCAGACCCAGCAAAAATAAAACCCCTGCCTTTGCACAGGGCTACCAGCTTATCCATGGTCAGCGCCGCCATGTGTTTCCCCTCCGCCTAACGTAATACCGTATCATCATAGCCGCGCAAGGCTGTTTTGTCAAGAAATGCCGGGGAGGATGCTATTGAAAAGGCATCCTCCCAGACCACATTTTCTAAAGCACTCCATGTATTGTAGGGTTCTTGCGTTTGTGACAAAAAACGAAGACGTTGTTTGACATTGCGTTATCCTCATGCTATCATGGGGCAATTATCTGCTAAGGTGCCGCTAATCGGGGGAGGTAGCGTATGGATTTTCACATTGCAGGCGTTATTGCCTCCGTTTTGATTCTTTTGCCAAATCTACTGTTTATGGCGTATCCGCCCGAAGATATGCCTCTTCATAATGGAGAAGCGCCTTTGTGGCTGACAGTGGTAGAGAATATAGGTCGATTCACCTGCTTTATATATCCGATCATCTTCGGTGCTGACACAGCCATTGCAATAGCGAGCGGCAGCATCATAGTTTATTTGATGGCCGCCTTCATATTGGCTTACTATATCTTATGGGCGCGGTACTTTGCACACGGGCGAACATTCAAACTACTATTTCGCCCTCTTTTCTTCATACCGGTCCCCATGGCTGTTTTCCCTGCTGCATACTTTCTGGTACTGAGCCTACTTTTACAGTCTCCGATGATGGCCACAGCAGCCGTAGTATTCGCAGCAGGCCACATCCCCATATCCCTAATGACATACCGGCAACTGCAAAAAGACGGCAGAGCGGTGTAGATACACCAAACTGCCGTCACTCTCTTCTTACCACACCGGCGGCTGCCACAAAACAATCTGGCCGGCCGCCCTTGTTTTTTGCATGTCTATCAGCCGCTGGTTCCGGCTGCCGCAAAATTTCAACTCCAACGATCTTTCTATTTGGATAAAGGGACCATCCACCAAAACATCGGTTTCATCCAGCAGCGCTTTCCAGCCGGGATGTGTTTCTTCTCCCGCCTGAAGATGCTCATAGATATAGCCTGTATAAGTCCATACATTCAAACCCCTTTGGTGGGCGGCGGCGGCAATCTTTGCGCAATCCTCCGCCTGGGCAAAGGGCTCACCGCCGCTTAGCGTTATCCCATCCAGCAGTGGGTTTTTCTCTATTTTTTGAAGGATATCTGCTACCGTGACTTCACTGCCGCCCATGGGGTCGTGACTGTTTGGATTATGACAACCTGGACAATGATGGGGGCAACCCTGGGCAAACACCGTTAGCCGGATGCCCGGCCCATCCACGATAGAATCGCTTACTAAGCCTGCAATGCGCATAGAATCTCCTTTTCCAGGGGCACTGCCCTTGACCCCTCCAAAGGGATACATCCCTTTGGAAATCCCATCTTTATTTATCTTTTTATTGATGAAAGTTTTCGAAGGGGGCGGCGGGGGATGCCTTTTTCAAAAGGCATCCCCCGCAAAGCATCCTCGTAATAACTACTGCATGTTATGCTTAACCCTGTCATGCTCCTCTTCCCGCTTTGCATTATTGAAGCGGTTGAGGGTACCCACAAGATACCCGGTGATGCGGCGGATGCGTTCGAAGGGGCGTCCGTTTTCCTCACGGCCGCAATGAGGGCAGCTGTCGCCGATGATGCCGTTATAGCCGCACAGTGGATCGCGGTCGATGGGATGATTGATCGAACCGTACCCCACACCCTTGTCGTGCATGAAGCGGACCACCTTTTCAAAGGCATCCAGGTTCTGCAGCGGATCACCATCCATCTCCACATAGCTGATATGGCCGGCATTGGTCATCTCATGATAGGGCGCCTCAATGCTGATCTTGTCAAAAGCATTGATGGGGTAATACACCGGCACATGAAAGCTGTTGGTATAGTAGTTACGGTCGGTTACACCGGGAATCGTGCCAAACCGTTCCCTGTCCATGCGCACAAACCGGCCGGAAAGACCCTCGGCAGGGGTAGCCAGCAGCGTATAATTCAATTTCCGCTCGCGGCTGAGCTTGTCAAGATACGCACGCATAGACCCAATGATCTCCAGGCCAAGATTTTGGCTTTCTTCGCTTTCGCCATGGTGCGCGCCACGCAGCGCCTTCAATGTTTCCGCCAGCCCTATAAAGCCAAGCGACAGCGTGCCGTGCTTTAGCACCTCGCGAATTTCATCGTTCCAGTCCAGCTTTTCCGAATCGATCCATACCCCTTCGCCCATTAAGAAGGGGAAATTACGCACCTTTTTACGGGCGATGATTTCAAACCGCTCATCCATCTGCTCTACGGCCAGCACCATTTTCCGCTCCAGTTCCTCAAAGAACCATTGCAGGTCGCCATTGGCCTTAATGGCGATACGGGGCAGGTTGATGGATGTAAAGGAAAGATTGCCGCGGCGGGGGCAGATTTCCCGCTCGGGGTCGTATACATTTCCTACCACGCGGGTACGACAGCCCATATACGCAATCTCCGTCTCCGGATGTCCTTCCTTATAGTACTTTTTGTTAAAGGGTGCATCCTGGAAAGAGAAATTGGGAAACAACCGCTTTGCGCTGGTACGTATCGCTAGGCGGTATAAGTCATAGTTAGGATCACCGGGATTATAGGATATGCCTTCCTTGACCCTGAAGATTTGGATTGGGAATATGGGCGTTTCTCCATTACCAAGTCCAGCTTCGGTAGCCAGCAGCAGATTGCGGACCACCATGCGCCCTTCGGAGGTGGTGTCCATACCATAGTTGATGGAGGAAAAGGGCACCTGCGCACCGGCCCGGCTGTTCATGGTATTCAGATTGTGAATCAGCGCTTCCATGGCTTGATAGGTAGCCTTTTCTGTTTCCTTCTCCGCTTTATGCTTTGTGAATTCCAGTATCCGCTCTTGCAAAGCATCATCGCCGACAGCAGCCAGCTTTTCTTTTAAAGCGGCGCGGAAAGCTGCATTCTCCTCCAATTGAGGAGTAAGCGCCTTTTCCTTTAGCTCCTCAATCCATTCCCGTGCCTTTTGATCAGGGTCGGCAAAACCGCATAAAAGCTCCAGTGCACGGGAGAGGTTATCGCGATACCGCTTTATGAATGTCTTCTTTACACCGGGAGCCATGCCATAGTCAAAATTGACAACGCTCTGCCCGCCGTGCTGATCATTTTGGTTGGCCTGTATGGCAATACAGGCCAGAGCGGAGTAGCTGTAGATATCATTAGGCTCCCGCAGCACGCCATGACCGGTGCTAAATCCGTTACGGAAAAGCTCAATCAGGTCAATCTGGCAACAGGTGGTGGTCAGGGTATAGAAATCCATGTCATGGATATGGATGTCTCCTTCCCGATGCGCCTGGGCGTGCCGGGGGTTAATGACATACATATCGTAAAACTGCTTAGCGCCTTCGGAGCCAAACTTGAGCATGGAGCCCATGGCGGTATCGCCGTTGATATTGGCATTCTCACGCTTAATATCAGAATCCATCGCATCTTTATAAGCGATATCTTCAAATATCTTCATCAAACGGGTATTCATTTCACGGGCGCGGCTGCGCTCGGCACGGTAAAGGATGTAGGCTTTGGCTGAACGTACAAACCCCTTTTCAATCAGCACCCTCTCCACCACATCCTGCACGTCTTCCACTGTGGGAGTGCCGGCGATCGACTCACTGCCTTCCACCTCTTCCACCACCTGATGTGCAAGCGCCTTAGCCGTCTCAATGCCCTTGGCACTGCCACTGGCAGCAAAGGATTTTAAGATAGCCTGCTCGATCTTGGTGATGTCAAAGGGCATCGTTCGCCCGTCCCGCTTTTTGATGGAAGTAATCATGCATCCATGCCTCCTGACTCAAAATTCTTTCGTGCCTCCTGCTTTTCCGGAACAAAAAGCCAATCCCTACGCGGCATCGCGGGGGACAGCCTTATTACATCATTAATCCATACTCAGAAGCGATGGGATTTGATCATTCCAGAAAAATCGACAAACTTCTTATATTAAGACTGTCTGCCTGTCGAAAGAGCATTGTCATTATAGTGCGTCCTCCACTCACTGTCAATACCATATATGGTCACATTTTGTGCATCCAAAGCTATATATTGTGTACACCATTTGATTTATCTAGGATTGTGGCACTTCTCACATCGGAAAAATTTTTCTCAGCCATGCGTTGACAGATACCGCATCAGGGATTATGATATGAATGCGGAAGTGTTTAGCCTTTGGCTGATCCGCCGTAAGAAAGGAGAGGACCGCCGTGGAAGGCGACCCGTACAGTCCCATAACGGCACGTATCCACACGCTAGCGCGGCCTGCTCCCATGGCTTTATAAAGCTCTGGTGAACTTTCCGCCTGTCTTTGCGTGTGCGTGCCACACAGAAAGGCAGGTTTTTTTGATGAGGCGGATTTTTAAGACCGTAGACGATCATCTGGTGGAGTGCACCACCCTGGAAAAGGGCTGCTGGGTACACCTGCAAAACCCTACCAAAGAAGAAATTGATGGTCTGAACACCCGGTTTGCCATTGATCCCACGTATTTGATTGCAGCCCTGGACGAAGAGGAAAGTGCCCGCATTGAGCACGATGAAGGTCAAACGCTGATCATCGTCGACATTCCATATGTGGATGTGGAGGGCACCGGCTATATTTACAGCACCATCCCCATGGGCATCATCCTGGTGGATGAGGTCATTATCACTGTTGCCACCCGCGAAACACCCATCATCGCAGACTTTACGGAGGAGAGGGTCAGAGGATTCTGGACCCACAAGCGCACCCGCTTCATCCTGCAGCTATTGCACCGAAACGCATCTCGCTTTCTGGCCTACCTGAAGCAAATTGACAAGGCCAGCATTCACGTGCAAGACAAACTGGAGAAGTCTTTAAAAAACCGCGAGCTTCTGCAAATGATGAAGCTGGAGAAATCTCTGGTTTTCTTCAGCACCTCTCTCAAGGGTAACGAACTGGTCATGGAGAAAATGCTTCGTCTTGATGCCTTGAAGAAGTTTCCCGATGATACAGACCTGTTGGAAGACGTTATCATTGAAAACAAACAGGCCATAGAAATGTGCGCCATTTACCGTGATATTATGTCCGGCACCATGGATGCCTTTGCGTCCATTATCAGCAATAATTTGAATATCGTCATGAAGGTTTTAACCAGTGTAACTCTGGTCATGGCCATTCCTTCACTTATCGCATCATTTTGGGGTATGAACGTGCCCGTGCCTTTTGCCAACACACCCTTCGGTTTTTTAGCTGTGATTGGCGTTTCGATCATTGGTGCTGTCGCCGCTGCTTTTGTTCTCTGGCGCAAAAAAATGTTTTAACCAAGCGCTCTGCCCTAAGCCTCTTAGGAACCTTCGTTTTCTATGTAGCATACAAAAAGCCTGCCTCTTCCCGTGTGGTGGAAGGACAGGCTTTTCGTATGCTCTGAACACAGTTTTCTTGACCGCTTTACAATCAAGCAGCTCGCTGGTGCTTTGGTTACGGAGCCTTTGGCAGCGGCTCCGGAGGGAGCGTTTCTGGGACAGTATACCCTGGCTTTTCACTCTTCCCCTGCTGGCGCCGAAAGTTTTCGCTGTTCTTTTCCTTATAAATAGTATACATCTCTTCCGGAGTCATGCCTGCCTGCAGGCACATGCTGACAAAGAAATGGAGGATGTCCACCAACTCTTCCTTCACAGCACGCTCATTGATTGGCTTTTTGTTCTTCCACCATTTGAAGTTTACTTCATCAATAAGCTCAGACAGTTCAGAGATCATGGCCAATGTGTGCTTTTGAATCCATTCCTCGGGTGTAATGCTCTGCAAATGGCGGGAAGTCACCAAGGATTCATGAAAAACTTTTTGCAAGGCAAAGATATCATCCAGCCTGTCGGCCATGATAAAGCCTCCTTGTGTTTACTTTTGTATAAATTGCCCATACTTTTCCGCATGCTTGCCAACCACAGCTACACTGGGCCGGCAGGATAATATTTCACTGGCTACGCGCATGACATCGTCCTTGGTCACACGCTCAATCTTGGCGATGGTCTCCTCCGGAGTGGAGGGGTGGCGCAACAAAAGCTCGCCGCGGCCGATGGACTGCATACGGCTGGAGGCACTCTCCAGGCCTAAAATGTACGAGCCTTTCAATTGCGCTTTGGACTGGGAGAACTCTTTGTCCGTACAACCTCCCTGCAGTAGCTTCTTCACTTCAATCTCCATCTGGGTCAGCACCGTGCCCGCATTCTCCGGCGAAGTACCGGCATACAGGTTCAAGACGCCGCAGTTGGGGTATGTGGCGGGATAGCTATAAATGGAGTAGGCCATGCCCAGTTCCTCACGAATACGCTGGAAGAGCCTGGAGGACATGCCTCCGCCCAATATATTGTTGAATACTGCGACAGGATAAATATCATCATGGCCCAAGGGCTTACCCGGATACCCCATGCAGATATGCACCTGCTCAGTATCCTTGTCTCTAAACAGAATCTGCTGCGTTCTCACCATGGTTTCAGGCGTTGTATCGGCTACACCAGTGCCCTTCCAAGCCCCAAAAGCATTGTTTAGGAGCTTTTCGAGCTGTGCACGGTCATAATTGCCAGCGATGGAGACAACCACATTTTCAGGCCTGTAATGTGTATTGCGGAAAGCATATAAATCCTCTCGGCTATATTTGCGAATGCGTTCTGCCGGTCCCAAGATTGGCATACCCAATGCTTGTCCGCTAAACTGGGCTTCGCTCAAAAGCTCATGAACCAGGTCTTCTGGTGTATCCTCCACCATGGAGATTTCCTCGAGAATTACTCCACGTTCTTTGTTAAGCTCTCGGTCATCCAGGGTGGCATTGAGCGTAAGGTCGCTCAATATGTCCACTGCCAAGGACAAATCTTCATCGATCACCTTGGCATAAAAACAAGTGCATTCCTTGGCAGTAAAGGCGTTCAACTGTCCGCCTACCGCGTCCATCTCTTCAGCTATATCCCGTGCTGTACGCTTTTGGGTACCCTTAAACACCATGTGCTCGATAAAATGTGAAAGGCCGTTTTCCATAGGCGCTTCCATCATAGAACCCACCTTGATCCATACACCAATAGAAGCGGAACGCACGTGGGACAAGTATTCCCCCACAACTCTCAAACCGTTTGGCATCGTCCATTGATCGTACATATTCCATTCCTTTCAGGAGTGCTTTCCAAAAATGTCTTTTCTATCTTCTGCGAAAGATACGCAAAACATTCAAAAATCACAAGCGCCCTCCCCCGCCCCTTGGGGCTTGAGGAAGGGCGTTGGGCCCCCTAAGGGAGCTACGAGAGGGCGAGCCCTCTGGTTTGTAATCGTCTCGCCCGGCTTCGCCGATCGGGCGTGGTTTGCGAAGCAAAGATTCCTATCGCGATTTCCTGTTTGTAAGCCCAGCGCTGTCCAAGCAAAGCGCAAGATGGTAAGCAGGCATACATAGAAATCGTGCAGAGACGTTAACATGACATTCACACGTCATGTCAGCGAAAAGATTAACGTTCGTTAGGCCGGCCATCGCGGCGGGGTGGGCGAGGCCTGTCACCCATAGGGCGGGGTTCGGCAGGCTTGTTTTCATAGACGATGTCATTGCGGATCAGACTGATCTTGCCCTGCGGGCTGACCTCGTTTACTTTTACTTCCAACTCGTCGCCAATCTTCAAAACATCTTCAACCTTCTCCACACGGTGGTTGGCCAGCTTGGAGATATGGATCATGCCGTCCTTGCCGGGAGCCAATTCCACAAAGGCACCAAAGGCTTGGATACCCACAACCTTGCCGTTAAAAACATCGCCCACTTCGATGTCTTTGGCGATACCCTCGATGATCTTGCGAGCCCTGCCCGCAGCAGCCTCGTCGGGGGTAGAGATGAAAACACGGCCATCATCTTCGATGTCGATCTTGACTCCGGTTTCAGCAATAATCTTGTTAATCATCTTACCGCCGGGGCCAATGACCTCACGAATCTTTTCAGGATTGATGGTAAAGCGGACGATCTTTGGCGCATAGGCACTCAGGTTTGTCCTGGGCTGACCCAGGCTTTCCAGCATAATCTTGAGTATGTGCAGACGGCCCTGCAGTGCTTGAGCCAGCGCCTGCTTCAATATGGGTCTGTCAATTCCCTTAATCTTGATATCCATTTGGATTGCAGTGATACCATTCATAGTACCGGCAACTTTGAAGTCCATATCGCCCAGGAAGTCTTCCAGACCCTGGATATCGGTCAACACCGCCACTTTACCGCTTTCAGCATCCTTTATCAGGCCCATGGCCACACCGGCCACAGGGGCATGAATCGGTACGCCGGCATCCATGAGAGACAGGGTGGAGCCGCAAACAGATGCCATGGAAGAAGAGCCGTTGCTGCCCAATACCTCACTGACCAAGCGCAAGGCGTATGGGAATTCTTGCTCGGTGGGGATCACGGGTTCCAAGGCTCGCTCTGCCAATGCGCCATGACCAATCTCCCTGCGGCCAGGAGACTTTAAGCGGCCCGCTTCACCAGTGGCGTAGGGCGGCATGTTGTAGTGATGCATGTAACGCTTGAAATCTTCGTTAGACAATCCGTCCAGCATTTGTGCTTCGCTGGTAGAACCCAGGGTGGTCACAGTAAGCGCCTGGGTTTGGCCGCGAGTAAAAATCGCACTGCCGTGAGTGCGGGGCAAAATGCCTACTTCGCACCAAATGGGACGGACCTCGGTAACGGTACGGCCATCAGGGCGAATACCCTGCTCGATGATCTTTTTGCGCATAATTTCTTTGTTGAGATAGTAGACTGCATCATCCACCTCTTTTTCGCGGCCTGGAAAAATTTCGGCAAAGTGAGCCAAGATATCTTCCTTTGCAGCCTTTTCACGCTCCTGACGCTCTTCCCGGACATAGGTTTCAAAAGTGTATACGCACTTGTCATAAGCGTATTCGCGAACGGCATCCTTAATATCCTGGGCGGTAACGAACAGCTTCACATTCGCCTTGGGCTTGCCGATTTCAGCAATAATGGTCTCCTGGAAAGCAATCAGCTTTTTGATTTCTTCATGAGCGTACATGATGCCTTCCAGCATTACTTCTTCTGAAATTTCCTTAGCGCCTGCTTCCACCATCAAAATGGCTTCCTTAGTACCAGATACCACCAGATGCAAATCACTCAGAGCACGCTGAGCCTCATCAGGGCAGAGAACGAATTCACCGTTTATACGGCCGACCACCACTGAACCTGTAGGCCCGCCAAAGGGGATTTCACTGATGCAAAGCGCAGCGGATGAGCCAATCATCGCAGGAATCTCCGGAGGCAGATCGGTGTCTACAGACAAAACCGTAGCAACAACTTGAACATCATTGCGCATGCCCTTGGGGAACAAAGGCCGAAGAGGCCTGTCAATCAAGCGGCAGGTCAGTGTCGCCTTTTCGGTTGGACGACCTTCACGTTTGATGAAGCCGCCAGGGATCTTGCCCACAGCATAGTGCTTTTCTTCAAAATCAACGCTGAGCGGGAAAAAATCAACACCCTCGCGCGCGTTTTCAGACATCGTGGCGTTCACAATGACCACGGTGTCACCATAGCGAACAAATGCCGAACCGGCGGCCTGCTGCGCATATTTACCAAATTCCAGTGTCAGCGGCCGGCCCGCCAGATCCATTGTATATGACTTGTACTCCATGCCAATCTCCTTCACATTGTCTCGGAGCCATCCTTGGGCTCCTTTCACTTGGACACACCAGCCTTAACCCTTTGTGAAGTAAGACTGGCACCTCTTTATATACCCTTGGTTTATCCTGTGAAAAAGCCGCACAGGGGAGCCCATGCGTTGATGAGCGCCGCTGGCGGCTTCCACAAACAGTTTCACCCGGCGGCTAACCACCCGGCATCAACCACTCGGTCCGGCGAGGCCGGCCTTGCGCATAAAGCCGCGACAGGCGGATTACTTGCGCAGGTTCAACTGGTCAATCAGCGTACGGTACCGCTCAATGTCGGTTTTCTTCAGGTAATCCAGAAGACCCCTGCGCTGGCCAACCATCAGCAAAAGGCCGCGGCGGCTGTGGTGATCCTTTTTGTTGACCTTCAAATGAACGTCATTCAGATGGTTGATGCGCTCGGTTAACAGAGCGATCTGTACTTCGGGAGAGCCGGTGTCGCCCTCATGGCGGGCATACTTTTCGATGATTTCGGTCTTGTTCATTGTTTCTTTCTCCTTTCAATCAATCGCCATGAACGAAGCGATACGTTGGAGCTTCGCAAAACTGCGTCCATGGTTCAAAACAGCGTCTTTCATTGTAGCACTAGATGTTGCTTTTGTAAACGTATATGGGGATTTTTTTTCCGGCAGTCGTATTGTTCCCCACAGAGCTTAAGTTTAAGAGCGGTTTTCCTTCTGTTCACGAAAATAACTTCTGGCAGTTTGGACATCCTTGGCAATCTGCTCCTTTAATTCATCAATCGTATCAAATCTAATTTCAGGGCGGATACGCTTGAGAAACCTGACACGAACCTTTTGCCCATACAAGTCTTCTGAATACCCCAGCAGATGTGCTTCCAGCGTAATATCTCCTTCCGGCACTGTGGGATGAAATCCAAGGCTGACCACTGCCGGATAAGTTCCGGATTTTGTTTTTACCTTGGCAATATATATTCCAAAGTCCGGCAATGCCTTATGCTTGGGCATGGCGACATTGGCCGTAGGAAAGCCCATTTTTCTGCCAAGTTCTTTGCCGTGCACCACTTGGCCAGTAACGGAATATGATCTTTCCAGCAGCGTTGCGGCCAGTTCCACATCCCCTTCTTCCAGCAACTGTCTGACGCGGGTGGAAGATACAGTCTGATCATCGATCTGCACTGGTGACACCACATGCACATCAAAACCCAGCCTTTTGCCCATTTCCTTTAAAACCTTTGTATCGCCCTTACCGCCTACGCCGAAGGAATAATTGAAGCCCACAACAATATGGCGGGGGTGAAACCGGCTCACAAGTAGTTGAACAAACTTATCCGGCGGCATGTTCATCAGTTCCTGGTCAAAGGGTAAAACTGCCATGCGGTCCACCTTCAGTTGTGCCATTCGCACAGCCCGCTCAGCTACGGTTGATAACATTGGGGGAACCGCCTCCGGCTTAATCAGTGTCAGCGGATGCTTCAAAAACGTACAGACAACTACAGGTAAGTTCTCCAGCGCTCCCCACTCCCTGGCGGCGCGCAAGAGCCAGGCATGCCCCGTATGAACGCCATCAAACATGCCTAGCACCAAAACACTTGGTGTTTGAATGGGATCAGGCGAAAATGAAAGGCGCATCAAACTCCTCCAAAACATCATGCGTAATACGTGTTAAACTTAGCCGACCATTGCGCGAAATGCAATGGTATTCTCCTGCCGCTGGGCAATGCCCATAAAGGCATCATTCAGGTACAATCGAATCGGTGTATAATCAGCAACATTCAAAAGGCCAGGAAATGCGCTAACGGGCATCTTTCCACCATTCTTGCAAATAGCAGCCAAAGTCGGCGGCACATGACCACATGGCAGATGCTTGAGCGGCAAGTCCATAGGCAAAAGGCATTCATGCAATCGGCCGGATTCCTTAGCAGACTGCAGTTCCTCCAAGGTAAAAGCATTATCCAAGGTAAAAACGCCGCTTTTGGCACGGAGCAGAAACCGCATGTGCGCAGGGCATGACAGCGCATGCCCAAGATCATGGCAGATGGTACGGACATAGGTTCCCTTTCCGCAGCGAATGTGAAGCATCATGCCATGATTATCTGTCTCTTCCCCAAGAATAATGTCATCCACTTGGATCAAACGAGGCTGTGTCTGTATCAATTCACCTTTTCGTGCCAAGTCGTACAGCCGCTGCCCATTTTGCTTGATGGCCGAATAACTTGGGGGTGCCTGTAAAACCTGTCCAATAAACCTAGGCAGAATGGCCCTCACCTGCGTGACGGTTGGGTATTGATCCCCCCGCTCCGTCACCTTTCCCTGGGCATCCTGAGTGTCTGTTGCGGCGCCGAAGGCGATCTCGGCCACATATGCTTTCTGCTTGTCCACCAAATAGTCAAACAACCTGGCCGCTTTGCCGGTCATGACAGGCAAAATGCCAGCCGCTTGCGGATCCAATGTCCCCGCGTGGCCTGCTTTTTCACCATCTATAAGCCTGCGTACAAAGCCAACTACTTGACTAGAGCTCATGCCCGGAGGTTTTAATACATTAAAAAAGCCGTTCATGCCTTACCATCCAAAAAGCATTTTTCCATGGCTGAAACCATAATATTTATCGCTACCGGAAGCCCTAAGCTCATGGTACAGCCCGCTGCCAGCGCATGGCCTCCGCCGCCAAATTCAGCAGCCAGGCGCGCTACATTGCAGCCTTCCACAGCACGTAGGCTAAACTTTGTGCCGCCTTCAACTTCCCTGGCTAAAAAAGCCATTTTGACACCGGCAATATCAATACCAAAGTTGACAATCGCCTCTGCATGCTCCGGCTTTGCGCCGCAGGCATTCAAGTCTGCCTGGCTTATCTGCATGCCCGTAATCTTGCCGTCATGATAAAACATAAGCGTCGACAAAGCCTTGGCTAGCACCTTCACTTGTTCCATGCTCCGCTCACGAAACAAGGATCGGTTCAGTCTGGCGATTGGCAGACCGCAGTTCATCAACTCCCCCATCACCTGAAAGGCAATGGATGTTGTATTATCGAAACTGAAATTGCCCGTATCCGTCGCAATGGCGGTATACAGGCAGGTGGCAATATCCGTATTCATTCGCACACCAAGGCCACGGATGAACTCATAGACAAGCACGCCCGTGGCGCTGGCATGCGGCGATACCACATTGAAATCGGCATAGCCGGGATTGGTGCCGTGATGATCAATCTGAACCGTTTGCCGCGAGGCAAAAAACAACGTAGCACAATCTCCCAGGCGGTGGCGGTCAGATACATCCAAGGCAAAAGCCAGATCATATTGCTTTTCCTTCAATGCATCAGGCTTGCTGATTTTCTCTGCCCCTGCAAGAAACATCAGCATCTTTGGTACGTCGTCTGCACAAATTACATCTACCTGTTTGCCCATTTCAAGCATTGCACCGCGCAAAGCAAGATTACTGCCAATGGTATCCCCATCAGGCGATACATGAGCACATAAAAGAATATGCTCCGCCTTGGCAACTAGAGCGAGCAGATTATCCGGAAAACTATTCATCGTCGCCAGGTGTTTCTTCCGCATCCGCCTTATTTCCTTCCGCATCCTGTGTATGCACCTGGTTAAGAATATCGGCGATATGTACACCATACGCGATATTTTGATCAAGCTGGAAAATGATCTCCGGCGTATAACGGATGACCATGCTCCGGCCTAATTCCCTGCGAACATAACCCGCCGCGCTCTTGAGTGCTGCCATCAAACCAACTGCCTTGTCTTCTTCCAAGACACTGATAAAAATTCTGGCATACCGCAAATCCCGGGTCACTTCAGCCCTGGTAATGCTGAAGGTGCCAGTGATTCTGGGATCATTCAGCTGATTACGAATAATCTTGTCCACTTCCCAGCGGACCTGATCGGATATACGGTCACTTCGATGAAAACTCACTTGGATTCCTTGCCTTTCTAACTTCAACAAAGTGATATTGTCACTTTACTGATTTCGCACTTTTCTACATTAATCGCGCAAGTCCTGTGCTTAGCATGGAAGGCGCGCAGGATTTGCAGGCAGTAAAAAAGTGTAGAGATCACTTACTTCACAAACACCTATCCACTCAACAAAGCCTAGTGGATGAATACAAGCGAGGGGGCCAAGGCCCCCTCGCTGTTCCCATACGGTGTACGCCCTGAGGCCACTGCAATTGTGTAAACGGCTTATCGTTCTATCAGAGAGTGTATAGCGCACTGAACTCTTCCGTGCTATACTTTTATCTCTCTATTTCTTCCTTGATGTAGCATTCAATGATATCGCTTTCCTTGATATCGTTGTAGCTTTCCAAACCGATACCGCACTCATAACCGGAAGCGACTTCCTTCGCGTCATCCTTAAAGCGCTTCAAGGAGGATAGCTTGCCTTCGAATACAACCACGTGGTCGCGCAAGAGACGTACGGAGGCGTTGCGCTGCATCTTGCCGTCCTGCACGTAGCAACCGGCAATCGTCCCTGCGCCGGTAATCTTGAAGACATTACGTACCTCAGCATGGCCCAGCACAACTTCCTTGAACTGAGGTGCCAGCAGGCCTTTCATTGCCTTCTCAATATCCTCAATCGCCTGATAGATGATGCGGTAGAGGCGGATATCAATTTCTTCACGGTCGGCCTGATCGCGGGCACTGTTGTCGGGCCGGATATTGAAGCCAATGATGATGGCGTTAAAGGCTGAGGCCAGGTTCACGTCATCCTTATTGATAGCGCCTACGCCGCTATGCAGCACGCGTACCTTGACCTCGTCATTGGAAAGCTTCTCCAGCGCCTGCTTCACGGCTTCTACAGAACCCTGAACGTCTGCCTTAATAATGATGTTCAGATTAGTAACCTTGCCGGCGTCAATCTTGGAGAAGAGGTTATCCAGCGTAACCTTCGCGCTGTTGCTCAAGCGGGCTGCTTTGGCCTTATCCCGCCGTTCCTCGGCTACTTGGCGGCTCAAATGGTCATCATCCACCGCCATCATGTCGTCGCCTGCCAAAGGCACTTCGTTAAAGCCTGATACTTCCACGGGTATGGAGGGGCCAGCTTCATCCACCCGCTCACCGCGGTCGTTGAGCATGGCGCGGACACGGCCGGAGGCGGTGCCGGCAACGATGTTGTCACCAACCCGAAGTGTACCATTTTGTACAAGAACAGTGGCCAAAGGACCACGCGCCTTATCCAACTTGGCTTCGATGATAACACCACGTGCCAGACGATCGGGGTTGGCCCGCAGTTGCTGCACATCTGCAACCAGCAAAATCATTTCCAACAACTGATCCACGCCCTGGCCGGTCAGCGCGCTGACGGGAGCCATGATGGTCTCGCCGCCCCACTCTTCCGCAACCAGTTCGTACTTGGTAAGATCTTGCTTGATCCTATCAGGATCGGCAGACGGCTTATCCATTTTGTTGATAGCTACGATAATAGGCACATCAGCAGCTTTGGCATGGTTGATCGCTTCAATGGTCTGGGGCATAACGCCATCATCTGCCGCCACCACCAGCACAGCGATGTCGGTAGCCTGCGCGCCGCGAGCTCGCATGGCCGTAAATGCTTCGTGGCCCGGAGTATCCAGGAAGGTAATCTGACGATCGTCCAATTCTACGGTGTATGCGCCAATATGCTGGGTGATACCGCCTGCTTCGCCCGCGGTTACGCGGGTCTTACGGATATAATCCAGCAGCGAGGTTTTGCCGTGGTCGACATGGCCCATGATGGTGATGACCGGGGGCCGGGGCATAAGGTCACCCTCTGTGTCTTCGAAGTCTTCGTCAGAGAGGTAGTCTTCCGCCGTCTTATCCAGCTTTTTCTCGAGTTCCACGCCGAATTCAGTACAGACCAGAGATGCAGTATCAAAATCCAACTCGCTGTTAATGTTGGCCATAATACCAAGCAACAGAAGCTTTTTCAGGATATCCCCGGCAGGTTTGCCGACGCGCTCTGTCAGGTCCTTGACCGTAATGAATTCAG
This sequence comes from Bacillota bacterium, assembly GCA_023398575.1. Classification (GTDB taxonomy): domain Bacteria; phylum Bacillota; class Clostridia; order Christensenellales; family Aristaeellaceae; genus JAEWAH01. The sequence continues at coordinate 5,901 of JAEWSC010000030.1, read as the reverse complement.
CGGTCATGAATGCCTTTTCAATCTTGATTGGCGCCATCATCTGCTGGGCGGAAAGCTTTTTGTTACGGGAGCGCTTGCCTCCGCGCACCACATCATCATCATAACCAGAAAAGTTCTCTTTCACCATCTGCTTGCGCGTTTTTGCTACGCGCTCCGGATCGTGCTGGCGAATATAATTCTTTTTATTAGGATCGTAGTTGGATACTTTTTCCTTTTCCACGACAGGCGTCAACTCAGGCGCCTTGGGGCGGCCAAACCCGCCTGCACCACCGGGACGTGGGCCCATCCCGGGACGTGGCGCACCAAAACCAGCGCCTTGAGGACGGGGAGCACCAAATCCACCCTGGGGACGGGGCGCACCGAAACCACCCTGGGGACGTGGTGCCATTGGCGCACCATTGGCAGGACGGCCATAGGGCCCCTGACCAGCAGGCATCGGATTGGCGGGACGGCCATAGGGGCCCTGACCAGCAGGCATCGGATTGGCGGGACGGCCATAGGGACCCTGACCGGCAGGCATCGGATTGGCGGGACGCCCGTAAGGACCCTGACCAGCAGGGGCAGGATTAGCGGGACGCCCATATGGCGGCCTAGGCGCGCCGCCTATTGGCGCTTGTGGCACATTTTGCCCAGCAGGAATCGGCTGGCCCATAGGCCTTGCCGGCTGCGCGGCGGTAGGCCGCATTGGCGGCCTGTTTGCGGGCTGCATAGGCGGACGAGGCGTTGCCGGCGCTTGCACAGGCGCGGGCCTTGCCGCAGCAGGAGTCACGGCGGATGCAGCAGGTTGAGCAGGCGTAACAGCCGGCGATTGTGCAGGTGCCGGTTCAGCTTCAGAGCCTTTTGCTGCAGATGCTTCTATGGCTATGGATGCAGGAATCTCTTCCTGTACCACTTTTACAGGCGCTTTTTCTGCTGTCGCTTTCTCTTCAGCAGATACGGCAGGGACAGCATGCGGTTTCTCAAGCGTTTGCGCCTTTTCTGCGGCAGGTGCCGTCTCCAGCGTATGCGCTTTCTCAACAGCAGGCACTTCAACCGCTGATGGAACTGGAGGGGCCGCAGGCGTATGCTCTTCGAACACTTTTCCCGGAGCGGGCGGCGCAGCTGCTTCCTTCGCGTGAACAATAGCAGCCTCATCCTCATCCAGCATGGTCCACGCCTTGGTATGCTGTTCGGCCAGCTTCTGCTGTTCCTCCAGCTTTTCCTGAGCGCGGCGCTGCTCTTCATCCCGGATAAATTGATTCTCCAGCTTGCGCAGCGACTGCAAGAGGCCTTCCGCCGAACGCTTGACGCGCGTGGCTTCCTCCAACACGCTGCCCGCTTCCTTGGAAAGCTCCTTGGTGGCATCCTTGAGTTTGACTTTGGTCATGAAACGCTTGCACCCCCGCATTTAATCCATACAAGAAAGAAAATAAGAAAACATAAACTGAAAAGGGTTAACTATGGTCCAAATGATTGCCTATACACTCCAGCACTTTTGATGCAAGGCCGCCAGGCGGTATCACCATAGACATTCTGCCCGGCTTACCTGTCGCTTTCTCCAGTAACTCCATTGGCAATACAATCAAGGGAACTTTGTGATGACTGCAAGTATCGGCAAACCGCTTTCGCGCATTTTCAGAAGCTGAGTCATCCAGCAGGGCTACTGCTGCCTTGCCAGCCCGGATCGCGGTGACGCAGGCACCTTCGCCAGTTACGGCTTGCCCCGCTCTTACCGCCAGACCCATATACCCCGCTACTTTCGTATAGTCGTACTCGTTTATTGTCATTGCTCCTCCTCCGACTCAGCTTCGGGTTCAGGTGGAGCCGGAGGCAGGTTTTCGAGCATTTGCCTAAGCTGAGTAATGACTTCTTCCTCCAGCTTGTGTTCCAACGCCCGATCCAACTGCTTTTGCTTGATCGCTTTCGTAAGACACAGTTGGTTTCGGCACACATATGCGCCACGACCGGAAAGCTTGCCCGTATGGTCAAGAACGATCTCGCCTGTGGGACGCTTGACCGCCCGAATCAATTCCTTTTTGGGCTTCATCTCGCGGCAGCCCACGCACATACGCATGGGAATCTTCCGTGGCTTCATTGTACCGCTCCTTTATTACAGGGTATCGTCGTCATCCATGGGCAACAGCGGGTCTTCCTCGTATACAGGTTCTTCCTCAACGGGGATATTCATCAGCTCCGCTGCCTGAGATTGGGACTTGATATCAATCTTCCAGCCTGTCAATTTGGCAGCCAGGCGGGCGTTTTGCCCTTCCTTGCCAATAGCCAGGGAAAGCTGGTTATCCGGTACCACCACACGGCAGGCTTTTTCCCGCTCGGCCACAAACACGCTTAAAACATGGGCGGGATTCAACGCGTTGGCCACAAACTCGGCGGGATCCGGCGACCACTTGATGATATCGATCTTTTCGTTTTTCAGCTCCTCGACTACTTTGTCTACACGGCTGCCCCGCTGGCCCACACAAGCGCCTACGGGATCGATCACCGCGTCGGAGGAAGATACAGCCATCTTGGTGCGGCTGCCGGCTTCCCGGGCAATAGAGCGAATCTGCACCACGCCGGCCGCGATTTCAGGCACTTCCATTTCAAATAGTCGCTTGACAAGGCCAGGATGGATGCGGCTGACCCTAACCTGCGGCCCACGAACACCTTCATGCCCGCTGCGCTGTACCTGCAGCACATAAACCTTAATATGGTCGTTCACATGATATTCTTCACCTGGCATAAAGTCGCCGGATTCCAGTACGCCTTCCGTGCGGCCCAATTCCACATAGACAGCCTTGTTCTCTACGCGCTGTACAATAGCGGTGAGGATTTCATTTTCTTTTTCAATGAACTCTTCATAGACTTTGCCGCGCTCGGCTTCCCTGATGCGCTGAACAATCACTTGCTTAGCTGCCTGGGCAGCCACCCGCAAAAAGCCTTGGGGGGTCACATCGACCTCGGCAATATCACCCAGTTGATAATCCGGACGGATACGGTGTGCTTCCGCCAGGGAGATCTGGTTGTTGGCTTCTTCCACATGCTCGACAACGATTTTGCGGGCCAGTACCTGCTCATGCCCCGTACTGCGGTTAATGTGAACGCTCAGGTTGGCTGGTACCGGCGTATTCTTGGGCATGTTCTTCTTGTAAGCCGTTTTCATGGCCTCCTCAATAGTGGAAAAGAGCATTTCCTCATCAATGCCTTTTTCCCTGGCCAATGCCCTTGCTGCTTCAACAATCTCGGATTTCATGGGATGGATACCGCCTTCCATTGGTAATATGTTGCTTTTTTTATTCTCCCAGGTCCACTTCCTCAATTCCCTCCAGGGAAATGAGCCTTTTCACCAGGGCGACTGATTTTTGCGTAAATTCCTTTCGGCCATCAGCTATATTCAACAGAATCATGCCGTTTTCCAGACCAGCCAAGGTGCCGTGAAATATTTTTTTACCTTCGACAGGCTTAAACAGGCGAACTTCCACCTCTTCGCCTACATTTCGTGTAAAATCCTCCGGCGTCTTGATTGGCCTATCCAGCCCGGGAGAACAAACCTCCAGGAAATCATAATCCAAATGTTCCAGCAGGGGTTGAACACGCCGGTGATAGGTCTCGCAGTCGGTCAGAGAGATACCATTGGGCGTATCGAGATAGATTCGCAAATACTTGCCTGCAGGCTCCTTTTCCAGGTTCACCTCTACCAGTTCATACCCCAGTTCCTGCGAAATCTTTTTGCAGATGGGCAGCGCGACTGCGGCGATATCACCTTTGCTCATGTCTTCTCCTTAGGTTTTTGAGCGAAACGGCGCATTTGCGCCGAATTCATTTGGGCAACAGAAAAGAGTGGCCCTTTATTGCTTATTGTCCCACTCTCAAATAAAGAGACTGCGCATGCATCAATCGTTCAGAGCATTTTGCCCCAACAACGCAAAGATAACAAGCAACGGCCACATATATTGAGAATAGAATCAAGCAATACCCACTCTTTCGATTACACCCTTCTTTCAAACAGGTCATGACGGTAAATTTGTCTGCCTGCTTTTTAGTATACCATGGCTGGAAGGAGAATACAAGAGCAAAAGCAAAGGAATTATGCGGTTTTTGAGCGGAATGCGGGCAATGTTGCATGGCTGGGAATCTATCTTATGCAATTTAGACCTATCCTTGCCATCCAATTATTCGTTGAGAAATTTGAACTGTTCTGGTTTATCTATTTACGATAGACGGAATATTTATTTACCTCTTAGCATTTCAAACTGAATAGCACCATAATAGATATAACAAGCAGCACACTATTTTTATTGCATCATTATCTTCTTATGTGTACAATAGCTGAATCAGTAGACGAAAAGATTAGACCCCAATAGGTGAAAGCATGATGCAGTTGAATTTCCGGACCGCAACATCTGATGATATACCTTTACTAACCAAACTATCCAGCGAATGGGAAGAAGAAAACAGTTGTCACGGCTATCAGCGAAATCAAGCAGAGCACTTTGCAAAGTACCGTGTCTTTATTGTGGAATTTGAGGGAGAAGTGATCGGCTACCTCTTTGGTACTGTTGAGCATTCAAAAAACATGACGGCAATGATGCCGGCTGGCAGCACCTACTTCGAAGTGGAGGAGCTTTATATTGATTCCAGGTTTCGCTCTCAGGGCATTGGCCGTGCTTTCATGCAATACCTTGAAACTATTCTTCTGTCAGAGGGCATCGACAAAATGGTTTTGTCCACTGCCACAAAGGATTATAGGCGAATTCTTCACTTTTACATTGATGAGATGGGCATGAGTTTTTGGCATGCTAAGCTATTCAAAGAGCTACAACGCACTGACATACTACATGAAGAAAATCCATAACCCCACAGCGCTTTTAGTTCAAAGGAATGTCAAACAGTTTACGCGGAGGATCACTGCATGAAAATCATACTCGGCATTCGTGACGATTCAGAAAAGGCTGCCCCGCTGATTGCCGCGTTCCGCGTGGAATTGCGTGCGCTAAAAAACATTACATCTGTCCCAAACCTTTCCCTTGCCAAAGAAGAGTACATGGAATATCTAGAAGCAGGCTATCCAATCTATCTTGCCGAAGAAGAAGGTGCATGCGTCGGGTATCTTGTTTGCCGTATAGAGGACACAAACGTATGGGTTGAATCCATATATGTCAAAAAGGAATCTCGGCGCTTGGGCATTGCCACAAAGCTTTATGAACAAGCCGAGGCACTCGCGGCTTCAATGGGGGAAGAAACACTCTATAATTATGTGCACCCCAACAATCATGGGATGATACAGTTTCTGAAGAAACGCGGATACAATGTTTTGAATTTAATTGAAATCAGAAGGCCTTATGCTAACGAACATCCTGCGTCAGCTATTCAGGTCGGTGACAATCTGTTTGACTATTGAGGCGTGCATGAGGCGGTGCATCGCAGAAAGGTGAGGAGGTATATCAATGAAAGCATGTTTTCTGACAAGCGGGTTTCCAGTTGGCTTTACAAACGAATTTATCCACGAGCTCAAAAAATATCTTGCGCCAATAAATCATCTTGCTTTTGTCGCTTCAGATTTTTCAGTGCATGAAAAAACGATGAAATACAAGGAGCTATCTGTACAGTGGTTCGCCGATTGTGGCATTTTATTTGAAAGCGTTATCGTAGTTGACGGCTGCATAACATCAGAGGAAGCTATTCATGCGCTTAGAGCATCAAATGTTGTATGGCTATCAGGCGGACCGACGCTTACCCAGATTGCGGATATAAAGCGATATGGTTTAATCACTGCGCTATGTGAGAGAAATGGTGTTGATAAGGTACAATAAATTGCGCAAATTCAAAAAAGGGATAAAAAGGGACAAGGAATGCAGATCTCTGGTAGAATGAGGTTGCGACACAACATTCGAAAGGAGACAGCAAACCATGTCCCAGAAGATT
>JAEWSC010000029.1 GCA_023398575.1 Bacillota bacterium | reverse complement strand
TACTCACCCGTCCGCCGCTAGAAGACACCCGAAGGCGTCTCCCCGCTCGACTTGCATGTGTTAGGCACGCCGCCAGCGTTCGTCCTGAGCCAGGATCAAACTCTTGTGTTTAATCCTATCTTCTCTCTCTATCTCGGTTTCCCTCGACAAAGTGAAAACTCATATTTCAGAATCAACTGTCGTTTTTCGCTTCCATTTTTGAGTCTCTCAACTCTGTATCGTTTTCAAGGTCCGGCGCCTGTTTCAAGCGGCGAGTGCTATCTTAACACAGCGCATATGGGATGTCAACACTTTTCTCGCAAGAAAACATACTTTTTTTCGACTCGTTTTTTTCTCCGCACGAATACAAACTTGCTGCTTATATCGTTCGTATATATGCGCGAAAATTGTCGATTTCGATAAATGGTCACGAGACTCGTTCGCCATCTCACCCGTTGAATGTTTGAAATTGGCTAGATATGGCTTTGCAAAAGCCCAAGGCTAGTTTATCCATTTTTTCATATTATAAGCGGCAAGTATATCATTTATTTTTTATACTGCATGCTTTGCCTATTGAGTCGATATACTCTTGATCTCAACCGCCCAACAGAGCAATCTGCCTTTTCAACAGCGATGCTTCATATTATATTGTGTTTGCGCTACGTTCATCCTTCATCAATTCCATATTCATCTTCGGTACAGCAATGATTACCGTATGGCTGATTACGGCCCGCTACCCCCTATATCCACTCTCACCTGCTGATTGCTACCGCAGCGTCCATTGGAAAAAATCGCATATCTGTCAAAAGACAAGAAAAAAACAATGCTTGCGGGAATATGAATAATCGGGCAAGCAATCAAAAAAAGCGAACCTGAAACAACGCTTTCTAATGTAAAAACACCAGATATTACGCAAAACACAGCAACAAGGCATACGGGCAACGCCTCCGCGCAGAGCGTCTTGTTAATTGACAAGACATCTTCCTATTGTATAATGGAAGAACACGAGTCATGTGGGTGTATCAAAGGAGGGTTTCCAGCCTATGGCTAAAGTATCTTTTCAGGCCGAAGTATGCAAAGGGTGCGGCCTGTGCGTCGCGGTATGTCCACGCAAAATACTTGTCCTGTCAAAAAAGGAAGTCAACAGCCGCGGCTATCATCCCGCGGAGTGCGTGGATCAAGAGAAGTGCATCGGCTGTGCTTTTTGCGCTAGAATGTGTCCTGACTGCGTAATTACGGTAGAGAAATAGGAGGCGGTAACTATGGCTCAGGAAAAAATGCTGATGAAGGGCAACGAGGCCATTGCCGAAGCCGCCATCCAGGCCGGCTGCCGGTTTTTCTTCGGCTACCCCATCACCCCGCAAAATCAAATTCCAGAATACATGTCCGCGCGCATGCCCAAGGAGGGTGGCTGTTACCTGCAGGCGGAAAGTGAAGTGGCGGCCATTAACATGGTCTATGGTGCGGCTGGGGCCGGCGCCAGGGTTATGACCTCTTCCTCCAGCCCGGGGATCAGTTTAAAACAAGAGGGCATCAGCTATATTGTTGGCGCCGAGCTGCCCTGTGTTATTGTGAATATGGTCCGCGGCGGACCAGGGCTAGGCTCTATTCAGCCCGCCCAAAGCGATTATTTTCAAAGCACCCGCGGCGGCGGTCATGGCGACTACCGCATGGTGGTGCTGGCCCCCGCCTCTGTACAAGAAGCGGTAGAATTGACACAGCTTGCTTTTGATATTGCCGACCGGTACCGTAACCCCGTTATCGTCATGGGCGATGGCCTCATCGGCCAGATGATGGAGCCGGTACAAATGCCCGACTACACCCCTGCCACCGATTTGCCCGGCAAAGATTGGTCAGCCGGTTCTGGCAAGGACCGCGCCATTATCAACAGCCTGTTCATCGACCCCATTGCATTAGAAAACCATAACCTAAAACTGCAGAAAAAATATGACCTGATGACGCAAAACGAGGTCCGGGTGCAGACCGAAATGACTGAGGATGCCGAGTACATTCTTGTCGCCTACGGAACTACCGCCCGCGTAGCCCGCAGCGCCATGCGCAAGGCAAGAGCGGAAGGCATGAAGGTGGGCCTGATCCGCCCCATCACCGTCTGGCCTTTCCCGGATGCGGCCATTCAGGAAGCGGCAAAGCACGCCAGGGCCTTCCTCACTGTAGAAATGAGCCTGGGCCAGATGGTGGAGGATGTACGCCTTGCCGTAAACGGTGCAAAGCCTGTACACTTCTTTGGCCGCACCGGCGGCATGGTGCCCACGGTCCGCGAAATTCTGGATCAACTGCAGCAAATCAGCGGGGAGGGAAAGTAAATGGCAGTTGTCTTTCAAAAAACAAAAATGCTCACCGGCAAGCCCATGCACTACTGCCCCGGCTGCACCCATGGGATCATACACCGGCTGGTGGGCGAAGCCATCGAGGAGCTTGGCATGCAGGACAAGGCCATCGGCGTGGCGCCGGTAGGCTGCGCGGTGTTTGCCTATGAGTATTTTAGTTGCGACATGATGCAAGCTGCCCATGGGCGCGCGCCGGCAGTGGCCACAGGTATCAAGCGTGTGCATCCTGATCATATGGTGTTTACCTATCAAGGCGATGGCGATCTTGCCTCCATTGGCGCTGCGGAGATTATTCACGCTGCCACCCGGGGTGAAAAAATCACCGTTATCTTTGTGAACAATGCCATCTACGGCATGACCGGCGGTCAAATGGCCCCCACTACCCTGCCTGGCCAGGTGACCACCACTTCCCCCTATGGCCGAGATGTAGATCATTGCGGTTATCCCATCCGCGTCAGCGAAATGTTGGCCACACTGGATGGCCCTGCCTATATCGCCCGGGTTTCCACCCACGATGTCAAGCATATTTTAGAAGCGAAAAAGGCCATCAAGCGTGCCTTTGAACTGCAGACCCAGGGCAAAGGCTTTACGCTGGTTGAGGTCTTGTCCACCTGTCCCACCAACTGGGGTATGACGCCTGTGGAAGCGCTCAAATGGCTGGAGGACACCATGATTCCCCAGTACCCCCTTGGCGTCAAGAAGGAGGTGGGCTGAACATGGAAGCTCAATTCCTCATCGCAGGCTTTGGCGGCCAAGGTATACTGCTCATCGGCCAATTGATGGCCAAGGCGGCCATGCATGAAGGCAAGAACGTCAGCTGGATGCCAAGCTACGGCCCAGAAATGCGCGGCGGCGAAGCCAACTGCGCCGTTGTGATCAGCGACGAGCCCATCGGCAGTCCGCTGGTTACAGAACCCCCGGTGGCCGTGATCATGAACCTGCCGTCGCTCAAAAAGTTTGAGCCGGCCATGGAAAAAGGCGGAACACTGCTGTACAACACCTCTCTTATCGAGGCCAAGCCGCAGCGCACAGACACCAAGGTTCTGCCCATCCCTTGCAACGAAATTGCGGAAGGCTTGGGCAACAGCCGCGTGGCCAACATGGTCATGCTGGGCGCTATCATCGCCGCCACGGGCACCATTACAATCGACAGCGCCATGGACGCCTTGAAGGATGTTTTCGGTGAGAAAAAGGCCGACCTCCTGCCACTTAACCGAAAGGCCATGGAAGCCGGCATGGACGCCGTGAAGAAAGCGATGTAAGAGAACGAATACGTATAGAATTTGCGGAGAGGCCTTCTTTTAAAAAAGAAGGCCTCTGTGCACCTCTCCAAGAAAACTTCAAATAGAACTTAGGAAAAGGAGATAAGCGCCAATGACCACCCTATACTGCCAAAGAGCCGCGAGAGATTTTTCTTGTCCGCTAAGTCGAGGTAGCGACGCGTAGCAGCGCTACGTGGAGCGGACGAGGCAACGCGGGCGGGGAAAAGATCTGCGGATATCGGCAGTCTGGGGTGGGAAGCGGCGCACCTACTGAAACACCGCCACCGGCTCCACGCCTTCAAAAAGCTCTCTTTGTTCCCTGGGCCTGCGCCAGTTCAAAGCCATCACCTTGCCTAAGAGCTGATCGCTGGCCAGCACTTCCTCCCCCCATACGCTCAAGGCCCCCGGCAGTCCGAAACTGTCGGAACGCCACACCACTGCCTTTTGCCGGAGGGATACTTTTGCCAATGTGCCTTGGGAACTGGCTAAAACCGACCCGTCCGGCAGTGGCTGCAGTACACCCGGCAGACCGGGCAACATAACCACTTCTTCCACGTGGGAACGGTTTCCAGCCAGAAAGCCCAGCATCGTCTGTACCTCATCATCCTCCACAGCACACAATACCGCAAGTCCGCCATCCACAAATGCCGCATGGCAAGCAATGCCTGGCACTGGTATGCGCCTGTACAGGTTTAGAGATGGTGCTTGAAAAAGCAGCACCTCTCCCGCCGCACCGCCAGCCACAGCTACCAGTTTGCCGTTGGGATGCACCTGTACACTGCGGGGATATACCCCTGCCGCATTTCCGTACATCAGTTCGCCTGTCTCCGCGGCCACCGCGTGCAGGCTGTCAGCTTCACCACTTAGCAAATACAGCCATCCGCCATCCGGCGATGCCTGCATACACTCCAAGCCCGGCGGTGCCGGAAATTCCGAATCTGCACGCCAGCCTTCTTCTCTCAAAATAAATCGTTGCACCAAGCTCCGCTTTTTGCAGGCGCAAAAAAATTGCGCCGACGCCGGGCATGGTGCATGTGGCCAGATCAGGTTGCTGGAGACCTGGGACAATACATCCCCGCTCCATAAAAAAAGACCCAATTCCCTATCGGCTATCCATATGACAGGTTGCATGCGCCGCGCCCCTTCATCTCCCCGTCAGGGTCTTATGTTGCATTTTATGAGGGGAGGGCCTTGAGGGTGCGGATAAAAATAGAGTACCTATTCTTTCTGCTTTATGCAGCAGGATTCTACTGTATGCATGAAGAATGTATTTTTGTTTAATTACCAAATCGGAGGTCTACAAGATATGTTCATCTATAAAACAAAAGGCACCTGCTCCAAGCAAATCGAGTTGGAAATCGAAAACGGTGTTATTACCCAATGCAACTTTGTTGGCGGCTGCAAAGGCAATCTTCAGGGACTTGCCAAGATGGTCATCGGCCAAAATGCCAAGGAGGTCGTCCAGCGTCTGTCCAATATCCCCTGCCAAGGCAATACATCCTGTCCCGATCAATTAGCGAAGGCTATTGAAGCGTATGGCGGTTGAGTTGGCTTGACAATGGCTACATTTCCCCCTTGTCAGCAGCACTTTTGACACAAAACACGTGTAAGAAACATGTATTCCACGTACATACTGCATCCTGTGGATACCAAAAAAGTAATCGTCTCCCTTGCGGCTTTTCATTCCCGCTGTGTTATGTTACAATGAAGAACAGCAAGTCATCATTAGAAGGAGTCCTCTGTTTTGTCTGAGACTGTCATAACTGCCTTTTCACAATTGGATCTAAGCGCAGAAGTTTTAAAGGCTGTCGAAAAAATGGGCTTCACCGAGGTCACCCCGGTGCAGCAGAAAACCATACCCGTTATGATGGCGGGCCGGGATATTATCGCCCTGGCCCCCACCGGTACGGGAAAAACAGCCGCCTTTGGTATACCCATGATGGAGTACATCAGCCTTACCGACCACCGCATACAGGAAGTGGTTCTTTGCCCAACGCGGGAACTGGCATTACAAATCGGTGAAGAACTGAAGAACCTGTCTGCTTTTATTCCAGAAGTGAAAATTGCCGTACTGTATGGTGGGCAGCCTATTACCAAACAGCTGACACAATTGAAGCGCAAGCCCCAGATCATCATTGCCACACCCGGACGCATACTGGATCATATGCAAAGGGGTACTGTCAAGCTGGACCACGTGCACACCATGGTGCTGGATGAAGCCGATGAAATGCTAAAAATGGGCTTTGTCAAAGATGTGACCAAAATCATTGAGGCCGCACCGCCTAACCGGCAGTTGGTCATGTTCTCTGCCACCACCAATCAGGATGTGATGACCATCGCTTGGAAGTTTCAGCACGATCCGCTGGAAATCACCATTCCCGCCACCAAGGAAAACCGGCCGCAGATTACTCAATATGTAATTGCCAGCCAGCGGGAAACAAAGTTTGATCATCTGCTTTACCTGCTGGACGCCGATATCTATCACAGAATCATGATTTTCTGCAACACCAAGGACATGACACAGCGCTTGTCCACCCGGCTGCAAAAGGCCGGCTACAATGCCGATTGTATTCACGGCGATATTAAGCAAAGCCAACGCAACGCGGTGATGCAGGCATACCGCAAGGGAAAGTTTGAAATTCTTGTAGCTACCGATGTTGCCGCCCGTGGCATTGACGTGGATGATGTGGAAGCCGTTATCAACTTTGACCTGCCCAATGAAAACGAGTATTACCTGCACCGCATTGGCCGCACCGGCCGGGCGAAAAAGCACGGCGTATCTTTTTCCCTAGTCCCCTTTGCCGATAGTGTGCGCATGGATGAAATTTTGAAATACCTTATAGCAAAGCCAATACCTCTGCGCTTTGATGAAATGGGTACCTTGGTAAACGAGAATGGTGAGCCGTTTTTTGAAAACATGTAACGCCTTATGTATCAGCCAAAGGTCCATGCTATAAAGAAAATATGCAATCCTCCTATCCATGAGGGCAAATTGATCTCTGCCTTGATAGCGGCTGGGCATGTCATGGAATAAGGAGGATTTTTCACGTACTTTTTATAAAGAATGGGTATTTCGTCTAGACCACATAGAGAATGTGCATATTCCCCAAATGCTTTTTGATCTCCTCCCGCAGGAATATCTCTCCAGCCTTGCGGAACTCCTCTTTATAACAGTATTTTCCGCGACCCCTTCCTGTCATCAGGGAGGGGTCATATAAATCTGGGGCTTTTGGAAAGGCTTCGCTGTTGATAGCCCGGTGCACAAAACTATAGGTCATGAAGATAATTTCAATGAATAGTGCCTTTTTCGCTTTCTGTGTAAGTCCCTCTGCTAATAACTGAAGCATCTGCGCGTACCTCTCCTGCCAATCTTGCACCAGGATCACCGGGGCAATTAACAGCCCGACAGGGTAGCCTGCATCACAAACGGAATTGATGGCTTGTATCCTTTGCGAAAGAGGCGAGGTCCCAAGCTCGATTTTAGATATGATTTCCTGTGGATTGACGCTCATGCGGACAATGGTCCTGCCCTTGTGATCAAGGGGCAGAATGGGCTCCACCATAGAAAACTTGGTGGGAAAGGTCAACTGTCCCTTTTCTCCCCTTGCGAAGGTTTCGATGGTCCAAGGCAGGTTCTCCGTTATTGTGTTTTCTAGTATCAGGTCGCTGTTGCTGCCGATTTCAAAGACAAGGTCCTTATCCGCTTCCCTGGCTGTTTTTTGAAGTTTATTCATCATCTGTTCCCTGTTCACAAAAAGCCGCAAATAAGAGCATTTGTTATAGTTGCACACCAGATAGCAATACAGGCACATAGCGCTGCAGCCGGAAGAGGTATAGGGAACCAAGTAATCGGAAACCTTGTGATTTTCCACATATTTGTGGGTCTTACGCACCCCTACGATCAAATGGCGCTTCATGTTCCCAAACTCTTTGTTACTCTTTTCGCGCATACAGGGAATGCTATTGTGGCTACTGATTTCAATCCATGGCACATGACCATACTTTACTTTCAAGTATTCACCAAGGGGATAAGAAAGCACATCTGGCTCGTAATACACAGCATCGGGAAACATCTGCATAACCTCCCACCTATCATTTTCCCACTTCGCCTTCTATTTATAAGAATAGAAAAAGGGAAGCACATTTTCATCTGAAATATGCTTCCCTTTATCCACACGATTATTTCACTTAACGCCTCAGCGAATGACCACGTAGGTTTTCCCGTCCTCCTCCTGTTTTTCTGCCAATTCTGTTACGAATGTACCCTCTTCTCTTTCTATGATAGCATTTTTGATGGTATCTGGGGCTTTTCCAGCAGGAATGCGAATCCGCCTGGATAGGAAGGCCGCTACATCCTTGATTTCCACGGTTTTGTCACTATAGGTGCAAATAAGGGTAAAGCGTGCCATCTTCACAGTGACTGCATCCAATCCGAAAACAGCCTCATCTCCCTGCGGCTCAATGTGAAAGGTCATCGTCACATTCTTCAAATCTACATCATTCCCAAACGCTTCAGGCAGGAATGCCATATCCAAATCTATCGCTGAAACACTGTAAATTATGTCAGGCGTCTGGATATCAAGCGTTGCTTCACCCGCGACCATATCTTGAACCATTTCCGCGCTAAACACCACGGATACGGCGTCAACGCGTTCCTCAACGGGGATGAGCACAACAGCCTTCTCACCCATTTGATCAAGAATCTTTTCAAGCTTTCCATTATCCACTGTCACTGTCGCAAGGGTTTTTCCGCCTTGCTCTGTTATCTCACTGGTGCCGGCATCCTGCACCACACCATTGACAATGACCACAACACTCTGTCCAGCATCGGGTTCCTGCCGTGTCGGCTGGTCAGGCGTAACCGCATTGGATGGCACGGAGGCAATGCTTTCACCCACCGCATTAACGGCCTTCACGGTAAAAGTATACCTTCTGCCATTGGTAAGCCCGGTAATACTCACAGATGTCTTATCGGTGGTTATTGCTTTTCCGCTTGAGGTGACCGTTATCACATAATGGAGCACCGGGCTTCCGCCGTTATTCTGGGGGACATCGAATTTCACAGTGGCATATCCATTCCCCGCATATGCCTTGACATTTAGCGGCGCATCAGGAACAACGGGCAGGGTAACTACATTAGATGCTTCGCTGGCGATTTGGTTGATAACCTGTTTTACGTAGTACGTTGTTCCTGCCGCCAAACCACTGAATCGAAAGGTTCTATTCCCAATCTCTGATGCGGTTCCCGATACCAGCGCATTGCTGGAATCGTACAGCTTTAGCACGGCGCCAGGATACACGTTTTGCACATCCACCGTACCAGCGCCGGCCGCAATTACCGGAATTCTGACATCAGCCACCGTCCAGGGGGAGTTTTCGCTTTCCTGTCCATTTACGGTCTGTGTCACATAATAGCCGTCATGCCAGGGAACGATGCCTGTAAAAGTATAGGTGCCTTCTGTTACGTTTTGCGCGGTGGCTGTCAACGTACCGTTCCACCGGTATAGCTTCAGTGTTGCGCCAGACGTAAATCCGCTAACGAGTATGCTTTCAATACCATCGGCTGTAACAGGTGCGCCCGGTCTTTGGGGTGAACGCACGCCAGCCAGGCTGGAGGCTGGGCTTAGGACGCCATTGATCGCCTGTACAGCATAATACCAGCCTCCTGCAGGAAGGCCATCATATCGGATAGAACCATCACCATTGGTGGAAGGCGTGACAGAAACGCTTGCTCCGCCCGCGTCATGCAGGGTTACAGCTGCTCCTGGGTACAGGTTGCCGACATCAATATAACCAATGCCCGCAGCGATAGAGGGCGTGCGAAGCATGGAGTTTACCCATGAGGAATTAACGCTTTCCACACCGCCGAATGACTGCGTTATATAATAGCCCGCGCTATCAGGGGTAACACTCTGGAAGGTATAAGTAGCAGTAGTAACGCCGGATACTGTATCCACCAGGCTTCCGTTAAAATGATACAGTTTCAGCGTGGCCCCGGAAAGATAGCCGCTGGCAGTAAGGTTTTCCACTCCGGCTAAAGCGGCAGGGGCAGCAGGCGTAACCGTCACGGTATTGGAGGCAGCGCTTACCACGCCGTTGATAGCCTGCACCGCATAATAGCCTGATCCCGGCGCTACCGCCGAAAAGCGGAAGGTCCCATCCCCATTGGCGGTGGAGGTGCTTGACACCTGCGCTCCACCGGCATCATACAGCGTAACGGATGCGCCAGGATAGACATTGCTCACATCCACATAGCCGATGCCCGCCACTAACGCAGGGGTCCTTAATAAAGAGTTGACCCATACTGAGTTTGAACCCTCAGTTCCCATCGATGTTTGGGTAACATAATATCCTACTGTATTCGGCACCACATTTGAAAAAGTGTAGGTGGTTTCTGATGTGGTATCAAAGCTTGTTATGAAGCTTCCAGTCCAGGTATACAGCTTTAGTGTGGCGCCGGGGAAGATAGCATTGACGACAATGCTTTCCACGCCAGGTGCTGCCAGAGGGGGCGGGGGCGGCGGCGGCACAATCGTCGCAACAACATTTGATACAGGACTGACTACTCCATTAATAGACTGAACAGCATAATATTGTTCACCGGCGGTCAAACCGCTAAAACGGTATGTACCGTTGCCATTGTCGCTGGGCGAAGTGGAGATAACACTACTATGCGAATCAAACAAAGTAATGGTTGCCCCGGGAAAAATATTGCCCGCATCCACAAAGTCGATACCAGGCACCAAGGTAGGCGTACGCAATGTTGGGTTGACAAAACTGGAGTTCTCGCTTTCCTGTCCGTCAACCGTCTGGGTAACATAATATTGAATGGCATTAGGTGTTACAGGTGTAAAGGTATACGATGTGCCTGTAACCGAGTCAACGCTGGCAATAGGTGATCCGTCTACAGTATAAAGCTTCAATGTGGCGCCCGCCGTAAAGTCGCTGACCTGAATACTTTCCAAGCCGGCTGATACCGAAGGTGCGGAGGGCGGCACCGGTGCCTGTACTGTTACCACGTTGGAGCCCGGGCTTACAACCCCATTGATGGCCAGCCTGACATAATACTGGGTTCCCGGGGTGAGTCCAGTAAAACGGTAGGTACCGGCGCCAGTGTCCGCCGGTGATGTAGTAATAGGAATGCCTCCAAAATCATACAGCTCAGCTACAGCGCCAGTCAAAAGGTTTCCGGCATCCGCATAGCCGATACCGGCTGATAATGTGGGCGTACGCAGGATGGAGTTAAAAAAGGAGGTATAATGAGGAATTCCGTCTAAATCAGTTTCCTCAATATAATAGCCACCAGACCGAGGCACCACATCCGGAAAGGTATGCGTTGCGCCAGTGACGTTATCGACTTGCGCAATCAGCGTATTCCCCACCACTGTATACAGCTTCAATGTTGAACCGGAAGAAAAGCCGCTAACAGTAATTTGTTCAACCCCCTCCGATGCGGAAACCGCTTGGGCCTGTAAAACGGGTATGCCAACCAGTATTATACACAGCGCAAGGTACAGGGCCGCGAATTTGTTCCATTTACGGTTCATTAACTATTCTCCTCTTTCGTGTACTGTTGCAAGATGCCATGCATGAAGACTAAGCTCGATAACGGCATCTGCTCTTATTGATAGTATAACCCTATTTACATATTTCGACCAGTTCTTGCAATAGATAACAGCAAACCATGTAAAATATCGAAATTTTCATTCTACTATTTTACAGCATAAAAACAAAAGGAAACATGCTTCCCACTCAACGGCTACAGGCGCGCCTATTTTGCTATCAGACGTCAAACTCCATCTGCTTCTTTGCCTTATCCAAAAGCTTAAGCGCCGAATTGATATCCGGCGTAAACTCCGCCACTCCGACCCGCATTTCAAAATTCGGGCGGCGCCGCTTGTCCACCTCCTCCAGTTCCAGAGCCTGTATGTTCTTGCGAACACGCTCCACCACCACCTCATGGGAAACGGCGTTGGTGAAAATCAACGTACCCCACTGATGGGGCTTGTCATCCAGCAAATACACAGCATCTTCGGTACGCAGAGAACCGCTGATGGTATCGGAAATGCGTCCCACCAACTCATCCATGCGCGCTTTACCCAAAATCAATTCCAACTCTCTGGGGTAGCGCAGCTCCCACAAAAGCAACGTCAGGTGCATGTTGTATCGATTGGCAATACGCATGTAGATTACGCCTTCCAGGTCAAAGGCACGCAGGTTTTTCAGTCTGGTGTTCATATCAATGGTCACCAGCTCCTGTATCTGCGTATCCAGCTTGGAAAGATTCTCATGCAGCCGGTTTACCTGCTGGCCAAATACGGCAATGCAGCTGGTGAAAAGCGGCGTCCAAACCACCCAGAAATAGGTGTAGGCTTGAACTGCCGTTCCTCTTGTAAGGGATATGTAAATGACATAGGATACATACCCGAAAATGAGGATAATGCTGGCAACCAGCCCAGCCGTTAATGAAGTGAAGTATGTAAATATGGCCAGCGCTGTGGCCACGCATAAAAGGCCTACATTCACACCCAGGTTTTGAGAATCACCCGCCACAAAGATGATGCACACAAACACCAGACCCAGCAGCAACAGGAATGAAATGTCTGTGATTGCGGAAGTGCGGCTCCATTTCATGTGTTACTTCCTCCTCCTGTGTTTCACCATCATCATGCTGAAGGCAAACAGCGTAAGCAGCAGTACGCCGCCTGCCGCAAGGCTCAGGCCAAGCACATCCTGCCGCTCAAGCATTTTCCATGCAGCCGGGGCCACCGCGGCGTTATCTTCCTTGAAGCGGAAGGAGTGGGCAGCTTCGCTGCTGGCGACAAAACCATCGCCGTACACCTGCCACAGGCCCTCCACACTGCCAAGATAAGGAACGGCCTTTAACATTGCCTCATCACTGACGCCGCTTACCACCATTAATGCCCGCCGATATCCACTCAGTGGCATATGGTTCAACTGTACACTGGCAAGCCCTGCGCCAAATCCAGGCTCGATAAGCATTTTTTCATTGGACTCAATGGTGGACCCATCCTGGCTGAATCTGAAAAACAACTCGCCATTTAGATCCTGCGCGATCTGATTTACACCATACCTGCCAATGGCGATGGTGTTGGCGGCGGGCAGCGTTCCTTTGCTAATTCCCCGTTGTACAGATAATACCCCGGTATTATTGGTTAAGTAGCGGCCCATGGTCAAGATCATAAGCCGGAGCATCTCGTAATCGGCCCAAGATGGGAAATCGGGCAGCACCACCGCTACGTTGTTCCACTGTCCATCCATCACAAAGGGGCTGGGGTAGTTATCAAACAAAAGACCCTGTACATCCACAGAGTTCAGCCGCATCATGCTTTCGTTGGATACGTAAGCCCATGGTGTATCCTCCTGGCGCAGGGTGCACCAAAGATCCTTAATTTCCAAATCGAAAGCCACCCTCACAGAAAAGCTGCCAGACACCTTAATATCCGTTGGGATAGAAAGCTCCACGCTATCGCCCCGGGCGTTTTCCTGCGACAGCTTTTTACTGCCGATAGGGGTATCGTTGATGTACACCGTGACCAGGGACCGGTCAAAATCCAAATTCTCAGCATAACGGAACACCAGGCGGATTTGGCTCTCGTCCGCCAGCGCACGGTTTTCTGGAAACTGGATATAAAAGCTGGCATTTTGCCGGAACGCGCCTTTAACATACGATCCGGCATCAGTGAGCATCACATAAGGCTGCACCTGAGAAACCGGCAGAAGAACATTGCTGCTTGACGATAAAGCCGTCCAGGCGTTTTGCATTTGACTTATGTATGCCGCGTTGCCCAAAAGCCGGCCAATGGTATCCATCGCCTTGTCATCAGCGCCAATGGCGGCCAGCACATAATCATCACTGCGCGTGATCAGTGCAAGGGCAATACCGGTTTGCGCTGCCATCCGCTGCTCCGGTGTAAGCGCCGCCAGCACATCGCCCGCCAACTGATCATACCGAGAAAGATAAATTTGATAGGGATCTGAAAACAACGCATCACCGCCATCGTCTATCCGAAGACCGATGTTTTCGTAAAACAGCGGCGCGTTTTTCGCCATTCCGGCCATGGATAAGGCGGCAGCCCCAAGTACCGAATCGGCTGCACCTGCGCCTAGCACAAAGGCGCTTTGTTTCAGCGACAAGGCATCAATACTGGTAAACTGGTTGTACAGCGCGGCAACACTTCCGATGACCGCCAACGGCCTGTAAGCTATGGAAACAAATGAATCCTTATAAACGTTCATCCAGTTGGCCAAAGAAACGTCGTCTACACAGGGCTTGGGGTCGTTTGTGCGAATATAGGTTTCAATGGTCAGGTAATTGATTCCTTCTTTTACCGTTTCCGGCGGCAGCACAATCCGTTCCT
The DNA here is from genome assembly GCA_023398575.1 of Bacillota bacterium. Classification (GTDB taxonomy): domain Bacteria; phylum Bacillota; class Clostridia; order Christensenellales; family Aristaeellaceae; genus JAEWAH01. Next base: position 16,125 of record JAEWSC010000029.1, on the reverse strand, counting down.
GTTGCTTTTCACCATCGGTTGCGGTTATATGCGCAGAATATACCTTTTGGCCGTTGACAGATACCGTATAGGTGGATATTTCGGCAATGGACAACTGGGTCACAGCAAAATTCAACGTGAGCTCCGCTTTTTCCACCGCCCAGTTGCCTGCATAAAAGCTTTCTGTAAAGCTGGCAAACAGCCCCGACAATCCGTGATCTACGGCGAATGCCTGCTCATAATGGTAAGCTTCCAGCAAAGCGGCATGGGCCGGCATCAACACCGATAGCAAAAGGGAGAGCACCAGTAGAAAAACAAAACCCCTTTTGCCGTTCCATTTTTTCCTCATCAGAAATGAACCTCTTTGCGCTTACTAAAACCGTTCCGTTTTGTACCACTTTACTTCCCGCTTGAACAGGACATCGGTACAGTATTTGTACAAGCCATACGCAGCCACAGCCATCCACATCTTGGAATATGTAAAGTACATCAGCACTATAACGCCTAGATTGGATACATTCAACTCGCCCTTTTCCGTGCTGATGGTTACGTATGTGCCCAGTATAAACAGCAGAATCGCCAGAAACCAAAGCAACCCGCTAAATCCCGCCAAGGTGGTATGAGCCCATCCCATCGCGTACAAAAGAAGTACACTATCCGATATAATCAATGAGGTCAGCAGTAAAAAGTAAATAGATAAAAAGTACAAAAGGTCAAAACGTATCTTTTTTGCCTTGGGGTCAAATAAAAGAGGCAAGTTTTTAATGATCACATAGATATTGCCTTTCACCCACCTGGTGCGCTGCTTGAACCAAACCTTCATGGTTTGCGGCTCCTGCTCCCAGGTGACAGCACAAGGCAGAAATTTAATCTGATAACCCATCATGTATATACGGAAACTGATTTCCGTATCCTCCGCAATAGCCTTGGGGTCCCAGCCGCCGACGGCCTCGATAATGGATCTGCGGATAATAAAATTGGTGCCGGGTATGGTGCAAAGGCCAAACAGATACCATCTGCCCGCTTGGGCCATCCACTGAAACGCCAGGGTTTCAATGTTGATAAATCTGGTGAGCAGGCTTGCATTTTTGTTGCGGGTGCGAAACTTGCCAATAACTGCCCCCAGGGTGTTATCCTGGGTGATCTGAGCCACCAGCATGGAAAGCGCACCTTTTTCAGGGGTATTATCAGCATCGTAGATGACAATGTACTCACCTTTGCACTGCTGAAAGCCAATGTTCAGCGCGTTGGATTTTCCCTTTCCACCGGTTACCTTATCGGTGTTGATGATGGTCAGGTTATCCGCGTTCATAAATTCTTTTAGCTCCTGCAAAAGCGACGCGCTGTTATCGGTGGAGTTGTCGTTGATGACAATCACCTCATACCTGTCCTTGGGATATTGAAGAGACAATAACGCCCGCGCCGTTTGCACAATCACCTTGCCCTCGTTGTGGGCCGGTACCATGATGGATACCATGGGAAAGGCTGTTGGCTCCGGCGGTTCCTGCCGCTCGCACTTTATATAATAGCGGTAACCGGCCACGATAAGCACCACGTTCACCAGCAGCAAAAACCAGATGCATATCAGGGCCACCAGCATCAAACCATCCAGCACATTCATTTTTGCAGCCCCTTCATCTGTAGAATTTGCGCCGGTACAAGAAATATCCGCCGGCCAGCAGAATTGAGAAAATAAACAGGCTGATGACGACAATTACAATCAGTGTTTGATTACCGGCCGTGAAAAACTGATCAAGGCTCGTTTCCACCTCCGCCCTGTAAGCATAATTGTCACCGATTGGCTCCTCATCATAATAGTACGGAGTTGCTGCGACCATTTTATACAGGCTGGCTGGCGCAATCCACTTCCCGGACAAAAGCTTCATGGCGCTTTTAAGCTCCTCCGGCGTTTGAAAAATAGGCAGGTAGATGGCAGCATCCATGGGGAGCTCGCCAAAGGCAGTTTGTGAATTCTGATTCAAGGCTGCAAGACTGGTTAGCGTCATCGGATACGGCGACACAATGCCGTTTGCCAATATGATGCCAGCATTTTCGAGTGCCTCTTTGGCTCTTTCAAGGCGCTCACCCCCGCTTTCCAGTTCTTTTTCCGCCGTGCGGATCAGCGGATCGTGCATGACCACCGCACCTCCCCTGGACTGTACATAGCGCAGCACCTGTGTATAGCGCAAGTAGGCGGGATAAGTAAGGTTGTCATACACAGGCATGGTGCCAACGACAAATGGATAGCCCCGTTCATACAACGCATCCGCCATCATACAAAGCATGCCCAGGTCGGAAAATGGATACACCTCATCAACCCACAAAAACAAGCGTCCGGTTTCATTCTCTCCATACAACTGCCTGACTACTTGCGCCAAGGCCAATGGCTGCAGCGCATCCTTTGAAAAATTGGGCACATACGCCGTGCCGTCCCTGATCATGCCATACGGAAAGCTGCCGCGCAGGGGGATTTCCATTTCACCAACTCCTGTGCCATCGACTATTCCATCCAGCAATCGTACCTGGCCGGCATAGAAAAAAGGAGAAGACAGCTGCCCCATTTTCAACACGCCACCCAAGCCTGCTGCCTCAATCACCTTCAAACCATTCTGAGGGAGGGTATCCTGCCCTACGCACAGCACCTTCATGCCCAAAGCAAGCCCATCCTCACAGGCATTGCGGACTGTGCTGACAAGCATAGAATATCCAGTCAACATTTCCTTTTTGTACGCCGTATCTGAAAACTCCGTCACCCGATAGCCGCAGGCCGTGAGCACCTGGGCAATTTGCTGCCGCTCGCTTTCCAGCCGATAAACAAGCAACACATGCCGGCCATCTGCCCGGGCATGAAAAAACGGCGCAGCCAATAATATTGCCGCAGCCGTCACTACAACCAGTCTTCTCAATGGACAGTTCCTCCTTGGCCAGGAGTGTTATGTGGAATCAGATGGCACTTGTTCGGCCTGCAATGCCAAAAGGGCCATCAGGTTGTCAAAGGAATAGGCAGCAAGCGTCTGCGCATCTGCAAACGCACCATGCACAGGGCTTTTTTCATCCGCCACCTGAAACGGCAGCATATGACTGATTGCGGCCTGATACAGCTGCCCATCCTCTTCGCTGGCGCCAATCAGTGCGCATAGGGCATAGACTGCTGTGGATTTTACATCGCTTTGCGGTGTGCCATCCGTATTGTACACCGCATAGAGTTCACCGTTTTGCAGCGCTAATTTTAAGTAGCCCAGTGATGTTTTGGGGCAAGAATCAACAAGCGACAAATGGTACATGGTCAGCAGCGATTCCACCATGTTGATGCGCTGGGATTCATAGCTGCATTTTTCCCAATCATAGCGGGTTTGAAACATGGGAAATGTGTCTCCCAGATACCCCCCCAGCGCTGTTGCCTGCATCTTATCAATCACCGGCAGCCACCGTTCATCGAACGCGGCAATTCTCTTCATGGTATACAAGTCCAGGTAACACAATGTAGTAAATGTATTTGTTATGCCGTACTGTTCGTCGAAAAAATCCAACAGCATATTTTCTTTGACATTGGTGTCATACAGGCGTTTGGCATACACAATTGCCTGATCCTTGTAATCCGCCCGGCCAAAGGTGTCCGTCGCATCGAGCAGAGCACCAATAAAGCGCAAATCGTCCACCGCCGCATTGACGCGGTGTCTGCCCCCGTCTTCATCCAAGCGGTAGGAGAGTATTCTGCCTGTATCCAGCATATTGTTGACAAAAGAAACGGCCTCATTGGCCATGGCACCGCTGCCCTCCCGTGTGTAGTAGGATAAGATTAATCCTTGTGATTCCAGCAAAACAGAATGACCCACCGCCAGTTCACCAGCTTCTTCGGAGGGTAGGTAGTTGGTGAATACCCCGCCGGCGTCCATCATCTTCCTCTCCACAAATGATTGGCATAGCTCCTTTGCGCCTATGGCTATGGCGCAGCTTTGAAGCGCAAAAAAACATGCGAAAAAGAGAACCGCTATGTATACGGCCCTCCTTTTCGCACAAAATCGCTTCACGCAACCACCGCCTGATTCATTTTCTGTGCGCGACTCTCCTGAGCAGCTTTATGCTTTGCAGCGCCGAATCTCGCAAGACCTGCCGAAACCAGGATAAACACGCTCAAATCAAAGGCTACATTGTACAGAAAAATATGCTTTGACAAATCCGCATCGCCAGCACCAATGATGGAAACAGCAATCTGGGATAGACCCATCACCAGCACAAAGCCTAGAATCAGCATTCTCTGCCTGTCTTTATAACTGATGACCAGCATCGACACGAAAAACAGCAGCATGAAACCAAATGTCTTGGGTACCCACGCCTTTTTCAGCGTACTATACGCAGAGAAGAGGCTCGACTGCGCTCCCGGCGCATGCCCCGTGTTCTTTTCATAATTGCCGATGGATTCGGGGCGTATTACGTTGGCGCTCTTGGCCGATTGATCCAGCATGGATATCAATTGACCGGGATGCAGCAAGTAGTATTTGGCAATAGATACAAAGCCATACTTCCCATAAAAGTCTTCCTTGAGCATTGGGTCCTGCACATCGATAACCGGATTGCGCTCGTAGTAAATGGTCTGGTCCAGCAGCGCGTACTGGGGGTTGATATCAAACTCCGCCAGAGTTTTTTCGGGATTTTCGGATGTCATCATCACCCCGCGGGTCATGGCATGGTATGCGTTGATCTCCACAAACTCCTGGGGTATCAGCACATACGTCAGTACACCGGCAGCCGCCAACATAAAAGCACAGCCGCGCCTTATCCATTTTAGTTTTTTCTTTAGCGAAAATTCTTTGTTAGGCGTGTTTAAAAACAAGCACAGTATACCAAGCAGTACACCCAGCGGTGCGAACTGCTGCTTGGAACAGGTGAGCACCAGGCTGTTAAAAGCAAACCCGGCAACCAGCCAGCCCTTTTTGCCCCAGCCACTGGATAAAAGCAGCGCACAGGCAATGGCGCCCAGGAAGCTGACAAACGCCAGTCCTTCGGCATAAAAGGAATTAAAGTATGCCAGATATCCAACATCCGCAAACATGAAAACCGCCAGCAGCGATATCAAATACGCCCAGGGGCCTTTGGTCCGATGTGCCGCATAGGCTGTCAAAAGATATACCGAAGCCATCAGATAGATTGCCAGAATGATGGCCTGAAACCGAATATCAAACAACCCATCCCCACCGGTAAACAGCTTATCGAGCATGATGGCCAGTTGTATAAGCGGTGTCTGTCCTGACTCAAAGCCGGAGCTGAATTCATTGTAATACTGGTACATGCCAAATTGTGTACTGAAATAACTAAAAAATTGATCAGGCTCATACCGGTCCAGCTTGTATAGACCGTTGCCAACCATAATGCGGTAAAAGTCACCGTTATCCGCCATGCCTATCGGTGACGCAAAAAGCAGAATCAACATAACTACGCCGGTCATAAGGGCTGCCAGAACCTGCGGTGACGGACATTTAATTATCCTCAAGCCCCATCCCCCTATTCCGCAAGCCTTATTTTATTAACGCTTGTGTTGCTGATTATATAGAAGCAACAACTCAAAATCAATGTCAATTCATCACATGACAGGTAGTTGTCATCCATAAGCACGTGTAAAATCACATTGCCGACGCTGCATCATTCTACCAACGTGCATCAGCATGTGCCGATGATACGTTCTGTAACGGGCGGCATGCATAGATGCTCAATTAGCATGTTTTCAATATGAAAGGGGTTCCTCGTCTGCCCAAAGCACATGCCTGATCTAAAACCGCATACACTATACTGTGCACAAGCTCAACTGACGTGAAAAGCATGCTCGGCGTCGGCAAAAGCAAGACATAATGCACTTTTCGCTTTATGAAAAGGTGCGTTTTGAACAGTACTTGTAAATTGCAGCGGCTATGTGTATAATAAACATTATGCTCTGTATGATCGCAGCAGCATATATTCCTTTTTCCAAAGAAGGTTCTGGCATCCCTTGGCTTTGTTGGCCGGGGATTTTTGTCCAAGGAGGTGACCTGGCGTAAAGCCAGCGGTATGGCGGACACAGAAAGAATGCTGATTACCGGCGGGACGCCGCTGATGGGAGAAACCAGGGTAAGCGGTGGGAAAAATACTTCAGTTGCAGTAATTCCTGCGATATTGTTAAGCAGCGAACCCTGCACTATTGAAAACCTTCCGGATATCGAAGATGTGAATGCACTTACCGCCATTTTACGTTCGCTTGGTGCGAAGGTCACTTATGAACCGGGTAAGTTTATGACAGTAGACCCGCGGCCGGCAGAAGGCTTTCACGTCTCCTACCAGCATACCCAGCGCCTTAGGGCCAGTTACTATTTGCTTGGCGCGCTGCTAGGCCGCTTTTGCAAGGCGGAAGTAGCCTATCCCGGCGGATGTGATCTGGGCAGTCGGCCCATTGACCAGCATTTAAAAGGCCTATCCGCTCTAGGCGCTGAAATCGAAGAACGCGGCGGCATGGTCTATGCCCAGTGCTCGAAGCTGATCGGCGCGGACGTGTTTTTCGATTTGGTCACTGTAGGCGGCACCATCAACATTATGCTGGCTGCCGTAAAAGCTACTGGTACCACGCTGATTTATAACGCCGCCAAAGAACCCCACATTGTTGATCTTGCGAACTTTTTGAACAGCATGGGCGCCAACATCAAAGGCGCCGGTACAGATATCATCCGCATCCGCGGTGTGCAAAAACTTCACGGCTGCACCTATACAGTTATTCCCGACCAGATTGAAACCGGAACATTGATGATCGCCGCTGCTGCTACGCGCGGAGACGTAGTCATTCATGGCTGCATTCCCACCCACATGGAGGCCCTGTCCGCCAAGCTTCTGGAAATGGGCGTTCGGGTCACCGACAGTGACGACGCCATCCGCGTACGCACCGTCAGCCCCCACCGTGCGGTAAACTTTAAAACCCAGGTCTATCCCGGCTTTCCTACCGATTTGCAACAGCCCATGTCGGCGCTGTTAACCACCGCCCACGGTACAAGCATTGTGACCGAGACCATTTATGAACAGCGCTTTAAGCACCTGGAAGAAATCCGCCGCATGGGTGCCCGGGTGCGTCTGGTGGACAGAACAGCACTGATTGAGGGCGTACCACAACTTTTCGGCGCCCCGGTAGTTGCTACCGACCTTCGGGCTGGTGCCGCACTGGTAGTGGCTGGTTTGATGGCTAAGGGTGTAACCGAGATTTATGAGCCCGGCCATATTGACCGTGGCTATGAGCATATTGAACAAAAGCTGCGTGCCCTTGGGGCCAACATCCGCCGGGACAAAGCATGACCCGGTGGGCTTGGGGGAGGTGACGGCTTATGACAAGCGCCTTTGATTTGCTGGGTCTAAAAAGCGATGCTGACGCCCAGCAGGTACGCTCTGCTTACCGTGCAAAAGTCAAAAGCTGCCATCCCGACCAGTTTACTGATGTCGAGGAACAGAAAAGAGCCCAGGAGCAGCTGATTGCTTTAAACCTGGCTTATGAAGAAGCGCTGCGCATCGCCTCCGAAAAGCGTGTAGGTTTCAACCTTATCTCGCAAGAGGAAGCCAAGCGGTTCGCTATCAAACTGATGGAGCAGGGTAACCTGGAAAGCGCTTTGAGGCAGTTGTGCCGGGCCGAAACAAAGGACAGCGACTGGTTCTATCTGCAAGGACAGATTTTGATGGGTATGCGGCAGTACGATACCGCCCACCAAAGTTACCGTGAGGCGGTACGCCGAGAGCCTGAGAACTTGCGCTTTCGCCAAGGTGCGCTGGATGCGGCGCTGGCCATGAAGCGGCACAAGCTGCTGCACTATCGCGTTGCAGAATGGATTAAGGATTTGGTGAAAAAGTAAAAGCACGCCTTTTGATGAAAGAACGTGCTTTTTTTCTTACTGCTGCTCCTGCCTTGCGCGCACCATTTGGGCCAGTGCCTCCCGTTCCTTTTTCAATTCCTCCAGTAAATCGCAAAAGCGCCAGTCCCGGTTGTTAGGGGTGAGCACTGCCTTCAGCACAGCAGCACTAGCGCCCCTTTCTCGCAAGAGGGCCAGCGTCTCCCGCAGGCGCTGCTCAGAAAAGCCACAAAACAGCATGGCGCTCAAGGACACCGGCTCTACCATTGGCGGGTTGGCATCCAATGAATCCAGCCCGGCCAGCGCACCAACACGCAACCCGATTTCCTGCGGCAGAATTTCCTTGAAGGGGACGCCCGCATCCCGCAGTGCCATTTGGACCAGGTCGCCTTGCGCCTGCGAGGCTGAAAGGCCGTAAAGTAGTGCAAGCTCATTCGATATCATAGGCATCTACACTTTCTTTTTAAAGATCACCAGCTTGCTGGCCACATAGTTGAATATGACCACCAACACATTCATAGCTAGTTTGGCAATGAACTCGTTCATATGAAAAAGCTCAACGCACATTGACAACCCTGCCAGGTCAAACAGCAAAAGAGACAATACCCTGGCCCCGAAAAAGGATGCGATTTCCCTTAACAGCTCATACCGCTGTAAGTTCCGCGTACGGAACACATACAGCTTGTTGCCTACATAGGCAAAGGTGACAGCAACGATCCATGCGATGGTGCTGGCGATATTATACCAATACACAGGAGCATGAAATCCTAGAACATATTCAGAAAGAATTTGCCTGGGCGGCACGATAAGAATCAGTCCACCATAGACCAGCAGGTTCACAAGGGTGGTCAATATGCCAAACACCAGGTAGAGTATAATCTCCCGCCTGCGCTCCTTATCGTTCATGATCGACTTAAAAGCATTCATATAATGACTCCTACTCTGTTTCCCCCGTATCGCCCCTGGCATAGCCAGCAGACAAAAGGCATTGCATGGGCAGGGTACGGGGCCGTTTTTGCTTGGCAGAGGTATACGTAAATTCCTGCGAACTATAATCGAGAATGGCGATACTTTGCTGCACCATTTGATCGTCTATCAGCAAAATGGCCTTGATGCGGCAGCCATGGGCCATGGAATAGCGCAAAAATTCCTCCACCTTCATCCCTCCGTACCTTGCTGCTTCCGGTATGTATCCGGAACCATGTAGATGGAGATCTCCCCGTTATCACTAGTATAAGACAAAGGAAATACAGACTCTATACCGGCATAGTCCAGATCAAAATAATTGCTGCTCCGCTCATAACTGGATAGCAGAATGTATTCTACCTGATATTTTATCAGCACATCCATGTTACTTTTCGGATCAGAATAAAAACGAGCAATATCCCTATTTCGCTGCGTGGTATCAAAGCCATGATAATATAGCCACAGCCCCGGACCGCAGACAATGGTACGTCCAGCCAGAGAACTGACGGGGTTCAAATGCTGCTCAAAGCCAGTCAAGAATACGGCGTGAGCGGGCGTCTCTTGTTCAATGTATGCCGCAGCGGCAATGTCCTCTTTGGAGAAGGATTGATAGTCGCTGACCACTTCCCGGGCAAGGGTCAGGCCAGCGCTTAGGAAGAAGATAACTGCAGAAAAGCCGGCCAGCACATATCGGCCGCGAAGTCCCCGAAGCCTGTCAAACAGCGTCACAGCATAATCCGCCGCTAAAATAGCGCCAATCATATACCATATATAAAACAATTTATTATTATCATACTCATTGGGCTGAAAGCGGATGAGTTCCGCCGCCAGAAAGATCATAAAAGCCCCGGCAGCCAAGAAGCGGTGCTTTGGATTCTTTTCTACAAGCGCACACAAAAGCAGGATCACCGGCAGGCCGATATTTTTGATATAGAACCACAGGTAAAGGTCGATTAATCCCTGTCTATCCGGGTTGTTGACCCAGTTGAACTGGAGCCGCAGAAAATGGCTGCTGCCCGATGCCTGGGTAAAGGTCCAAGTGACGAGTTGAGGCAAGGCAAGCACTAATGCGATTACGCCATAATACAGCCACGGCAGAAGGCGGCTTACAGCAAACTCCCTAGGCGCGCGCAAAAGGGTGTACAGCAAAAACCCGCCGCTTAACAGACCCAGTGCCAGGAAGGAGTGAGTATGGATCAAAGGTAAGCCACCGGCCCAAATGCCCAGCAGCAATAGGTGACGGATATTGGTCTTGCTTTCCTGCCGCCATGGTGCAAAGGCCGTAAACAAAAGATAGATACAGGGCATGATCATGGCCCAACCGCCAAGTATGGTGCGCTGAGGGATCATCAGGTCGGCAATGACGTTGCTCCAGCGCAGGTTGTAAGGATCGGGCTGGTTGGTAGGGGTTTTATAGTATCCATCCATTACCTCATGCAGCCTCTCCGAAACATCCCCCGCCGCACGGTCAAAGGTATATAAAAAACCAAGCCCACCGTTTAAAAAGAACAACAAGGCGGCCAATACCACGGCCCGTTTGCTTCCGGCCATTTCCCTGGCAATGAGCAAATAGCCCGCAAAGCAAAGCGCCATCATCAGCGTGCCTGGCACAATCATCGATAATTGCAAAGAGAAACCAAACATGTACAGCGATGTTGAAAGGCTGTCCATCAAAAAAGGATAGGAAAGAAGCTCTCCTGGCAGAATGCTGTAATCAGGCGGAAAAGAGGCATCCCGCATGCTGGTGATAATCGCCGTATGCAAGGGAAGATCGCCATAGGTGCTTTGGCCTACGTGATAGCTGCCATCCGCCGCCAGGCGTAGGTTGTGGGTATATTGCAGATAGCCGCCCAGCACCGTCAGCGGCAGGGCGATAGTAACAAGTATAATCAAAAAAGTGGTTTCTTCCTGGTCCCACTTTTTCAGCGCGTGCTTTTTATCCCGAGCAAAAAACGCGCCTAAAGTGATCAAGGCCAATGGAATAAGCGCAAAATAATGAGCCGTTTTGCTAAACCTGAACACGAAAGCCATCAAGGCTGGCAACCACATCAAAAGAAACAGGCCAAGGCTGAGCCCCAGCCACCAGCGGGTGAGAGATTTGTGGGCAGGCAAAAGAAGCTGCACAATCGCAGCCCCACACAACAAGTACACAATTAAGTAAAGTGCCGCGACCATTATTTCACCTCTAGGTTATATAGCGGTGATATTCTTCCCCATATGAAGTTTTTGAGTGGGCGCGGGGAGGACTTTTTTCAAAAAGTCCTCCCTGCAAAAGCCTATCAAAACTTCGTCTTCACAAATTCCTTGAGCAGTTTCAACGCGCCATCCATATCCCGCATGTCAATGGTTTCGCAGGCGCTGTGCACATACCTGCAAGGAATCGAAACAGTGCCAACAGCCACGCCGCCGCGAGACTGCTGGATGCCGCCGGCATCGGTGCCGCCGGCCGGCAGCACTTCACGCTGGGCGCTTACCCCTGCCGCTTTGGCCGCTGCGAAAAGCGCATCCCGCACCTTGGGGCTGGAAATGCTGGAGCTGTCCATGATTTTCACAGCCGGGCCGTGGCCCAGCTTGACGGAAGGCAGCTTTACTTCCGGCGTATCCCCCCACGTGGTCACATCCAAAGCCACGCCGATATCCGGCTCTTGGGCAAAGGCCGCCGTCTTTGCACCGCGCAGGCCAACCTCCTCCTGGGTGGAGAAGACGGCAATAATGGTGTTCTCCGTTTCCGACAGCTCCTGCGTAAGGGCCGTCAGCAGCGCACAGGCGCAGCGGTCGTCCATAGCGGGCGCAGTCACCTTATGTTCGCCCAGTTGGAAGGGTTCCCCGGCGTACACGGCCGCATCCCCGATGTCTACCTTTTTCAGGGCTTCTTCCTTGCTTTCCACGCCGATGTCAATGAACAGATGCTTCATAGCCTGAGTCTCGCCCTCGGGCACAGGCTGGCTGACCAGTACGCCCTTCACGCCATTTTGGAAGGCAACCTGCCTCGCCAGGGAGTAATTGATGCGGATTCCGCCCAGGGGCATCACCCGCAGAAAGCCTTCCTTCTCGATATCGGTTACAATGAAACCGATATGGTCCATATGCGCGCTGAACATAATGCGCTTGCCGCCGGGCTTTCCGTTTTTCACGGCAATCAGGTTGCCCATGACATCGGTTTCCACCGAGTCCACGTGCGGGGCGATCAGGGGACGGATGACATCCGCCACGGTATGTTCCGAGCCGGTGGGGCCAATAGGAGCCAGGACCTTTTTCAACAATTCTAACATATACGTTCTCTCCTTTGCGTCAGAGCACAGGCTTTTTCAAAAAGGCATGCACAAGGCTGTATTGATCGGAAACATCGCTTTCCTTAACCACGGAGGATGGGCTGTGAATGTAACGGCAGGGCACGCTCAAAACGCAGGTGGCGATACCTCCACGGGCGCGCTGAATAGCGCCGCCATCGTTGCCGCCGGAAACGCTGCGCTTGATTTGATAACGGACGCCGTTTTCCTTGGCAGTCTTCACCACCAAATCAAACAATGGCCGGTAGACAATGGACGCGTTGTCCATAAAGCTGACGGCCACACCATCGCCTGCACGGCAAACCTGCATGGTCTCCGGCACATCGCCCAAATCATTACAGGTGGTGCCTTCCAGTATCAGCGCGATATCCGGCGCAACCTTGAAAGCTCCGCCCGTAGCACCGCGCAGGCCAACCTCCTCCTCGGAGGTGAAAAGGCAGGTCACATCGCCGGGATAGGTATCTTCCAACACCTTCAAAAGGTTCAGGCAGCCCACGCGGTCATCCAGCGCCTTGGCGCAAAGAAAACCATCGCCAAAGGTGACATAGGGCGAATCAAAGGTAACATAACTGCCAGCCGGGCAATCGGAAAGCGCGTCTTCCTTATTCTTTGCCCCAACGTCTACATAAATGCTGTCGTATTGCAAAACGCGCTTGCGGTCATCCGGCGTCTGCAGATGAATGGCCATGGCACCAATAATGCCGGGAACCGCTTTTTCGCCCACCAGCACCCGCTTGCTGATGACAACCCTGGGATCGACACCGCCAACAGGCTGTATGCGCAAAAGGCCATCCTCGGTAGCGGATGTGACGATGAAGCCCACCTCGTCCATATGCGCGGCCAGCATCACATGGGGATAACCAGCTTGCGTTCCCTTTTTAAAGGCGACCACATTGCCCATGCGGTCAATAGTCACGCTGTCACATAATGGGCGGCAGGCCTCTATCAGCGCTTTGCGAATTTCCTGCTCATTGCCGCTGACCGCCCGCATTTGGCAGAGGGTTTTCAAATCCATAAGTCTTCCTCCCATCTATCGTCAAGCTCCGCCAGAAAGTGGCCCAGCAGACGGCCGCCTTCCTCCAGCGCGCGCAAATCGATGGTTTCCACGGTGGTATGCATGTATTTAAGCGGCAATTCCAGCAATATGGAAGGCACGCCTGCCCGGCTGACCTGCAGCGAATCGCAGTCGGTGTGGGTTCTGCTGGCATCCACTTCTGTTTGCAGAGTCACATTGTGCTTTTTTGCTGTATCCAGCAGCCTTTGCACAAGCTTGGGCTGTAAGAAGGGGCCAACAGCGGTGGCAAGGCTGCTCAAATCACAGGTGGTGTCCGGGCGGCTGCCGGGGATGGTGGCATGGCACACATCCAGCGCAATGGCAAGATCGGGATCAATGTCAAAGGCTGCGGCTCTGGCACCGCGGCTGCCCACCTCCTCCTGGGTGGAGGCGACAAAGTAAATATCGGCATCACTTCGCAATTTCAGCAGTTGCTCCGCCGCCAACAACATAATGCCCACACAGGCCCTGTCATCCATTGACTTGCAGGCAAGCCGCCTGTTCTTCAGCATCGTTGCAGGCGTGTTAAAGGTGATATGATCGCCGATCTGAACCAGCTCGCGCACCTTTTCCACCGGCAAGCCGATGTCCACAAACAAGTCTTCCCTGCGGTAATTCTTTTTGCCCTCATCAGCCGTCTGCAAATGCGGCGGCTTGGCCCCGATGGTGCCAAACAGCTTTTCTTGGCCATATACCCAAACCTGGGTGCCAGGCAGTATGCGCGGATCAACACCACCCACATTGCCCATGCGCAAGCATCCGTCCTTTTCAATGTCCACTACCATCAGCGCGATTTCATCGATGTGGGCGGCCAGCATTACCTTCGGACCAGTGCCTTTTTTGTGGGCGATCACATTGTACATGCAATCGATATCCACATCGTCCACAAAGGGTTCAAACTGCTTTTTTACGTATTCCGCTACCGCTTGCTCGTTGCCAGGCAAGCCAGGCAGCGCCGATACCTCGGCAAGGTAGGCCTGAATGTCCATAGGCTCCTCCTTTGTTCCTCGCGCCAGGCGGCGCGGATGAAGATAGTATATCACGCGTGAAGACTTTTCTCAAATATAACCAGAAAAAGAAGCGGAAGCCTACCCTCGTAGAGAAGGAGGCCTCCGCAGGGTGCATATTGCTTGTTATTGATTTTCTGCTATAAACGTATGCTGTCCAAGGCGTGTCTTTTTCCAGCAGTCGTAGCCGCGAATAGTTAGGCTGTCCGGCAACGCCATCAAATCCAACGATTCTATCTGTACAAAAGTAGTGTCGCTTTTTGTACCATCGTCAAGCATCAAGCCGTCAATGCTTCCTTGTGATGAGGTTCCAAGCTCAATGTGCTGACCCTTTTCATCCAGATATTCAAACCATAGCCCACCCCTGGCAAGCGCCTTTTCCGCCTCGGTGGCTTCCGGCAAAATGGAAAAGGTCAGCTCCGCATAAACGCCGGCGTCCGTCTTTGTCAAAACGATTTGATCTACCGTTACACCGGCCTTTTCTATGGCGGCAGGGCCTGAGTACTGCTTGCTAGTTTGATGGGTGCTGGCTGGCAGGTCAAAAGCCACTTGTCCGCGGACTATGGAGTCAGATGAAGCCGTTTTCTCATCTTTCCACGCAGTAATTGTGTAGCCACAAGTCAGTGGTACCGTATCACCCTGCACGCTGAGCGGATTGGATATATGGGCTACCAATGTCCCATCCTCCTCCAGTATGTGATCAGCAGAGCCTTGGATAAACACGCCGTCTGTTCTGAGCCCCAAATTGATACTGATCAAACGCTTTCCCGCATCCAGAGCCGCTTGGGCGTAGGTACGGGTGTCCTTTTCATACAGTGGGCCGGCGTTTAACATCAAATCTGTGGGCAGCTGATCAAACGCCATTAAAAGTACCTTGTCCCGCTCTTTGGGCCGCACTTCGACAATGGCATGAATCTGCTTTCCATCATACAATGCTTCCCGCACCTTAATTTTCACATCAGCTTCCTCCCCACCGGTTTGGGGCAGATTTGTCTGAAGCGCGTCTTTTGCCTCAGGCGGCATTTTAATAAAGCTGAATAGTCCCCACTGGGTAGCGGCTGCATAGGCTACAGCCGCCATCAAAAGAATGATCATGGATATGGCAAGCACGGTAGCCGCTTTGATTTTTTTCACTGGTTGTTCCTCCTTTACTTTGTGAAGGGCAAAGGAGATGTTTCTTTTAAAGGCATCAGGGGTTGGTCCAAAGGCCCCTTTCCAATTTCGTTCGTCCATGATTACACCTCCCCGCCCAGTATGTCTTTAAGTTGCTTTCTGGCTTTTGACAGCCGCGTTTTCACCGTACCCAAGGGCAGGCGAAGCACAGCAGCAATCTTCTTTAGCTCCCAGCCTTCCATGTAGTGCATCACCACGGGTATGCGCAGTTTCTCCGAAAGTTTCAGTATGGCATCGTGCAGATCATGATCGCGCATGGGAGATACATCCCGCCGGGGAACTTCCTCAGAAGGGAACTCCCGTTTACTGCGGCGGCTTAAGCGATAACATTCATGTATCAGGATTCGTACGACCCATGTTTGCATGTATGCGTCAGTACGAAGCTGATCCCGCTTTTCCCATGCCTTGCGAATGCACTCCTGCACCGCGTCCTCCCGGTCGCACATCATGGGAAGCAGGCTGTAGGATACCTTGTACAGCGTGTCCTGCATGGCGACGATGCGCTGTTCAAATTCTTCCGAAGTCATGTACGCTTCTCCTTGAGCTTTTGTGTAAAAATAACAGGCCTGTCATATGGTTAGAGCGCGCAATGTGCCTTCTGGTTTTTGGTTTGAAAAAGCACTTGCTAATTTACAAGTGCCTTTTATGCTTTATTCGTTAATGCTTTCGTCCCACGTAAAGAACATGATTGCTAAAGCCCATCAAATCCTTGCGCTCGCAGGTGTGCAGATGATATTGTACCCAGGCATCATAAAGCGCTTCATCTGCTTTATCCAGTACATCGCGTATATGACAGCTCATGC